>CAZCZI010000073.1:0-12787 GCA_964503045.1 uncultured Candidatus Obscuribacterales bacterium
AGCATTCCTCGCAGCTGAATCTCAGCGTGGAAATCTTTTTTATCAAGCAAAACCAATCGAGTCAGAGTATCACCGACTCCCACTTCCATGGATCGAAAGCCCGCAGCCAGAATGGAGTTTCCTGGTTGCCCGCCCGCACTCATGGAGAAAGCAACTGTTCGTCAAAGGCACTAAAATACCTGCAAGTGTTGTGTGGAACGATCTGCACACAGAAAAACTCACTCCTGAACAAGCAGCCAAGAATTGGGATATTCCAGTCGAAGCTGTTCGCGAGTGCATTGTGTACTGCGAAAAAAACAAGGAGCTCCTGCGTCTAGAAGCATTAGAGGCGCGCCAATTCCTTGAGTCTGAAGGACTAGCGATTGACCCGCCTGAGACTACTCGTCGATGAAGATATGCAGAGAAGTCGCTTGCTTTCTCTTTTGAGAAAAAATGGATTCGACATTACCAGCGTGGGAGAAGAAAATTTCAATGGCAAATCTGACAACGCTGTTTTTCACTTAGCTCAAACACTAGGTCGGACAGTTCTGACCAGAAACCATAGAGACTTTATACAGATAGCCAAGAAACATAACGACCACTGTGGAGTAATAGTTATCTATGATGAAAACGAACCGTCGCGTAACATGAGCACAACAAGCATTGTTCGAGCCCTACGGAATTTGGAACAGGCTGGAATTGAATTGGCGAATTTGATCCTGGTTTTGAACCAATACAGTTATCGATCGGATTAATGAGACAACCTTACGCTTGGAGACTCCAAGCAGATAAGCTATTACGACAGCAAATTTGTGGTAGCGGTGCACTCAGAAATCAACGAAAAGAGCAATTTGATAAGCCGCCGAGGATTCTTGTTGATGGCGGCTGCTGGTGCATTTTCCGGTTTGACTGCGGCCTGCACGAAAGACACAGACAGCATCATCAAAGTGCAGCCCGGGTTAACTGTCGCCAGATTTCCCGAAAAGACGGAGATGATTCTTCTCACCGACCGCCCGCCTCAACTTGAAACACCAATTCACTTTCTCCGCCAAGACTTGACACCAAACGAAGCATTCTTCGTGCGTTGGCATCACTCTGGTGTTCCGACAAGTGTCGACCTCAGAACATTCCGTCTGAACGTAACCGGGCACATCGACAAACCAATGACCTTGAGCGTTGACGATCTGAAGACAAAATTCGAGCCTCATCGAATCATCGCAGTCAACCAATGTTCGGGAAACTCCAGATCGCTGTTTGAACCCAAAGTTCCCGGCGGTCAGTGGGGGCATGGTGCAGTCGGTAATGCGGAATGGACCGGTGCCCGACTAAAAGACATTCTGGAATCTGCCGGTATCAAATCCGGTGCAGTTCAAGTAAGTTTCGCAGGACTCGATGAGCCACCACTTTATAGTATGGCGAAATTCGTGAAGGCTCTTGACGCAAATCATGCAATGAGCGAAGAAGTGCTTGTTGCCTATGAGATGAACGGCGAACAATTGCCTATGCTGAATGGCTTTCCCTTACGCTTGGTTGTTCCAGGCTGGTATGCCACTTACTGGGTTAAGGCACTCAAGGAAATCAATGTACTTCCGGAAAAGTTCAAAGGCTTCTGGATGGACAAAGCATACAGAATTCCGAAAACAAAAAATGCAATTGAAGAACCGGAGCATTTGGCTACCGACACTATTCCTATAAATCGCATGAGCGTGCGCTCTTTGATCATTCGCCCTGACTTCACCGACAAACTTCAAATCGGTGTCGCAACTGAAATCGAAGGAATTGCATTCGACAGTGGCACCGGAATTAAACGAGTCGAAGTTTCCACAGATGGTGGCAATAAGTGGGAAGCAGCAAGCATCGATCAAACCGGCGCAGGAAGGTTTGCATTTCATCGGTGGCGTCTCAATTGGACACCACCGGCAGCGGGTCCTTATCGAATAATGTCCCGCTGCTACAACGCTGCCGGAGACGGTCAGATTCTCCAACAGTGGAACAAGAGCGGCTACATGCGCAACGTCATCGAACACATTGATGTACAGGTGATGCAATCATGAATCTGAAGAAGTTGTGCTTTGCTATAGTCGTCATGCTCATGTCTTTCGGCAGCGTTTCTTTGCTCACCAGCTGTGGTGGCGATGAAAACAGTGAAGAAAAGACCAGCCAAGTGCAATCTCAGCCGACTGATCAAAGTCAGGTTTCTCCAAAAGATCAAACTACAAAAGCAATTGAACTTCCGCATGACGAGCCGGAATTCCCTCCAGGGAAAGGCCACGATGCGTTTGTCTCACGCTGCGGGGTCTGCCACTCCTTACGGTACGTCACCATGCAACCGGACTTTCCCGAAGCGACATGGACAAAGGAAGTCGACAAAATGATCAAGACATTTGGTGCTCACATCACTGAGCCCGAAGCAAAGGAAATTGTCGAGTATTTGACTGCAATCAAAGGCAAGCCGGCAGAAAAGAAGTGATGCACGAGCAAGACACACCCAAGTACTCCGACAAGGCTGGACGCACTCCTGCGATCTTGGCCGGTGTTCTTCTTGTGGCTGGTGCGTTTGTCTCTTGGTTCGGGCTGAAAGGCGGGACGCTGATTGACCAGCAATCAGACGTGAAATCGGCAGAGTCATCCAAAGATTTCCAACCCATTAAATTGCCTGCGGATGAAGCGGCGAAGCAAGCACTGCTCACTGCGGGTAAAAGCATTTCACAAACAAAGTGTTCCGGCTGCCATGACGTAGATTCAAAAATGACCGGACCTTCTTACACGTCAATCGCACAACGATTCTCGTCACAAACGCAAAACAAGTCCGAGCTGCCACCGTCGTTCATCATGGCGCTGGAACACAAAGCCAAGAATTGGAACGGGTATGAAAACGCACAGCCCCGCTCATTAACAAACGAAGAGAAATTGGCAGTCGGCTATTGGATTTTGCACACCTTCGCAAATACACAGAGCGCAATAACACAAGGCGATGTGAAAGCGAGGTCAAAGCAGTGAGAGAAACGGTGAGACAAGAAAACTCTCTCATCCGCGCTCATGCATATGCGGCAGTGATTACGCTTCTAATCTCTGCGATTTTCGGAACCATTGTTTCTCTCAAACTCCAGATCCCGGACTTCGCAAACAGCCACCCCTGGCTAACCTGGGGGCGACTGAGATACAACCACACGCAAGGAATTTTCTTTGGCTGGTTGGGCAACGCATTTTTGATGTTCCTTTACTATGCTGTTCCAAAACTGGCAAATAAACCGGTGCTGAACAAGCACCTCGGGTGGTGCCTATTTATTTTGTGGAATCTCGCAGTCGTTCTTCCAGGATGGTTTATGGTCATGGCTGGAATGAGCCAACCACTCGAGTGGGCGGAGTTTCCGCTGATCATAGATGGAATGGTCGAACTGGCACTAGTGCTTTCTGTTGCGCAATTTGCCGTTCCGCTGATTCGAACCAAATTGTCGAAACTGTACGTTTCCGGTTGGTATATCATCGGCGCCTTAATTTTCACGATCTTGGCGTACCCGGTCGGAAACATTGTTCCAGAGCTCGTAGCAGGCGCTCAGGGTGCGGCTTTCAGTGGGCTGTGGATTCACGACGCGATCGGATTGTATGTAACTCCGCTTGCGCTTTCGATGGCGTTTCTTGTCATTCCGCTTGCAACTGGCAGGCCAATCTACAGCCACTTCCTATCGATGATTGGTTTCTGGCTTTTGTTTTTTGTCTACCCGCTAAACGGCACGCACCACTATGTTTTTTCAGCAATTCCGATGGATGCGCAAAAGGGCGCCATCGTCGCATCTGTATATTTGGGAATGGATGTGATTCTTGTCGTCACCAACCTATTAATGTCGATGCGTGGAGCGTCGCAAACTCTGAAAGACAATTTGCCGCTCAGATTTGTCTGGGCAGGCACAATCATGTACCTGGTCGTAAGCCTACAAGGCTCTCTGCAAGCCTTGATGCCGGTAAACAAACTAGTGCATTTCAGTGATTGGGTGATTGGTCACTCCCATCTTGCGATGACCGGTTTTGCGACCTTCACCGCCATTGGTGGCATGACACACGTCTGGCAGTCGCTGCCAGGTGTGAGATACAACAAGCGAGCTTTGAGCTGGTGTTATTGGTTGCTTCTTACAGGGCTCATCGCCATGGTGGCAGTACTCTCTGTAGCCGGACTGGTGGAAGCCCACATGTGGCAGAGTGCATTGCCGTGGATCGACTCGGTGAGAACAGCACATCCTTACTGGTCTGCACGCACGCATATCGCGGGCGTGCTTTTGGCTGGTTTTGCCTGTTTCATCCACGCTATTACCTCCGGTCCAAGAAACCCGGAACATGCTGCTGCGCTTGTGAAAGTCGAGGAGGGAGGTGAATCGAAGGAGTCCAGTGAGAAAACGGAACCGACAGAAAAGTCGCGACCAACCGGCTGGCTTAGTATGGCTTACCTATCGTCTTCGGTGGCCGGCGTCGGCTTTTTCTTGCTTTCGTTTTCAACCTTGGCTGTTGCCCCTGGAATCACCTTGCAAAAGGAAATCGACCGCACAAAACCTGCCAACATGGCCAAGCTAACAGCCCAGGAAAGCGACGGGAGGTCGGTGTATGCGCGCGAGGGCTGCGCCTACTGCCACACACAGCAGGTACGCGTCGTTGCCTCCGATGTGGAGCGCTTCGGTGCGCCGACACGCGCCTGGGAGACGGCAGTAGACTATCCACACCTTTGGGGAACGCGTCGAATCGGCCCCGATCTTTCACGAGAGTCCGGCGTGCGATCGGATGATTGGCAGCTTACCCATTTATACAATCCTCGTCTGGTTGTGTCGGACTCAGTAATGCCAGGTTATCCGTGGCTATTCGATGGCTCTGCCGCTCAGCCTACTAAGGAAGCGTTGGCGTTGCTTGCCTATTTGAAATCACTTGGACGCGAACGACAGCTTGCCGGAGTCGATCACATTTCCTATCCCATTCCACCTTATTGCAGTTGCCCGGACGACATAAAGAGATTGGAGTCGCAGCCCACTGCATCGCAGGCAAGCCCGGCATTCAGAAGACAGGCTGATGGCGGTGTGTCGGTTCAACTACCCACAGACAGCACACAGATAGCAACTGCGGTGAGGAGAGGAACGGCTCTATTTGCACAAAATTGCGCAAGCTGCCATGGAGCATCAGCCGATGGAAACGGAGAAGCTGCACCGACCTTGCTCCCACATCCAGCCGATCTTACGAGCAAGCGTCTGACTACAGGACGAATCGCGACGGTTCTCATGAATGGGGTCCCGGGAAGCGCAATGCCGGCATGGCGAGACCTACCGCAAAGAGACGTTGAAGCGCTTGTGGCCTATCTGGTGACGCTTCCAAAACCAGATACTGAAAAAGACCGGAGCACCCTTTCAATCGTCGATGCCACAAAAGGAAAGTCGCTGTTCAGCCAGAAATGCGCATCATGCCACGGGCTCGATGGTGATGGCAAAGGCGCGGCAGCAGCGGCTCTGCAAAGGAGACCCGCCAACTTTTTAGTCGAGCAACCTGGAATTGCCTATAGCTTGAAAGTAATGAAAGAGGGTGTGGCAGGAACAGCAATGCCACCATGGGCGGCGCAGCTGTCACATGCAGAAAGATTGGTTTTGGCGGCTTACATTCGCTCTTTATACAAGGGGGAGAAGTAATGCTGTACGTTGCTTTGATGCTAATGACAGCGATACTGTTTGCCTTTGCACTGGCGTGGTATCTGTCTCCGTCGCTGCGCGAAGGGTTCGAAGAACCGAAGTACAAGATTTTGGAAGACTCGATAGATAAAAGCGATCAATAGAAATAGCCAACAAAAATACTTCGTTCGATTTATCTTTCCAACTCAGCGATTCGTGCCCGCACCTCTGGCGAATCCGGCTTCGGAAGTCCGTCTACGTCTCGAACATATTTTGGATTGCCAAATGCCGTGCGCCCGAAGTAGCTGGAAATCTCCGATTGATCGTTTTCCTTGACGATCTCGTAAAGAACAGGACTCAGTATGCGCAAGAATTTTCTTTGATCTGAACCCAACCGAAACATCATCATCGCTTCCGCATACATTTCCAGAGGGTTATCGAAATAACTAGTCACCGGTCTGATCATGGCTTGTCTTTGCATTTCATCGTTTGATATCGAGACTGCGCTTTGCGCACTTTCGACGACCTTACCAGATGCATCTACGCGCTGTCCTTGTTCATTTCGTTTAGTCCAAATGCTGTTGCCTTCGAATCCGTAGTAGCTACCATCTTTAGCAAGCAGCATCCACGTTTTGCTTTCCTTTGCCCAAATCCATCCGGCGCTAGGACCAAACTTGGCCTCAGCCATCGCATCTGAATTGACGAGTTTGTCTTCATGATTGTGAGAAAATTCATGAGTCAATACAGCTTCGATTGTCATCAGTTTCTGATCGAAACGCATGTCACCACGCACGGTGGCAGCGAGGTTGGAAAGACCAGGGGTAATCATCACCAGGCTCTGCGGAGCCCAAAAACTGGCAAGGGTTCCATCAGGACTATTTTCTGGCAGAAACGCAACCTTTACGGCTGTTCCATCTGCTTTGACTTGGCTTGGCACCGATCTCTTTAACGCGGCTTCCAGACCGTCGAGTTCCTTCATTGTGGGCTGACGCGACACGATCATTTGATCTTTTGGAACAGATCCTTTTTCGATTTTCCAAAATCTCGGCACCAACTGCCCCGGCTTTACGAATTCGACATTGTATGTCGAGGCAATCTGCCTTTGGCGTTCAGCGATAGGTTCAAGCGCTTTTGCCGGCTTTTCTGCAAACCCGATTTGCTCCATTTGAATCGGCGGCAAAATGCGCCTGTTTTGCGGATTAGCGGCAACGTACTGTTCGCCCTCCGCCTCTGAATCCCTTGACGGCTTTGCTTGAGCCTTGCCGAAACCTTCGAACCGAAACACCTGGTCAAAAGTAATCGATTGCGCGAAGCTTGAACCAGGGGCTGTTTCACCCGAGGATTCCATGTTTTGTGAGCCCTGACGCGCACTAGACATGATGAGCTTTCCTGACGCACCACTTAAGGTGTATATATTCAGGATCTAAAGGTTCTGGACACCCCAATATTAAATCGCCGGGAATCAGCGAATTCTAAGTATGAGTTGCGGCGTTTATTGTGTGCGGGGCTGCGCTGCCGTGGTTCCCACCTGCTGCATGACTTTCACCAGGTCTGAGTAGCCCTTCCAGGATTTTTCGAAGTTGTTCATACCTGTTTGATACTGGTTGCCACGTTGGTGAAACTTGTCTCCGGCGCTCTGCAATGCGAGTTCGGCTTGAGTCACTCCCGGCACCTGTTCCAACAACTCGCGTGCTTCTCTCGAGCCTTGGTCAGCAGCCTTGCGAAGCCACCTTCGAGCCTTTTTGTAATTCCGGGGCACTACTTTATCGCCACGATAGTAAATTGACCCCAGGCGATGCTGTGCAGATGCCACCCCGCGTTGCGCCGCAAATTCGTAGTGAGAAATCGCCTTACTCATGTTTTTTTCAACACCGAGTCCATTTTCGTAGATCATTCCGAGCAAGTTGTGAGCGCCACAATTTCCACAAGCGGCAAGCTTCTCTAGATGAACATGTGCTTCCTTGAAGTCGCGCTTTTTAATCGCATCGCCGGCTCGGGACATCATTGATGTCTGCGCTGATGTTGTCGATGTCGACTTTGTCGGTGCTGCTGTCTTTGCAGTTTTTGCAGTCTTTGAAGTCTTGGAATCCAAACACGCAGCCGGAGACTGTGCCACCACCTGCACCACTACAGCGATAGCGATCAATTGACCCAGCTTTTGCATATTCGAACATCCCAACCAAGTGGATACTACATTATAGTCAGAAGATCTTCGTCACGAACAAGCGAGTCATCTTCCTCGTGCTCCGGATTTCGATTGAGATACCAATTTGGAACATAGAGCTTCTTGTCGGCAAGACAAACAAACATTGGTGCAATCAAGAGAGTCGGAAATAGTCTTTTGAGTCTCCAATACTCTCTTTCCAGAGAATCGATTTCATCTCCAATGCCATAACGTCCGGCATGATATTGAATGAACTCCTCGGCTCGAAGCTCATTCCAGCCATGCTTAACGAGCGCGTCCCTCATTCCGTCTTTGGCTTCGGATACTTTGGTCATTCCACAGTCGTTATGTCCGATAAGAGCGACACATTCGACACCGCGATAAAGGGTGTATGCAAGACTGAATTCAGAGCCGATCAAACGACCACTGGCCCGCCGAATAACATAGGCAAACATGGCAGGAATCGGTAGCTGATACCTGTACTCAATGCAGGTGACGATGAGAATCTCGGGATTACCGGTCTCTTCAATTGGCACATCAAAATTTTCTGACAGAATAAGCTTTTCAACAGGAGTACGCTTCCATTCCTCCGGAATGTCATCAGGCGTCGCCATGTCAAATAAGCGCCCAGCATAGCGCTGATCTTCGGCAATCGATTGAGGCATAACCATGGTGGGACTCTCTCCTATCTCTAGGTTGCGCAAACTCGGCTCACGCAAGTAGACACGTTTTTACCTATTGGCGGCGCGGCTCACCTTTGAATTTCCAGTGACTGCGACGTCTTGGGAAACTTGCCCATTCCCCAAATCGGATCCTACCACATAGATGTTTAAGGTCCTACTAAGAACCCTCTTCCTTTCAGATGTTAGCGCAAACTCATTCTTTACTAATCAGCCTGGAGCAGGAAATTCACCAACCGCACCACAGGTGATGTTGACCTCTTTTCCAACCAATCCAATTGAGATTCGGCATCGGACTTCTTCCCATTGATCGCATCAACAGCTGCAATCCATGCGCGTGCCGTGCCGGAGGCGTCACCGATCAATTCATGATTGGACAACAATTTGTCGTCAGTAATCTTTCCTTGAGCATATTCAAGAATCGAGTATGTCCAGGTGTTTTGAGGACAGTTGGAAAGCGCTTCAGA
Organism: uncultured Candidatus Obscuribacterales bacterium; assembly: GCA_964503045.1. GTDB lineage: Bacteria > Cyanobacteriota > Vampirovibrionia > Obscuribacterales > Obscuribacteraceae > CAYZJR01. Next base: position 8,930 of record CAZCZI010000073.1, read on the forward strand.
CAATGTCCGATCAGCCTCGCTATCATTCTTCAACGCCTTATAAGTGCACCACTTTGTCATGGCAATCTGCCAAGCATCACGGTGACGCCAACCCGCCATGGTTGAGGCTTTGTCTGAGTCTTTGAGTGAATTCTCGAAGGTTCTGTTCACCAAGTAGTATAGAGCTCGGTCGGCAAGCAAAGAGATATTTTTGGGATCGTTTTCGATCGCTTTACTCATGTCCTCTATTGCTTCATTTGTTCTGTTGAGCATAAATCTGACTCGTCCGCGCTCCGCGACGATCGTGAAATCACCGGGAGCCAGCCTCATTGCCGAATCGACAGCTGACAAAGCCGCTTCATATCGTCCTAGTTTGCGCAGAGTTGTTGCGCGCAACTTGTTAATCTCAGGTTCATTCGGTCGAATCTCCAACGCCTTGTCAAAGTCAGCAAGGGCTGACTCCGAATCTCCCAACTGATTGTAGACTTCACCGCGTTCTACAAGCATCGATACTTGTTTGGGAGCAAGTCCAATTGCCAAAGAGAGGGCTTCGATTGACTTATCCCACTTCGACATCTCTGCAAATGATCTGCCTATGTTGGCTTCTGCTTCGGCATTTTGTGGACACAATCGCACGGACTCCTGCAGGTCCTTGAGAGCGTTATCGTACTGTTTAAGCCCCATATAAGCAACGGCACGATTGTTGAAAGCCACAGAGTTTTTTGCGTTTTTTGCAATTACCAAATTGTAGTCATTCAACGCATCGTCGTATCGCTCCAGTGCACGCAAAGTCTTTGCATGTGCAAGGAGAACCTCAATGTTATCCGGCTCCACGCTGAGCGCCTCATTGAAAGCGTCAAGAGACGCCTTGTAGGATTTGCGTGCGTAGTTGCATTCTCCAAGCACAAGGTTTGCTAACACATCCTTGGGCTTCGCTGACAAAACTTTCTTTGCAGATTTCTCTGCGTCGCCATAGCTTCCCATATACACGTAAGCATAGGCCTGTTCGCCACCGGCTTTTGAATCCTTCGGATTTTTCGACAAAACATGCTTCGATGATTGCACCATTTTTTCGCAAGCGATACGCATTGTTTCTTTTAGTTGATCGTCATATGGATTAAGCTCGATTGCTGCCTTCAAATCTTGAACGGCCTGAAACGGCCGCGCAACTTCCATGCATACGAAGCCGCGCCCGCTGTAGTAATCCCATCCATTGGGATCAAGGCGTATTGCCATCGAGTAGTCATCGTATGCTTCTCTCATCCGTTTTAGCCGCAGGTACGTGGCACCTCTGTTTTTGTACAGCACCGCACGGTCATGAAACTTTCCTTCGGCCTCTCCAGCCATCTTCAATGCTTGCGTGTAATCATCTAGGGCTCTTGCGTACGCACCCAAAGCAAAGTGAATGTCGGCTCTTTGCTGATATGCTCGCTCATAGTCCGGATGATCTTCAAGCAACACTTTCAGATCGAGAATAGCGTCATTAAAGCGTCCCCACTTGTATTTGTTGAGGGCTCTTCCCGAAAGTGCGACCGCGTTGCGGGGATCAATCGATAACGCTGCGTTGTAGTCATCGATTGCTTGCGGATAGTGCTCTAGGAAGTATTCTACGGCAGCTCGATCGTTTAAGACTTCAACGTTTTTCGAATCAATGGCAAGAGCGGATGTGAAATCGGCCTTGGCCTTGGCATAGTTTTTCAAAGTGAGATAGACCAAACCGCGAGCGTGATACGCAGACAATTTTCGTGGGTTTTGCTTGATAGCCGCGCTGTAATATTTAATCGCTTCAGAAAGAGCACCTTGCTCTCGAGATTGTTCGCCGGCGTGAAAGTATTTCTCCCATCGATCAGTCATTGGATTGAGAGGGTCGAACGATTGATCGTTTGGCAGTGGAGGCAAGTCGCTGTCTGCAACATTCTCTGGTAAAAACTTATTTCCAATCACTACAAGCAACAGGTAAGCTGCTCCGAGAAGAACAATAGTGACAATCGGCGTCACCCACCGTGCACTCTTTTTCGGAAGCTTAGGTTTGGCGATTGAAGCGGTGTTTCTAATTGCTGCCTTTCTAATTTCCTCCGTGGCGGTAGAAGGCTTGTTCAGCTCGGATTGCCCTCCCTCATACCGCTTGCCGGAGATAAAGAATTTATCTTCTCCCTTTGCGCCGCCTATCGGTGTTGACTGCGCTGGCTCCGGTTCTAACGGTGGTTCTGATTCAATCGGCACATCGGGATGCGACGGCAACTCTCCTGTCTTTAGACGCGCCCGCATCTCATCGCGAAATTCTTTTCCACTCGAAAAGCTGGTGTCGGCAGCCTTCGTGGCAGGAGGCTCAGCATCAGACTTGGCTGATTTATGACCGCCGGAATAACTGATTGCCGCCGTAGGTGGTGCCGCCCTAAACTCTCCACTTGCAGAAAGTCCAGGAGGGTTCGGACCGGCAATTGTGGGGCGTCCGCCGGATGACGCAAGCGAGGAAGAAGGCGTAGCCGAAGGGGCGTCTTGAATGTGTGGATCGATTGGTATTATTGCACCGGCTTGAGATTCACCTGGAGCATTGGCAGGATCACGCTCACCCTCGGCGATCGCTTGCACACCAGGCCCGGTAGCAGCCAGCAACGCAGGATCTTTTGCATCTGTGATTATCCAAGTCCACTCTTCGACCGGCATCGAACTAACTGCCGCAGGAGAACCAGGCGCTAGAGGTGTCGGAGGTACAAACATAGGCGCAGGCGTAGGTGATACGTCTGGTTTCTTGTCCGGCATCGGAGACGAGTCACGCGAGGTCGGAAGTGACTTGAAGTCAGAAGTAGCATGCCTGCTTCTATGAATTCCAGAATCGGTTAGCTCGCGGATCTCCATATCGGGCTTCGCAGACTCATCCTGAACCGGTGTTTGAGGCGACGATTGAGTTGATGAAGCAGGCGGAGACGAATCAACTGGAGGAGCTGGTAACGGAAGAGATGGCGGCGCTTTCGGAGTGCGGTTTACAGGAATTGGTTCTATCTGCGGCTCGGATGGGGCCGGGCCCTGCGCAAATGGTGAGCTAATGGAAGGCACCGGTGCATCCAAGTCTGTGGCAATATTGGCATCATTGTCATTTGGCGGCAACGATTTGAACTTCTGTGGCGTGCTGCTGACAGGCGCGTCGCCTTTCGCAACTGGAGTAGTAATGAGTGGAGTTTGCTCAACTTCAGGTGCCTTCGCCGGTGGTGGCGTAGGTTCGATCACCGAGCGCGGTGCCTTAAACCCTGGCACAGGAGGTAACGACTTTTCTCCCTTCGACTGAGAAAGCTTCGTTGGAGACGGTACAGGAGTTGGCGGCTGCGCCGGCGGCTCTTGATTGCGAGTGCTGCTCTCCTGAGGTTTCGAGAATTCCGGTACGGGTGCAACCGGCCGTGGTGCCTCAGAAGAGTCCGGCGGCTGGTTTGGTGGCGCAGGTGGTGACGAGGAAGCTGGTGATCCGAAGGGCTTGTCTGGGATGATTGCACCAATTGGTCGCTCCGGTGCAGACTTTTGAAATGGCAGCTCAGGAATACCACCATCAGGCCAATCAGTCGCAAAAGAGGCCCAATTACCAGGATGGGGCTCAGCAGATCCCGTCGATGGTGGCTGTTGTTGCGCTTGCCTTCCTACGTCGAACTTCGGCCCTGCATGCCTTACTCCCCATTCTGGTGGCGCCTTCCAGTCCGAACCCAAGGGCGTCGGCTCAACACGTGTCGGGGGGTGTATTTGTGGCGGCGCCGGTTCGGTAACGGGAGGTTGTGGCGGCGGACCGACGGGTTGCGGTGGCGGCGAACCAACGGGTTGCGGTGGCGGACCAACATGTTGCGGTGGCGGCGAACCAACGGGTTGCGGTGGCGGACCAACATGTTGCGGTGG
>CAZCZI010000073.1:12887-36608 GCA_964503045.1 uncultured Candidatus Obscuribacterales bacterium
GTTGCGGTGGCGGCGAACCAACTGGTTGCGGTGGCGGACCAACGTGTTGCGGTGGCGGCGAACCAACTGGTTGCGGTGGCGGACCAACGTGTTGCGGTGGCGGCGGACCAACGGGTTGCGTTGCAACTTGCGGCTGCTGCGGACTGATAGAAGGTGGGCGCTCAGGCTCAGGAAGTTTCGGCGGGGGTTCCGCGGGTCTTGATACGGGCTCGGATAACAATCTGGCGATCGGCTCTGGTGGAAGTTCTTGCTTACCGAGCGAGTCAGAAGATGCTGACGATTTTGTGGCCGGTTCAGGCGACTGCGTGGAAATCTGAGAGTCAGGCTGCGCCTTTGGAGACGGTGGTTTCAGCCCGATGCGAGCAAACCCGGTTTCAGCTTCCGCCGGTCTGGGCTCTTCTTGCTCCTCATGCTCTAACTGCTCCTCTCGGTGCTCCTGCTCCTCTTGCTCCTCATGCTCTAGCTGCTCATCTTGGTGCTCTTGCTCCTCTCGGTGCTCCTGCTCTTCTTGCTCCTCGCGCTCTAGCTGCTCCTCTTCGTGCTCTTGCTCATCTTGCTCCTCGCGCTCTTGCTCCTCTTGCTCCTCGTGTTCTTGCTCTTCCTGCTCCTGTTGCTCCTCTTCGAGCACTTCCGCAAGCACTTCCGCCGGTTCGACTTCTTCTGCCTCTTCTTCTTGTTTCACTTCTGATTTTGGTGGAATTCGACCGATTACAGGAGTAAGTTGAGGTTCGGAGTCTACACGGCTATCTGCACCAACACTTGGTTTTGCACTATCTGCACCAACACTTGGTCTTGCAATTGGCGGCCATTCGAATTCCACTGAATCAGTTGGTTTAGGCGAGTCTGCGCGCAGTTGCTCGGGCGTTTTGAAGACTTGCGGCGGCGGCATCTTCGGTTCGGCACTTTGTAGAGCCGCCTTTGCAAGTTCTGCATAGAAACGTGCTTTCTTTTGATCGTCTTCAGTTATAAGTATCGGCGGCGGTGGCGTGGGAACTTTCTTTCCAACCTGACTAATAGGTGGTTGAGCAGCGTCTTGAGTGGCTTCAGCTCTCGGCTCACCGCTTAGTGCAAGCGGCAAATCCCGTCCCGGTCCAAGGTAAGAAAGAACTCGATCTCGCGCTATTTTCCTTGCTTGTTCTTCAGATGGCTGTTCTTTCCGAGGTTCTGTCTCATCTTCCTTCCGGCTCTCATCTTCCGTCCGACTCTCATCGACCGTCGGATTCGGGTTAGGAGCTTCCGATGTTAAGTCCAACTCCCATTGAAATGGAGCACGACCAGGAGTTCTATCCACCGTATCGGGAAGCGGCTTGAGCCCGATCTCGTACTCCTTTTGCTGCGCATTATCAGTCGCAGCCTCTTCTTGGCTCATCGCCGCAGGCTCACCGTGAGCCGTCACTGAAGTACCTTCCGACAACTGAGACCCAGTATCAATCGGCATGTCGAATCTAGGGAATGCGCCACTGTCTGAGAAATTCTTCTTAGGCTGGCTAATTTCCGCAGATTTCTTGGACTTTACGGCACTTATTTTCGGTGGTCTGTTCCACAACTCAGATCCATAAACCACCACCTCATTGATGACAGGTGGCGCCTCAGGCGGTTTTTCATAATGCCAAATTTGATTGGGCTCTTTGTCTTGATCGTCGCCGCCAAGCCCATGTCTGTGTACGCGAATGCCAGGATGGGTGCGGTCTAGAAAGTTTTCCGGCGGATCGCTCACGCCGCCGGTCGGCGTATTTGAACCGCCAGCGTTTTCTCCGGATTGTGATTGTGTAGGATGCTCGTCAGCCGTCATCTGCGCGCCCGCCCGTACAATTTCTGTACCCATTATTAAGATAACCTTGCAGATTTGGGACAGGTGAAACCTTTTTGGGACAACGTCGTCAACCGGTCAGTGGCAAGTAAAATAATGCTTCTTCAGTGGCAAGGAGCGGCGAGCGTTTTAGAGGAAACGAACAATGATGAGCATCATTGAACAAGACAAGAAAGCGAAAAAAATTCGTAACAAAAACGGCAAACTTCACGCGGGTTCTCTAGCTGCAGGGACAGCTGTAGGTATCGGGCTCTGCGCGGCATTCTGGGCAGGTCATCAGTTTTGGCCCGGACAGCAAGTTCCCACCCAAGCAACCGGTCTGCCGGCGGCGACCGCGCCGCTGAGCTCTGGGGTAAGCGTACCGCCAGCCGCCTTGGCATTCGGACCAAAAACCATTGCCAACATTGCAACAGAAGCCAATAAGAGTGTCGTAAACATTGACACTGCCAGTACTTACACCGTTTCGGAATCACCCATGATGCGCCAATTTGATTTCTTCGGAAATTCGTTTGGATTCGGCTTTCCCGAACAGCAAGAAATACCCAGGCAATTTCAAAGAAGAGGCGCGGGCACCGGTGTCATCATCCGCCCCAACGGCTTAATTCTCACAAACAATCACGTAGTCGGCAATGCGACTGATATTAAGGTGACTCTCGCCGACAAACGTTCCTTTAAAGGAAAAGTCGTCGGCAAGGACAGCTTCACGGACCTGGCGCTGGTCAAAATTGAAGCCACTGATTTGCCTGTTGCAAAACTCGGCACCAGTAAAGACATCGAAGCGGGCGATTGGGCAATCGCTATCGGCAGCCCCATGGGACTGGACCACACAGTTACTCTCGGCATCGTCAGTGCTCTGGGCCGTTCCTTATACGACATTAGAAACAACGTAGAGTTGATTCAAACAGACGCAGCGATTAATCCCGGCAACTCCGGCGGACCATTACTCAACATCGCCGGCGAGGTAATCGGAATCAATACCGCAATTCGTGGAGATGCACAAAACATCGGCTTTGCTATTCCGATAGACATCGCAAAGGATGTGGCAAACCAACTCCTGGAAAGTGGCAAAATCGCACGCCCTTACCTTGGAATCTATATGCAGGAACTGAATGGGCAGTTGGCTAAAGCATTAGGCTTGCCGGAGAACATAAAGGGCGTTTTCTTGAAAGGGGTGGGCAAGGATAGTCCAGCCGAGAAAGGCGGTTTGCAGGCAGGTGACGTTATCCAGAAAGTAGATGGCAAGACCGTTGTCACCAGCAAAGACGTCCAAGATTTGGTGCGCAAACACAAGGTCGGTGATACGATCAACATGCTCGTGATGAGAGATGGTCAACTGACTCCGATCGATGTAAAGATCGGCGACTATCCCAATACGGAACAGCTTGAAAGAAACTAAGAGTGCTTTCGAGACGTGCCAAATCTCACCGAGCGTGGCGATAGTGGCTGATCACGGGTAATTCAAATGTTTGCGATGGTGTTAGAACAGCCACGTACGCAATTGAAACCCATGCAACTGGAAAAGCCGACGCCGGGACCTAATCAGGTCTTGCTGCGAGTAAAGTGCTGCGCCGTGTGCCGAACGGACTTGCACATCGTCGACGGCGAGTTGACGCAGCCAAAGTTGCCGCTCGTCATCGGTCACGAGATAGTTGGAACCATCGAATCCGTCGGTGAGTCGGTAACAGGATTCGCCACCGGACAAAGAATCGGTGTGCCCTGGCTTGGTGGCACATGTGGTGCGTGCGAATACTGCCAGGATCAACAAGAAAATCTTTGCGACAAGGCAACGTTTACCGGCTACAACGTCAATGGCGGATACGCGCAATTCGCAGTTGCCGACGCACACTACTGTTTTAGACTTCCCGACGGCTTTAGCGACGCTGCCGCGGCACCACTTTTGTGCGCAGGCATGATTGGCTGGCGAGCGTACAAATTAGTAAGAGCCGCACGGCGCCTGGGAATTTACGGCTTCGGCACCGCTGCGCACATTCTCACGCAAATAGCAATTTATGAAGGCATGTCCGTGTATGCATTCACTCGTCCTGGTGATTCTCATGGACAGGTCTTTGCAGAACAATTAGGCGCGACTTGGGCAGGCAGCTCGGAGGACGAGCCGCCAGAGCCGCTCGACGCTGCCATCATCTTTGCACCTGCAGGCAATTTAATTCCCGTGGCACTAAAGGCGGTATCAAAGGGCGGAATCGTCGTGTGTGGCGGCATACACATGAGCGACATCCCAAGCTTCCCTTATGATCTTTTGTGGGGCGAGCGATCTATCCACTCCATCGCCAATTTGACGCGAGCAGATGCAGAGGAATTTCTCGAGATTGCACCGCGTGTGCCGGTCAAGGTTACATCACAGCTGTATGCCCTCTCCGATGCGAACCGCGCTCTCGATGATTTGCGCACAGGAAAGTTAGATGGCGCTGCTGTGCTTGTTCCATAGGATTAACATCCCAAGTCCAGAGTGCGTAAAAAGTCCTCCTACGAGGCAGAAAACATAGTGGTAGTCCACAATGAGGTTTGTCGGATTGCCGGAGGAACCTGAATTGGAAAAGTCGTCGCAAAAATACTCGAGATCGGGTCTATTCTTGGCTTTGGCAGGTTTGATAATATTCAGTTCTATGTATTTGGGCTGCATGGCTGAACCAACAAAGACAACCGAAAAGCCCGCAGCCAATCCAGTGGCGAAACCAAGCATTAAACGGGGAATGACCTGCATTGAAGACATCGGTTCCCCAGTAAAATCATCAGCAAGCGACCGATCCAGAGGAAAGAGAATGAGCGATAAGGTTTCGAAATCCGAAAAGGAGTGGAAAGAGCAGCTCACCCCGGAGCAATATCGAATTACTCGCGAAAAAGGAACCGAGCGCGCCTTCAGCGGCGAGTACTACAACTGCCACGACAAGGGCACTTACAAATGCGTCTGCTGCGGCGCCGAACTGTTCAGCTCAGACACCAAATATGACTCTGGCAGCGGCTGGCCAAGCTTTTACCAGCCTTTGAAGACAGAAAACGTCAAAGAAGAAGACGACAACACCTTTGGCATGGTGCGCACCGAAGTCACCTGCAACAAATGCGGCGCCCACTTGGGTCACGTCTTCCCTGATGGACCAAAGCCCACTAACCTGCGATACTGCATAAACTCTCAGTCGCTAAAGTTGGAAAAGAAATGAAGTCCGATCTGGGCAGAGTTTCTTGAGGAATTGGAGCCCGGAAACAAAAGGAATGGGAAAAGAAATTCTCCTAGCCGAATCAGATCCGCAGGTCGTCACGCTTGTGAAATCTCTGCTTGAAGGCAAGGGGCACCAGGTCACGCATCGAGCGAGCGGCAAAGAAGCGTTGGATGAGGTCAAGCTGCGCTCGTTCGACCTCGCGATTGTCGGCGAACAGATGACCGACATCGACGGCATCGGTTGGATCGTCAAGCTCAGACAAGTTTCCGGCAATCTCAAAGTTGTCTTTATCTCGAAGCAATGGCGAGATGCAGAGCTCTATCAACAACTAACAAAGGAGTTCAAAGTCGCACTAATTGTGCATCGCCCGATTAAGTCTGCTTTGTTCGGAACACAAATTGAAGGTCTCTTTGAAGTCAAAGAAACAGTCATGACAGCAGGCAGCATTCAAGAAGAGGAAACCTTCCAAAACCTCAAACGCAAATATGTAAGGGTTTTGCCGGAACGAATCGAAGCGTTGGCGAAAGCAATGCAGGAGGCAAGGGAAAAACCGGCAGAAGAACTCTTGCTTTCTGAAGCTCGCCGTTTGGCTCACAACTTAAAGGGGACGTCCAGTTCATGCGGCTTTGATCAGCTCGGTGAATCAGCGAAACACTTGGAGCATGCACTCAATTCAATGATGACCTCTAAGCTCGCAGAACATGAAGACGCTTGGGCAGAGATAGATTTGATCTTCGGAGTGGTCAAAGTCAATTCAGAAAAGGTGACCGCATGCGAAGATGACGGTGCTGCCACCGAGGAAGAAGAAGACGCCGCTTCCGTGCGCGTGCTGGTGGTTTGCAACGATCAAATGCCGGAAATGGAGCGCGACAATAATGGTTTGCCGCTGCGAATCATCTCATCATCGAACACTGAAGAAGCGCTGAACAAGGCACGCGACAACAGTCTCGATGCAGTGCTAATCGATATTGATGTAGACAAACCATCACCATCTCTGGCTTTAGCAAGAGAAATGCGCGGACTGCCTGGATATGAAACTCTGCCTGTTGCATTCGTTTCTAGCACAAATGCTTCTGATCTTGGCGAATCGACCCACGCAGGCGCCTCCTTGCACTTGCATAAACCGCTCAAATCAAAAATGCTCAACGAAGCAATCGATTACCTTGTTGCGATGCGCCAAGGTGGGCGCCCTCGCGTGCTCATCGTTGACGACGATCCCGACTTCGCTTCCATAATATCTACGGCACTTGGTCGAGAAGGAATGCTGGTGCGGGTTGTACACGACCCGACAAATCTGCTTTCAGTTTTGGAAGAGTATCAACCGGACTTGATGCTGCTTGACGTAATGATGCCAATGGTCAGCGGATTCGACGTTTGCCGCATGGTGAGAGCATCCGCACAATGGCAAGACTTGCCAATTTTGTTTCTCACGGCGCAAACAGGTCTGGATGCGAGATTGGCCGCATTTGATGCCGGCGGCGACGACTATTTGCCGAAACCTGTAGCTACTGTAGAACTTTTGACACGCGTCAAAGTGCGCTTGGAGCGCGCCCGCCTCTTGAAAGAACGCGCCGATAAAGACATCCTCTCCGGACTTCTGATTCGACGAGCGTTTATGGAACAAGTCAAATCCATGCACGCGGAATCTGTGCGCCACAACCTGGTCTACAGCCTGTCTTTGCTGGACATCGACCATTTCAAGAAAGTCAATGACACCTACGGGCACTTGGCAGGAGACAGAGTACTGGCGGCTGTCGGGCAGCTTTTGAAAAAGAGATTCCGAGTGGAAGACATTCGCGGGCGCTGGGGCGGAGAAGAATTCATCATTGCCTTCAGGCACGTAAACAAGGAGACCGCGAAAGGCGCGCTCGAGCGAGCTCTAGAAGAACTCAAGTCCGTCACATTCGAGGGCGACCACGGCGAAAAGTTCTCTGTAAGCTTCAGCGCAGGGCTGGTCAGTTTCCCCGAGGACGGCGAAGTGATCGAAGACCTCATTAAAATCTCGGATGCCATGCTCTACAAGTCAAAGGAAGCCGGTCGCAGCCGCGTTACGGCCGCAGTCAGCGCCGAATCCAAACCAATGCCCAAACCCGAACAAGAGCGGGACGCCTCACCCAAATGATGATATGATCGCTTAATCCAATAGTGTTTTCTGCTCCCTCAGAAATTGTTTTTTGGACACGCAGAGGATTAAGCAATGCCTAAGGTACTGCTTGTCGAAGACGACGTGAATCTTTCAGACACCGTTAAAGAGTGGCTTCTTTACGAGCAATTTGACGTTGAAACGGCTCACACCGGTCCCGAAGCTATGGAACAGCTTGAATTCTCGACCTTTGATCTGGTCATTCTCGATTGGCACCTCCCGGGGATGGACGGCATCGATATTTGCAAGAACTATCGCGCCGCCGGTGGTACCACTCCCATCATCATGTTGACGGGAATGGACAATGCAGAAGAACGCCAAGCCGGGCTCAGAGCAGGCGCAAACGACTATCTCAAAAAGCCATTCAAACTGAAGGAACTGTCTCAGCGCCTCAAGAGCTTGTTAGAAGCTCATTCGGCGCCAACAGCTTAGCCTCAGCCACTTAAATGTCGTAACCAATTCCTTTACTGGGATTAGTGTTGGGATTGACATTCGGGTTAGGAGCAGATTGCGGATTGTTGTCGACAGTCCCGAATGGCTTCGCAAGCGCCGCTAAGCGCTCTGATTCAATCTTTCTGGCTTGATCGCCTGTGAGCCACTGCTTACGTCTAATGCACATCCAGATCAACAGTGCACCGAATGCGGTGCCAACCAACATTCCACACAAGCTTGCTTCCGGTCCGAATTGTCCTCCGGTAACAAACGCATCACCTACCAGCTTGCCTGTGAAAACCGAGGGACCTCCGTCGGTTCCAGAGACATCCATGCCAAATACAGGACCTTCAAAAGCGTTCCACGCCCAATGCACTCCGGTAGCAAACCAGAGCGTGCGTCGGAAAATGAACGCCGCGTTCAAAAGAATTCCGGCTTCGAGCACAAGACAGGCGCAGCCGTAAATCTTCATCCACATTGACGCTCCGGGTATGACGTTCATCATATGGGCAAATCCGAAAAGCACCGCCGTCACCAACAGTGCAAGACTTGTTCCATACTTAGCCTCAACAGACTGAAATATATAACCTCTGAAAATCAGTTCTTCAATCAGTGCCGCCAATGAGAAAAACACGAGTGCCGGCAGAATCTGCGCGCCCCAATTGACGGCCGTGAAGTGATAGACGTTGGTGAATGCCAAGCCACCAGCAATCAACGACATCATCATGCCGCCCCCAACAAATCCAACCAAAACATCCAACGGCATTTTTTTGTCGAGGCGAAGTCCCCAATTCGTCAGGGGCTTTCTATGAAACAGCATCGCCACCAGAAAAAATGCGACAAGCGTCGCCATCGCATCTATTAATGCATCTGCGGCTCCCGCCCACAATCCAAAACTTCCCTCGATAACGGCACCAACGCACTCTATCAACTGGCTGTGAGTACTCAACCCGAAAAGCAGACTCAGAAAAATGACGATGCGAACAACTATGTTGTCAGCTGCCATGCGCATCCAGACCGGACCAGCGCTTGGCGAAAATTTCTTCTTAAGGGCAAAAATGACTTGCCAGGCAGCAATTGCCCCAAACGGCAGTGACAACACATGCCCGAGCACCTTTGATTGGGGGTTCAACACCACGTTACCGGCGTCAGGATCGGAAGTAATGCCGGTGTAGAAGTTGGCGAAAAGGCTTCCGAATCCAAGACAAACCACCACCGCAATAACTGCGGCAACACCATAAGCAAAAATGCCCGCACTGCTGTCGTACCCGGCATTTTCAGCTTTGGTCGTGGTCGCCAAGTTTCCAAACTCCCTTTTAGACATGCTTTTCGGGACAGCGAACTATTGGAGAATTCTAGATGATGAGACTACTCAAGATCTCCCCAATGGTCCTTTTTGCGGTCCAAATCTTTTAGTTGAACTTGCCCAACCACTGTTGTCAATAACAATAATTAAATGCGTTCGAAAAAGTGGGTTGCGTGTTCTGTTACTCTATGGGAACGCGTTGGGATTTAGGGGACTTTATGAGCTGTTTTGTACATCTGGTTTGCGATTATGCAGCAGGAGATCTCGCCTGGTCTGAGGTGATGGCTGCCTTTGCTGCAAGACTGCCTGACAACGCACGCACTCATTGCACTGCTGTAGACTCATTCGACACAATCGCAACCGGCTTTGTCTTAGCGCAACTGGCTCTTGCCGACGTCGACCTGCGTCCCCAAAACTTGCTGGTGTTTGCCAACACTGCACCGAGAAAAGACAAAAAAGACGCAAGAGCAAACAACGAAGGCGAGGGACTTTTGTTTGCAACACTGAAAAACGGTGTGCAAGTCATCGCCGTTAACAGCGGTTATTCATTGTCTTTTGTCAGATCGGAACTGCAAGAGCTTTGGAGCACCACAGTCGATGACGGCGGCAGTCAATTCCGCTCGCGCGATTTCTTCCCGACAATTATTGGAAGCGCGGCAAAAGGGGATTTCTCCTTTATCCATCATCGCCTCGATCCTGCGCTTGTCGTGCCGGAAGAACCGAGAGAAGTGATTGGCTACGTTGACTCTTTCGGCAACATGAAGACGACTTTCCGCGCAGGCGATTCTCGCATTGCAAGCCTTAGTCCCGGCAGCCGAGTGAAAGTAATCATTGGCTCGAGCATTAGAACGGCCACGATCGCCACGGGCAGCTTCAACATAATGGAAGGCGATCTTGCTTTCGCTCCAGGAAGCTCCGGGCATGACAGAAGGTATTGGGAGCTGTTTAAGCGCGGTGGCTCAGCGCATTCCGAGTTTGCGCATCCTGCGACCGGAACGGCGATTAAGATTCAGAGCACGTAGTGGAGCACACAACATCCATAAGTGAAAACGATCTTTCTTCGTTAGATCGTCTAACGGGCTAACGCCTTTGGATCGGAAAAGATTATTTCATCGCCCTCGATCTTTTCGATGACTGCTAATGAATGCACCGGCACATCGCAATCCTTCAACTTCGCGCGCCCGCCTGAGTAAGTCTTCTCAATGACTGCGCCAATGCCGACCAACGTAGCACCACTTTTGGTGACTAGATTTGCAAGAGCCTGAATCGTCTGAGCGCTGGCAAGAAAGTCGTCGAGAATCAAGACTCTGTCTTCCGCTTTCAAATATTCCGGAGAAACGATCAGTTCCACCTCACCGCCTTTTGTTGGTGAAATGGCTTTCTCTTTGAACGGTTCTCCCGCCATCGTAATTGGTTGTTTTTTGCGAGCAAACACAAGAGGAACTTTAAGAGCCATCGCCGCAGCCAGTGCTGGTGCGATTCCACTGGTTTCGGCAGTCAGTATTCTTGTCGGTTTGGTGTGTGCAAATTTCTCTGCAAATTCCTTGCCGATTCCTTCCATCAACTCAGGATCGATCTGGTGGTTCATGAACGAGTCGACTTTGAGAATACCTTTGCCGAGGTGCTTTCCCTCTTGTCGAATCTTATCAATCAGCATTTTCATATCAATGTGCCTCTGAACTATCTCTTTTTAGTCTTTGCGGTCTTCGCCGTCGTGGCTTTTCTCGCAGTCGAGGTTTTTCTCGCCGTCGGGGTTTTTCTCGCCGTCGTGGCTTTTCTCGCAGTCGAGGTTTTTCTCGCCGTCGTGGCTTTTCTCGCCGACGTAGCTTTTTTGGTCGTCGAGGTTTTCGCCGACTTCGCCCTAGTCACCTTCGGCTTCGCTTTTGCCGCCTTAGCTTTCGGTTTCGGGCGAGCGGTTTTGGTTGTTTTTGCGGCTTTATCTCTCGACGATCTGGTCGTCTTTGGTTCGTCGTCATCGACACTCACTAAGCTCTTCAACTTCGCAGGCGAAATCAGCTTTCGCGCCTTGCCATTCAGCGGCAACGTGAGCTTCGGTTTTTGGCTGAAGTCGGGCATTTTCACCGGTGTCTTTTTGAGGAGGTCTCCAATTAGCGATAGCGCTTTCTCCATTTGAGGATCCTTACCTTCTCTGTACTCGTGCGGAGCGATATCGACATCGTAGTCAGGATCAGTTCCATAATTCTCGACTTTAAAGCCTACATCGGCAAACCAGAAGGAAAACTCAGGCTGAGTGGTTATGGTGCCGTCAACCAATCGATGGCGAGGCCAAATGCCAATGACACCACCCCAGGTGCGCTTACCAACCAGCGGTCCAAGTTTGTATAACTTGAAGCAGTGACTGAAAATGTCGCCGTCAGAACCGGCAAATTGGTTGGTTAATGCAACCGCCGGCCCGGCGAGAGATTCGGAAGGATAGGGCTGCGGAGGACCCCATCTCGATACGTCGTAACCGACACGCTTGCGAGCAAGCTTTTCCAGAAGCAGGGAAGAAACGTGTCCGCCTCTGTTGTATCGAACGTCAACGATTAATCCTTCACGATTGAACTCGGACAGGTAGCCGCGATGGAATTCAGCGAATCCCCACGGGCCCATATCCGGTATGTGCAAGTAGCCTACTTTACCCTTGGTTTTCTCATGCACTAGTCGGCGGTTTGACTCGACCCAATTTCGATAACGAAGGGCTCTGTCATTGCGCATCGTTTTAACCGTGATTCTTCGACGGCGTCCATTGGGGCTGGCAATCGTCAAAAGCACTTCTTTGCCGGCAAGGTTGAGCAAGAGTTCGTCAACCGAACAAGTTTTGCTTACCGCATATCCACCGACTTCGACGATTGCATCGCCCTCGCTGACGTCTATGCCTGGCATCGCCAGTGGTGATACAGCCGCAGAATCCCATGAATCACCTTTGATGATTCGATCGATTCTGTATCCACCGGACTTCTTGTCGTAAGACAAATCGGCTCCAAGAAAACCTCGATAATACGAGGGCAAGCGACGGTAGTCTCCACCCATTTCATAAGCGTGCGATGTGCCTAGCTCACCTTGCATCTCCCAAATGATGTCCGAAAGTTCGCTGCGCGTGCGCAAGCGTGGAATCAAGACGGAATAGCGATCGTGTACGAGATGCCAGTCGACATCGGACATTTTGGGATCCCAAAAATGTTCAATTTGCAGACGCCACGCCTCTTCATACATCTGATTCCATTCTTCACGTGGAATTACCATGATATTGATTCGGCTCAGATCGATCCATCCGGATTTTCGCGAGAATCCACCAGCTGGCGTGGATGGCTCTCCCTCGGGGATTTTGTCGAGTGCATCAACGATTCTCAATCTCTCGCGAGAGCGATACATCATTGTTTGATTGTCAACGCTCATCGCGATGTTGTAACCGACATCACGTTGAAATGTTCCGGTCCTTTGCTCTTCGAAGTCATAGGCATAGAGAGTGCCCATGTCATTCCCTTCGTTGTAGAAGCTGTGGTCTTGCCGAATACCACGCACGGGAAACTGACTGAAAAATGCACGTCCCTTTGCGGCGAGCATCTGCACGTAGCGGCCTTCGGAAACTGGAAAGCTGAGGATTCGATCGGCGATTCCATCGAAATCGATTTCCACTTTCGGACGCGAACTTGTATCTCCAGCTCCGTTCTTAGTGCTCGCTGGAGCCTTGCTTGCCGCTTGGCGTCCGACTTTCTTAGTTGCAGAGCCTTTGGAACTTTCTTGTTTCTCGACGGGCTTTTCCTTTTCAGGCGCCTTTCGCGAACCGATCGGTTTTGGCTTCGGAACAAATGGAGACGGCAAATCTTTTCTCAGAGTAATCAGATATGGACGAATCGCCCATGGAAAGCTGAGATCAAATTGCATCTGGTCATATACAGGATAGAAGTCGCGCGCAGAAAGGAAGTACAAATACTTTCCTTCCGGATCAAAGACAGGAGAAAAGTCAAATCGCAATTCGCGCGTAACTTCGTGAATTTTTCCAGTCGCCACTTCTACAATGCGAATGACAAATGACTGCGGGTGATGAGCATAGCTGTACGCAATCCACCTGCCGTCGGCAGACCAGGAGAAGTCAGAAATTCTCTCTGCCGGACTGGAGTCGAGTACTTTGACGGCTTTCGTTTTAAAATTAAGAAGCAATAGCTGATGGCGATGATTCCCTATTGCCGCAACATCGGCTACCGGAGAAGGCTTCAGAGATATCACCCGACCAATATCGCCCTTGCTTACGTATTCGGGTGGCTTACTTTGATCGGCATGTCTAAGTTGTACTTGTTCGTACCCGGACTTGTCGTTGATGAGAATAAACCGTTCTCCATCAGCCATCCACTCGCAGTGACGATAGCGCACTCTGCTACCGCTGCCATGATGCAAGACTGCTCCTTCCCAATTCGCCATCGTAAACGGCTGTCCTCGAGCAATCACTGAAAGTGAGTGACCTTGGGGATTAGGTGAGTAATACTCCAAGTGATCGCGGGCATCGACGAACTTTCTTTGAGTTTGAACCGTAGTCTCGGGAGTTCGCACATCAATCTTTTTCGATTTATCGGTGCGCGTGTCCAATACGTAAATCTCGGCGCCTGCTGTGTAAACGATCCGACTTCCATCCGTCGAAGGAAATCTCACGAAATATTCTTGGTGATTCGTGTGTCGTTTGATCTCCTTGCCGTCAGGCTTGCATGAATAGATGTTGCCCATGCCCTCGTGATCTGACAAGAAATAAATTCGTGAGTTGATCCACATCGGCCACACGAAATTCCCCTTCAGATTCAAAAGGCGATTAAACTTGCCTTTCCCGTTTGGATCCACCCAGATATCACCGGCGGTGCCACCCCGATATCTCTTCCATCGCGCTGGATCATTGGCGTTCCTTCCCACAACAGCACTTCCGTTTTTGCCAAATGCAAATGACTGCACGTGGCCGAGTCTGAAACTTCTGGGCATCCCACCATTTGCGCTTACAGCAAAAGCTTCCATTTCGCGCACGAATGGAGAAGACGCATCTGAGACAAAATAGATTTCGCTGCCGTCATCAGACCATCCGACTACCACGCAAACCTCTCCACCGAGATACGTAAGCCGCGTAGGCATGCCGCCTTGTGTGGGGATGACGAATACTTCAGGATGTCCTTCTTCTCTGCCGACGAAGGCAATCTTTGAACCATCAGGAGACAATCTCGGGAAAGAGCATTCTCCTCTCGCCGCGGTCAGGCGTCTTGCCACGCCACCACCAGCGGAGACAGACCATATGTCGTCTTCGCATGCGAAAACGATTGTGTCTTGCCAGATACTGGCGTAACGGTAATACCCTTGGTCAGTCATTTCGTTTTGGCTCCTCGATGGACACAAGAACAGTGAGTACGCATGTTCTCTTTACTTCGCTTCGCGCAGTTTGAATCAAATCGCGCAACTGCAGAGCTTGGCAAGTGCTCACCAAAAGAGAACCGCACGTATTCTAGGATTTTATCGACAATCAAATGTAGTTTGGCGAATATCAGCAAATTAATGCGGAAACTCTCGATGCAAAGACGATAACAGATGAGTCGGGCAAGAATATAATTGGTGCCTACTTCGGCAGGAGGCTTGGCATGGGGCTTTTCGGAACAGTCAAGACAAGCAAACGAACAGTCGAGCAGGTTTACTCGATGATTGAAAAGTACTTTCATCGTCGGCGGTTGAACATCGAAGATCACCTAATGGATGCATGTGAGGGATACGGCTGGTGGATTACTGAACGCGACATCAAGGTCTATGTCTTCATCCAAGAGGCTCTGAAGGGCAAATCTATTGAGATTCGCTGCACAAGCCCAATCGTGCACTTCCCGATTGTGAATCGCGATCTCTTCTGTACTCGACTTCTTGAGATAAACCGTGATTTGTCCTGGTGTTGTCTGGCAGCCTTTGAAGACGTCGTGTTGGTAAGTGCACAGAGACCTATCGAAGGACTAGACCAGGAGGAGCTTGACAATATTATCTGGACCGTCTCACAGACCGCAAACGAGCTTGAAGACCGCCTTTCCAAAGAATTTGGCGCCAGAGTATTCCAGGAACCCATGTAGTTTTGGGCGTCGCTTAAATAACAATGGTCAATGAAAGCCAGAAATGTGTTTGACGGTACTGTGGCCTTGGTACACTAAATTATAGGCGTTGGCAAAGGGGGAAAATGCCAGCTGCCAGGGTATTGGCAACGGGTATTCATAGATTTAAATGGTCGAACAGAAGCAGGCTACCGACAATATTGGAACGATCGTAATCGGTGCCAGCATTTGCACTCAGCAGCAACTTGATGAGGCGGGAAAGTCTTGCAAGAGCCTCAACGTTTCTATTGAAAGAGCGCTCGTCATGCTCAACTTCGCCGGCGAGCACACTATGAAGAACGTCATCAAAGCTGATGCAATGGTTCGAGAAGGCAAGATTTCAGTAGACACAGCCGTCAAGGGCGTCCGTCTTGCCCGGCAGAACAATATGGAGCTGGAAGATGCAATTGGCGTAATCGGACAAGTGCACCAACGCACTCAGGTCAAGATGGCGGCCATCACCAACCCTTTGACTGAGCTTTTGCTCTCCACCGACATGATTACTCAAGAGCAATTGGGACGCGCCATTCAAAAGGCACGCGATACCGGGATGCAAATGGGTCGTGTTCTGGTTCTCAATCGCGACCTATCCAGTTGGATGATGACAGCGGCTCTGTCGGCGTTGATTCTTGTCCGTGACGGCAAGATCAACAAGCAGCAGGCGATGCAAGGCTTGCTGGCAGTCGGAAGACGCAGAGTCAGTATTGAACAAGCTTTGTTTGAACTTGGGTTATACGTTGAAAAAAGCGGTCAAACAATCAAAATCGGTGAGCTGATTGCCATGTCTGGGTTGATTTCCGAAAGCGATATGCTCGAGTGTTTGGAAATTGAACTGATCAAAGAAAAGCAATTTGGACAGATTCTTCTCGAGCAAGGTCTTGTCACTCACGCATTGCTGGAAGCGTCCATCATTTTGCAAGATATGGTGGGAAGCGGACAAATCAAAGCGTTTCAAGCCGGTGAAGCGCTTAAACAAGTCAGAGCGCGTGAAATCGTGGTGTATCAAGCACTGGCCGAGCTCCAACCGCCGGTCAATGCACCGCAAAAAGAATTGCGCCCAAGCGATCTGTTGGTGGAGTCCGAACTCGTCGATCGCGAGACTATAACCAAACTGATAGATCCAAGCGAAGGGAGTGCCATTCGTGTCGGCAAGCGCGTTCTTGCAGCGGGCATTATTAGTGAAGCCTTTTTGTATACGGCGCTGCGAACCTACTCTCTTTTCCGCGAAGGAATGTTGTCGGCAGATCAAGCCGTTACCGCTCTTTCGCGCTGCAAGAAAGAAAGCCTCGGGCTCGACGAAGCGCTAGCTAAGTGCGGATGGATCGTGCCTGCACGCATGCAGTGGATTTGGTCGTAGCTTGCACAAAACGTCTAAGCTGGTGAAACCGCGGCCTTTTCGTGCTCGCCGGCATATTCGGTCTGGATGTAACCTTCCAACCCGCCCTCGAGCAGCCTGGCTACATCTTGCAAGAATCTCGCGGCAGGAGCGCCGTCGATGACTCGGTGATCGAAGTTGAGCACCACTGTCATCATCGGTCGAATTTCCACTTTACCGTCGCGCACTACTGCACGATCTTCGACTTTGCCAACACCAAATGTCGACGTACTTACACAAGGCGGAATCAAGGCGTTAACGCCGAATTTACCCAGTGAGCTGACACCGAAGGTAGCTCCCATGAAGCGCAAACGCACCCAAGGATAACGTTGACCGGCCCAAATAATGAAGCGTCTGAACCACCAGGGCATGTTGTTGAATCGCTCTTGTAAATTCAATTGCGGCACTTCGCACATTTCGGATTCGCCATACTGTTTGAGCTCAGTCGCAATTTCTTCAACAGATTTCGTGTCTGCGCTTTCAATAGCACCGAAAAAGACCGCAGGTGTAGAACCGACATAACGCTCTACGGTAAACCCAGCGACGATGTCGTGGAATGTGACGGTGCGTCCCCATGGGAGAATGGCTGTCCGGCTTTCTGGATGCGCTCTTTGCGCAATCGCAATCGCTTTGAGCAGAATCGCGGTCACAGTAACCTTTTTGCCCACTTCTTTGAGCCTTACCCGAAGACTCTCCACAAAGGTCATATCGACATCGAGAAAGATGTAGGTCGGAATCGACTGACGACCAAAAATGTTGATCAAGTCGAGTACGTTCCATCTTGCGCGGGCTAATGTAGACTTGGAAAAGTTCACTTATTCATCTCCGTTTTGTCCCTGTAATGGTTTAACAACCACTGTTTCGAATTTAGGGGACATTAAGTCAAGAGTAATTCTATTATAAGGTCGCCTCTTGGTTTGCAAAGTTGGATATCTTTTTCATATCGCGGGAAGTTCCGATTTCTCAACAGCAGACGTGACCTTGCAAGGCTATGTTCCGCCTGATAGTGAAGTGAGCGTTACAACTAAAATATGCCCGATTTGGTGATCAAAATCCCACTTTCTATCGTACTTTCCGGGAGGTTGTGTGTCTAGATCAGTCGTTCTTACCGCTGTAGGCCGAGACAGAGTCGGCATCGTCGCCGAGCTCACAGAAATGCTTTTCACGGAAGGGTGCAATCTGCTTGACTCAAGCATGACTCTATTGAGAGGGCAGTTTGCCATAATCCTCATGGTGACTCTTCCCGAGGGATATTCCACCGAAGACATGTCCAAGAAATTGGACGAAGCGCACACCAGGCTTGGGCTCACGATAAATATCAGAGATCTCAGCCCTGAAGAGCTTAAGGATGTTCCTAATGAAGATCCTCACTTCATGATCTCCGTCTATGGCGCCGACCGCCCAGGAATCGTGGCTGGCATCACCAAAGTGCTCAGAGACCTGAAGCTCAACATTACCGATGTACAAACAAAGTCCACCGGGTCGGCATCACAGCCGGTTTTCGTAATGCTTCTAGAGGTAACCGGTCCAGATAACAGTGATTTTGCGGCAATTGAAACGAAACTGAAAGCAATCTCCACCCAACTCAAGGTAGACGTGACCGTGCAAGCGCTGGAGGCGATTGAGCTGTAGGCGATGGCAGTCTTGGAGGTCCTGACGTATCCCAACCCTGTTTTGAAACAGGTATCCCAGCCAGTCGTACAGGTCGACGAAGAGCTTCAGGCTTTGATTAAGGACTTGGTCGAAACAATGTACGCGTCACCCGGCTGCGTCGGCATTGCGGCGCCTCAAGTAGGAACATTGAAACGCATCATTGTCATCGATGCCTCTCGCAACCCGAAATGCACGAACCATCATGGGCACTTGGTGTTGCTCAATCCAATCATCGAATGGCAAGAAGGAGAAGTGGTAGGACGCGAGGGGTGTTTGAGTCTGCCTGCACTTACCGCCAATGTAAAACGAGCAAAAAACATCGGAGTCTCGGCGCAGGCGCCTGATCTATCATCCATAAAATTTGAAACCGGCGACTTCGAAGCACGTCTGATTCTGCACGAAACAGATCACCTCGACGGGCTACTTTTTCTCGATCGAGTTACGTGCCTTAAAACAGACGTGTTTAGACGCAAACGTTTCTAATTGCGCAGTACACTCAGCAACACAGCAACGACGGGCGAATTGCTTCGCCCGTCCTGCTCTAGATGACCCGTGGTTCAGAGAAAACTCGCAGAGATTTCTTAGATGCTTGCGTCCCAGAATGGTTTGGCTGAGTCGGCAATTCCCTGAAAAGCATCACCTGCTTCTCGGTCCGCTTGCTCGAACTCCACCTGGTGGCGCTTCACAATCGAGACCAGACATTGAGCATCGGAAGCTCCTTTGACTGCAGCGATGAACTCGACCGCTTCATTACGCAAGAACTTTTGGAGCAATGGCATCTTTTCTGTGATGCTCAGAGTTGAAAGTATCTGCATCAATTCACGTCGTGTTTTCTCGACTTCTTCGATTGAAGGAATGGTTCCTCGATCAATCGCTTCCCATGCAGCTCCTAGAGCTTTTGCAAAGTTCTCTAGTGCACTGACGGCTTTGCTGAACTGCTCAGCATCGATTGCTCGGGCATTGCTTGCTGCTTCCTCACGACGCTTACCGAATGGTCCGTGTGAAGTGCCAGGTCCCACGAAGTTAGCACTACCATAGCTGCCCCCAGAACTACCGAAGCTGCCACCGCCTCCGCCTGCTTGCGGAGCGTTCGGTGGAAGAGCTGCATCCCACATCGGCGCTGGCTTGGGAGAGGGAGCGCATTCTTTTGATTGCAATGCTTCCTCTTGCGGAGCCTTACGCTTGGCGAGGGGTGCAGACCCACCCGATAGCGGTGCAGGCGCCGGTGGTGGCGCTGCTGACGGTTGCGCCGACGGCATCGGCTCTGGAGCAGTCGAGCGCGCATCTATTCGGCCTATGTCAGCGCGACTTACTTCGCTTTCTTTCTTCCTGATTGACTCGGCCAATGTAATCGGCTGGCTATCATCAGCAACTCGCTGTCTCACGAGTTGCCCCATCAGGCTGCTCGCCGATCTCTGTGGCGCCTGTGCTTTGCCCTCTGCTTGTTCTTTGCACATATCCCAAGCATGAGGATTATGCACTGGCTGAACGACCTGTTTGTTGGTTCCGCCGGCATTCACAATCTCAGAATGATCGACGACTACAAAAGCCGTAAACTTGGTTAAAAGCGAGTGTTTTACCGAGATCTCAATGATCTGCTTTCTGAGGCTTTCTTGAGTTTGTCCTTTATTGAATGGATTCCAGCTATGCCCGGCAGGCGCTCGGAATTGATCTTCGAGATCAACGATGTGCTGCTTGGCCCACAGTTGTGCAATTGCATTGAGCGCCGTCGCTTGCGGCTTCACTGTTTCTTCGAACTTGCCGCCGTCAGCTAGTTTTCCTCGTATCTTCAATTGAGGTTTTTTGCCTGGTTTGAATTTGAAGAAGCAAGTGCTTGCTCTTCCGGCAAAGAGATCAGGAATTCTATTTGGTGCAACCGTATCGCTTTCGATGCCACAGCCATCATCGATAATTTGCAAATCGGTGACAAGCGGTGCTCCGATTTCTCTGGCAACATTTGATAGCGCCGATTCAAGCTGTGAGCCGGGTTGCACAAATGAGCAAGTTCCCCCACCTATTGATGCAAGTCGAGTCAGGAATCCCGCGTTTACTGCAGTGTCGATTCCGATGGTGAAGATTCTACAATCGCCAAGTGACTGTTGCATTCCTTTGAGAACAGCGCTCTCATTGCCGATCTCGCCATCTGTCAAAACTGCAATCACCGGAATTCTGTCGTTGTTGGTTCTCGTGTTTGCCACCAATCTCAGTGACTCATTGAGTGCAGAGTGAATCTCGGTACCACCACGAGCGGTGATTTCTCGAAGGAATTTCTCACCTTGTTCAATGCCCGCCTCATCAGCGTCGAGGAAGTATTGCCCAACTGGTTGTCCTGTCGGTTGCAGCCATTGATTGACTGAATCGAAAGCAACAATGGCGAATTTGTCACGTGGTCCAAGTGAGTTGAGCAAGATAGAACATGCTCTTGCAGCAGAGGTCATTTTGATGCCTTGCATCGAGCCGGACCTGTCAACCACGAAGATTACATCGCGCGGAACTCCAAGGAAACCATCACGATGCGGAGGCAGAATGGAGAGCATGCCGTAGCGAACATTCGAGTCGCTCTCATCGGTGAAGCTGATCAAATTAGTCTTCACGCCTTTTGCAGAAAGCGTCCAACGAAGCACGAAATCTCTGTTGAGCAGCTCATCTTCGCGAGATAGACCAACTTTTACTCCAGCACTTCCCAGCGAAGTTTTAACCACATGCTGCGAGCATGCAAGATCCGAAATTGCATAGCCTGAAGCTGCGTCGTTCAAATCAGCCATGAGCTCGACTTCGATGTTGAGCGCCACTTTGGGATCGAACCCCTCTGCCAATCTAGGCGGCGTGATACGCGACGCATCGGGAACTTGATCGGTATCCAAAGATGTTCCAACACCTACTGAATCGCGGTCCAGCGCCGCACCCGGAATGTATCTCGGGGCAACAACCAATGGCAGTCTTACTTCGGTTGTTCCATTTTCAAAAAATGGAAGCTTTTCGGAATAAGTAACCACTACAGTAATTTCTTCGCCTGGCGGCAAGTTGCCGACTTGCACAGTAAATACATCGTCTCTCTCTTGTTCCAAAAGAGCCGCGCGTTTGCCTTCAACAATCGCTTGCTGGTACTCGACTCTTGCCTTGGCACGCTCTTCGACTTTTCCTTTGATGACGCGATCTTTTACGCGCATTTCAAAATCGCTGACCGCTGCTGCCGGAGCGAGCGGAAAAATATAGACAGCCTCTAGGTGCTCGGTATGCGGGTTGCGGAACGTTTCTTTGACCGTCACTTGCGCGACTCGATCGGCAATTTTCGCTTGAATATCGACACCAGCAAGCGGCAATTGCACGCGCTGCGCCGCGACATCGACGAGAAGCAGGCCCAGCCCGCGTTTGCGCTCCTCATCCAACTTCTTAATTAGATCAACATCCTTTACACTATTGCTGCTTGCGGGTGCACTCATTCTTCTTGTCCTCCGAAATCCCTCTTATGTTTTGACTGGTCTCTCAAGACCGTGAGGGCAGCGATTAATCTTTGAAGCACTACGTCTTCATCCAACTGTGAAATCCATCCTTCTTCTGCAGAAATCTTCAAACCTGGTTCGACAATGATCTCCCGCCACACCACGAGTCGCGAGGTTGTTTGTGAGGTCTCTTTGTCTGCTTGTCCGTCTGTTGCTCGAATCGAGGCAGCCACTGCCTCTATTACACCCTCCAGTTCACTGTCGCCCAGGCTGTAGAGTCTTGCTTGTATGTCGGCCAAAGGCATTGAAAGTCCCTGCAACGCCTTTATGGCCAACAGTTGAAGCAAGTGTCTGCGTCGATATCGAGCAACTCTTCCTTCTATAAACGGACGATCGATCAACCCGAGTGTCGTGTAGTAGCGAATCGTCCTCACATCAGGCGCAGCGGACACACGATTGTCCTGTTGAGCGCTTATAAGGTTGTGCTCGCGCAGATTGCGTGCCACCTCGTCAGAGAGCTCTTCAAGCGTATAGCTAGCAGTATGTCCGATGACCATGACAGTATTCTCGCAAATTACTGTCATACTGTCAAGGTTGACAATAGTTCCCCAAAACCATTACGCCCCAAAGCATTTGGGAATTCCCAGGGTTTCCCCTACTCCACAATCCGTAACATTCATGACAGTAATTTCGCACTCTGTCATGAACCCTCGAAAAAGATCGCGTCGCACCCCGCCACCGCACCCTCTAAAAATACGAATGTCAACGGGTTAGGATCTTCTGTTCCACCCATCTTTTGAAGGTCAACCATGACAGCAGCAACCAACTTGGACGAAATCACAAGCTACGTCGACAGCATCAGAAGTGAGTACGAATCCACTTTGAAAAAACTGGTGGATATCCCGAGCGTAAGCATGGATCCCACCTGCCAGGGACACATCAGAGAAGCCGGCGAACTGGCGATGGAACTGCTGAAAGCTGCAGGCGCAACCGCCGAGATGATTGAGACAAAAGGCTATCCGGTGGTCATCGGTCAGTTTGTGTCTGATCCCAAACATCCAACTGTCACCATCTACAACCACATCGACGTTCAGCCCGCCGATGCCAGCGAATGGGAAAGCAAGCCGTTTCGCATGACCATCGAAGGCGATGTATATAAGGGAAGGGGAACGACCGACGACAAAGGCCCAGCCCTGGCAGTTTTATATGCAGCGAAATATGCAAGCCAGAAGAAGATACCAATCAATATCAAATTTATTTGGGAACTGGAAGAAGAAATAGGCAGCCCATCATTCGAACAATTCTTGGTCGACAACAAATCGAAACTGACGACAGATTCAGTTGTGGTCTCCGACACGATTTGGGTCTCACGCGACAGACCAGCAATTCCTTATGGGCTCAGGGGTTTGCAGGGTGCATTGTTGAAGTTGAAAACTGGTGCAAAAGATGTTCACTCCGGAACAACCGGCGGCTTAGCGCGCAACCCAATCGGCGAACTTTGTGACTTGATCTCAAAACTCTACGACGCAAAAACAGGTCACGTGCACATTCCTGGCTTCTATGACGACGTCGAACAACCGAGCGACGACGAGCTGGACAACTTCGTCAAATCAGGCTTCACCACTGCCAACTTCAAGAAGGCGCACGAGCTTCACTCAGTTAGAACCGAAGACGATCGCGACGGTTCCGCACGCATTTGGGCGAAGCCGACGTTTGAGGTTCATGGTATTGTCGGTGGTTACAGTGGTCCTGGCGTGAAGACGATTGTTCCACACCATGCAGAAGCGAAGATCTCCATGAGATTGGTGCCTAACCAAGATCCAGACAAAATTTTGAATATGCTTCAAAAGTTCATCCAAGAAAAATCAAAGGATGTTGAGTTGGTCAAAGAGGGGACACTAAGGCCATTCCTCGGACAATTCACGGGACCTTATGCGGAAGCGGCTAAAGAATCGATGAAGACCGTCTTTGGTAAAGAACCTGCGTTTACGCGTGAAGGCGGCTCCATCGGCGCAGTCGTGAGCATGCAGAAAGTGCTCAACGTTCCCATCGTTTTCCTGGGATTATCGCTGCCGGAGCATGGCTACCACGCAATCAACGAAAACTTCGACTGGCAACAAGCCGGTGGTGGCATCAAGATGTTCGTCGAATACTTCCGTCGCTTATCGGCGAAGTAAGCGACAAATTGAATCAATCCCCGCTGGTTCGCGACTGGTGATCTCGCGCCGCGTGATCACGCGACGCGTGGCCATCGTATGTGGTGACTCTGCATCGTATGTGGT
>CAZCZI010000074.1:0-35673 GCA_964503045.1 uncultured Candidatus Obscuribacterales bacterium
TCAACGCTTCCAAAGAAGTGTCATTTTTAAATGAGTCAATAAGTGATCACGCAACGCGTGGCCATCGTATGTGGTGACTCTGCATCGTATGTGGTGGCCATGCGCCGCGTGATCACGCAGCGCAAAACACGTCGAGCGCTCTACCTATTTGTTGGCTGGTGTCGTTCTTGAAAGAACCCGCTTCGGTCCGTGAATCGGATCTTCGATGACAACTGTTTTGTCGCGCGTAGGGCCTACGCTGACAATTGCAATTGGCGCATCAAGCGATTCAGCCATGAAATCGAGATAGTTTTGCGCTTCTTTTGGCAGTTCTTTGAAGCTTGTGCAATCCATCGTTGATTTTTGCCAACCAGGGAAGGATTCGTACACCGCTTCCATTCTCTGGAATTGGCTTCCGATGCTAGGAAGGTCTTTGTAGACTTCGCCGGTTTCGCGATCTTTGTATGCCACGCAAACCTTGATCTCGTCGAATTCATCCAACACATCGAGCTTGGTGATCGCGAGGCAATCGAGTCCATTGATGCGCACGGAGTAACGACCAAGAACGGTATCAAACCAACCGCAACGGCGCGGGCGACCCGTGGTGACGCCCACCTCTGCCCATGCTTTTCCAGTCTGTCTGAGCTTTTCGCCAATCTCTCCAACTTGTTCAGTTGGGAATGGACCTTCGCCAACGCGTGTCATGTAAGCTTTGGAGACGCCGATGACGCGATCGATGATTGTCGGTCCGATTCCGGCGCCGACGCAAGCGCCACCTGCCGACGGGCTGGAGCTGGTCACGTAAGGATAGCTGCCGTGATCGAGGTCGAGCAGCGTGCCTTGCGCACCTTCAAATAAAATGTTCTTGCGAGCCTGCACCGACTGGAAAATGATCGCTGAAGTGTCGCAGACGTATTTCTTGATCTTCTGACCGTACTCGTAATATTCATCGAAAATCTCTTGAGCATCCAGAGGTGCAATGCTGTACACGCGCTCAAAGAGAACGTTTTTGCGAGGTACCATCCATTCCAATTTGGCTTTGAGAACTTCCTTGTCGAGGAGGTCTTCTATGCGAATTCCGGAACGCGCGCATTTGTCAGCGTAAGTTGGTCCGATACCACGCTTGGTGGTACCGATTTTTTTGTCACCACGGCTTTCTTCTTCCGCTGCGTCCATGGTCAGGTGATACGGCATGGTTACGTGCGCACTGGCGGACAACTTTAGATTGCTGTCATCGAGTCCGCGTTCGAGCAAAGCGTTCAATTCCGACAAGAATGCTTTGGGGTCGATAACCATTCCAGGTCCGAGCATGCATACCTTCCCTTTATAGAGAATGCCGGACGGAATCAGGTGAAACTTGTATGTTTCACCATCGACCACTACGGTGTGACCAGCGTTGCAGCCGCCTTGATAGCGAACTACAACATCTGCGTTTCTGGCTAAAAGATCTGTGACTTTGGCTTTGCCTTCATCACCAAATTGAGCGCCTACAACGACTACGTTTGCCAAGGTTCCTCTCCAAAGTGCGAGCTTGATGTGTTGCTCTTAAAAACGAAAAACTCCGGCGGGTGCCATGACTTACTTGAAGTCTGTTGACCGCGCCAGTACAGAGCCTTATCTGGCTCCGAGCTTTTGAACCCAGATAGTCTAGGGTACTCGCCAAGTGCTGTCAATTTGTACGTTCTTAAGGTTCTATCCTGCTTAATATTTAGTTTGCTGAAGCTTCCGGGACTTTGCTTCCAGAACCATTAATCTAATAATGATGAATGTGTTCACCGAACAACTCCTGGCTCGTCAACAGGTTGCCGCCACCCTAATCGCCAATGCAGTTGCAGAAGGCAAGCTGGTTCATGCCTATTTACTGACAGGGCGCACCGTTGATGACAAGTGGGCGATTGCGCGAGAATTGGCTGCCTACCTCAATTGCAACAAACGCCAAGAAAAAAGCGATCCCGACCAGCAACCTTGCTACATTGCATCGACCAAGAGCGAGTCATACTGCCAAAATTGCAAATGGATCTTCGATGGCAAACACCCCAAAGCCTTAATGGTGCTTGGTCCAGAGGGCTCCAAGAGTGGCAAGATACCTGTGGAAAAGGCGCGTGCACTTAGCGATGAGCTCAGCAAGACCTCGTCCTACGTGCGTTTGATTGTCGTCGAAACTGCATCAGAAGCCTCTTTTCACCGCCCCTGTGCCAACGCGCTGCTCAAGACTATTGAAGAACCGCGTACAGATTGCCTGTTTGTCCTCTTCGCCGGCTCCCAGGAGGAGGTTTTGCCAACGGTGGTGAGCCGTTGCCAGATTGTTCCGCTTGCAAATCGCGCAGAGGTCAACGTTGGACCCTTGCATATGGCTATGGGGTCGGGTCAGGAAAAACTGGCGGTCGCCGTAAACGCAGGCGGCGAGACTGAGGCCGCAATCGAAAGCGTGGCCGCGCGGCTCAGGAAGTTGGCTTTTTTCTGTGTTCCGTGTCCGATTCCGCTGCACAAGCCAGAGCCCGGTACTCGCCGCTCCACCCAAGCACTATCGGACGCCCTTGAGCTCTCGGAGCACCTGCAGAAGATTCTCGATGAAGAGGTTTTGTCGATTGATGACACCATCGATACGCTGGTGGAGTTGGAACTACGAAGCCTGAAGTCTCGTGTTGCAGCCGATGCAAGGGTTTTTGGCTATATGCAAGGGGTGATGAATCTGGCTGAAGATGCAAAGCAGCATCTTAGTCATTTTGTATCAAAGAAGGCGGCGTTCGAAAGTTTCGCCTTGCGCTGGGCAGAATTAAGACAGCAGTTGTTATGCTAGTCTGAACTTGAACGCAGTATTTGGACCGGGGGATGCGATTTTGAATTCACCAGATGGCAATAAGGAGACGTTTGGCAGCTTCTTGAGAAACGTCATCGGGGTTCAGCTTTTCCTCGGTCTTGTCGGTTGCGTTTTGTTTTTCATCACAGTCGGCAGACCTACAAACGTTGTCGATCTCGTGCTTACTCCCAAAGTCAAGGCCGCGGTTGATCCCACCACGAACTCCGAGAAGTTCATGAAGGAGATCAATCAGATGGAACCGCTTGTGCTCTTG
Organism: uncultured Candidatus Obscuribacterales bacterium; assembly: GCA_964503045.1. Lineage (GTDB taxonomy): Bacteria > Cyanobacteriota > Vampirovibrionia > Obscuribacterales > Obscuribacteraceae > CAYZJR01. Next base: position 3,054 of record CAZCZI010000074.1, read on the forward strand.
GCGAAAGGCAAAAAAGATCTTGCCGCCAAAGCAATGAAGAAATTACTTACCGACAAACCTGATGAGGTTAGGACATTGGTCTGCGCCGGTGAGTATTACTACCATTTGGGCGACAACAATAAAGGCTATGAGTACGTCGATAAGTCAGTCGCCGCAGCGCCCGACAGCAAGTACATTCTCTTGAATCGCGCCAGGCATATTTCCCTGGAGGGAAAGGATGCTGAAGCTCTGGAAGCTTACGAAGCCCTCGTGAAGAGATTCCCAGAACCTTGGGCGGGACCGCATGAGGAGTTGGCCAAGATGTATCAGCGCCAACACAATGCAGACGGAATGGTGAAAGAATATAAAGCGGTGCTTGATGCATTCAGTACTGATGAAGTGAAGGCAAGTGGTGATGAGCGTTTAGTCGCACGCGGCGCTGACATCAGAAAACGCTTAGGAATGGCACTCTGTGCACAAGGCGATCCCAAGGGTGGTTTCGAGGAATTCGTAAAAGGGTTCACCATCGAGAAAGACAGCCAGGGATATCCCGAATCAGTCAGGACGGTGGTTGAGCGCAACGGCGGTTTGGTCGAAGGTGCAATAAACGAAGAGCGTGGTCTTATCGAAAAAGATCCGAATGATTTAAATGCTCGCTTGATGCTTGCTCGTTTGCAGTTGTCTTTGAGTCGTTACTTCGATGCGGAAACGCAACTAAACGAAGTGATGAAAAAGAACGAAGGACTGGCTGAACTGCATGAGATCAAGGCGGAGCTTTTGTTTAGGCAAGCACAAAATGAAGAAGACAAAGCGAAAGCCATGGGCGAATTCGAAATGGCTTCGCGACTAATGATGGCCAATTAGCTATTCTTTTTTCTTCTCGATTTTCGCTAGTTGCTCGTAGAGCTTCTTTTCTTCATCGCTTGGATCGACCGGCACAACGATGCGGGTCTTCACTAACTGATCGCCACGATTTTGATCTTTCAAATTCGGAAGTCCCTTGCCGCGCAATCGCAAGACACGGCCGTTTTGTGTGCCGGGTGGAACTTTGATGGTGACTGATCCATCCACGGTCGTTACTGTGCAGTCTCCTCCAAGAACCGCCTTGGCAGGACTTATTGGAAGTTCGCACACCAGATTGTCACCATCTACGGTGAAATAGTTGTGTGGTTTCACCTTCACCCGAAGAATCAAATTGCCGGTCTCGCCACCGCGAGTGGCACCTTTTCCAGCGACTCTAACGTTAGAGCCGGCGCGTACTCCTGGCGGAATTTTGACGTCGATGGTTTTGCTTGGACTTCCATGAACGCTTATCTGCAAAGTTCGAGTAGCGCCTTTGGCCAATTCTTCGATAGCAAGTTCGATGTTGGCTTCGAGGTCTAAAGATGACTTTTTGCCAGCCTGCTGTGGTTGTGGCTTGGGCGCACCTTGCGCGCCTGGTTTGAAGCCTGTTGCCGTTCCCTTAAAACCACCCGGCTGCTGTCCGAATGTTTGTCCAAACAAGACTTCAAAAAAGTCAGAGAATGCTGCACCTTTGCCGAAATCTCCGAAATCAAATGCGAAGTTGAAATCCTGCGGCTTGAAGTCGGCTCCCTCTTTCCAACCGGAGCCGAGCATGTCATACTTCTTTCGCTTTTCAGGATCTTTGAGGGCTTCGTAAGCCTCATTGAGCTCTTTGAATTTCTCTTCCGAAGCCTTATTGCCTTTGTTGGCGTCAGGATGGTGTTGCCGTGCAAGTTTTCGGTAGGCTGCCTTTATCTCTTTGTCTGTGGCAGTGCGCGCAACTCCCAGAACTTTGTAGTAATCCTTGTACTTGACCAAGCTTTGAGCTCCCAGGAAAAGGCCTTTGCCTATACATTATACTGTCGCCGCATCAATGTATGTGGGTCGTGCGCCTGCGCCTAAATGACCTGGTGGGAAACTCGAAAGTGGCATATATGTTTTCAACCTACCAAGCCGCTACCAGCAAGCTCGCTTCTGACTTTCCATTTTGAATCATTGTTGAGATGATGGAGATATGGGCCCGCCTGGAAGTGTGGGACCAGGAGCACCAGATATAGGTGCGGTTATGATGCCACCATCGCCGCTACCAGGCGCAGAGGTGGCGCCGATACCATCTAAGTGTTCTACGCTGCGCTCTGTTACGAACTTCAAGGGCACTGGTTGACCAATTCCAGGCACCGTTCCAACAAATGGCAAACCACCAAGCGGCAAGAATGGTCCAACGTTGTAGACAGAGACGCAGCTGTAACTGAACAGTTGTGCATCAGGATCAATTGTGCCTGTAATTGGAGAATTTGGTCCGAACGTTTGTGTAGCGTTTGTCGCAATCGTCGTTTTGACGATGAAGAGGTCTGTTCCGCAGCCGAGATAACCACCGACGGGAGCTAGTTTACCGAATTTGCCGAGACCCGATGAAACCAGTCTGTCGGCTACACCTTTCACTTCGGTTAGGGCTTGCTGGTAAGTTGTAGATGTTCCTGCAGCGGATGCAGCTTCGCGACTGAGCAATGCCACCACGCACGCTCCGCAGCCGAGCCCAATCAGGTTAATCATAGGGAACAGAATTATGAGCAAGAAGATACCGAGAGCCGGAGCGAACTCGGCAATGTTTCCCTTTCTTGAGCGCATTTTGCCAGTGCTCATGTGAAAAGATCCTCCTTGGCTCGTCTTACGCGCAAGATTCCGTTTATTTGGGGATGCTTTCACTATCGTACACCTACCCCTCTACAAATGTTGTTCATCTTTTAATTGGTCCAAAAGTTCTTCGGCATTTGGAAGTGCCGACTTTCTCATCTCTATAGAAACAGAAGCTTTCTTGATTGCATCTTTCCAGTCTGTCGGCGTCCATCCGGTCTTATCCTTAAGCGAACCGACCGCTGCCTTAAACGCCTGAGAAGCCTCGGTCGTCTTGCGTTGATCGAGATAGACTTCGGCTTGGAAGAGCTGCATTTCCAAACCCAACTTCTTGCCCTTGGTTTTGGTAATCTCTCCATTCGCCAACATCGAGCTGGGTCCTGCAAAATCGCCTCCGGTCTCCTTAAACATTGAAAGCGCCTCTTGCCACGCGGCGGCAGCAGTTTCGAGATTCCCTTGTCGTCGAGCCACTCTAGCTAGATCGCACCAGTCAAGGAAAAGCACCTGACTGTTTTTGCCCACGGTAGCTTTGTCGAGCTCGAGTCTCGTTTTCAGCAGGTCTACCAGAATTGGCGAGTCTATTAGGCGGTCTTCCAGCGATGTGACCAAACTTTGCTCTCTGGGCACTTGACGCATGGCGATTACCAATGCACGCAGCCAAAGAGCTTGAGCTTTCTTGAGATCTTTTTTCGTGTTTGCATTGATGTCAGCCAAGTCCATCAGAACAGCGGGAAGATACCAGCCAAACCGCTTTTGGGACTGCTTTTCCATTGATGCCAAGGCCGTGGATAGAAGCGTTTCGGCCTCGGCTGTATCGCCTTGTTCAAATCTGATGTGCCCCAACAATGCACTGCATTTAGCAAGCTCTTCGGTTGATTTTTGATCCGACAAAATTGCGTTTGCATCGGTCAACAGGTCGACTGCTCTGTCAGGGTTTTTCTGTGTATAAGCGTGTTCGGCCAACAAGATTTTGCTGTGCGCGACGTTGATGTTGTTGGGTGAAGGTTCGGCCGGATTGAGTGGATCGATTCGCAAACTCCTATCTAATCTCTCATCCAGAAGATCGCCGCAGGCTGTTGTGTTGCCCAGTTGTTTTTCTGTGCGCGCCTGCCATTCGAGAGCTTTGAGCAGGGCAACCGGATCGCTGTTTGGATTGGCTCTCAAAATGCTCAAAGCGCGATCGAACAGAGCGTGCGCTTTTCTATAGTTCTGATTTGAAAACGCAATTAGCCCCAGATTGTGTGTGCTGCGTGCCGATGGTCTTGAATCTTTGCCCATAACTTCGTCCGATGCGTCTAAAGCCTTTTCCAGAGCCGATTCCACAGACTCGTCAAAAACGCTCGATGACACCATCAGTGAGGCGACACAATCGTTGATCTCATTGCAGACTTTCTTGATTTGGTTGGCATCCTTTTTCTGTTTGGCGGAGTAGACCTCAATTGCCAAAAGATCTATTTTGTGATTCAGTTGCCTGCGAAGTCGCAACTCCAGTTCGCTGGAAAGCGCCGTCAGTGAGGTATCCGCATTGAGACCTTGAGCTCTTTGCAGATCGATCAATTCCTCTACAGTGGCTTTGAGATTAGCCGGTTCGTTGACGGCTTTTTCTTTTGCTTGTGACAAAAGTTCTTGCGCCGATTTGTAATCGCCGTTGTCAAAACTCTTTTGTCCGACCTCGTACAAGCTTTGCCAGGAGGCTTGGCTGCTCGCTCCATGCTGCATGGCCGTGTTCCAAGATACTGCCAAGGCGACGGCAAAGACGGCGACCATTGCTGGTATCGTATATGATGGCGGACCCTGTCTTTTTTGAGCACTCTTTCGCCGTTTGAGCAGCTCGACTTTTTCTTTCACTTTCTGGGCCGCTGATTTGATCTCTGTCTGCCCAATGGATTCAAGTGCCGATTTGAATTCACCCATAGATTGAAATCGTTCGGCCGGGTTTTTTGCCATCGCCTTTAACACTACCGCTTCGAATTCACTCAAATGTTCGAGATGCGGTCGGTGAACTCTCAGTGATGCGGGCATTTCGCTTGTGTGTTTGAAAATGGTTTCGTAAATGTTCGCGCCGCTCAAAGGCGGTTTGCCTGTCAGCGATTCATAGAGCACGCAGCCCAGTGAGTAAATATCCGATCGTTGATCCACTTTCTGGGCTGTGCACTGCTCAGGGCTCATGTAGAGGGGGCTGCCGAAGATCTCTCCAGTCTGAGTCAGGCGCAGCGCCTCGTTTTCACAAGCAAGCAGTTTTGCAATGCCGAAGTCTAGAATTTTGACAAAGTCAGGGTCTTGGTCCGACTTGATCAGCATGATGTTACTGGGTTTTATATCGCGGTGAACCACTCCGCGTTTATGGGCATGATCGAGCGCATCGCATGCCTGAGTGAAGATATTGCGTGCTCGCTTCCAATCGAGCCTCTGAGACTTCGGCAGTGATGAGAGAGTGACGCCTTCGACATACTCCATCACCAGGTATGAACGCCCCTTTTCGCCTGCGTGAAACTCGTGCACCTTGATGATGCCGGGGTGGTCGAGGGCGCCTACCGCTTTTGCTTCCTGCTGGAAGCGCATCAGTGCGTTCGCCTCTGAAAACAACAAACTGTGCAATACCTTAACTGCGACAGTGCGTCCAATCATCAACTGCTCGCCGCGATAGACGGAGCTCATTCCGCCCCTGCCGATAATCGCCTGGATGTAGATGCCGCTTTCCAGTGTGACGCCGATTAATTCATCGTCGTCGACGTCAAGCGGCACTAACGTTGCTTTCCCGGGTGATGCTCCAACAGACCTGGTGCCGTCTTCACCCACCACCAGCTCGGGTTTGTGCACCAGATCGATTTTCTCTTTCTCGATATTGTCCATGGCAGCTGGCTAAAGGGACATTTTCTATATTCCCGCTTAGCGGCGTGTCACGTCGAGATCTAATCTCACGCGTGTTATGTAGTTTCAAACCATAGATTCGGTGGAAATATATATAAATGGGAAGCTGATTTCATCGTCGCAGATCGACAGCAAATAGGTGTAGCAGGGTATGTTGAAGCGCACTCATTACTCGAGACGCAGTCTCGCCCAGTCTTCCATCGAGCTTGTCGTTGGGTTGATCTTCCTGGTCCCATTGATTCTTGCATTCGTGGACTTGGCAGCAGTCGTTTTGGCTGTGCAAGTAAACGACTCGACTTGTCGCGAAGCCGCTCGTGTTGCATCCATCGGTGATCCCAGAGATTGGCAGTTGAGGGCCAATGCTGTAATCGCCCGTGCCAATCAGAAGGGCAGCAGCATGCTCAGCAACTTCCAGCTCGACACACCCAACTGTATGTGCACGATTAGTGCCGCACAAGTTGCGGCGCTCGAACCGCCCAACGGTTATGGTGGAACATTGACGGGTGTGGTAAGAATTCAAACGCTGGTGCAGGTGCAGCCATTCTCGGTAAAGTTCTTTCAATTCAATGGCGGGCAACCCCTGATATTCAAGTCGATGCAGACTTATCCGATTACCTACGTGGTGCCTAACAAGGCGACGTGACGTCACCTTTTAATCTTGAGCGGCGCGACCAGCTGTGTAGTTTCCCATGCCTCGATTTCGTGCAGCGCACTGCGATAGAGCAGGTGCGACTTCGCGTGCGGAGTGAGTTTGGTGGTGCCCAGGTAGTTGTTCATTGCCGAGTAGTATGTATCTGTGCGGTTCTTGAACGCTAAACCCTTGAACGACTCGATGAGCTCGATGGCGCGGGCTTCATCACCGGCGGCTAGCGGCTTGCCGTCGCGCATTTGCAGCGTTTTGGAAATGTATTGCCAGAGGTCTCGCCTGTAAGAGATCTTGCTGTAATTGATGTCTACGTTGAAGCAATTCTTGAATGCGCGATAGAGAAGCGTTTGATCTTCAATGCTTGGATTGGCGGGAAGCCTGAGCTCATCAGCGATTCTGCGTGCTACCAGATTTGTTTGTTCGGCGTGAGTGAGTTCGTGATAAGTGGTTTTGCCGAAGTCTCCGGGTGCATCCATTTTCTGTGCGTTAACAAGAATCCTGTTCAATCCTTTTTGCCATACGCCTCGTTCTGTCGTTAGATTGGTGGCAAAGGACAGTTTGGGCTCTGGGAAACCGGCTTGTCTTGCGGTTTCGGCGATGATTGGGTTGACTGCGTTTTCGAGCTGTGCAAGAGTCGCGTGGAAAGTCTTGACGGCTGAATGATCTGGAATCACTCTGCTGTAGTGCATTCTCATGTAGTCAGAGGGCTTGTAGTAGTCTTTCCCGCCATTGGAGGCGACACCTGAGCCCTCTCGAACACGCTTGTAGTAGTCTGCCAATTGCGCAGATCGAATCTCATCGAGATGCATCTTCAGTTTGCCTTCGATGCCTGGCACGGCTTGCTCCATCGCGATCGCGAAAGTAAATGCCCGATCTGGCTCGTACATTCTTGAGCGCTTTGCCAGAGCCAATCTGGTCTCTGGCGGTATCACGGCATCGAAGACGACTTGATATTCGGGGGCGAGAGTTCTACCTGACTCGGCAATATGATTATTGGTGTCGATTTCGATTCGTGTGGAAAGCGATCGATAAGATGCCGAAGGAGAGAGTTCTGCTGCAAGAGTCGCCGCCAAGGGTCTGACTGGATTTGACGGAAAGATACTCTTGCCGAGTTTCATCCCGACGACCCCACCGGCGGTGCTTAGCGCAATGTCGAACAAGAAGCTGCCGAGATGCGACTCAATCAGTTGGGTGTTGCCCGACTGATTGTTACTCGAGTCCCACGTATCGCTGACTGCGCCTGCAACTGCGCGAGCGTGCGAGGCGATGTCCCAAAGGAATGTGGCGCCCATTCCAATTGAGAGCGACTTCCCGGCAACACCGACGATGCCTTTTGCTGGAGCCATTTTTGCCACTACAACGCCGGCTGCAATTGATGTCAAAACTTGCAGCGCCGTCGATGTCACGCGATCGTCGCTTACGGATTCTTTTGCGGTCTCTTGCGTTGCAGTCCAACCTGCCTCGAAAAGAGACATCTCTCTCGACACTTTGTCTTGCCAGGATTCTTGACCCCGATCACCAAAGTGTCCCATAGCTAGCGCATTCTGGCTGAGCGAGTGCTCGCCGAATTCTTGAGGCATGAGAATTTGTGGATATCGGGGGGAAGGGCAAGGATCTGAACATAGTCTGCAACCTAGTTGTCTGCAAGGGGGGAACTACGAAATACAAGAAGCGCCCCTCTATTGAAGGGCGCCGTATTTAATGGATTTGGATTCGTGTGAAGTATGCAGTACCTAAGCAGCCAGATACTTCGCCAGATCTTGCAGAGTGGTGGGGTCGAGTCTGACGCTTGGTCCCATGGTGGTGCTCAGATAGACGGCTTTGATGTAGGTGCCCTTCACCGATGCCGGCTTCACTTTTTGAATTTGATCGACGATTGCAGCGAGGTTCTTCAACAAGCGGCTGTCGTCAAACGACAATTTGCCAAAGCCCATTTGAACCAATCCGCCATCTTTCTCGGCGCGGAAGGAAACTTTTCCTGCCTTCAATTCTTTGATGGTTCTGCCGACATCAAAAGTGACGGTGCCATCTTTCGGGTTTGGCATCAGTCCGCGTGGTCCAAGCAACTTACCCATTTTGGAGAGCATGCCCATCGCATCCGGAGTGGCAACGAGTTTGTCGAATTCGAGGAAACCTTCACCGATTTTAGCGACGAGGTCTTCGGCTCCGACAACATCAGCGCCGGCATCTTGTGCTTCTTGAACTTTGTCACCCTTGGCGACGACGGCGACGCGGACTTCTTTGCCGGTTCCACCTGGAAGATTCACGGTGGAGCGAATCTGTTGGTCGTTCAACTTGGGGTTGATGCCGAGGCGGAAATGAATTTCCATGGTCGGATCGAATTTGACTGACTTCTCAGCGCGCAGAACTTTCAACGCTTCTTCAGCGGTGACTAGCTTCTGTTCTGCTTCTTCGTAGATTTTTCCGAGTCTTTGCTGACGCTTCGTTAGTGTAGGCATGATCAGGTCCTTGTGTTTCGTTCGTTTTTTTATGAAATTGTGTGGATTCTTGTAGTTCGTTTTAGTCTTGAACTGTAAGTCCCATGTTTCGGGCAGTTCCCATAATCATTTTTTCTGCCGCCTCGACTGTGGTGGCATTGAGATCGGGCATTTTGATTTTTGCGATCTCAGTGATCTTGGCTTTGGATACGGTTCCCACCTTGGTTTTGTTTGGTGTGGAGGAACCTTTCTCAACATTCGCTGCCTTTTTGAGCAGCTCGGATGCTGGTGGTGTCTTCAGCACGAAGTCGAAGGAGCGATCTTCAAACACCGTGATTTCGACGGGAACAATAGTGCCTGCCTTGTCTTGGGTCTTGGCGTTGTACTCCTTGCAAAACTGCATGATGTTAACGCCGTGCTGTCCAAGCGCTGGTCCGATAGGCGGGGCCGGGTTGGCCTTACCAGCTTGAATTTGCAACTTTACTTTGCCGACAACCTTTTTCACGGTTCGAATTCCCCGAATACTATTTATATATGCGCCGAATGTATGATTTTATGGCAGTTGGAGCGCACTTTCCACTACATTTACACTTTTATAACTTGGTTGAACTCCAGTTCTACCGGCGTTGCGCGTCCAAAGATGATTACAGAAGCCTTTATGCGCTCGCGCTCCAGGTTTACTTCTGTAACTTCTCCTGTAAAGTCCGCGAACGGACCGCCGGTTATGCGGACGTAATCGCCCACCTTGACATCGATGGCTGCCGGCTTCTTGCCTTTGAATCCGGTGACAGCAATCTGACGTCGAAGTATCTTTCTGATTTCGGCATCTTGCACGGGAATGGGCTTCTTGCCTGCTCCTACGTACTTGGTAACGCCCGGCGCTTCTCTTACTACGCGCCATGAATCATCATCGAGAATCATTTCAACAAAGACGTAGCCTGGATATTCGCGTTCTTTCTTTTCGACGCGCTTTCCGTCTTTGACCTTCGTTACCATTTTTTCAGGAACGATGACTCCGAAAATTCTGTCTTGAGCGCCCATTGTGAGAATTCTCTTCTCAATGTGCTCCTTCACCTTATTCTCGTGCCCTGATGCAGTCTGCACCGCATACCAACGCCGTTGTCCGTCGGTTTTGATGAAAGCCATTTACGATAAATCCCCTCGTTTGGTTGTGAAGCGAATATGTCTTCGACTGATTTATTAGCGTCCAATTCCGTGGTGAGTTTTGGCGAAGTGTTCGATTGGTCCGAAGACTGCGTGTCCTAAAAACCAGTCGAATCCCAGGACCATCAATGTGATTGCTGTAACAAGAAAGAGAACGCTCCAGGTTTCTTTCACTACCTGAGCTCTGTCAGGCCAGGTGATTTTGCGAAACTCGATATACACTTCTTTGAGAAATTGTCTCGATTCGGTAATAAGATCGCCGCCGCTTTCGTCGCCTTTCTTTTTACCGTCGCCCTTGCCGCCGCCGCCACCACCGCCGCCTTTACTGCCGCCCTTATCACCGCCACCTTTGCCCACCGACTCTTTGACTTTGAGTTCTGGTGTAGCCTCTTTCGTTTCTGTCTTCTGGTTTTCAGTCATTCAGCGTTTTTCACGCTCCCAACTAGTTGAGCGTTGTGTTAATTAGCTCGCGCCCTGAAGGAGTCGAACCCTCACCAAAGGTTTTGGAGACCCACGTTCTACCATTAAACTAAGGGCGCTTGTCATCCATGCTCCATGCTATCGCTTTATTGACGACTTCGCTGGCGCATGGGATGCGTAACGCTCTTAGCGTTTGGTCTCCTTGTGCTCGATGTGTTGCCGGCAATAACGGCAATACTTCTTTATATTGAGTCTGTCCGGGTCATTCTTTTTGTTTTTCATCGTTGTGTAGTTGCGGCGCTTGCAGGTGCCACAAGCCAACGTGATGATGACTCGGTCGTCTTTCTTAGCCATCGCTTAACTCCTGCCAATATAGAACAAAGGTGCATGCACCAATGGTTTTGGGAGACGCCAAAGGTCGAAGAGGGTTATGTTTGCAAAACAAGTGCAAACCAAAAAGGCCCCCTGCGAGGCGTCAAGTCAAAGTATATCACTTTTATGCCGCTGAGAAGACCTGTCAACAAGACTAAAATTGGCATGATGAATTGGTTCTCAGTCTCTACCTTGAAAAGCTTTGCCCTGATTTGTATTTTGGCGTTTTGTTGCTGTCTTTTAACTGGCTGCACCAACGCAAAGTCACGTTACGAAACAGGCACATTTCGCATGAACCTCGGCAACGAGCCCTCCAGCCTCGACTGGCTCGTTACCACTGACACCAATTCCTTTGATGTCGTCTCCAACATCATGGTTGGGTTGACACAGTACACTTCAGACCTGAAATGCGCACCGTCCTGCGCCACCAGCTGGGAAGTGCTTGATGGTGGCAAGCGCTATATCTTTCATTTGAGAAGCGATGTCTTATGGTCGGACGGCAAAATAGTTTGTGCGCAAGATTTTGTATATGCCTGGAAGCGTTTGCTCAACCCGCTTACAGCTGCACAGTATGCATACTTTCTTTATGACATTGAAAATGCATTTGAGTACAATACCGGCAAAACAAAAGATGCAAATCTCGTCGGCGTACGTGCCATAGATGACCGCACGCTCGAGATCAAGCTCAAGAAGCCGGCGGCGTACTTTTTGTATCTGACTGCATTTTGCCCGACGTTTCCACAAAGAAAAGATGTGGTGGAGCGGTTCGGCGATCGTTGGACAGACCCAGGCAAGATTGTCACAAATGGACCGTTTTTGCTCGATCGCTGGCAGCACGAATACAAAATCGAATTGAGAGCCAATCCGACATTCTTTGAGGGACCACCGACCATCAATCGAATAAAGATGTTTATGGTGCCCGAACAATCAACTGCTTTTGCCCTTTACGAGAATGATGAACTCGACTACGTCGACAACAGAAGTTTCTCGACGGCTGATGTCGAACGGTTCAAAAATTCCAGCGAGTATCGCAACGTTCCTCTATTAAGGGCGACTTATCTGGGTTTTAACGCAACCAAAAAACCATTCACTGATCCAAGAGTTCGCAAAGCTATTGGTATGGCGGTCGACAAAACGGTATTCGCTCGCATTCTGAGGCGACAGGAGTTGCCCGCTGATGGCTGGATTCCGCGTGCGCTTGCAGGGTATTCCAAGGACTCGGGCTTACCGTTTGATCCCCCTAAAGCACGTGCTCTTTTAGCGGAAGCCGGCTATCCCGATGGAAGAGGATTCCCTTCAGTATCGCTGTTGTATCCCACTAGAGAAGACACGAAGCTGGTGGTCGAGGCGGTGCAGGCGCAGCTGAAAGAGAACCTCGGGGTGCGCATCGAACTGCAAAATAACGAATGGAAAGTGTATCTCGACAATCTCAGGCGCAACCCGCCGGAGATCTTTAGAAGCTCATGGGGAGCCGATTATCCTGACCCGGAAACATTCATGAACTTGTTTACCTCCTACAACGGCAACAATGACACCAAGTGGGGCACCAAAAAATACGACTCGCTGGTTGAGCGCGCCAGTGCCGAGCAAAACCCGGAGTTGAGAGCCGAGTTGTATCGCCAAGCCGATCATTTTTTGTGTGTGGAGGAGGCGGCAATCGTTCCTACGTATTGGTCGACGCAAAATGCAATGGTGAAACCCTGGGTGGAGGGCATGGAGTTCAACGCGCTCGACGTGACGTTTTTGAAAAGAGTCAAGGTCGGCCTAGTTGGTAGCGGTAGCGGTAGTGCCGGTAGGGGGGATTAGCCGAGCGTGTTTCGATTGATCGCACGAAGAATACTTTTGGCTATTCCTGTTTTGTGGATAGTGGCTTCGATCACGTTTCTTTTGGTGCGCGTCGTGCCGGGTGGTCCCTTTGATGCAGATAAACACCTGTCACCAGAGATAATGGCAAACATCAAGGCCAAGTATCACCTCGACAAACCTGTGATCGAACAGTATGCCTTATATATGGCGCGTCTTGCCCAGGGCGATTTGGGAGTTTCCTATAAATATGTAAATCGAACCGTCAACGATATTTTGGCCGAAGCGTTTCCCGTTTCTTTGGAGTTGGGCGTAGCCGGGCTTGGGCTGGCGGTCTTGTTTGGGGTGCCGATGGGCACCATTGCTGCAATTCGAAGAGGAACTCGCTGGGATTACATCGCCATCTTCTGCACGACCGCAGGAATATCGGTGCCGGGATTTGTCGTTGGGGCGCTGTTGATCTTTGTATTCGGCATTCACTTCAGAGTTCTTCCTGTCGCTCTGTGGGAGTCGGCACGTCATATAATCTTGCCTGCGATCACGCTGGCTGTCAGTCCTGCAGCCTATCTTGCACGGTTGACCAGAGCCAGCGTATTGGAAGTGCTCGAGAAAGATTGGGTGCGGACCGCAAGAACAAAAGGTCTTTCAGAACGCGAAACCGTTCTCAAACACGTGCTTCGCAATGCGCTGGTGCCTGTCGCCACAGTGTTGGGTCCGTTGACCGCGATCATTATCACCGGCTCGTTCGTGGTTGAATTCATCTATGCAATTCCAGGCATGGGGCGCTTCTTCATCACCGCCGTACTTAATCGTGACTACGATTTGATTATGGGCACCACACTCATTTTTGCTGTGCTGCTAATCATTTCCAACGCAGTGGTCGACATCGTATATCAGGTGCTCGACCCACGAATGCAGGTGGACTGATGGGCAACACGCGTCATTGGTGGCATCGTCTTTTGAAAACGCCCGGCGCGTTAATAGCGTTGTGCATCATCGCGGGTATCTGTCTTGTTGCTCTCTTGTCGGCGCTCAACGTGCCGCTTTCGAAATTCTCATACGATCAAGTCAGCAACGATCTTTTGGTGCCACCATCATGGCAACATCCGATGGGAACCGATGAGCTCGGACGCGATCTTTTGGCTCGCGTCATCTATGGTAGTCGGCTTTCCATCAGCATCGGTCTGGTCACTGCCGGAATCGCCTTTTTGATTGGAACCATATATGGTTCTATCGCCGGATACTTCGGCGGCAAAATTGACAACTTGTTGATGCGCGGTGTCGACGTTGCATACTCGCTTCCTGACCTGCTTGTGATGATTCTTGTCGGTGTCTTGATTGGCAGAGGAACGTACGGAATTTTGATCGCTTTAGGACTCGTCAGTTGGATGGGCACTGCCAGGCTGGTGAGAGCTCAGTTCTTGCAGTTGAAACAAGAGGAATTCGTCGAGGCATCGAGAGCGGCTGGAGAGAGTGGTTTGCGCATTGTCTTGCGCCACCTTTTGCCCAATGCGATAGGACCCGTGATTATTGCCTTGACGTTCACCGTTCCAACCGCCATTTTGTCTGAATCGACCCTCAGTTTTATCGGCTTAGGTTTGTCGCCGCCCGAATGCAGTTGGGGAACCCTCGCGTCGGACGGATGGCGAGCGCTCAGATCTCATCCACATCTGATCTTGTTTCCCAGCTTCTTTATCTTCTTGACCGTTCTATCTTTTAATTTCTTGGGTGACGGTTTAAGAGACGTATTAGATCCAAGAACCAGATTGTCTTCAAAAGAGGGTTCGTCGGGCGCGTAAGACAAGCCTGATATTATTTCCGAAATAAGAAACGCTTAATCTTTTATATTTGCCGAAAACCATTGTGCGCCAATGCTTTTGCCATGTGTGTCTGCATTGGTGGCGGCTCCCAGTCGTTTTCTTCTATGGCTTTGAGGGTACAAGAGATGCGTAGGCAGTAGAGGCCTGTTTCTTTTCTGGGGCGCGTCGGGATGTTTTCGTTGCGGAATAACGTGGGCCAACTCACAAAATGGTGCCTGGGACTACCATTGGTATTGGGGATTTTGGGACTGGCGCAGGCGCAAGCGGCGTTGGCCGACGATCAAGGCTGGGTTTTGACTCAAAGAAGCGCCAATTTTGGCGACATGTATGTTTATGTCAGCCCAAGCGGCTTTAAGTGCCACAACCCCAAGGCAGGCGTCTGTTTCTTGACCAAGGCGCCGAATTGGAACGTCATTTTCTATAACGAGAAGACAAAACTGTATTACGAAGCTCCGTTCGACAAATGGAGCAGAGAAGTGGAGGCACAGCTCAGCAACACCAGGTCGAAGGCGATGGCTGCTGGGCACTGGTCGCGTGCATCACAAGAGACGATCGCTGGTTTGAAGGCGTCCGGCTACGGCATGCAACCAACCAAGAACACTTCCGACCTGAAAAGTGCGCGGTACTTCATTGCCGATCAAATTAAGGTTCCGCCCGTGATTGCAGGCATGTTGGCAAAGGCTTATGGCTTGCCGCCGATGCAAAATGTTCCGCTCAGATTCAACTACTCCACCACCAGTGGTGCCTCGGTCAGCGCTCTCGACACTTATTACGCCAAGGCATGCGCCATTCCAACCGCCTATTACAACCAGCCTCAAGGTTATCGCATTGCAAAATCGCACGCTGAAGTGATGATCGATGACGAAACCAAACAGATGCTAAACGACCTTGCCTCCGAAGCTCCATCCGTAAACAACAACGATTCAGTCGCTCCCGTCCCCGCCGCCCAACCTGCGCAAGCAGCCGCCCCATCCGCTGGCGGAACCATCAACATCGGCGGATATTCGCTCGACAAAGACAAAGTGAAGAATGCCATTCAAGCCTGGAAGAACCAGAAACAAGGCAGGTAAACCGTGGAACTGCTCAAAAAAATCAAACTGCCGAGCCTGAAGATCTCCCACAAGGGGATCATTCTGGTGTCGGTGCCTTTGATCTTCGAACTGATTTTCTTGGCGACTTTGACTTATTTGCTGCGTCAAGCCGAAGTCGAAGTGCAAAGACAGGTTCGTTCGAAAGCGATTATTTCGCAAGCAAACACACTGTCAAAATTGTTCTACGATGCGGGCGTCGCCATGGGTGGTTATTCAATTACCAAAAGCCCTCTGTTTAGTGACAGATACGACAAAATCGTCAGACAGATTCCACAAGATTTGTTGGAGTTGAAAACCTTGGTTGGCGACAACCCGAGACAGCAAGAAATTTTAAGCAACCTGCACACAATCACCGTAACCGGTTTGAAGATTCTCGGTGAGGCGAAGGCAGCGATCGACGACAACAGAGTCGATGTGGCGCAATTCCGCGCCAGGCACATGTACAAAGAAATTCGTTCTTTGGCTGACAGACTGCAAGACGAGTTGCGCGGATTGACGGAAGACGAAAGAAAAATCGAAAGCGAATCGCCGGAAGCGCAAAACAGATCGAGGGCCAGGTTGAAGATGTTCCTCGTAATCGGGGTTGTCTTCAACGTTTTGCTTGCGTTCGGGTTGGCACTGTTTTTCAGCAGAGGAATTTCAAGCCGTCTTAATATTCTTACCGACAACTCATTTAGATTGGCTCGGGGGCAGCCTCTTAACCCGCCACTTGTCGGCGCTGACGAAATCGCCCACCTTGACGGAGTGTTTCACAGCATGGCTGATGCGCTTGCAGAAGCCACAAGAAAAGAGCGCGCCGTTATCGAAAACGCGGTTGATGTTATCTGCTCGATTGATATGGACGGGAAATTCGTAGCCGTCAGCCCAGCCTCGTATGAAAACTGGCAGTATCGCCCGGATGAACTGATGGGCAGGCGTTTTATTGAAATCATTGTTCCTGAAGATATTCCGGAAACAATCAAATCGGTGCGTGCGATTCGCGCAGAGAAAGGAACTGCGTCATTCGGTTTTGAAAATAGGGTACGCCGAAAAGATGGTACTTCCGTAAACGTATTGTGGTCGGCATATTGGTCTGAAAAAGAACGATCCATGTTCTGCGTCGCTCACGACATCACTCAACGGAAGTTGGTGGAAGAAGCGATTAAGGCATCGGAAGCTCGTATTAGATCAATCATCGACCACATGCTGGTAGGCCTGATTCTGATCACGCCAAAAGGTATTATCGAGTCCGTTAACCCGCGAACTCAGACAATCTTCGGTTACAAGGCCGAGGAATTAGTCGGAAGACACCTCTTGTGTTTGTTCGCCGATTCGAAGTTGTACTCCGAATACGATTCAAACGATTGCTCGCAGTTTATGGAAAGCGTGACGCAGAGAGCATTGGGAAGAATCGGTGAATTCGATTGCTTGAGAAAAGATGGCGAAGACTTCCCGATTGAAATATCCTTGAGTGAATTCAATCAGGCTGAAGGCATGCGCTACATGGCCAACATTCTCGACGTGTCCGAGCGCAAGGAAGTTGAACGATTGAAGAAAGAATTCGTATCAACCGTCAGCCACGAATTGAGAACACCTCTTACGTCTATTCGCGGTTCACTCACCCTCTTGTCCGTAGGCGCTATGGGACAGCTTCCCGAGCAGGCTAAGAAGGTGGTGACAATCGCAGAGCGCAACACCATTCGTCTGATTTCACTGATTAACGACATTCTCGATATTGAAAAATTGGAAGCAGGCAAACTGGATATGGTGTTCGACAACATCAATCTGACGGGTGTGTTGGAACGCTCTGTACAAGCCGTAAACACGTTTGCAGAAAACAACGGCATCACGCTCGAAATCTTGCCGACAAATTCACAAGTTTATGCAGACGGCGATCGTATCGTTCAGGTACTCGTCAACCTCATGTCAAACGCGGTCAAGTTCTCTCCGAAGGGGCAGACGGTGACTGTGTCTTGCGAAGAAGGAGCTGGCTTCATCGAAGTGAAGGTAATCGACAGAGGTCGCGGTATTCCTGAAAGTCACAAGAACAAACTGTTCCAAAGATTCCAACAAGTCGAAGCATCTGACTCGCGGAAGAAGGGCGGTACAGGTCTGGGACTGGCGATTTGTAAAGGAATTGTCGAGCAGCATGGTGGCACCATTGGTGTTGACTCCGAAGAAGGAAAAGGCTCTGTTTTCTGGTTCAAATTGCCACCCGCTCAAGCAGCAGCAAGGCCGGCGACTCCAGCAGCCGCTCCTGCCACAGCCGGTGCTCCAGCAGCAGCAGCAGCGGCTCCGTCTGCACCACCGGCAGCGGCACCAGCATCCGCACCACCGGCAGCGGCACCAGCATCCGCACCACCGGCAGCGGCATCAGCACCTGCACCCCCGTCGCCTCCTTCGCCTCAAGCATCTGCTGATACAGGCGGAGTGATTTCTGTGTCTCAGAATCAGATGGTGCCGATGCCGGCTCAACAGTCTCAGCAGCCACCAAGCGGGATGCAGATGCCACCACCCCCGCCACCGGGACCACCGCCGCAACTCCAACAACAAGTCGCGCAAGGTCCGCCGCCTGGATTCAACCAGGGGCCACCGCCAGGATTCACCCAGGGGCCACCGCCTGGATTCAACCAGGGGCCACCGCCAGGATTTGGGCAAAATCCACCGCAAGGTGCTCCGCCTCCACAACCCCCGCAGCAAGGCTGGGCCCAGCCCGGCAATGGCGCTCCAACAACACCGACCAATGGAAATGGCGGAAACGGCGCTCCAGGCAATGGTTCTCAACCGCAGCAATCAGCAGCTCAACCATCTGCAGCAAATGTCCAGGGTGGACAGCCTCCACGAAAGGATTTAGCCAGCTAGTTGTCAGGCGCCGGGTCGTCATTTGACTCTAGGGTGTCGATCTTTTGCGGATCGGGTTCCGGACTATTGTCTACCCGTGCCCAAAAGTGGCTTCGCTAAGCCGCATGGCACAAGCGATTCTAGCACCGCTCACGAGCACGGGAGAACAATTCTCCGGAGACTGCGGCGCGTGTTTTGCACATCCTTCGACCTCCGTTGCTACCGCTTGTCAATCCGGGTCAAATATTCGTTTCTACAAAACCGACTCCATTGAAACTCAGCGTGGAATATAGAGCAAGGCGGAAGAGCTTGAGTCTTTGTATTTGGGCGCTTGATCACTTGTGACACACTCTCTGGTACCTTTATGGTTGTAGGGATTTCGAGCTGAGTAATGAAAATACTTGTCATTGATGATGAGGAGGACCTCCGCAGCGTTTGTTGCATGAGTCTATCCATGATTGGTGGCGCCGAAGTGGTTGAAGCCGGTAGCGGACCTGAAGGGCTGGAGAAGGCTGTCATAGAGCGGCCGGACGTTATTATTCTTGATTTGATGATGCCTGAGATGGATGGCACCCAGGTTTTGCTCAAATTGCGCGATAACCCGGAGACGTCTCACATCCCGGTAATATTTTTGACCGTCAAAGGAATGTTTCTTGGAGAGTGCGAGCGGCTAAAGTCTCTTGGGGCTTTGGCAGTGCTATCCAAGCCATTTGACCCAATGTTGCTCATGGAGCAGATACAAAAGATTTTGGAGGACAATCTCAGTGTCTCATAAAGGGCGATCGGCTTTTCGACAGAAGGACGATTGCCGCTGTAAAGAGGATTGATCCAGGTTTCCCGGGTATACAAAATTTGGGGGCGCTTAGGCGTAAGGAGCGACAATACAATGAAAGTTCTCATCATCGATGACGAGGAAGACACTCGTTCGATTGCCAGCATGAGCCTCAGCATTCTCGGTGGCTTGGAAGTGGTTGAAGCGGAAAACGGCAGTGTGGGAATCAACGTAGCTACTCAGGAAAAGCCTGATGTCATCTTGCTGGACATGATGATGCCAATTATGGACGGGCCATCTACTCTGGAGGCATTGAGAAGCAACGAACACACAAAAGATATTCCAGTCATATTTTTGACAGCAAAAGCTATGACTCAAGAGATCGATAAGTTGAAGAGAATGGGAGCCAGAGGGGTTCTGACGAAGCCATTCGATCCGACGATTCTTGCCAATCAGGTAAAGGAAATTCTGGAACAACAAGGTTAAGCAGCGACAAACATGCAATCGTGGAAGGAAACCTTCGGTGAACTGAAAGAGCAGTACATGAAACGCTCTTCAGAACGGCTCGGACACATTGTCGAGTTAATCGGAGGTTTGCAGCCTCGTTCGCCTGACGTTGATGTAATTCGACAACTCGGCAGACATTTTCATTGGTTGGCCGGTTCTGGAAGCATGTATGGTTTTCAGAACGTTTCCAATCTCGGGCTGGAAGGCGAGCAATACTGCGAGTCTATACTTCGAGCCGGCAACCTGCAAAACGTCACTCTCGACGTAGACAAGCTGAAAGCTATTCTCAATCAACTTGCAGCAGAGTTTGCTGGAAGCGATGACAAACCACCCGAGACCACCAATCTGAGTGCTTATAAACCGGCTGGTTCTGGGCGTTCAGAAGTTCTCGTGATCGACGAAGATCAAAACGATCTTGCGATGCTTGCAAAGCTCGTAGAAGAAAATGGCATGTCGGTAAGGAGCGCACGAAATGTTTCCGGGGCTCTCAACGAGCTTCTGAAGCGCATGCCCGAAGGCTTGATTATTGAGATTCCGCTACCTGATGGTGATGCCTACGAGCTGGTCGAGCAGATTCGCGCCATGCAAGGCGGCGATGAACCGGCAATTATCATCGTAAGCAAACAAACCGGTTTTCTAGACAAGGTGCGATCGATTCACTGCGGTGCTGATGCGCACTTCGAAAAGCCTGTAGACATGAAAGCCATGTTTCGCAGGATTCGCTACCTTATAGAGAAGAAGCGCCAGGAAACTCCACGCATTCTTTCAGTGGAAGACGATCCTGATCAAGCCGCATTCATTAGAGCGTTTCTTGAATCTGCCGGTTATCAGGTAAGAACCTGCACCGATCCAAAACACTTTGACTCGTATATGTCTGCGTTCCAACCAGATTTGGTTTTGCTTGATGTGATGTTGCCGGGCATGACGGGTTATGAATTGGCTCGATACATTCGCCAAGATGAACGCCATGCCACGCTGCCCATTTTGTTTCTCACAACACAAGGGCAGCTTGATGCTCGCATCGAGAGCGCACGCTCCGGTGGCGACGATCACCTCGTAAAACCTGTGCCGCCTGCACTTCTTTTGTCGTCTGTTTCGTCTAGATTGGAACGTTCGAGATTCCTCAAGACACTTCTGCATCGTGACGGATTGACCAATTTGCTGAACCACACTTCCTTTATGGAGCAGGCTCAGATGGTGATTGCCCAGCAAAAGAGACATGCCGGCTTTACGGCTTTGATTCTTTTGGACGTTGATTATTTCCGTTCGATCAATGAAAGACATGGTTATCCCGGTGGTGATAAAGTACTGGTTGCCTTGTCGCTTCTTCTGCGCAAACGACTAAGGCAGTCGGACATTATTGGAAGATACGGGGGCGACGAATTCGGCATCATCGCCGAAGGCTTGGACGAGCGCGAGGCAGTGTCGCTTGCATCTCGTCTCATCTCCGACTTCGCCTCGATTCAACACTCGACGCTTTCGCACTCAGGCTTTTACGCCACAAGCTCTGCCGGTGTGGCCATGCTCGATGCACGCACGATGGACCTCGAGAAATGGCTGGCAGCGGCTCAGAAGGCATTGCAATCCGCCAAGACCGCTGGGCGTAACTGCGCAGTTGTCGCCGAGCAGAATAAGGAAGCTACCCGCGGCTGAAATTCACGCGGGGAGATCAAAATATAATCGCTTGCCGCATTTACGAGTCAGACATTTTCTGCCAAGATAGAAATACGCTTTGGTTCTCTTGCCGCAAAATTCTGTGCCCTCTGGACTACAACGTGGTCTAACTTCTTGCTGAAACTGTTGAGCAATCATGCTTATGCAATAGCAATTTTCCTTTTGCTATGGGCGGTGTTCGGGCTTTTTGCAGGGTGGGTGCTTGAGCTCGATCTCTTGAGGTTGTTTGCTGTTGGAGTGCTATCAATCTTCGCGGCGCTCATTACTGCTCACTTTCTGATGGCGGCAGTTCTGGCTGGCAACCACGACGCAGACAATCAGGCGGCAATCGAACTGGTTGTAGATCACATGGCTGATGCGATTTTGCTTTTGGATAAGAACGGCAATGTGGTGCGTGCCAACCGCAGAGCCTTATCGTTGTGGGGAAAGGAAACAACAGGCGCAAACATCAACGAAGTGATGAAACAAGTGGCCCTGGTGGCAGAAGATGGCGTCACCGTTGTGAAGTTCGAAGATACGCCGATTGCAAACGTCTTGCGCGGCGACGGTTCGGCCGAGGCGGTGTTCAACATAAAAAACACAGGACCAAATGCAAGCTCCAGCAAACTATTCAATTTGAGCGCGCGCCCAATCACTTCTGAGGGGCAGCTCGCGTATGTCTTGGTTTTCGCCCGCGAGCTGTCGATTATGTTGCCTAAACCTCAGGACGCGGACGAGCTCAACAAACAACGCGACAGTCTTGTCAGTGTGATTGCTCACGATGTGAAAAACTCGCTCATTGGCGCGGATCGCATTCTTTCAATTCTCTTGTCTGAAACCCTCGGATTGCTGAGCGGCTCACAGCAAGAGGTTTTGACGCTGATGAAAAAGACAAATGAAGACACCATTTGCATGCTCAAAGATGTCCTTCTTTTGCATCGTTACGATCGAGGTCTCGATGTTCTTCAATTCGAAGAAATGAATGTCGCACGTCTGGCGAGAAGAAGCATTCACGATACCGCCGTCTTTGCCGATATCAGCCAGGTGAGCGTCGTGACGGTGTTTCCTGAACAGATGCGATCTTGCAACATTGATCCATTGGCGATGAGTCACGTCTTTAATAACTTGCTGCATAATGCCATTAAGTACAGCACCGAGGGTGGTGTGGTAGAGGTTTCCGCCGAGGAGAGGGACAACCATGTTCTTTTGAAGGTGAAAGACAGCGGGCGCGGCATGAGTGACGCTGAAGTGGAGTTTCTCTTTCATAAACCGATTAGAGACCGCAGAGCCCTGAGCGGAAGCGGAATTGGACTTTACCTCTGCAACGAAATAGTCAAAGCGCACCACGGAACAATCGATTGTGTCTCTCAAGAAAATTCCGGCTCTACCTTCGTTGTCACCTTGCCTCTGCATCCCTCTAACCGTCTCTCGTCATCTTGGTCTTCGGGTTCTTTGCCCGTGACAACGCGCTAAAACATTTTTTCCTCTGAACAACTTGCGCTTGTATAATCGGTTGCAATTTCACAATCGTGATCGGAAAAAGAATTTCTACGGAAGTTTAGTGAGCAGGTTGACAATCATTGGTGCCGGAAGTTGGGGGCTGACTCTAGCCTGGTTGCTCAGCTCGTCCGGTTCTGGCGCGGATGTGAGTCTCTATACGCGCGACCGAGAAAAGGCGAAGGCGCTTTCGGCTGTGCGCAAAGCCGAACTTCCCTTGCCTGTCACACTGCCGGAAAACATCAAAGTTTCCAATGACCTACCCGATGCAATGACGGATACTGACGTCGTCATATTGTGCTGTACCTCGCAGTCTGTCAGAGAAGTCGCTCGAAAAATTAAGGCTTGCAACACAAAGAAAGAGTTGATAGTCGTGAGTGCTGCCAAAGGTCTCGAGCTCTCCTCGGGCAAACGCATGTCTGAAGTATTGGAAGAAGAGCTGCCGGGCATCCCAGTTTGCGCGCTTTCCGGTCCCAACCTGGCACCGGAAATACTCAAGCGGTTGCCTGCCGCCACCGTGGTTGCCTGCCGTTCGATCGAACACGCCAAGGCTGTGCAAAAGGTTGTCTCTGTCGATCGTTTTCGAGCCTATGTTAACGAAGACATCGTGGGTGTCGAGCTTGGCGGCACCCTTAAAAACGTAATCGCCATCGCCGCCGGGGCGTCAGACGGGCTCAACCTGGGCGCCAACGCCAAGGCGGCACTGATGACTCGCGGGCTGGCGGAGATGGCAAGGCTGGCTGTCAGTCTCGGCGCGAAACAATCGACACTGTCGGGTTTGTCGGGAATGGGTGATCTGGTGGCCACCTGCCAGGGTCCGGTATCGCGCAATTATCGATTCGGTTTTGAGCTGGCTCAAGGCGCCAAAGTCGGCGATGCCCTCCAGTCGGCCGGGGCTGTTGTGGAGGGGGTCAACACGGCAAATGCCGTTTGTGAACTTTCGAAAAAACTTGGCATCGAGCTGCCGATAGCACAACAGGTCGACGCAGCGCTCAAAGGGGCAATTACACCGCAACAAGCAATTATGGCTCTGATGAGCCGTCCTCTGGCTATAGAGTGAGGCTGGCTGTACCATAAGTATGCCGTTCGTCGAGGCGACATTAAGCCCCATAAAAGGGGTGTTGTCATGTACGTCTTATCAATCAAGAGGAACCACAGTGGCAGCCAAAAAAGTTTTGATGTTGTGTTGGGAGTACCCGCCGCGCGTAATCGGCGGACTGGCCAGAGTGGTATGGGCGCTTTCTAAAGAGCTCGCACAGGCTGGATTGGAAGTTCACGTAGTTACCGCCGATCATCCGGGAACTCCCGAGCATGAGATGGATGGCGACGTTCACGTGCACCGGGTAAAAACGCAAACCGACACGACGCCGGACTTCCTCACCTGGGTCAATCGCCTTAATTTCGGGCTTCTTCAATACGCCATTCAACTGCAACAAAAGCACCCCTTCGACATCGTCCATGCCCACGACTGGATGGTGGCAGATGCGGCGTGGGTGATGAAGAGCGGTTTTGGGCTGCCGATTATCGCCACCATGCACGCAACCGAGTCCGGCCGCATGCAAGGACATTTGCACAGCGACTTGCAGAGATACATACACCAAGTGGAGTGGCGACTTTGCTTCGAGTCATGGGAAGTAATCGTCAACAGCCACCATATGCGGGCAGAACTGCAAAACTCGTTTGGTGTGCCCGAAAACAAGGTTGTGGTCATACCAAATGGAACAGATCCGGATCACTTCGATTTCGAGTTCGACCCTCATCCTCTCAGAGGAACATTCGCCAGAGAACACGAAAAGATCATTCTTTTTGTCGGCAGAATGGTAAGAGAAAAAGGCGTGCAAGTCATGCTCGAGGCTGCCCCGAAAGTGCTTTCTGCTTGCCCGGGCACTCAGTTTTTATTGGTAGGAACAGGCTACTACCTCGATGACCTCAAGCGTCAGGCAAGTAGTCTCGGCGTTTCGCATCATACACACTTTATGGGTTATGTCAGCGACCAAGATCTTTTGAGGCTGTACAAAATCGCTGATGTCGTTTGTATTCCCAGTCTCTATGAGCCATTCGGTATAGTGGCTCTAGAAGGAATGGCCGCCGGCGTGCCGGTTGTGACTTCGGATATCGGCGGGCTGAGAGACTTCGTCGAGCATATGGAGACCGGCATCACAACCTACTGCGGTGATTCCAACAGTCTTGCCTGGGGGCTCTTGGAAGTGCTGCGTAATCCCGAATTGGCCGAGCATCTTGCTGACGTGGCAAAGGACAAGGTGCAACACATCTACAATTGGAAAGTAATTGCTAAGCGAACTCAGGAAGTCTACGACAAGATTGTAACTGAGGCCGGCCGCATTGGCGCTTCCGGTGTTTCTTCGACGCCGCGTGCACCGTTGGCGGTATCAGCACCGGCAATCAAATCTTCGCGCAAAAACTCTTAGGCATCAGTAAATGTCGTTCGGTTCTCTTTTCAGAGGTGTGTAATGAAAGCTGTGATCATGGCAGGCGGTTCGGGAACAAGGCTCAGGCCGCTCACCAGCAACCTTCCCAAACCAATGGTGCCGGTGGCCAACAAGCCGATGTCGGAGCACATCGTGAATTTGTTGAGGCAGCATAACTTCAACGACATCATCTTTACACTGCACTATTTGCCGGATGCGATTAAAGACTATTTCGGCGACGGTTCCGACTTCGGAGTCAAGATCAGCTATTCGACTGAAGAAGGTCGTCCATTGGGCACCGCCGGCTGCGTGAAAGCCGTGCAAGATGAGCTAGACCAGACTTTCCTGGTCATCTCGGGCGACAGTCTCACAGACATGGATCTGACCGAGGCGCTCAAGTTTCACAAAGAGAAGAAATCAAAAGCCACCATCGTTCTCAAAAGAGTTGAAAACCCGCTTGAATACGGGGTTGTTATCACTGATACCGAAGGCAGAATTCAACGTTTCGTAGAAAAACCGGGTGCCAGCGAAATATTTTCTGACACTGTAAATACGGGAACTTACATTCTGGATCCCGAAGTATTGTTGTACGTCGTAATGGGGCGTGAACAGGACTTCTCCAATGATCTGTTCCCTCTATTGCTTCTGCGCAACGAGCCGCTCTACGGTTATGTCGCAGACGGATATTGGTGCGATATCGGTAACTTGCAAATGTACCGGCAAGCACACAAAGATATTCTCGACGGACGCATGAAGCTGCACATTGATCTGCCTCAAATTCAGCCCAGTGTCTGGGTTGGCGAAGGAACGCAAATTGATTCGTCAGTGACCCTTGAGGGTCCTATTATGATTGGGAAGAACTGCCGAATTGGAAGAGAATCTGAGATTGGCAGTCACACGGTCATCGGCGACAACGTCATCGTCCAGGAGAAAGTATCTCTCAAACAGCCTGTAATCTGGTCGAACGCGTACATTGGAAATGAGACTGCGCTGCGCGCATGTGTCGTCTGCAATAACGTCACCATTCACAACGGCGCGGAGATTTTGGAAGGCGCCATCATCGGCGGTAATTCAAACGTTGGACAAGAAGCAAGGATCAGCCCTGATGTGCGCATCTGGCCTGACAAGGCGATCGACTCGGGCGCAAAAGTAATGTCCTCTCTGGTTTGGGGCACCAGAGCGCCGCGCACCTTATTTGGTGCCCACGGTGTTCGGGGATTGGCAAACGTTGATATTACACCTGAGTTCGCCGTCAATCTGGCTGCAGCTTACGGATCGGTCCTTAAGAGCGGCCCAGTACTGGTCTCGCGAGACTACTGGCGTGTCAGTCACATGATCAGCCGCGCTGTCATCTCTGGTTTGTGCTCGGTCGGCATCGAAGTTCAAAACTTAGAAGCGATGTCCTTGCCGATTTCGAGATACTATGTCAAAACCCAGAGAGCAAGCGGACTGGTGCATGTTCGCGTTTCGCAGAGAGAGCCAGAGAAGATCACAATCGAATTTTTTGATCGCGAGGGAGTTGCGATCACGAAAGCTCATGAACGGAAGATCGAAACAGCCTTCTTTAAGGAAGACTTTCCTCGATGCTTGCCGGCGGACGTCGGAAATATTAGCTTCCCGAGCCGTGTTCGCGAATATTACATGGATGAATATTTGAACCACGTCAAAGGTCAAGTATTCGAAGAAGATAAAGTGCCGTTCTGTGTGGTGCCTGGCTCCAACTATACGAGAGTCACCAAAGCTGGTGGTATTGCCACGCAAGCTCCCAGAGTAGTCATCGACTATGCGATGGCTGAAACAGGCGTCATACTGCCCGATTTGCTAGGTCGTCTAGGCATCGACACGGTCGTGCTCAATTCATCGATTCGCAATGCTCCACCAAGGCAAGAAGAGCGCATCGCCATGCGCAAACAGTTGGCCGACGTGGTCAAGGCACTTAATGCCGAGCTCGGTGTGCAAATTGGGCGCAACGGCGAACAGATGACACTCGTGGACGAGACAGGGCAGATAATTCGAGGTGAGTTGCTGCTTGCAGTTGTCGCGGACATTATCTTGAGAGATAAGCAAGGTCGCTCAATCGTAGTGCCTGTCAACGCCAGCTCTTGCATAGAACGAATTGCGGCGCGATACGACTGCAAGGTCGTGCGCTGCAAAGCTTCCGAAACCGAGATAGGAAGCGGAACCGCGAAGTTGGAGGCGGCGGTGCTGGGTGGAAGCGCAAACGGATGCTTTATCTTCCCCGAGTTCCAAAACGGATATGACGCCATGTTTGCAGTTGGTCAAGTTCTCGAGCATTTGACCTATCAAGGACGTTCGTTGCACGAGGCGGTGACTCAACTTCCACCGCTCTACTATCAAGTCGACTCCGTGCATTGCCCGTGGGAGCGAAAGGGACGTGTAATGCGCCTTTTGGTTGAAAAGCATCAAGACAGGCCAATGGAGCTTCTCGATGGGGTGAAGATTCAAACCCGCCCAGATCACTGGATTTTAGTGCTTCCCGATGCGGTCGAACCTCTGGTTCATGTGTACGCCGACGGTGCAGATTTGCAGCATACTTCTGCCGACTTGAATGAGTACACGCAGCTTGTTCGCTACTTACAACACGCCTAAAAACTTTCCTTCAGCAGAACTAAATTAAACCTTGCAAAAGGTGCGATTTTTGTATGGGAAGTGGGCATGCCTGCTTTAAAGCGGCATGTCATCCCAAGCTTGCTGCTAAGTGGTAGAAAAATCTCCCAAGGCGTTTTGTACACCGTTTCACGTTTTTCACCGAAAATATCTGCCAACCTACTACGATTCGATCTGCTAAGGCAGACCGATTCCGCTCAGATCTAATGATTCTAAATATCTTGGGATTTAATCCTTTTCAAAACGGGAATACTTAAATAGCTGTTCAAGGAGGCGTCCGGTAATGCTTAAGAAGAACGATGGTTCTCAGCCTCAGAAGAAGGACATTCGGAAGTTCATCGATAACCATCCTTCGAGAACCACCGCGTTGCCAAGAAACGTAGATCGTTCTGCCTATGATGTCGGCACTGGAGTACCGGTGGCTGGACCTGCGCCGACACAAGGTGCTGATTGGCAGCAGGGCGTCGCGCAACAGATTCTTGTTTATCGCGAGACCGAGCCTGAAATGCAAGGCGCCGACTGGATGTCGCAACTGAAGCAAGATTCGGCGCAGTTTCTCGCCGATCAACGTGGCGTCCGGCTGCAAGACATCTATCGCGAGTCGATCTACAAAACCGGCATCGCCATTCTCGTCGACAAAATCTACGGGTTGCTTCAACGCTACACCTACGAATTCAACCAGGTTGCCGCCGGCACCGAGCTGCATGTCTCCGGTACCATATCTGGTGAAACGACGGAAGTGACGCGGTACAACCGATTCCGTGAAGCTGAAGAAACCAAGACATACTTCCGCTGCCGATTTTCTACACGCCTGGTGAGCTTGACCGTTCGCGGGCAGGACGACAAAGTCGAAGCCTTCGTATTGCCTGCAAACCAAGCGATGGCGCTCAGCAAGTGCGAAGACAGTTATTCACCCATCTGCATGGTTCAAGTGAAGATCACCGAACAAGGCATGATGTGGAGAATGAAAGACGGCGTGCCCAGCGTTGAGTCATTGGACCAGCTGTGCATGTGGCTGTTCGGCATGCTCATTCAAGAAACTAAAGCGGTTGCAGCCATGGGAGAAGATGCTGCTTCCGGCTAGATTCGGTTTTTAGTACTACATGTGGTGTCTCGTTTGTGCGGTATTTGTGATCGTTATCTGTCGTTTTCATGAGGGACCAATTGACGAAAATGTACTCATTTATGCTGGATTCCTGGACGAGGACTGGTTAATTTCTACTCCAGGTGGTAATAAGTGATGGGTGCTCTATATAAATGAAAAGGGGCAACGGCTCGGAAAGGAGTTCCAGGAAACATGACTGTCAACGTTGAGATGCTGAAGCAGCTGCTCCAGGAGTTTTCTGAGAAAGAAGCTGTCACCAAAGAAGAGATCAACGTGATCAACCAGCAAATCGAAGAGCTGGAACAACGCATTTTGCAATTGAAAGATAAGCAAAAGCTGGTTGGTGAGGACAGAGAAAAGATTTCGACAATGCAAGCCCGTTACATGGGTGGCGATTGGACTGCCGCCATAGCGGCCTCGGCCGCTGCAAGCGCTTCTGCTGCTCCCGCCGCTGCTCCTGCTGTCGCCGCTGCTCCCGCTGTCGCTGCTGCTCCCGCCGCTGCTGCTCCCGCCGCTGCTGCTCCCGCCGCTGCTCCCGCTGTCGCCGCTGCTCCCGCTGCCGCCGCCGCTGCTGCTGCTCCCGCTCCCGCTCCCGCCGCTCCCGCCGCCGCCGCTCCTGCTGCTCCAGCCGCCGCTTCTACTGCTCCAGCCGCTGCTCCAGCTGCTCCAGCTGCTGCTCCAGCTGCTGCTCCAGCCGCTGCTCCTGCCGCCTCTGCTCCGGCTGCTGCAACTTCTGCACCAGCCAAGACTACAGAAAACGCGGTACCAGCCGCCGCTGCAGCGACTCCAGCTGCCGCGCCCGCTCCGGCCGCTGCTACACCTGCTGCAACGTTACCAGCGCCTACCCCATCACCGTTCTCAACCGCTGCTATGACTTCAAGCCCCATTCCAACTGAATCCACAACTCAAGATAATGCCAACCCGTTCAAAAGTGCGCCTCAGAAGGGTTTGAAGGGCTTGCTGGAGGACGAAGAAGCGCCTGCCGCCACCCCCGCTGCCGCTGCGACCCCGGCTGCAACTACAGCTCAATCACTAATTGCATCGATCGAACAGGCTGGTGCCGCAGCTACCCCACCAGCAGCGGACGAGGCTAAATCCGACGAAGAAGACGACACGGTGAAAAGCATCAACGACGCATTGCGTGGGCTTTTCCGGTAATTTCATTAGGTGCCGGTCATTTACCTGGCAACTATCTCTGATAACATGACCCGCGTAAATCGTGCGGAGTGAGCCAACCTTTTTGGGTTTGGGTTTTCACCACACCTTGGCAGAACACCTTGATATATTGATGTGCGATGAAACAGATCTCTTCGATGATGGCGGGCATTGTAGTCGAAGTCCTCGTAAAACCAGGGGACGAAATCTCTGATGGGATGGACGTTGCCATTCTTGAATCGATGAAAATGCAGCTGCCCGTTCAAGCAACTGCTTCGGGCAAGGTCAGCGAAATCAAGGTAAACAGCGGAGATTTCGTCAACGAAGGCGACCTTCTTTTGACTCTGGAGTGACGAATGCTTGAGAAGCTGCCGCCGGAAGTGAAGGTTGTCGAAGTCGGTCCGCGCGATGGTCTGCAGAATGAAGAGCAACAGGTCAAAACTCAGGACAAGGTGAGACTGATTGAGTCGCTTGCCGCGGCTGGTTTGAAGAACATCGAGATTACCTCGTTTGTTTCGCCCAAGTGGATTCCTCAACTCGCCGATGGTGCCGAGGTCGCAAAGACGGTACATCTGCCTGGTGATGTGACTGTTTCTGCATTGGTTCCTAACCTAAAAGGGTATGAGAGCGCCAAGGCAGCCGGTTTGAACTACATTGCCTTGTTCATGTCGGCTACCGAGAGTCACAGCAAAAAGAACATAAATAAAGGAATAGACGAAGCCATTGCCACGCTCAAGGAAGTGTCGACGGTGGCGCGCGCGGATAAGATGCGGATTCGCTGCTATTTATCGGTAGTGTTCGCCTGCCCGTATGAAGGCGCAGTGGCACCCGAGCAGGTTGAGAAAGTCGTTTCGGGATTGCTCAACATTGATGTAGACGAGGTTTCGCTTGGAGACACGATTGGAGCGGCAACGCCTAATCAGGTTGTTCGACTGATAAAGTTGTTGTCCCGGCAAATCGATCTCGACAAGTTGGCGCTCCACTTTCACGACACGCGCGGAACCGCGCTCGCCAACGTCGTCGCCGGTCTCGAAAGCGGAATCAAGATTTTCGACAGCAGTTTAGGCGGCATGGGTGGATGCCCTTATGCTCCTGGTGCCGCGGGCAATTTGGCGACGGAAGATCTCGTGTACATGCTAAATGGCATGGGAGTAAAAACTGGAATCGATTTAGAAAAGCTCGTGGACTCAGGCGCTCTGGCGCAAGAGATCTTGGGCAAGAAACTTCCCGGACGATACTTGCAGGCGGCGCTTGCCGCTCGAGCAAAGGCCTGTGCGGCTGCAGGCTAAGCGCAAAATAGTGAATCGGCATAGGTGAGCGAATGAGTATTGCATCAAAAGAAGGAACAACCATGACGGAAGAAAAGGTACTTTTGGTTGAGAAGGAACCGCCAATTGCCTGGTTGAAACTCAATCGTCTGAAGGTTCATAACTGCCTCAATCGTGAGATTCTGCACGCTTTGGTGAAGGCTTGCGATGAGCTGGCGTCTGACAAATCGATTCGTGTGGTCGGCGTAATCGGCGCAGGCAGCAAAGTTTTTTGCGCCGGAGCAGACTTGGCTGAGCGTAAAGGAATGGGTCAGGGCGACACTCTCGACTATATTTCGCTGATCAACAAAGCGATGAATGCTTTGGAGAAACTGCCGCAACCAGTGATTGCCGCCATCAACGGTTCGGCATTCGGCGGCGGCACGGAGCTTGCCCTCGCCTGTGATTTGCGGGTGATGGTCGAAGATGCTTCCTTGAGGCTGACCGAAGTCAAACTGGGAATCATCCCTGGAGCCGGTGGAACTCAACGCCTTCCTCGCTTGATTGGAAAATCTAAAGCGAAAGAAATGATCCTGACGGCAGCTCCAATCACTGCCTCTGAAGGGCATCGTTTGGGCTTGATTCACCGCACTGTGCCTGCGTCTTCGCAATCCGAGTCGGAGACCTTCAACAGCACGCTCATGGCGGAGATTAAAAAGTGGGCGCTTGAGATCGCCACGGCAGCACCATTATCATTGAAGCAAGCCAAGCGGGCTATAGACGAAGGATTCGATAGGGATCTCGAGGCTGGGTTGGCACTGGAGACACAATCGTATCTCCAGTTGGTGAACACAAAGGATCGTCTGGAAGGCCTGGCGGCCTTCGCCGAAAAACGGCAGCCCGTATACATTGGAGAGTAGGCGAGCAAGGAGAGAGACTGGGTTTGTCAGCACAGTACATAATCGAATCTCCGACGCGCGAAACGCTTCCACTTCCTTTGAGTGCGCTGGTTCTGTGTGGTGGGAAATCGCAGAGAATGGGGCGACCAAAAGCGTTTCTTCCTTATGAAGGAACAACAATGGTCGCCCACGTGG
Source organism: uncultured Candidatus Obscuribacterales bacterium (assembly GCA_964503045.1). Classification (GTDB taxonomy): domain Bacteria; phylum Cyanobacteriota; class Vampirovibrionia; order Obscuribacterales; family Obscuribacteraceae; genus CAYZJR01. Next base: position 35,202 of record CAZCZI010000074.1, read on the forward strand.
TCAACACCGTCAAAGATTTGTTCAATGAAACGTTCGTGGTAGTCAACGATCCCGAGATGTTTGAGAATCTCGAAGTCGACACCATCAAGGACATTCTTCCTAATAGAGGACCCTTAGGAGGAATCTTGTCGGGCTTGCTCGTTGCACGCAATGACTACGCGTTTGTGATTGCATGCGACATGCCGCTGGTCGACAGGAAGTTGATTCGAGAAATGACTTTGCGACGCCACGGACAAGACGTGGTTGTACTGTCGCACCCGAGAGGAGTCGAGCCCCTCCTGGGTGTTTATTCGAAGAATTGCATCAAGCCGCTTGAAGAATCGCTCTTCGCCGGTAACCTCAGTCTGCAAGATTTCCTTGCCGGATTGAAGGCGACCACGTACGAGTTCGAAGACTCGGCTGATGAAGAAGCCCTTCCCCCCTTCTTCAACATAAACACCCCTCAGGACTATTCGCGACTTCTCACCAAGCC
>CAZCZI010000075.1:0-30993 GCA_964503045.1 uncultured Candidatus Obscuribacterales bacterium
TGGAAAAATTGGGAAACGTCGGGCTTGCCCAGAAACAGCGTCAGCTCGCCGGCGACTTGAAGGATTGTCCAGAAGAAATCGCTATCGGTTTTGGTCCCCGGTCTGCCGCACATTGTCTCTATTCCGCGCGCAGTGCCGCAAGAAGAGGTGATGTTGAATTTGCCATTGAAAATCTAAATGATGCATTCGCGATAGATCCGAAATCATCGGAAGCCTATTTAATTCGTGCTCAACTTAACGAGGACAAAAAGAATACCAGTCAGGCGCTGAAGGATCTCTCATGCGCAATCGTCGCTGCGCCTAATGAGGCCATCTGCTATGCCAGGCGTGCTGCGTTTTACATGCGGTTAAATCAACCAAATAGGGCCTTGTCCGACTTTGATAAGTGTGTCAATCGAGAGCCGGACAACTCGTTATATCGACTGAGTCGTGCGTTTTTACGACTTAAGTTCAAGAACTACAAGGGCGCGGCAGAAGACTGCACGGCTTGTTTGGATAATAAAGACTCCTCAATTTATGCATATGAAATCAGAGCGCGAGCACATGAAGGACTGGGCAATCAACAGGCAATGCGAAACGATCGCAACGTGATAAATATCATGGTGAGCCTGTCGAATGCGAACGGCATTGTTGGAGATAGCAACTCGACCGATACCAAGGTCGATTCGTTGGTAGGCGGCAGCCAAGTCGATCTGCCGTTTTCGCTGCCTGCGAACCTGTCGACTCCCTTGGAAAAGTTATCGGCGCCCGCTGAGTCTACAAAGTCGGCGCCCACTGAGTCGGTTCCTACAAAGTCGGCGCCCGCAAAGTCGGAAATCGTCGAGGCGAAAACTGAATCTGAATCGAGCAAAGTAATCGCGACGCAGGGCCGCGTGCGGAAAGACGCATTCGGAGTAAACTACTACGATGTTGATACCGTCGTAAACTCAGACGGTCGAATTGAACTCGCCGAGCCGGGAAAGCCGTTTGGAAGCATACGCCTGTATCGCACTACGCGAGCGGGAAAAAGACTTCCCGACGAGTAAGCAATTACTCTGAACAGTGTGAAGGGATGATGATGCTAAACGTGCTGCCTGCACCCACGGTGCAGTTTGTCATAGTTGCAGCACTCAATTCCAATACAAAACAAGAGCTTTCGCGAGTGTCTATCAGGGCAAAAAAACTGGCACCGTATTAGGTGCCAGTTACTGCTTCGGAACGTAGCCCTTTGGGCGGTTTTCTTATTTGCCCATCGCTGCGAAATACACAGCGCAAGCGTGGTCTAGATACTCGCGAGAGAGACGAGGATCTGTTTGGAGGAACGCGCAGAGGTTGATTACCTGGTCGCAAATATCGCGTGGATGGCAGCATCGCATCATGCGGCGACCGGAGCGGTATTGCGTTTCAACCAAATAATTGACGGCTTCTTCGTTATATGGAACGCCGGTTCTCTGGCAGTATTGCAGGAAGATCCACTTGAACTCGTCTTCAGTAGGGTTCGTAATGTTGATCTTGTATGGAATACGACGGAGGAACGCTTCGTCTACCAGGTCGCCCGGGTTGAGGTTTGTGGAGAAGACGATGAGCTGTTCGAACGGCACTTCCAGTTTTTTACCGGTGTGCAATGTGAGGTAGTCGACTCTCTTTTCCAATGGAACGATCCAACGGTTGAGGAGTGACTTGTGGTCGATTCTCTGTCTGCCAAAGTCATCGATTAATAGCAAGCCGCAATTGGACTTGAGCTGAATCGGCGCTTCGTACAGTTTTGTACCGTAGTCGAATTGGAGTTCGAGCATGTCGATGGTCAACTCACCGCCTACGACTACGCAAGGGCGCTGAATGCGCACCCAGCGGTGATCGTAATCACGCGGGTAGTTGGCGGCTGATACTGGTTCGTGGTTGTGGCTGTCGAACACGCGGATGATTTGTCCATCGCACTCAACGGCGTACGGGATAAAGATGTGACCCTTGAAGCTTCGAACGATGCGCTCGGCAATCGAGGTCTTTCCGTTGCCGGCTTCCCCGAAAAGGAACATCCCGCGTCCGGAGTTGATGGCGGGGCCGACCGAGTTGATTGTTCGGCGGTTGACCATGATGTCGGAGAATGCGACTTCCAAGTCACGAGGAGTTACTGATTCGCGCCGAATTGTTTGATACTTGAGAGAGTCGACATAACGAGCCCACGGTACAGGACACGGTCCCACGTACGCGTTGTGATCGAAGTAGGCTCTGGCGCGGTCGCGGCCTTTTTCGGTCGGTGTGTATTCGTAGTCGGCAAGTCCGCCTGAACTGCGAACTTCGACCAGCAATTGCCGTTTCAACACTTCCAAAATTTCTTCGATAAGTTTGAAGGGCAACATGGTTCTGGCTGCAATTTCACGACCGAGCGCGAAGTTGACCATGTAAATGTCTTTGAGGACTAGTTCTTCCAGCAAGCCTTCCTTCAAACCCGTTTCGGCAAGGGTCGTCGGATATGGAGGGACAAACTCCTGTTGCTGTTGAACACCGGTTCTGACTTGTTGAGTCATATTGTTTCTCTCTCTTGAGTACCAGGCAATTAGGTCGATGTTTCAGTCTAGCGTATTGATTGTGCCGTCAAGTGCGTCTGCTCGCAAATCGCCACACTACGAGAACATTATTCACTTTATCGCGTAACTCTAGTTATTACTAGATCTTAATAGGATAGTGACGATAAATGTGACCTTGTCATGAGCAATCTTCGAATTTTGGCTAGATGGGGTTCCGGTTTTTGTCTTGCGGCTTTGCTGAACAAAGCATGTAAGCGCCTCCTTGTCGAAGCTTGAAACACCTACTCTGTGGGCGTTTTGAACGATGAACTTGACGCGCTTTCATGGCTTGTTCAGGAAGCACAAGGCACTTGGTTTGCTGAACAAAGCATGTAAGCGCCTCCGTGTCGAAGCTTGAAACACCTACTCTGTGGGCGTTTTAAGCGATGAACTTGACGCGCTTTCGTGCCTTGTTCAGGAAAGATTTTCAGGAAAAATCGAACCATCGCTCAAAGAGCTAAAGCAATTGGAAGTATGGTTTTGAATTCTTGCCCTTATCATCCGAATTGTCTTTATCTATCTTGCAAACCGGCGGTTCAACCAGCAGTGGACGTTCGATCACGTAAGGACCAGTAATCCAGTTGTCCGGCTCAGTTTTGAACGATTGAAAGAACAGGCTTGGACTTTCGCCCCCAGTCTGGTCAATCGGTGGGATATTGGTAATTCCGTTTGTTTCTTCGGGCTTGGCATTGGTAAGTCCATTGGGTTGCTCTTGTGGCTTGGCATTGGCGATGCCGTTGAGCTCTTGTGGCTTGGCATTGGCAATTTCGTTGAGCTCTTGTGGCTGCGAGGCATCACCAGAAGCGGTGCCGGATTTTGGTTCGCCAGGAACTTTCAATGTGTCGCCGGGGCGTAGAAGATGCGGGTTGCAGTCGAGATTGCGATGGTGCCCTTTGTTTTCTTGAAGGAGTTCATCCATCTTCTTTTGAATGTCGGCGATGCTAGGCGGCGGTCCGTCTTTCGGTGTGGCAAGGCGCTTGGAGATGTCCCAAATAGTATCGCCGGGTTTTACTTTGTATTCGCCTTTCTCGTCTGTATCTACTTGTTTCTGTCGCTGGGCGCGTGCGTCTTCGCGCCATTTGCGTGTCTTTTCGCTGCTTGATCCTTCATCAGGCCTCCAGTCGCAGTCTTTGCCGCACGATGCTTTAGCAGTGCTCGATTCTTTTGAGTCTTTGAAAATGTTGGTCATGTGGAGCTCGTCAGCCGATCTCGTGATGCTCATATCGGCATTCACCACCGGCTTTTGAATGCGGAACTCTTCGTAAAGACCTTTTACGTCAAACTTTGAAGTCTGACCGCCGCCATCCGAACTTCTAAGTCCGCTCGATTCCGACTCTAGTTTTGCCATGGTAAGGGGTGCTCCGAGAAAAACGAAAGTGTCGCGCCAGAACTGACCCTAGACTACGGCGGGATTCTGACGAGATTCCAGCAGAGTTCTGGCAAGAATCTGACCGCGCATTAAATGTGCGGTTTCGCAGCTCTTGCCGGACGGCTATCGGCTATTTGGAAGTGACGAGCGTATGAATATTGCTGCAAATCGACTCTAACTCTTGAGTGCGGTCGCGGTTTCCGAAGCGATCCATGCAGTAGACATTCATGAAACTGGATACTAACCTCGGCAGCTCAGGCGGCAGCGGCACTGCATCAACAGCAGGTTTGTCGAAAGACGCTTCCAGCCTTCTTAAAACCTCATCCGGAGTTTCAGCAGGATTTCTGGCAATCTTGTAGCGCTGCAAGTCCTTGAGCATCTCCATATAGAGCTGGGTGGAACGCCTGGAGATGTCGTGAGTCTCAGCGATTTCGCCGGCTTTTTTGCGCGTCGACAGGTAATGCCAAGCCATCGCCGCCATTGTCAAAAGCGTCAAGCCAACGGCAAATGCCTTCCACGGGAGATTTGACAGCAGCTCTCTGGGGTCTAGCTTCTCCCAGAAATCGAGCTTCTTCTTGTCGTCTTTAGGATCGAACTTCCGGGGATCGTTTTGTGCCATGCCGGGCATGTGTTTCTTCTTACTCTGAATCGACGTTCCAAAACCGCCCAAGCCATGTTTGACCATCGACGAAAGGAAATTCTCCTGCTCGTGCAAAGGCATTAGTCCTTTCGGCGTGGCGTCGAAGGCGATCCAGCCCCAATTCGGCAGATAGACTTCAGCCCACGCGTGCGCATCTCTCATGTGAATCTCTCTGAAGCCTGATTCTTTATTCAAGGTTCCAGGTTGGAAACCTCCGACACAGCGTGCCTCCGCACCGGCTGCTCTGCACATGACTACAAAGCTCGTGGCGAAGTGTTTGCAATCGCCCTGCTTGGTCTTCAACAGGAAGTTTTCGACATAGTCAGCGCCTTCAGGCAATTTGGTTTCGGTATCCACGTATTTGAAGTTGTCGCGCAAGAATTGGCAGATGCGCTCAGCCTTTACAAAGGCGTTTCCTTCGCCGGCCGTTTTAACTGCAAGATCTGAAACCGGTTTGGAGAATCCTTCCGGCAGTTGAAGATAGGCATCGTCAGCGGGTTTCTTGTCAGAAACTGCTCGCAGCGTTGTGAAGTCATAGACGGGAATATAAGCGACGATCTTGTATAGAGTGCCTTTCCTTAGTACTTGGCGGGCTATTATGGTGCCGTCTTTGTCGACGAAGAAACTCTTGATTGTCGAAGACACAAAGCTAGGAACCCACACCGATGGCAACACGCCATGAATGTCCGATTCAACGCGCACATCCATCGTCACTTCAACCGTGGGGCAATCGCTGGAGAGTTCGAACGCCGGAAGATCGGAAACCGTCACGCCTTGTCCGGCTGTTGCAATGTGAGCAGTCAGCTTTCTTGGCTGCTTTCTGCGCCAGGTTTTTCCATCAAAAGTATCAAATGCGATTCGGCGAATGCACGACTCACGCTGGGAGGAAACCCTCAACAGAAGCTCGTCTTTGCCTGCCGGTCTGTCGAGTGACATCGTTTCATTGGCAGCCTCTGCATCGAGACCGACGGTCAAATTCGAGGATCCTGTGCCGCTTCCATCCGAATTTCCGCTTCCGGGTAAGCCATCCGACTTGCCCTTGCCACCTTTTCCACCTTTGCCGTCGCCTTTATCTTTTCCGCCTTTGCCTAAGGCTCCCGGCCCTGATTGTGCCGCAGCAACGTCTGAAGCATCTGCGCCTGTTCCACGTCCATCCTTTGAGCCGCCGCCGCCTGCTTCGCCAGTCTTGCCCGAGCCGCCGGCCGTGCCGCCTTGTCCGCCTCCAGAACTTTGCGAGCCTCCTTGTCCACCGCGTCCTGCGCCTGGACGTCCTGTACTCGAAGTTGCTGAAATTGGAATCTTGGCTCTCATGAACGAAGCCAACGTCGCATCGATAATCGAGTCGACTCGGGGCATTCCGAAAAATACTAAAACGGTGAGCAAAGGCAGGCTCATTACCGGAAAAATCACGTTGCCGGAAGGCTGGCGCTGAAGCCGTGGCGGCGCGGCTTGCGACTGAGAGCCAGGTCTCGCTTCACCGAGCGGGCGTGAAGGCCCAACGTCTTTGCTGCGCGAAACGCACTCCAGATAAAGGAAGATAGAACCAAGAAACAGATAGATTGCCACGTACACACCGAAAAGCGGGCCGTTGCCGGCGGCAGCCACACAGCACAAAACAGAGAGTCCAATCATAATCGAGATGCTCACATCGGAGCGCGTTTTCATGTCGAAGAAGTGCAGCGCCTGAAGCCCTGTCAATACATGGATAAACGGCCCGAGCGGGTCGAATTTGCCGAACATAAACTGTGTGAACAATTCATATGTGAAGATGCCGCAGACAATGAACGTTCCAATCAAGGGAAAAATACTGAGAATTGCCGGTTTGTTGTTGCGAAACGCATATGATATGTAGCTTCCGCAGACACTGCCCCAGATGTAGAGGAATGTCACCACATTTGGTGTGTCTACATAAGTGGCGGCGGCGGTGATGAGTATGATCGCCATCAGCAATGAGATCACCCTTAGGGCAATCGAATTTTCAGGGCGCTCGTCTTTCTTGGTCTTCTTATTTGTCAATCCGATCAGATCACCCATTGTGATCAAACCAGCTTGATTGAGTGGATTGGGAGCCTTCATAGACGCGCGATCTCCTCGGGATCATCCAGTGTAGCAAGAACTCTGTGTGGGATGCCGGTGCCGGTGTATCCCACCGAACGGCGATCTATGTTGCCGGCTGCGTGTATGGGCATCGCTATTTTGCGTTGACTCCAGTTGTCGGACGACGCCGGATCTTGAGATAAGATGCGCGATTGCACCCACAGTTCAACCTGGCTCGCTTTCGCTCCGGTTTCTTCAATCGAAAGAGGGTGAGCATTCAACAGCGCTAATAGACGGCCCTCCCCGACATCCGGCAGTTTGACCTGGCTCGAATCTTCAAAATGAAGAGGTTCTACGCGTGCCAGAAGGTGAGCTGCTAAAGCCAATCCTGGCGGCAGTGGAGGCAAGTCATTAAGGAATTCCGGCAAGGAGTCGGCATCTTGATCGATTGCAGGAACAATGTACAACTCCGGTGCGCCACCCAATCTGAAGCCCAGGTTGACTAAAGAACCGACGAGTGAAACTGCCATCTCGAATTGCTCTGGCGACTCCCACTCCTCTGTGAGATCGAGCATTACGTCGAAGCCCGGCAAACCCTCCGATTCAAACTCGCGCACCATCAGCTTTCCGGCTTTGGCACTGGAAGGCCAGTGAATCATGCGCGTACTATCTCCGCTCACGAATTCGCGAATGCTTCTTACCGAGGAGGTCTGCATGGCGGCGATTGGTCGTGTTGAGGAGTGATGGAGTGCAACGTCGCCTGCTGCTCTCAAGCGATAAAGGAAAGCTCCGTCGACCGGGTAAGTACGTGCATAAACCGTCATGGTTGCTTCATCTGGGTTGTACCGGTAGGTTTTGAAGCTGCGTGACCACCAGGCTAAACCAAAAGGAAAACAGGAGTATGTCTCGATGTTTTGGAGGGTGTAGACTCCTCTGGCCAATGGTGGAGTTGCAGCGACAACCCAAGCTTCGCTCGCTAAAAAGTCGACCGTAATCGGTCGAAGCATACTGTCTCGTCCGCCGCGCTTTACCAGGTTGAGCCTAACGACAAGCCATTTGATCGGGAAAATGTGGGAGAGCAAACCAAGTGTGAATCGCCTGGTGAGATGCACCTTCAAATTGACCCTGTCTTGTGAAACGGAGTCGGGTGGCAGAGAACAAGACGCATCTACATCCAAAACCTGTATCAAGGGGTAGATCAACCCAAGCAAAATTGCCGTCGTCACGCCTGCAGACAACAGGTAAATCCACTCGTTTTCTGTTTCGACGCCGAAGATATACAGGGTGAAGGCAACTAGAAGGGCGAAGAAAAAGCGTGGTTCTAAAACTAGGCTGGTATTGCCGCCGGCCATCGAAAGTTTCAGCCCCTTTAGACCCCACTCCCGAGCAATCGTGGTGGCCGTAAACCTAGACTGGAACGGGGACTTCTTCGAGGACTCTTTCAATAAGCTGTGCATGACTTACCCGGTTGTCTCTAATCTTGGGGATGATGCGATGACCCAGAACATATGGGGCCAGTAGCTTCACGTCATCCGGTTTTACGAACTCTCTGCCGTCAATGAAAGCAGCTGCCTGACAGGCGCGCATCAAGAGCTGGCTTCCCCGCGGACTGACACCCAGGACGATTGACGGGTGCTTGCGGGTGGCGTTGACGATGGAGACGATATAGTCCTTGATCGAAGGGTCTACAAATACTGATTTTATCGCTACTCTTGCTTGTAAAACTTCCTCTTCGGTTAAAACTGCATCGACCGAGAAAGATCCTTCATCCAGTGTCTTGTCCAAAATCTCGATTTCTTGGTGCGGTTTTGGATAACCGAGCGACAGCGAGATCATGAATCGGTCGAGCTGCGCTTCAGGCAGTGGGAATGTACCGTGATATTCAATCGGGTTTTCCGTGGCAATCACGAAAAACAATTCCGGCAGTTTTCGGGTGGCACCATCTGTGGTGACCTGGTTTTCTTCCATGGCTTCCAAAAGGCTTGACTGCGTACGCGGCGTGGCGCGGTTGATTTCGTCTGCCAGCAAAATGTTTGTGAAAATGGGCCCGGGCATGAACTTGAATGTTCCTTCCTTAGCCTCGAAAATGCTGACTCCGCAAACGTCCGAGGGCAGAAGGTCAGGCGTACACTGAATTCGTTTGAACTTGGCGTGAACCGACATCGCCAGCGTCTTTGCAAGAAGAGTCTTTCCAACTCCGGGTACGTCTTCGATCAACGCATGACCGCCGGAAAGGAAGGCGATAACCGAGAGTCTTGTAGCCTGTGTCTGACCGACCAGCACGCTGTTGATGTTGTCGAGGAGCGCTTGAAGCTTTGGAGAGAGCTCCTTGACCTCGTCGCTCCTTGTATCGGTGATGCGAGTGGCGTCTTCCTTGCCGCCTGCTTGTGGTGAACTCTTCAAAAGATGACCTCTTTTCGTTTTCGGAAGGGAGTCCTGTTGCTTCTGCTTATCAGTCGCTCAGACAAGAGCTTTGTAGGTTGATTGTTCCCTTGTTTGCAAAAATGCCCCGGCAGCAACCAATGGAAGCAGGAATCTTGCCCAAAAGGAATCCACAACCCTCCTGCATGCCAGCAGGTTTTATGCCCGCCTCGAAAGCTTTTTAGACATACAAGGGTAATTTGGTTCGAATTTTCCTTTTCAACCGTGGCTTTTTTATACCGATATCGGTAGAACTGCTTAAGACTAATGTAACCGCCGACTTTCTGAATTGAACCAGTCAGTAGCTTCTTGGCAGGTCGAAGGTGCCTTATGTTAAACTGAATCGTTCTTCCCGCACACACTCGTGCGGCCATTCCTGAGTTGGCTTGGCTATTTTTGTACGCCACCTATTCGAGAATGCCCGTGACCATTTGAGGCCCGAATTTAGATATGGCACTTACATTTCAACAAGTTATCCACGCCCTCAATGATTTTTGGGGCAAACGTGGTTGTGTCGTGATGCAAGCTTTTGATGTCGAGAAAGGTGCTTCGACGATGAGTCCGGGCACGTTTTTGCGAGTGATCGGGCCGGAGCCATGGAACATGGCTTGTGCAGACGCTTGCCGTCGTCCTACAGACGGACGCTACGGTGAAAATCCGAACCGTCTTCAGCACTACTTTCAGTATCAAGTTATTCTCAAACCGTCGCCGGACAATGTGCAAGAACTCTACTTGGAGAGCCTGAAATCGTTGGGTATCAATGCCCTCGATCACGACATTCGATTCGTCGAAGACAATTGGGAATCTCCAACGCTCGGCGCCTGGGGCGTGGGTTGGGAAGTCTGGCTCAATGGGCTGGAAATCACGCAGTTCACATACTTCCAGCAAGCGGGCGGACTCGATGTCAAACCAGTTGCTGCCGAGATAACCTATGGTATCGAGCGGCTTTCCATGTATTTGCAGAATGTGGAAAGTATTTTCGAACTCAAGTGGAACGATACCGTAACTTACGGCGAGCTCTATCATCGCAACGAAGTGGAGCAGTCGACTTACAACTTCCAACAAAGCGATCCCGAACTTCTGCACCTGCTGTTTTCAAAGCATGAGGCAGAGGCCAGGCGGCTTTTGGACATCAAACTCGTGCTTCCGGCATACGAGCAAATATTGAAATGCTCACACGTTTTCAACTTGCTTGACGCCCGCGGCGTACTCGGACGTGACGAGCGGATGGATATAATTTTTAAAATTAGAAAGTTGTCGGAAAAAGTGGCCAGAGGCTATCTCGAAACCCGCATAGAAATGGGTTTTCCGTTGATGCCCGAAGCCGAGCGGCAGGCGGCTGTTCAAGCATATACGGAGCGTTATCTCGCCTCTAAAAAATGAAGCACCGCCTAATTTTGCGACAGTAGTCGTATATGTTTTGGATATCAAGGCGTGTTACTTTCCGCATGGTTGCCGGACCTTCGAAAGTCCTGTATGCGCAGCTCTGTCTTTGCAGCGCCTGAAAACCTAGTTGTGAAGCTGGTTGAAACCCAGATCTAATTTGCAAATTTGGTTAGTCATGAGTAAGAATGGGTACAAAGCCTTAGGTGTATAGACTCAAGGAGCTCTTTGCTTAATGCACAAAACGGAATCCCCACGGTTACCAGTTCGTAACGTAATTAATACCGCGTGTGCATTTTTGCTGGGTTCCTTCATGATGTCAGCCGCTCTTTTGCCGGCTGAAGCTCTTTCTGGGCAGACCGCCGGCGCGGTTGGTGTGCCTGGTTTGCACCCGAGCGTAGCGTCGCGAGCGTCGGGACGAAATCGCAATTATCGCCGTTTTGTCGGTCGCACTTTAACGAGAGGCTCCTCAGCAAGACAAGTCGCAATTCAGCGCGGCGGCAAAAGAGGAAAAAAGGTCAAGGGCGTAAAATCTGCTCGTGCCGCAGCTCAGCCAAAACCTAGAGCCAGAGCGATTCCGCCGCAAAACCTCATCGAGAGAATGTCGAGTCACACATTGGCACCAGGGGTGGTGCACAAATTCGTCAGATCGCCTTTGACGATCAACTTGGTAGATGTAGACATGGGGCGCTCTTCGGTCAAGGTGAGGGCGGTCCTGGCCGGCGACTCATTCAACAGGCTCAAAGACGTTGAAGATCATGCTCGTGAAACACGTGCCCTTGCCGCGGTCAATGCTAACTATTTCAAGACTGACGGAACGCCGTTAGGAACATTGAAGATCGACGGAGAATGGGTGTCTGGGCCCATCTTCGATCGTGTATCTCTAGGCATTACGCAAAGTGGTTTCGTACGCATCGATCGATTGAATTTGCACGGCATTTTGACGACCTCCAGAGAGGATGTTCCTACCATATGGGTAAACAACATCAATCAACCCCGTCGCACTGGTTCTCGCTTGGTTGCTTATACCCGCAGATGGGGCAACGCCGTGAAACTTCCTTACGACGGCGCATTGGTTGCCGTTTCACCACAAGGCGAGATTGTCGACAAAGCCGATCGCTACATGGAAATTCCTTGGGGTGGTTATGTCCTTTCCGATTCCAAAGGCGGCTCGATATCTAAGCTGGAGCGCGGCGATCGCGTCTATATGAGCTGGAAGACGAATCCTCAAAGTTGGAACGATGTTGCCCAGAGCGTCAGCGGCGGCCCCATGCTTTTGCGTAACGGCAAGATCGTCATGGATCTCAAAGGCGAGCATTTCCGCAGCGGCTGGACGAGCAGCAGTATTACGCACCGCACCGCATGTGGTGTTACTGCCGACAATCACTTGATTATGGTAACCGTTGAAGGTCCGCATACTTTGTGGGACGTGGCGAAGATGTTTCAGAAGTTGGGCTGCACCGAGGCGATGAACCTTGATGGCGGCGGTTCGACGACGATGGTTGTTAACGGAGCTACTGTCACGCGCAATGCCAAAACAAGTCAACGCCGTGTAGCGAGCACGCTTGCAATATTTGATCTCAATGCAGCTGCCTCGCAAGAGCGTTGCATCAACTGCACGTACAGACCGCACATCGATCTCACCGATTTTGCCACTGCCGAGAACACCCTTGCAGGCTGGAAAGTCGAAGACGGTATGGATGGACTCTTGGGAATGAGCCCAGCCGACATGAATCGCGTAATCGAGCAAGAGTCGATGATGACGGTCGTTCCTGATGATGTCGATGTGGGGACATCCACGTCTGGGGTCGCACCTGCATTGGAAGCGCCTGCCGTTGAAAATGCGCAGTTTAAGGGCTCTCAGAAGCATAAAAAAGATGTTTTGAAGCGAGACTCAGAGAAAAAGGAGTCGCGCAAGTTCTTCTCGCACAATAAAAAAGATGATGCGCACGAAGAAAAAGGAGATGTCGCCCCGCCCCATAGCGGCGATTCGTGGACTGGCAAATTTCTAAGACGAATACCGAAATTTAAGCTGTTGCCATAGTAATCAGTGGACTCGATCGACACCAAAAACTAATTCGAGACACAGTATAATTCTCGAGATTGCGAGTTTGGGGGGGAGATGGGCGATAAGTATGCCATAGGCGTAGATTTCGGCGGTACGAAAACCCTTGCTGCGGTGGTCAACATCGACAACGGCAAACTGGTTGCAGTCTCAAAGAAAAAGACGAAGCCCCAGGACCAAGGCGATCTTCTCAAGCGCATCATGACGGTGGTAGATGACGCGCTTTCTGAAGCTAATGTCGAACTCAAGAAAGTAGCGGGCATCGGAATCGGTGCAGCCGGCATGGTCAATCGAGACAAAGGCGTTTTGCTCAATGCGGTAAACATCGGCGTGCAGGATTTTCCAATCACTCAACCGCTTACCGAGCGCTATCAAGTACCGGCAAAGCTGGGCAACGATGTAGAAGTCGCTACACTTGGCGAACTTCACTTTGGTGCCGGCAGGAACTGTGATAATTTCGTCTGCATTTTTGTAGGAACGGGCATAGGCTCAGGAATAGTGCGAGACGGACGCATGTATTACGGAGCCACTGGCACGGCCGGTGAAATCGGACACATCATCCTTTATCCGGACGGCCGTCAATGTGGATGCGGCGCCTTTGGCTGCTTGGAAGCGTATGCATCACGAACGGCGATTGCCAAAAGCATTGTTTGCGAAATGAATCGTGGCGCCCAATCTCAGCTCAGTGACAAAGTCGACATGGCAAAAGGCATTTTGCGTTCCAAGGCATTGGCGCAAGCGCTGGAAGCTGGCGATCCTGTTGTGCACAATGCAGTTGTGGAAGCGGCGGAGTTTATGGGTGTTGGCCTGGCCACAATCATGAACTTCTACAACCCGCGGCGAATCATCATCGGCGGCGGTGTCGTCGAAGCCGTCGATCTTTACTTTGAAATCGCCGCACAAGAAGCCCAACGCCGCGCGCTTCTCATTCCGGCACGTAAGATAGAGATTGTACGAGCAGAGCTTGGAGACTATGCTGGAACTATTGGAGCAGCAATGCTCTGCAAAAACTAGCCATGCTTTTCAAAAGCTGAGCGAATTGAAATCTCTCATTACTCTGTTAGTTGTTTCCATTTCTTTTTTCGGATGTCTCGTGCAAGCCTCTCAGGCTAAGCCGTCACAACCTAGGCCGTCACAACCTTCAATCATCTTGTCGTTTCCAAACAAGAATTGCGGAAAGCTTTTTGCAATTGCTCCAAATGCGGATCTCAACCAAGGCGATGTGCCCGCTACATTGTTTGCGGTTGCACGAGGTGACGTGAAGGTCCCGCCAGGCACAAAACTGCAATTTGACGTGGGAAACGCCGTCATAGACGATTTGTCATTTTTGAAGTCCTTGAATCCAAAACCGATCAAAGCAGTCAGATTCCGATTACAAGAAGTGGAGGACGACCAATTTCCAAACCTGAGCGGATTGACAGAGTGTGAGCGTCTTGATTTGGACAGTACCGATATAGCCGATCGTGGTTTGACTTCTTTGAGTCCTTTGAAGAAAGTGCGATTTTTCAAAGCGGCGCGAACGCAAATTCGCGGTGATGGGTTTGGCGCCTTCAAGGGCTGGGATGAGCTTCACGTCTTACTTCTTTCTAGTAATGATTTCAAGCCTGGTTGCTTTAAAAAGCTTCCGAGATTAAAAAAGGTCCGGAAGATTGATCTCTTTAGTACCGGTATTGGTGACAGCGACTTGGCCGATTTGAAAGGAATGCCCGCCCTAGTCGAACTGAAGATAGGAAAGAACAACAAAATTACCGACAAAGGGATGGCAGCATTGGTGGCGATGCCAACTCTTGAACTTATCGATCTGTCTTTCACCTCCGTGACCGTCGAAGGTCTGAAAAAGCTAAAAGGCTTGCCGAAGTTGCGGCAGTTGACGGTGAGTTTTGAGAAACTGACTCCACTGGGCGTCTATCATCTGCGTAGAGCTCTGCCCAATTGTCAGTTGGTGGACACCATTCAACACACCAGCGTGCCTCTCGACTTTTTTAAGCCGTGAAGACTCTACGCCAAAGTCAGTTCGGATGCTCTTGTCACCCTTTCTTGCCGCACAAATTTGGAACCTTGCTCAGTTCCGCGTCGCTCGAGTTCGGAATCGATGCGTTCCATCACGCGGCGCTTTTCGAATGCCCATTTGGGCGCGATGATTTCGTCCTCGCTTCCCTCTGCGACTAGGCGCATAATCACCATCTCTGGCGGCAAGAGTTCGAGCGAATCACAAACCAATTGAATGTAGCGATCTTCATCCAATAAGGGCAATCTCCCCGCCTTGTAGTCGTCCTCCATCGGCGTTCCCTTATAAACGCACAGCTGATGAATCTTTATTGCATCTATGCCGGTTTGAGCAACCTTGCGCACTGTCTCAAGCATCTCTTCTTCGCTTTCGTCAGGCAAGCCAAAGATTAGATGTGTAGCCACTCTCAGCCCTTTGCTCTTTGCTCTTTCGGCTGCATCAAAAAATTCTTCTGCGGTGTGACCGCGGTTGATCAGTTCCAAAGTCTTGTTCTTGCCGCTCTGCAACCCCAATTCCAACCAGACAAATGTGCGTTCGTTGTACTCGGCAAGCAGATCGAGAATGTTGTCGGGCACACAGTCGGGGCGCGTGCCGACGCACAGTCCAACCATGTCTTCGGGTTCGAGCGCCACGTCGTAGAGGCTCTTCAGCACAGCCTCGGGCGCATAGGTGTTGCTGAACGCTTGAAAGTAAGCCATAAACTTTTGGGCTTTGTATCTTTGCCTGGCACGGTTGATGCCGCGCCGCACTTGATTTTGCACGTCTAGGCGCACATCTATGGTAGGCGCGCCGGAGCCGCGTTCGTCGCAAAATGTGCAGCCGCCAAATGCGCGTACACCGTCTCGGTTTGGGCAAGTAAACCCCGCGTCGATAGGCACGCGATAAACGCGCGCGCCGAAATACTCGCGCAAAAAGTTGTTGAAGGTTCTGTACCGCGGTTGCATCAGACCGTAGCGCTCACATAGGCAGATCGAAAATGATACACGCAAACCGCCCATATATTGAAAACCGGTCCGTACGAAAATTACCCAGCGTGAGACCAATGCAAAAGATTTTTATGAAGCCGGCTCCGGGTAGGTCGAGTTGACACTGCTCGCCGCCGTTTGTTATTCTTCCAAAACGCCGTGGTGCTGTGCCCCCATCGTCTAGAGGCCTAGGACACCTCCCTTTCACGGAGGCGGCAGGGGTTCGAATCCCCTTGGGGGTAAGTTTTTTGCTGTTACAACCTGTCTGAGCGACCCGCTTGAACCATAGTTGAGGAGTTGCCCAAGCTACGCTTTTGCGCTGCGCACGCTCGCTTTGCATTTGCTCCAAGCGCCCTTTGCAGAGTTTTGTAAAGAACAGCGAAGAGTGGGCAAATACCTCATTACCTCAATTTCACCTGGTGACATCTGCTTTGCTGCTTGGGAGAAACATGTAATTATGTTGCGTGAAAGTCGAACCCAACTTAAAGCGCCGAAAGCGAGAAGTCGTTGACCGAATACTCCTCCATAAAACTTGGTGACCTGCTGACGCAAGTTGGCATCTTGAAATCGGATGAGCTGGCTAATGCGATTCAAGTCGCGGGTGAGACCGGGCTTCCCATAGGACGTGTGTTGATCATGTCCGGCTATTTGACTGACCTCGATTTGCAAGCCGCCGTGCAGGTGCAGTCGCTTTTGAAAGACAATCAGATGGACATTCTGACTGCTGGAAAGGTGCTGTCGTTGGTGGCTAAAGAAGGTCTGACCTTCGAGCAGACACTCAGACGGGTCGGCTGGGTGGGAAACCAAAAGGTGCAGACGGCAAAGCTTGGAGAGCTGCTCTCGGCGGCTGAATTGGTCACCGAGGCTCAGATGGCAGAGGGGCTCAAAACCAGCCAGGAAACCGGGTTGCCGTTGGGGCGAATTTTGGTTTTGACACAAGCATTGACTGACGAATTGCTCTCTGCCGCGCTTACTGCGCAGGTCATGGTGCGTGACGGCAAGGTGACGAAAGAGCAAGCAATTGAAGGATTGCGTTCGGCTCGCCGCCGCCGCGTAAGTATCGAAGTATCGCTCATCGATCACGGTTTCTATCGTCCGCCAACACGCCAGACAGTGAAGCTCGGCGAGTTGTTTGTTTTGTCCGGATTGATCAACGAATCAGATTTGATGAACGCACTGGAGCTTGGTCTGACTCGCGAAATGCCGGTCGGCAAGGTGCTTGTCGAAAGCGGCTACATCACCAAACAAATTCTCGATGCTGCCTTGAAGTTGCAAGAGATGGTATCGAATGGAACCCTAAATGCGCTTCTAGCAAGCGAAGCCTTGAGGCGCATCGCGGTGCATCAAGTTCCTATTTCGCAAGCAGTCGCTGAATTGGGATCGCGAGAATTGAGCGTCGATCAATCGATGCGATTGGAAGAGGTGTTGAAGGGCGCAGATATCGTTACCGATGCTGATATTCGTAGTGCAATAGACACGAGCTCGCGCAACTCAGCTTTGCTCGGCAAGATGCTGCTCGTCACCGGAATGGTTGATGAACCGACTCTCCATGCGGCTTTGCGTGCGCAGTTTCTTTTGCGAGAAGGTTTCTTGCATTTCGAGCAAGCGATGATCGCGATCAGTTACGCAAAGAAAAATGGCGTTACATTTGACGAGGCACTTGTGGAGTTGGGATGGACGGTGCCGCCGAGAATTCCTGGAGCGGACCAGCCGAAACCACCCGAAGCCGGCAGTTAGCTAGCTGAGCAACAGGTATGTTCTAGAAGAGAAAGTCGTATGAGGTGTGATCACGTCCTGCGAGATCAATGCAGCGAATGGGACACGAATTTCGTGATCACGTGACGCGAGATCACGTGGACGCGAGATCACGCGCCGCGAGATCACGTGACGCGAGATCACGTCCCGCAAAAAGTGATCACTTGCTGCATGATCACCATCCGTGCGCTAATCACGATGCGACTGCACCATCTTCAAAAACTCATCGAAATCGTCGGCAATCCTCTTCGTAAAGTTGTCGTAATCGACTGCTGGAGTTTCTGGATCTTCTTCTTCTCGAGGGCAGTCATCTCCAAGCCAGTCTTCGTAAGCTTCCGCGGCGTCTTCGGCGTGCCAAACGACAATAGGTGGACGCAGGCTGCCGGTGCCATAGTCAAAGCAAAGGAGATCCACGTAGGCTCTGTCCAGGCACATCTCGTCCGGATGATGCTCGCCTACATAAAGAGCAGCAAAGGGCAGTAGTCTCTGCCCATAGAATAGTCCTCGGCTCGTAGCACACTCAGTATCGATTTGAGCCGCGATGCTTCGTACTACTCTGCAATCGGTATTAGATTGATCGAAATGAGGCTGAAATGCGCCCTCTAGCTTCGATCGCGAATTGAGTATAGTTAGGAAACGTCCGATACGACAGCGATGCCCCTTAATGAACTGCCTTAGAGGGATTCCTCCATGAAGGCGATCTAGCAACTGTCGATAGCTCGAATCGAGAGGATGTCGCTTTTCGAGGTCTGCAAGAGCCGCAGGATCAACCGGACCTGCATGAGTTTTGTCTTCAATCAATCCAGTTTCGTCTGTCACTGCGCAGGTCCGTGTTTGTTCTATCGCCAAGCAAGAACAGGTGGATCATAGCAGTCCAGAGAAATGCACTGAAAAAGCAAAAGGTGTTCTAATTTTGTTCTCGGTCAAAAGTTAATACTTTGATGCGGGAATTCCCACTGACAGTGATCGGATTGGCCTCTAGATTAAAGCTCAGGCCCACCTCTCCAACTCCCTGGAATTTATGACAGAAGCTCATGCAGCTCGCGACACTCAATCGCGTGCAGATGATAGGCAACAGCCAAATGAAAATTGGGCAATAGATTGCGCCCAGCACTTTGGTTTTGCGGCGATTCAAAAGCCGGTAACTGCCCTTGCGCAGGCTGTCGATCACGTTTCAGGAACAAGTCTGGAGCAAGCGACTCAATTCATGGAAGCCCCTGTCTCCGCCGAGTTCGGCTCGGCAAGATGGCATGCAGAGCAGGTTGCTTCTGGTGTAGGTGCAGTGGTTCCCTTCATCGGTGCGATGGCGATCACGCGTCCTGTAGCATCTCGGCTTCTTGAAACTCCAATGATCACAATGTCCGCTGCACCGGCATCAACCGTTCTTGCTAGATACAGTCTGGCTGAGGCAACGGCCGCTGGATTTGTACAAGGTGCCGTTTTTGAACCGAGTCACGGTCAAGATGATTTTATAGGGCAACGAGTTCGCCAAGGCGTAGTCAGCGGTGCGACAATGGCTTCTCTTCACGGAATGAGTCGCGTTCTAACTGGATACACCGGCACTGGAATCGTCTCCAACGTATTCAATGCCGGCGTGTCTGGCGCCGGTGCTGGTGCCGTTTCTACAGTTGCCGATTCAGTCGTGAATAATCATACGTTCACTGCAAAAGATTTGGTCACATCATCCTATTCCATGGCCTTTACCGGCGCTGCAATGAGTGCTGGTACCGGTAACTTCATGCGATTGCATCAAGAAAAATCATCGTTGCCCGCAATCGAAGAGTTTGTTGCACGCCGTTTTGATGGAAAGTCGAGTGGTGATCACTACATCACTTGGTTGCAGAAACAAACCCCAATGGAGCGTGCAGGACTTGCTCTTACGCACATGCAGGACAAACTTGGATTGCGCTCCAAGAAGACAGCGCCTGAAGCTCAAAAGACAGATGCATCTTCCGATGCTGCGCCCGCATCGAGACATAAGTTTCAAATTGGACTTTCAGACTTTAGTGCGTTGGACAGAGTGCAGTTGATCGGACGTCTGCAAAAACTTTCCAACAACCCGCTGGTCAATGAGCGTTCAATCACCAGTTTTGTCGACGGTTTCACAAAGGCAACCGAAAACTGGAAGAACGATAACTTGCCTGAGCTGCAACGTCGTTACGAGGCTGGCCAAAAAGAAGTCGACTCACGTTTCGAGGCTTCATTACGCCTTCAGGATGAACACAGGAACAATCGTACGGAAGTTCGAACGCGCACTGATGATGGAGGCTTCCATACAACATGGCGTGACCATCCGAGTGTGATCGAAGCAGTTGAGCGGTCAAAAGCTGCTGTAGCCGAGCGAGATGCAACTTACAAGCAGCTTGTTGATGCACGCAATGCCAGAACACAGACCATAGAGAAAGCTGTAAATGAGTTCCTGCGAGCAAACAATCTTCCTGAAATTACAGTGCAGAGTTCAGAGAGTTTACCTGGTGATGCTGGATATGGAAATGGGACCTTGAGGATAAGAGGCAAGGTAATGGACTCTCCGGCGGTCACAGGTGGTCAAATAGGTTTGACTTTTCACGAGTTGATTCACCTCACCCAGGACTACCTCAGGCTGCGAATGTACGCAGATGAGCTTGGTGTGGGAAAACATCCGACCGAACTAGACATCGTGCAACTTCGATATCGCGCGCTTCGTGATTTTCTGGAAAAGAATCCGCAAGATCGAGGCAATCCTGAAATTAATGATGCCTTGACAGATCAGTTTCTCCAGTCTGTTCTTAAGACTCGTGATGGTGTCCGATTAACTCCTGATGAACTGAAAGCTGCAAAGGCTATTGAATATGCCACCGATAACTATCATGAACATCCGTGGGATGCTGATGCCAAAAAGACAAGAACTCAGAGCAGTAACCTGTTTAACACTGCGAACAACTTGCATCACTTCGATGTGTACTCGATTCTGCAGACCGCATTGTATCAGCCGGATAAGCTTCTTTCTGATTTTGGCTTCAAGAGAGTGCCGAGAGAGCTTGTTAGACTGGCACAAGACGCGAACGTTGAGCCGCCTGTAACACTCAAACAATCGAGCGCTGATCTTGGAATTCTCCATGCTCTGAGAGATTCTAAGAAAGGACAGCCTGATTTGAAGCCTGGTAGAAAAGATCTTGATACCAAACCATCAACTCGGCTTGGCGACGGTAAGGTAACGTTTGGACCCGATGCAAAACCGCAATCGGTTCCCGGCAAGAGAGGAGATGTGTCTGACAAGGCAGCTCCGAATGCTGCTGGAAAACTTCAACAAGTGTCGATACTCAATGACGAACCAGTCTTCAATGTTTCCGGTGACGGTGTATTGATTGAAAGCAAGCCTCGACTATCGCCTAGACCAGGGCTGGAAGATAGCGTTGTATTGCGGGTGAAAGAAATCATGGATGCTCAGGTGAAAGTGTTGGATAAGAAGGTGACTCGTTTTGGAAGCAGAGACTACGGATGGTACATGGATAATCTGCTTGAACGCCAGGCATACCCAGCGGGAATTCTTGCGTTCTTGTATGCTCAAAGTCGTGAAAATGCGCAAGCTGGACAACGCTAAACTGTCACGTGAAAGCTGGTGATCAAATAGAAGGACTATAAATGGACCCGTCGTTTCCTTTTCCGCTGATGCTTTTTCCGCTGTTCTTCCCGCTTATGTGGGTTGGAGCTCTTTTCATTTTGTCGCGCCTTGGTGGTTGGGCACAGCTTGCAGAGAGTTACAGCTGTGATGACAGCTCTGATGCCGCATGGAGGGCTTGCCAATCAGGAATGGTGGGAATCGTAAGCTACAAGGGTTGTTTATGGGTTGGAACGGCGCCTGATGGTCTGTACCTCAAAACTGGGCCTTTGTTTTTGTTTCGACCGTTTCACCCACCGCTTAGAATTCCATGGCATGCCATTCAAAGTGTGAGTCAACGAAAACAGCTCTGGGTGTCGACTGTGGACGTGCGATTGAACTCGGGTCAGAAATTCACGCTGTGGGGTGGCAACTTTCTTGAAGATGCCAGACGATTTATTGAAGTCGATAAAATCGAGCACTGATATCATTTCCGGCGTCAGATTCGAATTACTCGCAGCAACGCAAAAGTATTGATTACTCGTTTGAATGGCTTTTCTGCAGACAGGAAAGCATATAGAGACCTCCTAGGATCAGAAGTCCAAGAGCAGCCCATACCAATAACATTACTTCGATTTGAAACAAGCATTTGACCTGACGTCACGCTTTTAGTATAGGTGGCTAAGGTTTCAAAAGCCTGTCAAGTTTCTTGGCGCATCCAGGTTTTGTAGGTCTTTCAAAAGATTTTCGATGAAGATACGGAATGTTTTTGTGAAGCCGCTGTGTTTTTATGCGGCGATCAGGCGAACTTCGCTCCTTACGCTAACTACATTAGATTGGCTGCCTTCCTGTTGCTTATTGTTGGAATTTTGGAAAAGAACATGCCAAAATCTCCGCGTTCTGAAAGAAAAAAGAACGCTCAAAGAGGTAATTGAATGAGTTTGGTACCGCATCTGGTTTCAGAGTCTTTCAAATAGCGCTCCTGAATTGAAACGCAATTGAAAGGATTGGTTGCATGCACTACTGAAAGCTTTATGAAAACACTTTGGATTATGCTAGTTATCGTAACCATGTCTAGCGACATTTCGGTATCGCTCGTGTCCAAATGGAGCGTGAAAATTTGCGTCTAATTTCATACAGAGGTCCCAATGCGGCTGGCGGCGTTTCATCAACGCTGACTCGTATTTTTGAAATGGCACAACCGAATCAGGACCCAATTGATTGGTGGTTTCTGGATGACGGTGCGCTCCAGCGCTGGGATCCAAATTTTCATAGTGCCCTGCCAAAAGTCAAATTGGATAGAACTCTGATCGAGAACCACTATCGCTATTGCAATAACTTTCTATGGCCCGTTCTTCACGATA
Organism: uncultured Candidatus Obscuribacterales bacterium; assembly: GCA_964503045.1. GTDB lineage: Bacteria > Cyanobacteriota > Vampirovibrionia > Obscuribacterales > Obscuribacteraceae > CAYZJR01. Next base: position 22,134 of record CAZCZI010000075.1, read on the forward strand.
TGCCGGCTTATGCAATCTACAATGAATATGAGCGTCAATCCTATAAAAATCTCAATTCGGTAGTTTCATTCGGGCTCCGAACGCCGGTCGAGGACTCTGATAGCCACTTCGTCAATGACTATCAGTTCGCATTGGTTCCACTCTATTTGCGTGGTTCAAAACGCACCCTCCTTTTCTGGCATATTCCATGGCCGGTTTCTGTAAATCCCGAACACACTCACCAACTGTGCGAAATTGCCAGCTCGTTGCTTCACGCCAACAGCATTGGGTTTCATACGGAAGAGTACAAGACGAATTTTCTGAAATTCGTCCAAACGAATTTGCCGAATGCAAAAGTTCATTTCCATGCTGACACGGTGACCACGCCTGACAGAATTGGATCGGGAGAGCAAACAACAAGTGTTGTTGTTGCTCCACTTGGATTAGACTCTCTTTACTGGCAAAACTTGGCGGAAGACCTGCCGCCTCCTTATTCTATCGACAGTTGGATTTCGAAAAACTCCAACAATCTCCCGTACATTTTGTCTGTTGATCGCTGTGACTATACCAAAGGAGTTCTTGAAAGACTCTCAGCAATTGACGAGTTCTGCTCGTCTTATCCTCAATTTAGAGGACAAGTGCGCTTTCTTCAAGTTGGTTCTAAGTCTCGCAGCGGCTTGTCGGAGTTCGATCAGTATTGGCGATCTTGTCAGCAACTTTCGCAAGCCATCAATTCGCGGTGGTCGTCCGGCAGCTGGTGCCCAATCGAATGGATTCATGAGCCACTAAATGCATTGGAACTTGCTTCGATATACAAGCACGCAGCAGCAATGATTGTCAGCCCGGTTCGCGATGGTTTGAATTTGACAGCGAAGGAATTTATAGCCTGCCAAACGGAAAACCCGGGAGTACTCGCATTATCCAGCAATGCTGGTGTTTACACCGAGATTGGAGAGCACTGTATTCCGATTGAAGTAAATGACAGAGCAGCATTTGCTGCATCTATCGCACGTTGTCTTCGCGTAGGTCGCGCCGACAGATATCGTCGTATGATTGCGCTAAATGCTAGAGTTCGATCGAATTCGTTGGCGGACTGGTGGACTTCATTTTTGGAGCTTTCCGCGGGAGCTGACGGAGATATACCTACGAAGGTTTGCGGATAGCGCATTCCAGGCGATTCAAATCGGCCCGCTTGGTCAGGTCGCGTCAACAACTTCGAAGCTCAGAATCTGCGACAAAACTATTCCAAACTTCGCATGATTTCCTCATGCTCTTTTTCGAGAGATTTGATTAGTTCTCTTTCTTGATCAGCTTTTTCTTTTCTATCTGTAGTCTGATATAAAGCGGCAAGAATTACTCTGGTAGTTATCATTTCGATCAACCAAGTGGCGCGAAATTTTTTCTCTTGGGGTTCTACATTTTTGTAGAGTCCGAGAGCGTGAAGAAGCATCTTCTCCGATTCTTCGGTCTTGCCCTGCTTGAGTTTGACTGCGGCAAGTCCTCGCTCAACCGAAATTCGATCGAGCGGGTCGACTGCTTTGGGGCTTCTGGTCTCGACCTTCTCAACGTCATTGAAAACAGTTTCTGCTGCTTCTAACTCTTTGTGTGCAATTAAGAGATCTCCCAACTTCACCATCATAAGTGCACGGAAACTGTCTTCTTCCGGTATTTCGCAGGCATCAATTCCAGCATTGAAGTGAGCGATTGCCTCTTCGAGATTTCCGCTGCGAAGTGCGACAGTTGCTTTCTGCGCCTCTATCATCGATTGCTTGCCACGAATGGCGTTTGCAACTTTCGTTGTTTCTGATACCGCTGTGGCATCGCCCTTCTCACTAACTGAGTCGCAGAGGCGCTTCGCTTCTTCTAGATACTCTTCAAATCCTTTCGGAGGCTCTTTCCAGCTCGCCATAATCGAACGCGATTTGCTTACCAGATCGGTCGCCTTCTGTGTGTGCCCCAGGAGCTTCTCGCATTCCGCCTGTTTAGCACAAGCCCATGCAAGCTTGCACGACAATGGTCCATCATCGAGCTCATAGAGCGCGCACATTTTTTCGTAGTACTCAATCGCCTTCGCGTAGTCTTTCATTCCGAGAGCGACACCAGCGAAAAACGACAGTGTGGAGCTCTTGGTTTGCGGTCGCTTCAATATTTTGGTAGCCAGGTCGATCTCTTCTTGCGTTTGAGCAAGCGCCGGATTTGTTGCGGCAATGCTCATGCTCGCAAGTAGGGCCGAAACGGCGGCGGCGCCGATTGTTCGAGCTCGTTTCCGCATCAATTTTTCCCTGTGTCTAGAGTTCTGATCTCTTCTTCAATGCGACGGCAATCTTGAGCTTTTCTAGATGTTGGTCAATTGTCTTGGCTGCTTGTTTGGGTGCATTATTCGCGAAGAAATCTTCGGCATCTTTGAGTAGATTGTCCTCAACCAATGCAGTTATGCCCTCACACATGCGCGCCATAGATACGGTGGGGAACATCTTGTGCATTGTGCTCCAGTTTTTCTTGACGAACTCCCAAGCGACTTCTCGTCCGTGAACGTTGAACATCACTGAACGCGCAAGAAATGGTGCATTTTGCGTGCGCACTTCACCGTTGATTGTCTTCTCCATTGTTTTGGTGAGAAGTTTAGGTGATTTGAACATTGCAAAGGCGTACATGTATCGATCTTCTTCTTGCGGGCTGTCTGCGGTTTTGTGCAGCTTCTCGAACTCTTCGTAGAGTTTTTCATCCCCGTGGGATGCGAGCACTGATATCACAGCTGGTGCAACGTCTTTGTGAATAGAAGTCTTATCCTTCTTGTATTTTTCGAAGAGCGGTTTTACTTTTTCGAGCACTTCCTTGTCTTCGCCAAGGACGCCGGCGGCAGCGAGAATCATGCCGCGAAGCTGCCCAGTGAGCGCATCCTCACCTTTCGTCGGTTCGTATCCAAGTCGTTTGACTTGAGTCGACAGCAAGTTTCTGACTTGCGCTGCGAATTTTGCTTTTGCTTTTTGGGATGGTCCGACTACGCGCTCGATGTATGTCAATGAGCCAAGAATGACTGTCCAAGCGTTCTTGTCAGTTTCATCCTTAAAGCATTCAAGCAAGCCGAAGTAAGCATCGATGTCGATCAATCCGGCTAAGGCGCCTGCCCACATATCGTTGAGGAGGTTGAAACGTTCGATTGCAAGGGTTCCATTTAGTGGGGGTTTGCCTTCTGCATTGTCGGTGACGGTTTTGAAACTCTCCGGCAAAAGCGAAAGCATCTTTTCGAGCAGGTCTGCCGAATAATGCACGCGGTAATAACCATGCCCACCCTCGTTGACGATTGCCCAATCGACTGGGCTGTCGAAGGAAACAGTGGTGGATGCTTCTGTCAGCAGAACCTTCTTATTGACGTAGCCTTTCTCTGTTTTTACGCGCAACATGATTGGCACGTGGAAGCGCAGCGAAATCTTCTCGCGTTGTTTTTCATCGGAAAACTCTTGTGGAGCTTCTTTTCTGCGATAGAGGAAGCGTTCTTGCTCGAGCTTGAGCACGTTTGGCGATTCACGTTTGACGCGAATGAGTGGATAGCCTTCTTGGAAAATCCAAGTATCCATCATCGATTTCACTGGTTGGTCGGCGACCTTTTCGATGGCTTCGAATAGATCTGTTGTCTCTGCGTTATCGTGTTTGTGGGTCGTGAGGTACTTGTTGATGCCTTTGCGATAGACTTCAGAACCTAGGTACTGTTCGAGCATTCGTAAGACTGATGCTCCCTTTTCATAAGTGAGAACGTCAAACATTGCCTCGGCTTCTTCGGGGCGTCTGACTGGAAATTCGATTGGTCGCGTGCTCAACAAACCGTCTGTGGTCATCGCGTTTGCTCGCGATACGCCCAATGTCTCCCAATGCCTCCACTCAGGCTTCCAGTCGTCGACTGCCAAAATCTGCATGAATGATGCAAATGCTTCGTTGAGCCACAGACCGTTCCACCATTTCATAGTGACAAGATTGCCAAACCACATATGCGCGATTTCGTGTGCGATAACGTCGGCGACTCGTTCGAGTTCTGCATGGCTGGCTGTGTTTTCGTCAACCAGCAGTGCGTTCTCGCGGAAAGTGACGCAGCCGAGATTTTCCATTGCCCCGAAAGCAAAGTCGGGAATGGCGATGAAATCAAGCTTGTCGCTGGGGTAGGGAATTCCATAATACTTATTGAAAAATGCCAGCGCTGTCGATGCTGATTGTTCTGCGAATTTAGTTAGGTTGAGCTTGCCGGGAGGTGCCCAGATTCTGACAGGGGTTCCATCGACCATCTTTGGTTGTGTGCCTTCGAAATCACCGACCACATAGGCGACGATGTACGTCGACATTTTCATGGTTTCTTTGAAGGAGATTTCTTTTTTATTGTTCCCAACAGCCTTTTCACTCTCCACTGCAGTGTTGGATATGGCAGTAAGGTTATTGTCGACAGTCAAAGTGAGTTTGAAAGTGGCTTTGAAATCTGGCTCGTCCCAGCATGGGAATGCCCTTCTGGCGTCGGTTGGTTCGAATTGGGTGCAGGCGATGGTTCTTGTTGATCCGTCAGAAAGTTTTGATGTGCTGCGGTAAAAGCCATGCAATTTGTCATTGATTGCGCCGTTAAAAGTGATTTTGAGGGTTGCGCTGCCGCTTCTTATCATCTTGTTGAATTCGAGATGGAGCCGTTCATTTTCTGTATCCAGCGCGATCTTGGCTTGCAGCTCTTCGCCGTTCTGAATTAATGTGGCATTTTGAATGTCAAGTTCAATTGAATTGAGAATGATGGAATTTGTCGGTTCTAGAACCTTTACGAGGATGTCCTCGCTACCGGAAAATGTTTGATTGCCAAGGTCCGGCGCCAAGCGAATCTCGTAGCGCTCGGGCACTACAGCCTTAGGTAGCCGATAGCTTGAGACTTCCGGGTCTTTCAAGGCAACATTATCTTTTGACATCGGACGCGTTCTCCCTCATGCCTGGCTGCTAGCAAATAAATGAGAGAGAGGTTAGCATATTGGGCAGCCAAATTCATTGCCTGTCTAATGCGACCTCCTGGCTAGCGTAGATCTGCAGTGGTGCGCGTTCCTGGTCTTTACACAGCCCGCCTAGCCTAAACAGAAGGAAGGAGATCATGGTAGAAGTTCAAACCCCAAAGGTTCAGACAATTCAACAGTTGGCGAAACAGTTGCGCATTGACAGCATCAGAGCGACAACTGAAGCCGGTTCGGGTCACCCGACATCATCGATGTCGGCGGCCGATCTCATGGCTGTGCTCGCTGTCTCCTATCTCAAGTATGATTTCAGCCAGCCGCAGCTGGCGTACAACGACAGGCTGGTCTTTTCGAAAGGACATGCTGCGCCACTTTTGTATGCCATGTACAAGGCTTGCGGCGCTATCAAAGATGATGAGTTGATGTCGTTGCGCAAGTTGGGTAGCCGCTTGGAAGGGCACCCAGTTCCTCAAGTGCTCCCTTGGGTAGATGTTGCCACCGGATCGCTTGGACAAGGTCTGGCGATGGGCGTTGGAATGGCGCTCTCCGGCAAGTACTTGGACAAGTTGCCGTTTAGAACTTGGGTGCTTTTGGGCGATAGTGAAATGGCAGAAGGCTCCGTTTGGGAGGCGATGCAAGGTGCTTCTCACTATAAGCTCGATAACTTGACTGCAATCCTCGACATGAATCGTCTTGGACAGCGCGGCGAGACGGCTCTTGGATGGGATTCGCAGACATATGCTGCGCGCGCCCGCGCTTTCGGATGGAACGCCATCGAAATCAATGGTCACGATATCGATGCAATCGATCAGGCTTATGGACAGGCGATTTCAGTGAAGGGACAACCGACACTGATTATTGCTAAGACCGAAAAAGGTCACGGAATTCCGTTGACTGCCAACAAAGACAACTGGCATGGCAAGCCGCTCAGCAAAGAGCAAGCACAAGAAGCAATCGATATTCTCGGCGGTATTTCCAATCTGGAAGTGAAGGTGCAAAAGCCCGATCAACCAGCCAAACCGACAGAGGCAACGAAGAAAACTACAGGTAAGTTCGAGGCTCCGGCATACGCGGGTCCTGTGTCAACGCGCGAAGCCTATGGTGATGCGCTCAAAGCATTGGGTTATGCGTATGAAGACATTGTCGTGGTTGATGCGGAAGTTTCCAACTCGACGTACGCGGAGAAATTCGCCAAGACTCACTTGGAGCGCTATTTCGAAATGTACATCGCTGAGCAGCTCATGGTTGGTGCGGCGATTGGTTTGTACACCAGAGGCAAGAAGGTGTTTGCTTCGACGTTTGCAGCTTTCTTGAGCAGAGCCTATGACTTCATCAGAATGGGTGCAGTCGGCCGCGCCACAATCAAACTTTGCGGCTCGCATGCCGGCGTATCGATCGGGCAAGATGGACCATCGCAAATGGCTCTGGAAGATCTGGCGATGATGAGAGCAGTCGGTGGAAGCACCGTGCTATATCCAAGCGATGGATTCTCCACTGTGCAACTCGTGAAGCAGATGGTGGACTTGCAAGGCATCTCCTACATGCGCACGACACGCGAAAAGACACGCCTTCTATATAGTGATGAAGATGAGTTTCCGATTGGCGGAAGCAAGGTCGTGAAGAGTTCCAAAAATGACGTGGCAACGATCGTTGCTTGCGGCATCACTCTGCATGAAGCGCTCAAGGCTTACGACGAGCTGAAGGGACAAGGAATTGATGTCAGAGTCATCGATGCTTATTCGGTCAAACCGATTGATGCTAAATCCTTGCATACTGCAGCCAAAGAGACAGGAACAATCATTACTGTCGAAGACCACTGGCCTCAAGGCGGGCTCGGAGACGCGGTGTTGGAAGCCTTTGCGCATCTCGGTTCTCCGGCTCGCGGTAAGAAATTGCCTGAGCTGATGACACCGCCTAAGGTGATTCGTCTGGCCGTCGAAAAGATGGTCGGCTCAGGAACGCCTGATGAATTGATGGATGAAGCAGGAATCTCCGCCAATCATATCGTCAACACGGTGAAGGCGCTGGCAACGAAGTAACGACTAAGCTCTTGGCACCAGACCATTGATCTTGCTCATATGGCGCACGTCATTGGGCAGGGTCGGACGGATGGTGGCAGCTGAGTCGTGATACACCCGCAATGTTCCGCCAGGCAGCACTTCTGGGTAGTTGTATGCGAGCGAGCGACTAACTTTCGATTCAAGATCTTGAATACTGATCACTCCGTGACCATTGCGTACAGCTGATGGACCGTCAATGGTGATTCCGGCGGCACGGTTGGAAACAGCAATCTGTCCCACTGTTTTGGCTCGCCCTTCAAGAGCGGCATCAAGCGTTATATTGATGCGTTCGTCCGCGGTTATAGCCAGTCGATTCATGTCGCTTGTGTATTCCAGTTTCATCCCAGGATTTGCTGACGGACGAACGCCGACGCCTGCGGTTTCGAGGTTTGTCCAGATTCCGGTTTTTCCATTTGGCCATGCCGGGGCATCTACGGTCGACCATGAATTAGTGTGCTGAGAGTCAATTAGATACCGTGCCGTAAACTTGTCGGTGCTCTGAGGCAAAACAAGTTCGTGCGCGTAAAGCGGGTCAGTGGATGTCCCTTTCAACGGGTGCAAGCGAAAGGCATTTCCATCAGCTGTGGCAATAACGCGCTCACCATTTGGACCAATTTTTCCTACCAAAGAGGAAAATCCGCTGTCCAATTCATATGAAAGGCTTCGTACTTTATCTACTGACGATTTGAGCGCTCGGGCACTCATTAAGGACTCGCCTGAAGCCCCAGATGCTCCAGGAAGGCGCTCGCCGAGCGCTCTTAGTCCCATGCGTCCCACTGGCAGAAAAGCTGCAGCCGCGATGCCGGCAATACCAATTTCAACTAAATGATTTTCTGGCTTGTTCCAAACTTCTTTGACATATTCGTCGATCCAAGAGCGCGTTGTGGTAGCACCAGAGCTATGCAGTTGCTCGACATTGCGATCAGCCATGATTCGGACCTGCTATGGAAAGGGGTGACCTTAGTATGTCCCAGAATCCTGCTGTTGGCAGTGGGGAAGTTACGTAGTCGACCGTTCTCACTTAGATCTTTGGCTAGGCAGAGTAAGAACATAATGCGGCGCAAGGAACTCACTGTCCGACCTAGGTTTTTATTCGTGTCACAAAAACGCCACCTAATCGCCACGGTAGTGCCACACAGCTGTGGTTGTATTTCATGCAGTTACCAGCAGTCGTCCTATCATTTGAAACCTAGCCTCTCGTCGCGGCTTTGACTGCTCTTTTGCCGGACACGCTGTAGGCAGACAGCAGGTGCGGAACCTTTCTTGTTGCTCGTCAATACTAGCCTTTTCGAGGTTGAATAATGCTCGATTTTAGAAACGATCGCGCCGACATAAAGAGCGAGTCGGCGAAAGGCTCTCGTCCATATTTTGTTGATATGGCAGACAAATCTCTGTTGACTGATACTCGCAAAAGCAATAAAGCAAAAACATCAGATGACGGTATTCTGGAATTCGACAATGTCTTCGGCTCGACGACAGAACCGCAAACTACCGGTGCAAAAGGTTCAGACGATGTTTCTCCTGGTGCAAAGCCTGATGAAAAGCCACCCGAACATAGTGATCCCAAAGATGATGGACATGATCATGGAGGAGGTGACGGCGGTGGCGATCATGCGGAACCGCCGACCGACAGAGGTGATAATCCCTCTCTTCCTCCGGACATGACGAAGCTGACGCTAGAGCAGTTGGAACAACTCGTGCAACAGCTTCTCGCATTAATCGAAAAGGAGCTTGAATGGCTGAAAGCGCATCAAGGACCGGAACCCCCGGCAACGTCACCTCCAAGTTCACCGGAGCCGCCACCACCTTCTCCGCCACCACCTTCTCCGCCACCACCTTCTCCGCCACCAC
>CAZCZI010000075.1:31093-35461 GCA_964503045.1 uncultured Candidatus Obscuribacterales bacterium
CACCACCTTCTCCGCCACCACCTTCTCCGCCACCACCTTCTCCGCCACCACCTTCTCCGCCACCACCTTCGCCACCACCATCCACACCACCGCCAGATGGTTCTGAGCCGCCACCTTCACACACGCCAAAACCGCCTGACCATCACGAATTACCACCAGCCATTGATATTGATCCAAACAAAAACTTTTCTGTGAAAGACGGCAACATTATTGGGCCTGATGGCAAACGCTTTGTCGCCCGCGGAATCAATGTCGATGGTCGTGACGCCAACTTCTTGTCAGACGAGATGCTAGAAAGTTTCCCAGGGCTGAATTTCATTAGACTGGCCACAAGCCCCAGTGGAAAGCCATTTGACAAAGAAATTGTGAAAACTGACCAAGAACAAATGGACGGAATTCAACAGTTTATCGACAAGATGACGGCGCGTGGAATTGTCGTTGAAGTCGAGAATCATGCTGGCGGAACACCGACAGGGCAAGCGTTGCAAAACGAATTGGACTTCTACTCGCAGTTAGCGGAGCGCAACAAAAATAATCCGTATGTGTGGTTTGGCTCTAACAATGAACCAGGGACGAAAACCGAAGATGTTTCTGCAATCGTCAACGAGCAACAGCAGGTGTACGACACGATTCGTGGTGCGGGCAACAACAACATGATCATGTTCGAAACGGCATACGGAGGTGTGGCAAAAAGCGAAGATCCATTCAGGCAAAATGAAGACCTCGACACGTACAAAAACGTCGCGATCGATGCGCACTGGTATGGCAGCAGATTCGGTGAAAATGCAGGCAACAGACTGGCAGACAGGATCGATAAGTTTGATGAATTTAAAAGCGCCGATGGTGAGCTGCCCGTCATTATTGGTGAGTACGGACCCGGTCTTGGCAGAGACCATGCCAACGACGTGCCGCTTAAGTATCGGCACTATTCTGTAGATGCTGTTCAAGAGGCAGTCGACAAGGGAGAAGTGGATGGAGCTGCTGCCTGGTTGTTTGGGCATGTTACGCGCGATACGTACGACCCCACGGGTGAAAATGGGTGGACCACGAATAATACTCTTGCGATTTTGTCAGAAGACCGCTCGAAATTCTTGGGTCTTTCGACTTGGGGGAAAGATGTCGCGGATTGGATTGAGCATTCTCCAGAAACTGATGACCCACGCCATAATCCGGATCCACCGCCAAAAGGAGAACTCAGCGACTTACTCGCGCAGAATGACTTTGATCGAAGAGGATTGGTGGTTGCGGATGCTCCCTTTCGCGGACCGCATGGTTGGGCTTATGGAAAGTTCAAAGGAATGCACGACATCGCTACTGACCAACCATTTCCGGTCGCGCCCTGGGGAGTTGTGTATCCAAAGGATGGAATGAAAGTAGATGCGAACGCTGACGTTCAAGTGAAGGACACGACTGTCTATTATCATTTGAAAAGTGGCGGCTGGGTCGAAGCAATGAACCCAGATACTAATCACTGGTGGGAGGGCAACTATCCTGCCGACTTCCATGACCATGTTCACCAGCATGGCGACGGTAAACGGCTGCCGGACGGCACATTTGAGTTCAGTGCGCCCCCAGTTGGAATGAACGATCACTTTGGTCCGGGAAGACCGGCATTGCAATATGATCCGAAACTATACGATGGCGTGATGACGACGATGTCTGCTCGATCCGACCGGGAGAATTCCGGGATGGTAATGCAAGTTGGAACCGACCATTGCGACCGCAAATATGGCACAACCACCCCGGGTTTTGGCGGCAATAATTGGACTGAGCTGACAACGCAGTGGCAAAAGCTTTATTACACTTCGCTGGATCCTGAGATTATCAAAAATGATCCGCCGCCGGGTCTCGATTAGTGCTGCTTTTCACGCGCAGCTTTGATCACTTTCAAACGTTCTATCAACTTCGCTTGTTGATCAGGCTTTAATTGATCTCTCAGCTCTCTCAGTCTCACGAGTAAGGCTGACTCTTGTTCTTGATTCAATCTTCCAATTTTCTTGGCTGCTCCCGCATCCTCGTAGACTTTCGCGATGCCATCGATTAACTGTTGATCGTTGATCTTATCTGCGCCATAGCGTTCGAAGAGGAGTTCGGTTTCTTTCGTGTAGTCTATTTTGCCCGACTGCCGATTGGCATCGACTTCTTTTTGCAGACCGCTGATACGAACGGCTGGATCGCGGAATTGCATCGATTCGTATAGCTTTCCTATTGGAAGATTTGAATGATCTGCGCTCACGTCCCATTGATTGTCGATAGATACTGTGGGTGGTGCGCCATCCTTGATTCCGCTTACTGTGACCACATGCTTCCCGCCGCGGGCGCCGTTGCTGTTGGCGTCTGTCGTGAATGGTTCCGTACCGGTATGAACGCCCACGATGATCGGCAACTGTCCTTCATCGTTCAGTTTCTTCAGTGCGATTGCAAGCTGCTTTTCGTCGCGAACGTAAGCGATTCCATCTCTATTGGTATAGGCGTGATCGCGCTCTTGTTGATTGAGAAGATAATTGAGCTCTTTGCGCTTGTCTTGAGGCATCTCAGTATGAGCGACGGTTTCTCGTACTCGCTTAACTTCATTTGGATCATCAAAGTTGACAGGTTTTCCATCGCCGATGCCCTGTATCTGCAAGGAAAGACCAAGTAGTCTTTGTCTCGATTCGTAGAGGTCTTGCATGTTTGCTGCAATCGGATCGATGTCGATGCGCACCGGTGTGCCTTTGTCACCTTGAATGTCTCTGGCGACGTTGGCGATTTCCTGAGCGCTCAAATCTGGGCTGCGTACAGGCTCGCCACCAACCATTACTTCTGCGGGTGCCTTTCCGGTTTTGGGATCTTTCTTCGAATAATCTACAAGGCGCTCTCCATTGTCGGTTTCGCCTTTCGGGTCATGCTGTTCATATCTGATTTGACCTGGTGGGTTGGTCTTTGCATTTTCTTTTGTATAGTGCAGATTCACTGCCGTTACTTCAAAAATTTGGCTAGCATGACTGCGGTTGTTTTCACCTGGTTCAAACGAGTTTTTGGCATCTCCATGCTTTTTGAGGCTGTCGGCGTTGATGTCTTTTCCGACTTCGACTGTCACTGGCGGTTTTCCATTTGACGTGTACTTGCCGGTCAATGCCATGTCTGTCACTAGGCGAGCCGCTTCAGATGGTTCCTTCGTATATGTCTGCACTTCAATGACGGTGACATTGCAGGTGCTGTAGCTGCCTTGCGAAATGTCTGTGGGGGTGGCGGCATTGTGCATGACTTGTTCAGCAATAGCAATTCGATCCTTCTCTTTGATCGTTTTGAGATTTGGATTGTCTTGGGCTGTGAGCAGTTTTTCGACTTGTTGGTAGGTTTTGGACACTTCGTCGGCAGCTTTCTTTTGGGCTTCTGGCGCCGACAGTCCTTGTTTTTCGAATCGCTCGATGAGGTCTTGTTGGCGCGAAGCAAATTTGTTCATGTCTGCTTCGAATCTGGCACGATCTGCTGGATCGGTGATTTTCTTATCGGCAAGCTCTTTGAGCTTCGCCATCTCGACGCGGTTGTCGCCATCGGCAGCGGGTTTGAAGTTGATGGCGCCGACGTCTGAGGTCTCGTACTTTCCATCAGGCAGCTTGCGCAGGGCATAATTGTCTTGCTTGTTTTTGCCCCAGTGAAATTCGTTGTAGCTTCCGTCGGCATTGCTCTTGTGGGCATAGCCGCTGCCGTCTTTGTTTTCGATTCTGACGGAACCATCGTGCCATACGGTTCTCTTATTGCCGTGACTATCTTGGGTGACGAATCCGCCGTCTTTGGTGTGACCTGGAAGAGTGAGCGACTTTACGTCCAGCGCTTGATCTGGGTTTTTGATGCCGTTGATGCGAGCGATCTCTTTAACGTGTGCTTTTACTTCTTCGTCGGTGGCTCCTGCTCCTAGGTGCTCGCGGGCTATGGTGTTCAGATTCGTTCCTGGTTTTACCTTTAGTTCTTGGGGCGCGACATCTCGCTTAATTACTTCGCCTTGCTCGGATAGTCCGACTCTCGTGCCGTGCTTTTCTGAGTGATGACCGTGACCTCTGCGGTTTTCGGTGTCGTCTGCGTGTCGATGACCCGGCTTGGAGTCGTCGACGATTTCCAGAGGGGCGAGAACTTTGGATGCATTGGCGTTGGTGTCTGAGGTTGCGAAAGACAGTGTGTTTTTCGAGTCTCTAACGTCGTTGTACAAGTTCTCCGATACGGCACAAGACCTGGCTTCTGCCTCAGGTCTTGTTCGGTCTTGTGGTTGGCATTTGTCGCTCAATTTATCTAGTTGCGCCTCTTAGCTCGCAATCGCCCGGCAGGGTTGGGATTACCTCTTCCGTCGAATACATGCGTGTGTCAGGAGTGCTTGGAGTTATATCAATA
>CAZCZI010000076.1:0-34663 GCA_964503045.1 uncultured Candidatus Obscuribacterales bacterium
CGGAATAATTGTTGAAAGTGTTCCGTGAGATACCTCATGGAGTCCGACAACATGATTTCTTGCATTGAGATGCAAAGACACAAACTTCTCCTCCGATGCGAGTTTCAATGGGCGCAGCAATTTGGCGGCGTCATCGGGTGTTACGATTTCGAGAGTCTGCTGAGGCGTGCGACCTTCATGCACCAGACACAAACGCATCATCGGGACGTTGTACTTGATTTGATGATTTAGATTTTGAGAAGCCGGCATAAATCCCTCCTTTTCAGCGAGGAGTGTGAAAGCAAAATAAAACGATTGACCTACTATTTTGAATACGCTCGAGCAGTGCAAAAAGTTCAATCGATTCGCAAAAACTTTGGGTGCAAACTATAAAATGTGTCTGGAATTAATATGAATCGACGCTTGAGAAATCCCACACTAAATTTTCGCAACCCCGCACTGCTCGCTTTGGCGCTATGTACGGCGTCCTCCCTTTTGTGGCAATTCGTTTCTGCCGCGCCGGCATCTTCGGCGGTAAACCAAAAGGTCTGGCGCATCACATACGGTCATCTCTCGCTTACGAAGATTGAGGCATTTGTCAAACCTGATGCCTTGAGAGTTGAATTTACGACGCCGAAATTTGCCGTAATCGCACGTGCACCCGATTGGAAAACCATTTGGTTTAGTGATAAGTCCAAAACTTATGTCGAGAAGTCTCTCGATCAGTTTTGTCGAGATGGAATCGCAGCTGAGTTTCCAATTGATGACTTGCGAAATTTGAAAACACGTGACAAGACAGAGGGCACGATAAATGGAAACATCGCCGTCGTCAGTGGATATTTTGCAGCAAATTTTGTTCGAGAGATGAACATGTTTTCCGTAATGACGGAAGAGAAACATACAAGAATTCGCAAAGTTTGGTTTCGCGCGTCACGCAGCATTCCAGCATCTGCAGGCGTTATAAAGTTCTTTCGGGGGCTCTACCGAACCCCCGATCTCGGTCAGATTCCACTTGATCTTGACTATGCAAACATGAAAAACGAAAGAACCAGCGTCTTCAACATGACAGACATCAAGCAGGTTTCCGTACCATCGACTTTGTTTATTGCTCCGTCAGGATACAGGAAAGCGTCCAACCCTTATGAAGTGCTCGGACACGAAAAGATACGAGAGATGGAAGACTGGGCGCAGGAAATGGGCGTCGGCGACGAGCTCGGGAAAAACAAGCCGAACAAACCACACAAAAACAAATAGGTTGATCTAGACCTTTTGGTGTTTCCAAACACCGGTTCTAAACCGCCACACTGCCAATACTCCAATCACGCAAGACGAACAGGCAATGCCCAGCCAACAGCCGCAAGGACCTAATGCAAATGGAACAGTCAGCGCCCAGGCAAGCGGCAAGCGCAAAAGTGTAAGGCACAACGACGTCACCCACATCGGCCACTTAGTGTAACCGGCACCAGACATGGCACCAAACAAAATCAACCAGAGTGCGACCAAGGGCTGCGTGACACCAGTAATCTGAAGATATTGAGTGGTTGGCAGTATCACTTTGGGATCTGAGCTCATTGCCGAAGCAACCGCGCCACCGAACGTGAAAAGAACAATCCCAAGTACGGCGCTGTAGCAGGCGCCCACTTGCGCCACCTGCCATCCGGCTTTCTCGGCACGATCTGGTTGTTTCGCCCCAAGATTTTGACCGACGATGTTCGCTACCGCCGTGCTCAATGCATAAATAGGCATGCACGCGATAATTTCCTCGAGCCTGAAACCAACAGCCCATGCCGCTTGGCACGAAGTGGGATCTTTGGTTTGAGCAAATATGAGGAACAGCACGAAATTGCCGCCCACCCATGCAAGATCTTGAATGCAGGCTGGAATTCCAATCTTGAGCAGCCTCATGAGCCAGTCTTTGGAAATTCCTTCGCTCACCATCTTTCCAAAGTTAACGCAGTCACTCAACGGCGACTTTCCAAGCAATACTATATTCAGTATCATTCCGGCGGTTGCCGCAATCAACCAGGCGCCTCCTATACCTGCAATTCCGAAGTGAAACGGGTGAATGCACAGGGCAAAGTCGAGGGCAAGGATCAAGCACGTCATCATGCACCAGATCATCATCGGTACTCTGGCGTTTCCCATGGCTCTGAAAATTGAGTGTGCCACCCAAATTACCGTGAAAGGCAGCTGCGAAAACATGTCGACCTTCAAATAGTCCCAGCCAAGTTGTTCGACTTGGGGACTGGCGCCGACTGCATGCAGAAGCGGTCTACCAAAAAACATGCCGAGAGCGCCGGAGATGGTTCCAAAGAATATGGCAAACAACAGTGACTGGCGGCTTGCTTCGATTGTGGTTTTGACGTCGCCTGCGCCCCAATAGCGGCTGACGATGGCAGTGGACCCTGCAGACAGCGCAATCGTGACCAAAAGCATGAAAAACCAAATCTGACCGCACAAGCCGATAGCTGCTTGCGTGTCCGAGCCTAACTTTCCGGCGACCCACACGTCGGCGAAGCTGGCAATGGCGATGGCTGACATTTGAACGATCAAAGGCCAGGACATGTGCCAGATGGCAGCCCAGGTCGAGCCGCGGGTTATGACGTCATCGTTCTTGCCTGCCGGCGCCTTCTTGGACCCGCAAGCTTTCCCAGCGGCGTCCAGCGAACTGGGACAGTTCGCCTCTTCGGCAACATTTGTGTGCTGAGTCGACATTCTTCAGACCACTGGGGCAAATTTCAGATTACTGGTAAGCTCACGCCGCGCAAAGGGGTAACTTACGAACATTAAGTGCAGGAAATGAATATGGTACCATTTAGACGTTCCAAAACCCGCAGTGCTTGCAGTTTCAGCGCCGATCGAAAAATTTGAGCCAACGCACCAGAAGTTCTTCACATCTAGTTCTGAGTTCCCACGATTGGTGGGTAATGCTCGACCGATACCTGGCATTTGAAGAACCGGTCAGCCGCTGGGCGAAATTGCGCAAAGCCGTCACCCGGCTTGGTCCGCGCGCCGGTAAGGTCGACAGAGCCAACCAATTGGAACAAGATCTGGCATTTCAAGCCGTCTTCGGCACAGCCGAGCAGCCGAAGGAATGCTTGCTGGTCACCGCGTTGCTTGCCGTAGAAGAGCTGAATCGTTACGATCGTTTGCTTTTCGATGGATGGCTCACATCAATTGGCGGCGCTGATTGGACCAAAGACCCCACCGACTCGAAGAGGGCAAACACGGATACATGTTCGGAATTGACTAGATGTGCAACTGAAGCGTTCACACTAACAACGTCACAAGCGGAATGGTTGCGGCACTGTCTAATCTCTTCGCCTGACTGGCATATCTTGCTTGCGCCTGGTCCTTGGCGCGAAGATTCACGCTTTGAATTTTTGGCAGAACTAATGGTTGAAATCAAAGAACAATTTGCAGATACCACTTTCGATACCACCGCGAAATGGAAAAACTTGATTGAACTATTCGCAAACTCACACGCAAGATGGCGTAAACAGTTACCTGGAAGCTTTCTTCCACGAGTACTCCTTTTCGTGGAGGGTCAGACGGAAGCAGTTCTTGTTCCTGCATTTGGACGGTGCTTGAATTTCCCACTCGATGCCAACGGCATTTATTTGCAGTCTAGCGGTGGCGCCAAGCAAGTTTTGAAGCGCTTCTTACAGCTGCACAGTACTTGCAATCTTCCAATTGTTTGCGTTCTCGATGCCGATGCCATCGAACAAGCAGAGTTGCTGAAACAGCATTTGCGAGACCATGACAGACTGATTCATTTGGAATCTGGCGAAATTGAAGATGCCTTTAGTGCGAAGCGATTGGTGTACTCGCTGAATCAATACGCAAAAGAAAATGGGTTAGAACAGGGCATAACTTCAAACGATCTTGCCAACGACAGAAAGACAGACTCACTCGATAGATTGTGGCGACGGCGCGGTCAAAGCTCGTTCGATAAGATAGGATTTGCACACGTGCTGGCGGCTAGTATGCGCGAGCCAAGCGATGTTCCTGAAGATGGCAGGAAGATAGTCGCGGCGGTGCAAGAGGTGTTAAATGCCAGATAGCGCCACATCAGATCCAGATGCAAAAGAACCAAAAGATTCAAAAGAGAAAAAGTCTCCCGCCAAGAAAATTGCAGCTCTTGCAGCCACCATACTTTGGGTCGTCGGGTTCAGTTTGAACTTCGTAATCAAGCCCGGCGAGCGCTTTATCTGGGTGCCTGACGCCTTGCTCTTGCTTGGCTTTTGGCCGCTCCTATTTGTATATAAAGCAGGCTGGACCTGGTTTGGTTTTGGCGTCTGCAACATGGCAATTGGTTTCTTCCTTGAACTCATGGTGCATCTTCCATCCGACATTTTCAAATCGCCAGATCAAATCATCGTACGCGATCACTTGATACAGATGCACTCACCTCTCACATGGATTCTGATTGGTGCCATTTCAACGCTTTATGGACTTTTCAGAATGATCAAAACTGTGATCAAATGGGGGCTAAAGGTTACAAAGCCGAAAGAAGACCCGCAATGAGTCATCCTTGCTTTGATTTCTCCACAAGCGCCACATCCACGTACACCGGAAAATGATCCGAACCCACGCATACGGTCAACCGCAACTTCGCGCAACCTACATGCCAGGATTTATGCCGTCTTTGCCAGACAACGAAGTTTTTGGACTTGTTTTTTCTGCGGCCCGCTTCTTGGGATTGCCCAGAGCAACCTTTACAGAACCATCTTCAGGAATCAGCACTCTCTTGAGAAACTTTCCTGCTGTTTCCCACTTGCTTGGGCTGGTGCCCGTCAGTTTGGCTAAGTGATTCATTCCTTGCAGCGATTGATCCATGAAGTCAGCTTTCTTGGCAACGAATAGCCACTGCTTAACGAGGAAGTTATAGAGCTTCGGATCGCGCTCTCGCTGTCTCATCAGCTTCCTTTCCAGTGCTTGTGCATAGAGAATTCGCCCATCCATATCCCATGGCGTCATCTCTACCGCTCGCTGCAGAACCGTGATAGCTCGGTCGTAATTGCCCATGCGCATCGCTTGCTCGCCTTCCATGCGCAACCCGTTTGGTGTAATCACACCCAATTCGAGAAACTGGTCGGAGCGAACGACACCACCAAAATCTCGTCCGATGTCTGACGTGTCTTTGATGAAATCATCACCATCTCTATCACGCGCCGACGCAAAAAAGGGTTGCGCCACCAACAGGCAGCTCGCCAATACCAGGCAGAACCCTACCGACGATCTCTTCATCACTGTGACCTCTTGATTCACGTGTTTCACCATGTCCATTACTTTCGAACAGTCTCCTTTTTTCCTTCGCTTTCGCGGAGGTTCAAAATCGCTTCGTCAATGTTTTCGGCACCATACACGCTGTTTCCGGCGACCAATACGTCAGCGCCGGCACCGATTACCTTTTTGGCGGTCTCCGGATTGATGCCACCATCTACGGAGACATGTGCTTCGGTTCGTCCTGCTGCATCCAACATCGAACGAACCTTTGCTACTTTTGGAACAACTTCATTTATAAACTTCTGCCCGCCGAATCCCGGATTGACTGTCATTACCAGTACGAGATCGATGTCGTTGAGCACGTAGTTCAGCACCTCGGGTGGTGTGTGCGGGTTGAGCGCCACTCCCGCTTTCTTTCCGAGATGCCTGATGTGCGATAAGGTTCGCTGCAGATGCGTGCAGGCTTCTGCGTGAACCGTAATGAAGTCGGAGCCGGCTTCGGCAAAGTCAGAAAGAAACTTGTCGGGATCTTCAATCATCAAATGCACATCAAGCGGAAGCTTCGTCTGCTTGCGGATACTCTTCACTACCGGTGCACCAATGGTAAGGTTTGGAACAAAGTGACCGTCCATCACATCAACGTGAATCCAATCAGCATGAGCTTTCTCGGCTCGTTGAATTTCAACGCCGAGTTTGGAGAAGTCCGCAGATAGGATGGAAGGTGCAATCAGTACAGCCATGTCCCGAAACCCTTGATTTCCCCGCGTCATGACCCTATGAGTCACGCGAGCCTATCATGGCAACCAGCGCGGTTCTGGTCAAGTAGAAGCTGCTCGGTTAGGGGCGAGACAGATGAAGTTCTTTTTAGCGTCAAACCCGCGTCGTCCGCAAAACGCCTTGCAGTGGGGATGTCGCGGCGCCGCGTCTTTGCTGAAAGAACGGTAATCACACGACCTCAAAACTCTGCAAAATGCAGACAAAATGATCGGAAATACTCTTCCAATATGTCGAAAAACAGCCTATAGAGCGCTTATAATGCTCGTTCGACAACAGGAGCAGAGAAATATGGAATTGAGGTTGTCTCAAGATCAAGAGGAATACCAAAAGCTGGCACGCGAGTTTGCCCAGCGCGATCTCACTCCCAAAGCGCATAAATTCGATGCTGGTGATGCCAGGGGTGACTTTCCTGCCGATATTCTGAAGAAGGCATGGGAAACCGGACTGGTCGGCACTCAAATACCGGAAAAACTCGGCGGATTGGGTCTTAAGCTCTGGGACACATGTGTCATTCTCGAGGAGCTGGCCTACGGCTGCAGCGGCATTACTGCTGCAATCGAAGCAAGCGCGATTGCTCAGCTACCGGTGTTGGAGCGCGGCACCGATCAACAGAAAGAACTTTACCTCAAACCTCTAATCGAGTCCCCCCAGTTGGCAGGCTATGCGCTTGGTGGCTATGAATCAGGGCGCGTCGTAGCGCGCCAAGACGGTACCGACTGGGTATTGACCGGCCGGCATCCCGCCATCGTCAATGGTGGCAACCCCAATTCGCAATGGTATTTTGTCCTTGCCGCATTCGATCAGCGCGAAAGTACAAAAGGAACAACCGCCAATCCTTCTTCTGGGACCGGTTCGCACGAGCGGAGTTGGGCTGCATTTGTCGTTCCACATAACGCCAGAGGTCTTCACTTCGAGAAACGAGTCGCTCTCATTGGAAGAAAAGCTCTGACGGTTTCTCAAGTCCAGTTTGATGATGTTTATCTCGAACCAATCAGTCTGATCGGACAAGACACCGGTGGTGCTTCAGTTTGGTCGCAGTGTCAATCTTCGATGTATTCAATGATTGCAGCCGGTTGCACGGGTGTTGCTCACTGCGCGATGGATAATGCCGTCGAATATTCGAAACAACGACACACATTCGGCAAGCCGATTTCGAGCTATCAAGCCGTTTCTTTCATGCTTGCCGACATGGCTCGCGAGATTGAAGCAGCGCGGCTCATGTACTGGCAATCATGCATTTTGATCGACGATGGTCAAAAAGTCATACGAGAGGCAGCAACTGCTAAAGCCTATGCTCAAGAAGCGGCAATGCGCATTGCAACCGATGCCGTGCAGATCTATGGTGGCTATGGTTACTCGAAGGAGTATCCTGTTGAAAAATTGATGCGCGATGCAAAGACCTATCAGATTTTGGAAGGAACATCGCAAAGACTTAAGGCAGAGATTGGAAAACAGCTTGTCAGCGCGGTCTGAGGTCCTTCGGCATGAGCACCGAGCAACCAGAACTCCTCAAGAAAGGTCAACTCTTAGTCGTTAAGTCGCCGCCTTTTTTCAATAAGGAATACTTCTATGAAGTAACCAGCGCAGGCGATAAGCTGGTGCGCGCAGGACTATACCATTCGCCTAAAGTGAAGCGATCTTGGACGACCGAAGAGCTCAAAATCTTGATGGAAATGGGCATGATTAGGCTGGCGGCAGAAGGCGAGAAACCAGCTCAAGAATCATCGAATTCCACCTGTGAAGACGACTCAGACTGACGAAGCGCGTCGATTCAAAATGATGTTCTCAAGCCGCTAATTAGCATCAGAGGCAGGCTTTGCTTTCTTCTTTTTGCGCTTGGAACTCGAAGTTGACTTGGAAGATTTCGCGTTCTTGGAACCTTTGACGTCGGTAGTCTTCTTTTTCTGCGTGGCACCCTTAGCAGTTTTGGCCGTCTTTGTAGAGCTACTGGCCGTCTTCTCCGGTCCCTTAGGCAGCAACTCTTGAAACGGCATCACGATACGCTGAGCTTGCCCCGGAAAAAATGCTTCCACAGCGTACTTCGCGGCACAAAAGAACAATCCGATACCGACAAACAAATAGAAGACGTTGATGGAAAACCAGCGAATGCCCGTTCCGATAGTGGTTTGACGCTTGGACTTTTTGAATCGGGCAACAGTGATCAGTTCGTCGAGTCTGCGGGTGATGTCGGCCTGCCTCAATCCACCTCTCAGACCACCTATTTTTCCACGTTCTACCCCACTAATATGACGCCCACAAACGACGCAGAACTTCAGACCATAGTTCAGTTTCGCACCGCAATAGGGACAGGAGGCAGACATTCGTTTTGGGCTCTACATGATTTCCGGTCTAGTCTTTGCGTAGTTGCTGCTACGCTATCAGCGGCTGCTGACCTCATTACAAAGTGTACTAAAACTCAACTTTCTGCGCACCATTCTCAGTGGCAGTATAGCGACTAAACATTTCCGAAATAGATTGTCTGTCGTTGGCCAGAGTTTCCTGTTTTCCATTCAATACAACAATTCGATCTTTCAGCTCCAGGATTTGCTGTTCGATCAACTTGATCTCTTCAGAAATCTCTGTTTCCGTAAACGTGAGAGCCTCTGCGAGGGTTCCAAACGCTTTTTCCAGCTCGCTGCCTGCCATGCGAGATTCCTTTCACCACGAACCAAATGACAGGTCTATTGTACCCGTTTGCGAGGTTCTAACTACAGAAGAGTCCTCTTAGCTGGCGACGATGATTGCTTATGAAACTTGTGATGCTTATATACCAGCGCCCTGCAAGAAGACATCTACCGGATCAGTACCGTCGGACGGTGGCTGGACTTCATCTTGGGGTTCATCAGCTTCAGAGTCCGCTTTTTGAGCTTCTCGAGTCTCCTTTGCCACACGCTTTATAGCCGCTTTCATCGATTCCATTTGCGCTTCCAGAGACTTAATGTGCCCCTGAAGGCATTTAATCGCCTCTGCTTCCGGATCGGGAGTCTCTTCTTGCGGCACTTTTCGCCCATCGCGATAAATCACCCGTCCAGGAACCCCAACCACGACTGAATTTGCAGGCACATCCTTTAATACAATCGAACCGGATGCCACGCGTACGTTGTCACCCACGACGATGTCACCTTGAATTTCAGCGCCGCTTCCGACGATTACGCCATTTCCGAGCGTAGGGTGGCGTTTCTTTCCGCGAGTCAAGGCTCCTTGCCTGGCTGCTGCACCGGCTCCCAGAGTTACGCCTTGATACAAAACAACGTCATCGCCGATGACTGTTGTTTCTCCAATGACCACACCCATTCCATGATCTATAAAGAACCGCTTTCCGATTGACGCTCCGGGGTGAATCTCAATTCCGGTTATTACCCGCGAAACATGAGAGACAAACCTGGCAAGCGTATACCACTCTTCACGCCATAGACGGTTTGCCAGGCGGTGAAGGGTAATGGCATGAAATCCCGGATAGCAAAGGACGACTTCCAACCGAGAGCGGGCTGCAGGGTCTTTCTCCAGTATGGTGTCTATGCTTTCGTCGATGGACATTTGATCAACTTGAGGGAACTTGGGGATTTGTCAACGTTTTAAGTGGGGAAAACCGCATAAATGTCTCGAATCTCTCACCCAGGTAGGGTTTAGAAATAGTTGTCAAGTGGGAACTATTTTATATATGTGAAGGACGGCTCGGCGTCCCAAACTACTTCAAAAGGTAACACTTCGGCGCGGCGGTTTGCGTATTTTCCCCATACTTTGTAGGTTTTTTGGCGATATTCTGGGTTAAAAGTTGCAAAAAACTGTCTAAATCCCCCTGCAGTTCGGATAGAAGCGCTCACTAGCACCCGGAATATCGGCCCACTGAGGACGCGGAAAAAAACGGAATAAGCTTGTAGCTCAACAGGTTGCGATGTCCAACTCACTGGATCTATTCAAAAAAGGACTCGAGGAGAATAATGACTCCTCCGGTGGAAAGCAGCCAAAAGCCGGTAATCCCGAACTCAACCTCACGACAGTTTCCGACAAGACACAGCCAGCCAAGAAACCGGAAACACAAGCCTCTACAACTCCACATACAGGCTCAGGCGAAACACCAGTCAAGTTTCAATCGCCGACGGTGCAATCCGGATTCACTATAAAAGAGGATTCGAAACCTTCTGGCGACGGCAAGAAGGACGACGACTCGAGCTGGGTTGCCAGATTCGCAGGCGGCGCCTGGAACGAAGGCGTAAGCACAGTCAAAGCAGTAGCCGAGATTGTCGGCGGCAAGCAATCAGACATCGACGAACGCCTCAGGACCACCCAGATAGGTCCAGCAGGCAAGGCCAACGTCATCGGCAACGTAGCCCACTCCGGCACAGAAATGGCCAGCTCGCTCAAGCTCATGGGCGGGGCAACCGCTGCCAAGATCGGCTGGGCAGAAGATAAGCAAGAGTACCAAACCTTCCGTCAGGCTGCAGGCGAGTTCAAAGACAGACTATTGTCCGGCGACGCTGACGCCATGGGTCACGCAACCACCTTCGTCGGTTCCCTATTTGTCGGCGGTGGCTTAGTCGGAAAGGGCAGCAAAGCCGGCAGCAGCATGCGCGAACTGCAGGTTGCAGCCAAAGGCTGGCAAGAAATCGGCGCCGCAGACGCAGCGTTGGGCAGCGCTCGGGCATTGCGCACAGCCACAACCAAGATTGGAAGTAGAGTGGGAGACGACATCGTCAATGTCGCTCGGGCCACAGAACTGAAGGGCGGCACGACAATTGCCGATCTCTCTTTGGCAGGACGTAACACTGCTCAAGTCGTATCTAAAGAAAGCGGCGTAATCGGGCTGGCTGGCGAAGGCACCACATCGAAGCTCACAGCGACCACTCTAAAATTGAACGGCGAAACCGGTGTCGGTTTGGCTGCAAGAATGGACGGCATGCCGCTCATTACCGGCGCCGGCTCAATAGAGCAAGCCGGAGTCAAGGTCGTAGGTGTAGACACCAAGGTTGGTGGATCACTTGCCCATAAAGTAGACGGTTTGGTTGTAGGAACCACAGAGCGCGTCGTACCGACCATAGAAGGCAAGGGCGCCACTGTCACCGGTCTTACCGATGATGTCGCCACCAAGGTGCCCGCACTTCATCTAAAACCCACCGTTCCAACCGATTTGGTCGTTCCAACCACAAAGGTCGGCGAACATGTCGTGACTCCCAGACTAAATGCCGGCGAGCATGTCGTGACTCCTGGACTAAATGCCGGCGAGCATGCAACTCCTATCGTCAAAGCTGGTGAGCACGCTCCAGGCACCATCAAGCCTTTCGGAGCCGTGGGCGAACAACCGTTGGGTCAACTCAAACTTACGGCAACGACTCCGGAGGTAACCGCAGTCGGAACAGCCCGCACGCCGTTGGTGCATCTCGAAACAACCGCCCAAGAAGTTGGCGGCAAGGCTGCCAAACTGGCTGAAACCGTTACCGGACCAAATGCACAAGTTATAAGAGATGATCTCGCCAAGTTCGTCGAAGCAAGCAAAGTTGCTGCAAAAGGCGGAGAAGAAGCGGTTGCTGCAACACGCACAATGAGCGAAACTCTGTCCAAGATCAAGGCTTTAGGCGGCGAAACAATCGTTCGCGAACTGCAAGAGCCAGTCACCAGACTACAATCCGTATTGGCGGACACGCGCACTGTCGTCAACGTCGTCGATCACGCAGCAGTTCAACAAACGCTTGTAACTCAAGTCGGACAGCAAGCCAGACAGATTTCCACCAACGTCGAATCGGCAATGGCCAAGGTCACTGGTCCCAATGCCGCAACTATCAAAGAAGATCTCAGCGTCGTATCACGCACTCTGTCTGAAATGACGACAGCGGGCGGCAACGATGCGCAACGCATGGCGACAATCAACGAGCGCCTGGCAGCAATCGAGAAATCCGGCGCCGCCGGCAAGACTCTGGTTGAAGAGTTGCGTCCTCAAATTGCAAAACTGGAAGGAACAGTTGCAGATGTGCAACCGCTCAAGACAGTGCAAACAGCCACCGCGCACCTCGAAACCGCGACCCAAGAAGTAGGTCAAAAGGCTGCTCGCCTGATTGATAACGTCACCGGTCCGAATGCAAACGCAATCAAAGAAGAACTCACCAAAGTTATCGAATCGGGCAAGGTTGCTGGAAAAGGCACGGAAGAAGCGCTTCAAGCAAGCAGACAAACCACCGAAAGCATCAACAAGATTAAGTCTCTTGGCGGAGATGCGCCCCGTATATGGAGCGAGCTTCAAGAGCCGGCTGTTCGCCTTGAACAAGCAGTTTCCGAAACCAGAGCCGCCGTCAAGGCCGCCGATCAAGTGGCTGTTCGCCAGACAGTCTTCACAAACGTGCAAAGACAAGCAGGCGAAATTGCCGCTCAAATCGAAAGCAAGGCCGCCACAGTCACCGGACAAAACGCCGCGCAAATCAAGCAAGATCTCAGCGTTGTCTCCAAAGCTCTTTCAGAGATGGGAACAGTCGGTGACGACGCCCAAAGAATGGCAACCGTCCAAGAACGTCTCACAGCAATCGAGAGAGCCGGCGGCAAATCCATCGTCGAAGAACTTCGCCCAGCAATCTCGAAGTTCGACGAGACGGTATCTCATGCACAACCCTTCAAGAATTTGCAAACAGCCACTTCTCGCGTAGAAGCAACCGCCCAAGAAGTCTCGGCAAACGCAAGCAAGATCGCTCAAACATTCGAAGGACCGCAAGCTCAACTCGTCCGCACCGAAACCGCCAACATCATTGAAAAATCCAAAGTGGCCGCCACCAAGTCCGGTGAAGAATCATCGGCGGCAGCCGAGTCGGTGCGCCAGAGCCTCGCTAGGATTGAAGGCGCAGGCGGTGCCGATCTCGTTCGCGAACTCAAGCAATCAGTCGCTAAGTTCAACCAATCAATGTCTGAAGTGCAAACCGCACAGACCAAGGTCAATGAAGTGGTCGCGCGCGTTGCTCAACCGCTTGCCGACGATGCAGCACGTTTCGTTCAACCCGTAGCCAAGGCAGACGCAGTCGCAACGACAGTAGCGGCAGACGCAGTCAAAGCCGATGTGCTCAAGGCAGGAACGCAACAAGCTGTTGCAAGACTCGAAGAACATTCTACTCAAATCTCCACCAAGGCTGAAGCTCTCGCCAAGACCGTCACCGGTCCTCAGGCGGCACAGATTCAAGAAGACCTGCAAGTGATCGCGCGCACAGCCAGAGAACTGGGCACGCCCGGCAGCGATGCAGCTCGATTGGCAACGATCGAACAAAAGGCTGCAGCCATTCAAAAGGCCGAAGGCGGCGCTCAGATCATCAACGAACTGCGTCCGGTCATCGGCAAGATAGACGATACGGTGGCCCATGTCGAGCAACTGCGCAAGGTCGAAAACGTTGTCGTCAGAAGCGAAACCGCCGCGGGAGATATATCTCGTCAAGCCGTTCAATTGGCCGAAAAGGTCGAAGGACCCAACGCCCAAGCGATTCGTAGCGAGCTGGACAAGATCACACAAGCTTCCAAGAATGTCTCCGGCAACGTAACCGAAGCCCAGGCCGCCACTAAAACCATTCGCGAAAGCGCCGATGCAATCAGAGCAAAAGGCGGCACAGCGATTGCAGACGCGCTCGAACAGAATGTTCTCAAACTCGAACAAACCGTCAAAGAAGGTTCCACATTGCGCGCCGGACTCAACGTCACTGCGCCGGTGGAAACCGCAGCAACAGCCACGGTCAAACCAATCGTCGGACTGTCGGATGACATGGTGCGCGCCCAACGTCAAGCCTTCACACGAGTCGAACAAGGCGCTCAAACACTCGATCAAAAAGCTGCAACACTTTCCGAAAACGTCACCGGACGTAATGCCGCCAAACTTCAAGACGAACTCACCAACCTCTCGCAAACAGCCAAGAATGTGGGCAAGGTAGGCGACGATGTCGAACGCATGTCTTTCATCAAAGAACGTCTGGCCGAAATCGAGAGAACTCCTGGCGGAGCACAATTGGCACGCGAACTGCGTCCGATGGTCGGCCAGCTCGATGAAGCGGTCGCTAAGGCACAACCCTTCAGAGCACTCGAAGGTTCGGCTGCACGCGTCGAAGTAGCATCCAACGAAGTCGGCAATAGCGCCCTGCGTATCGCCGAAAAAGTGGAAGGCACCAACGCTCAACTCATTAAGAACGAACTGCAGAACATCAACACTGTTGCTCGCACGGAAACAGGACAAGCTGCTGTATCCAAGATTCAAGAGAGCATGGCCAAGATCGAAGGACACGGCGGCGGAGCCTTGTTGGAAGATCTGCGTGGACCAGTTGCGAAGTTCGATACCGCTGTTGCAGACGCAGAGCGCATGAAGTCGCTCACCTCCGCAACTATGAAAGTCGAATCTCAATCGGCAGAAATAGCACAAAAATCCTCACAACTGGCTCTCAAACTTGACGGTCCGAACGCGAAGGTCATCGAAGATCACCTCACTCAGATCAATAAGACCGCCACCAAGATTGCCGATGGAACAATGGATGAAGCGCAGGGTCTCAACCGCATTCAGCAACATATGGCGGTGATCGAATCCAAGGGTGGAACAGCTCTGGTAAGCGATCTCAAACCGATGGTTTCCAACCTCGATCGCTCCGTGGTCGAAGCACAAGGTCTGAGAAACACAGTCAGCCAGGCATCGCGAGTTGAAACAGTTTCGTCCAACATAGTCGGCGAAACCAGACGCATTGCCGCGACTCTTGGTGACGACGCTAAGAGCGTCGCCGTAAAAGAAAAGCTCGCTCAAATCGAAGAGTCGGGCATCAAAGCAGTTCAAGCCGGAGAATCTCCGCAGTATCACATCGCCAACATCAACAAGAACATCGCTCAAATCGAAGCTCAAGGCGTAAAGGACGCGGCAGCCGTCAGAGAACTGCGCGTGATGGCCAACCAGCTGGAGACCGCTCAAACATACAGAACACTCGAACAGTCGATTGCAAAAGTCGACGCACAAGCCGGCAACATCAGCCGCGAAACCAAAGATCTGGCATTGAAAGTCGACGTCTCGACTCAAGCCGGTCAGGTTGTGAAAGACCAGCTCCAGATAATGAGCCGCACCGCCGACGATATCATCGCCAACGGCGACAAGTCCGGTGCTTTGGTGAAGAGCATGAACCAAAGCCTGGCCGTAATCGAAGCCAACGGCGGCGCCGAAATTGCTTCCGGAATCAGACGCTCGCTCACCGATCTCAACGAAGCAGTCGGCACTTCCAAGCAAGCAGCAACCAACCTGTTCAACCATTATTCAGCTAATGTTGATGCCGGATTCAACGTACTTAGATCGCAAGGTCACATTGCCGCTCAAACCGAACTGGTTGCGGAAATGCGCAACAGCATTCAAATGATGCGCTACTTGGCTCCAGCCGATGCATCTCTGCTGGCAGATCTCAGCAAGGCGGAATATCACCTTTCGCGCGCTCAATCCGCAGCCACTATTCTGTCTGTAAGTCCCGAAGTCGCAGGCGCAACTTCCAAACAACTGGCCAGAATGAGTCTCACTGCAGATCAAACAGACTTGGCAGTGCAGAAGCTTTTGATGGGCAGCCTCAGCAGCGACTCATGGCTATTGAGAACGATGGCGCGCCCATATCAATTCGTTCAAACAATGGTTATCGGCCTAACCAGAGAACCTGGTCTGTTGAGACAAACCGGTCTCGGACTGCTTACACCCGATGCAGGCGTAGCCGCCAAAGTAATGTACGGATCAGGCGTAGGAGTTCTCGGAGCCGACGCGGCACGCGCCTACACGTTGTATCGCTCGTATCAACAACGCGATGCAGAGCTGAGCGCTCAACACATCAAAGAGTATCAAGAAAATCAAGCCAAAAACGCACAAGCTAAGGCATCCGACGAAGTTCGAAGCGATGATCCCCGCTTCCAAGCAGTGCCGAAGAACCGTCAGGATGAGCTTCGTCTGTCACCAAATACGGAAGCATTGCTCCGTCCAAACGGTGTAATTCCGACTACTCATGCAACTAACACAGCCGCGGAAGTCAACGGAGTTGCAGCAAACAACCCCGACGCAAGGATGTTCAATGACAACTTGATCACCAAGGGCCGCATCTGGGGCACATGGGGACTCTCGGCAGCCGCGCCCGCAATCGTAGAAGACAGCAAGCCGGTTGTGCAGACTCCACAACAACACAGACACCGCGCCACTAACTCGCAAACGGAAACTCCACAAGACAAACGTGAAAAGACGGCGTTCAGCTACTTCACGGTAACCCAGCGCGCAATGGATATCAACACACCAAACAGTCTGATGGCAAGCCTGCACGGTGGTCGTCGAGACGGAAGAATGCCGTCACAGATAGCTCCTTACAGCGGCGGATCGCGTGCAACTCAAGTAGACTTCCGACAAATCACTCACTACTCCGGTCTTGCGGAAGGCAGAAATGCCCGTGACTACAAAGATCTGCAAGATGTAGAACAATCCGAAACCGGATTGGACAGGCCAGGCAGCGGTGTCGCTGGTGGTGGCTCTGGTTCGAACAAATCAAGTGCGGGCGCCTCTGGAGCGGCCGGATCACCTCAACTAGCAGCCAATCAAGCTACCAACGATCCCAACGGTCTTCTTAGCCAAATGCAGTCCAGCCAAGGTCCGATCGCGCAAAGCACGCAGGACGAAGAAAACGCTAAGCAAGCCACTGTCTAAAGACTAACTGCCTCTACGCGAATTGCGACCGACGCTCCGAAAGCGCCGACTGCGACCGTTTAAGCCCGTTTTAGCCGGAAACAGCGTTACATTAATGCCGTACATTAACTCATTCCATTTGCCGCCACCGATTTGAAGTTGTAATATCCCAAAGTAATCCGGATCGGAGCTTCGGTAGCCTCGAATTCGTGCTTGGTCTATGAACAAGTCTTTGGAAACGACAAAACTTGATCAATCGTCATCGGCATCAAAAAGAGCGCCGGAAGTCGAATTTGACGGTCGCTCGCTGTTGTACCTCGCAGCCGTGTATGCCGGACTCCAGGGCTTTTTGTGGGTTGCACTAAGCGGTAAGAACACCCCACTTGCTATTGTGGGAGCTATTGCGATACTTGCGGTCATGATTGTTGACCCATGGCGAAGAGGCGAGACTCTAGCCACATTGGGTCTTGATGGCAAAAGCCTCAAACGTGCACTTCGACTAATTGCAATGCCGATCCTGTTGGTGGTATTAGGTGTGGTGGCACTGATTGCCTGGCAACCATTGTGCTTGCCGATTGCACCTGCTCTTTTGAAGAAGTTCGTCGTTATCATCCCTTGGGCCTTGTTTCAACAAGGAATTATCCAAGCGACTTTCAACAAACGCCTCTCCAAAATTCTTGGTTCCGGTTGGATAGCCGCGACCATTACCGCCGTTTGTTTCGCCCTTATGCACTTACCCGGGCCGGTTCTGACCGCTATGACCTTTGTCGGAGGTCTCGCTTGGTCTCGCTATTACCAAAAAACTTCCAACCTGTGGGCGATTGTACTCACCCACGCGCTTTTGTCGGCTGTTCTTCAATCGTTTCTGCCACCTGATCTCACACATGGATTCAGGGTAGGACCAGGATATTATCGCTACTAGGCGACGAACTTCTTCATGACTAACACGGTGTTGTGCCCACCGAATCCTAGCGCTTCAACCATGGCGTGTTTGATGTTCGCCTCGCGTGCGCGATTTGCGACGTAATCCAAATCGCATTTCGGATCCGGTGTATCGAGGTTGATTGTCGGGTGAATTCTTTGATCCCACAGAGTCAGCGCGGTAGCTGCCGCTCCAATGGCTCCGGCTCCGCCAAGTAGGTGACCGACCATAGACTTCGTGCTGGAAATCGCCAAGTTGTATGCATGATTGCCGAACACATTTTTGATTGCTAGAGTTTCGCGTTCATCGTTGAGCGGTGTGGAGGTACCGTGAGCATTGATGTAATCGATGTCGCTCGGGCTGACTTGCGCATCTTCGAGGGCTTCTCGAATGGCGCGCGATGCACCATCACCAGTTTCGTGCGGCGCGACGATGTGGGTTGCATCACAACTGGCGCCACCACCTATGATTTCAGCGTAAATTGGTGCATTGCGGCGAAGCGCATGCTCCAACTCTTCCAAGATTAGGATGATTGCGCCTTCTCCGATGACAAAGCCATCTCTGTCCAGCGAGAATGGTCTGCTCGCTTTGTCAGGTTCATCGTTGCGTTTGGACAGCGCCATCATGTTTCCGAATGATGCCACCGTAAACGGGTTTATACAGGCTTCACAGCCGCCGGCAATCATCACATCTGCGCGGTTGTGGCGAATGTACAAGAACGCATCAAACAGCGAATCTAGTCCGCTGGCGCACGCAGTCGCATCACTCTTGGCTCGTCCCTTGCAACCATATTCGATTGCCACCTGTCCTGAAGGTGCATTGGGCATCAAT
Organism: uncultured Candidatus Obscuribacterales bacterium; assembly: GCA_964503045.1. Classification (GTDB taxonomy): domain Bacteria; phylum Cyanobacteriota; class Vampirovibrionia; order Obscuribacterales; family Obscuribacteraceae; genus CAYZJR01. Next base: position 18,372 of record CAZCZI010000076.1, read on the forward strand.
CGAATGATAGACCTCAAACCGATTTTCTTCGGGCCGCCTTGCATCAATTTGATGTGATCGGCGGTAGTTGTGATTAAGCCACCAACACCGGTGCCAATGAAAGTGCCGACTCTTTCCGGTCGTGTCGTTCTTACATCGAGCTTCGCATCAGCCAATGCCAGCTTGGCGGAGGCCATAGCATAAAGCGTGACAAGATCCATCTCCTTGAGCATGGAGCCGACCTTGCGCTTGTCAGGAAAGAATTCGGCAATATCGAAATCCTTTACTTCGGCTGCGATTTTCACATCCAAGCCGATCTCATCAGGATCGAAGCGCGTCATTCTGCGCACGCCGCTTTGACCTTCAAGAAGTGCCTTCCACATATCGTCACGGCCAACACCGATTGGGCTCACCGCTCCAATTCCCGTCACGACTACTCTTCGATTACTCATAAAATTTAGCCTTGCTATGCCCGGGACGCCAAGTCATTTCTAGGTTTCCCAATTAAAGGCAAGCTCATTCTAACCTGGTTTTCGTGCAACCGTTGGCGCTTGCGCAGACAAGCCGATAATAATTTTGTGCAACTAATCCCCAAGATACAGCGCTAGATACACTTTCGACATCCATCCGAGGTCATGTTAGGCGCAAATTGTGTTACGGCGGCGCTTTACAAAGAGTGCGCCGCCTTGCAAAGTGGCGAATCCACATAGAGATCGCAAAGATCACCTAATCGTCGTGATAAAGACAGGCAAGAAGTGCACCACTACTTCGTTTTCGCGGAAGCTTGCCTGCACGACTCCATCTGATTTTGAATTCTGGCGTTGCTGGGATCGAGCCTGCTGGCTTCATCGTAAAGTGCGAGCGATTCTTTGAATTTCTTTTGTTTGAACTGGCAATGCGCAAGGTTGATGAGCACGGCTGCTCGATAGGGCGATGTGGGCGGGCAGAGCTTGAGTGCACGTTTGTATTGCTCTTCGGCTTTGGCGAACTGTTCTGCCATGAAGTAACTATTGCCGAGCTCGTTTACTACACTGGCAAGCTCAAGCACGGAGTCCTTTGAATTCGCCGGTTTTTCCAGAATCGCTGCTGCAGCCAGCAGGTAGTCGCTTGATTTTTGATAGTTACTCGCGTCGAAAAATGATCGACCCAAAATCGTGTTCAACTTCGCAACGACACGTCCGTCAGGATGAGACTGCGTCTCTACTTCCAGCGCTTTGCGCCACGAATCCTCCGCTTGAGAGTATCGACCTTGATCGAGTTGCAGTCGACCGGCCTCGAATTCCGCGGCCACAATTCGTGGATCAGTCGAAGAGGCTTTGCGCGCGCCGTCTTCATAGTCGTTCAAAATCGATAGAGCTTGAGCGTAATCGCGTTTTTGCTTTGCGGCATTCACTTTATCCATTACGATTTTCCATTCGCTCTGGATTTCAGCGTTGTCCAAAACAAACTGAGCGAGCCCATCTGCACTCTGAAACCGTTCAGGAATTATTCCAGTTGGAGCGCTGGAATCTCGCAGTTCCTTTTCTTTGTCTCGATCTTTCTGGGCCAGATCGTGTTTGCCTTGTCGTTGATAGATGCGGGCGCGTCGCCAATAGGCGTCACTGTTTTTTGGATCGATCGAAATTGCAGTGCGAATATCGTCAAGCGCTTTTTCATCATCCTTCAACCCGAAGTTAGCATCTGCGCGATAAAGCAAAGACCAGACATTGCGCGGCGAAACTTTCAAAACACGACTGGCATCATCTCTTGCTTTCTCGAACTGACCTATGCGGTTGTAAGCAAACGTGCGAATCACATACGCTTCTTCAATGCGCGGATCTAGCCTTATCGCCTCGGTTGCATCTTCGATTGCACGCGATGAGTCACCGATAAAGTTCATCGCACGTGCACGCTCTACGTATGCGGGCGCATATGATGGTTCCATCAGAATCGCTTGGTCGGCCTCTTGAATGCACTTCGGCTCGTTTGCCATGTGGTGATAAGCGCGTGCTCTGCCAACATATGCCACGTATGCTCTCGGGTTTAGTTTGATCGCCTCTGTGAAATCATCGATTGCCTTTTCCCGTTCCCCCAAACCAAGATACGAATTTGCCCTGGTCATGAAAGCATCATCGTCAGTCGGAGTCAGCTTCAGCGCCTCGGTGCAGTCTGCTACTGCCAACTTGTATTCGCCGAGTCCGTTGCGTGCTTTAGCTCTCGAGATATAGCACTTCGCATTCTTCGAGTTGCTCTGAATTCCTTTTGAGTAAAGCGCTTCGGCTTCGCGATAATTGCCGATCTCAAGTTGCTTGTTGCCTTGCAGGCAAGATTCCTCCGGCGCAACGGCCTTTTCACAACCGGCAAAAAGCGCGCCTGAAGCCAAGCAAATGAGGATTTTTTGGAGTTGAGAAGTCACGAGCTCTTCAATCTAGGCTAGGCGAGTTGCGCGAGAGGCACATCCACGCCACCGTGGATAGTGCCTACAGCCGGGTTGCCACAATCAGAAAATTCATCTTCCATGCAATCGAAACTGTCGCCGGTGAGATCTTCTTCTTCCATCAGTTGTGGATCGAAGTTGGTCTGAGCCTCAGCCGCATTGGGGCTAAAGTTGAGCAATCTTGCTCCTAAAAGCAGTTTTGGTGCCTCAAGACGCCCACTCAGTGGATTGGGCAGTTGAACCTTCGATTGATTCAGCTGTTCCTCTTTGACGTTTCTCTTGAATGCCAATTCGAGTGACTTTCCAATCTGTTTGTAGTTCGGCTCAAACTGCTCGACTACTTCCCAAAATAGGCGATTGTGGCTCGGTTCTTTCACGTGCGCAAGCTCGTGAATTACAAGATATCGTCTGCCTCTTTCAGGGACGTTATCGATGGCATATCGAGAGAAAGTGATGATGCGGCTTTTCAAGTTGATTTGCGCGAGTCTGGAATACTTCGCCGACCCGATTCGAATTCCACCAATCGTCACATTCAATGTTGCTTCGTTTATTCGCTTGACATAACCAGTCATGAACGCTTGATACATCTCGGTTGTCGAGCGATCCATCAGCAAATCAGCAGGTAGTGGTGTCGAAGTGCTGGGGAAAAGGTGGCGTAACGTACTCTTTCTAGACATAACTTCATTAAAAAAACGTTGAGACACGACCACTAAGGATAGGGCCTTTATATAGATAAGACAAGCAATTTGAGAAGATAGAGAATTGTCTAATAAAGATATAGATGGTGTGATCAAGTGGAAACGGAATGTAAGTTGATTTTCATCACCGGTGGTGCCCGCTCCGGTAAGTCAAGGCTCGCGGAGGAGCTTGCTAAGAGAATTGGAGATGACTCCGTCATCTACTTGGCAACCATGCAGAAACAACAAAATGACCCCGAAGGAATCGAAAGAATCGAAAAACATCGCGCAAGACGTCCATCAAATTGGAAGACGGTCGAAGCTCACAACGGGCTTGTAAACGTGCTCGATGAATTATCGGAAACTGCGCCAAATAAAAATGGACAAAGCGTCTGCCTTATCGATTGCATGTCGCTTTACGTCTCCAATCTTTTGTTGGACGTATCGGAAGATGGAAAGCTGTCAGAGCCACTGATTGATGGCTCGGCGGAGTCCAAAATCCTCAGCGAGGTCGAAAGCATTTTGAGCGCCATCTCGCGCCACCAAAACAGGACTTTCATCATCGTAAGCAATGAGGTCGGCTGCGGAATCGTTCCTGAAAATCGCCTGGCGAGGACTTACAGGGACGTTCTGGGACTTGCGAATCAAAAGGTTGCCGCCGCCGCAAACGATGTGTGGGCTACGTTTTCGGGACTTCGAGTCAAATTGAAGTAAATTGGAGCCGCTACACTAGAAGAAGGCTAGTTGAAATGAAGAGTTCATGGAGCAAGTTCAACAAGATAAGGTCGCTTCTCGGCAGAACCCTCTAAAACTGATTAAGGTTATGCGTCCGCGGCAGTGGACGAAAAACCTGATTGCTTTTGCTCCGCTGCTTTTCTCAATGCACTTTCATGAGCTCGACCTACTTATGAAAGTGACCATCTGCTGCATTTGCCTGTGCCTGGTATCGGGCGCCGTGTACGTGCTCAACGATGTTCTTGACGTTGAGGCCGACAGAGCGCATCCAACTAAGAAGAACAGACCTATTGCCTCGGGCGCAGTCAGCGTTAACAGTGCAATCGCGGTTGGAGTCTGTTCGGCAATCCTGGGGATTGCCATTGGCTTCTGCGTGCGTCCCATGTTGGGAGTCGTGCTTATTCTTTATTTGGCTCTGCAGTTTCTCTATACGCTTTGGGCAAAGCACAAGGCATTGCTGGATGCATTCAGCATCGCCGCCGGTTTTGTTCTTAGAGCTTTGGCCGGCGGTGTCGCTGCCAATGTTCCGCTTTCATGTTGGTTTTTGCTCTGCACCTCATTTGGTGCCTTGTTTCTTGCATTGGAAAAACGCAGGCAAGAATTGAAGATATTGGGAGACGGCGCGACAGCTCATCGAAAAGTGCTCGGCTTTTACAGTGTGGAACTTTTAGACAGGCTGGAAGCCATCATTCTGCCATCGCTGATAACGGCATACTCGTTCTACAGTTTTCAATCTCAGAACGGACAATGGATGATGTTGACTGTTCCATTTGTTCTCTATGGCGTTATGCGTTTCAAGGTCTTGTCGCACAGAGACACGTCTACCAGCGCACCGGAAGAAGTGCTGCTCAAAGATCGCCCCATTCAAATAACGATCATATTGTGGGTTCTCACCTGCGCAGGCGTTATCTACCAGTGGATTCCTAACTCGTATCAGTACATCGAAAGGCTGGTCGAATCGTTGAATTTCACTCCGATGAGATAGCAAATGCCACTCAACATTTTCTGGCTTATGCTTTTAGGCGGAGCAGCGTGGTCGCTGTTTGAATCGGTTCCACTTCTGCCGACGCTCAGGCCGCCTGATCCAGAACACGCGAAACGCCTGCAGAGTGCACTGTCCAGGCTGTCTTTCGATCTAAAAGAAATACTGCACAAGAAAAGAGTGGCGGTACTACCGGTGAAGTCAATTCACAATGGTCGTTGCGCAGGAACTTACTACCCTTGGTTCAAAACAATTTGCATAGCGCAAAGAGTCTTGCGTGACGGCAATGAAGAAAAGACAGTATCCGACGCCGATATAGACGACACACTGCAGCACGAGATCGGACACGCACTCGATCATCTGCTGGGCGAACAGTTTTCCGATTCGACGGAGTTTACTCTTTCATGGGAGGCAGACGTTAAAAAGTTGACTAAACAGGATGCACTGGATTTGCCGCATTGGATGTGCGATGGTGACAATGCCCGCGGCGAGGCGTTTGCAGAGATGTTTCACCAATACAGATTGGGAAATTCCGACACATCATTGTTGATTTCAAAACTTCCAAACTGCTCTCGACTAGTCAAAGAAAAAATGCGGGAGTGGAACGTGGACAAGCCTTCCTAGATCGCTACTCTTTCCAAAGCGGAATATTGTACAGTTTCGTGCATATCGCATCCATTTGCACTCCGCTCGCTTCCAGTTGCTGCTTGTATTTTGGAATATCCTCCGCGCGCCCCTGCAACTCAGGCGACACCAAGCAAAGTTTGAACCCGCTTTTTTTCAGCGTTTCAAAAATCTCCCGGTCAATTGGAAGATAGGTGAAACAATCGACCCAAACCCACTGCACTCGTCCTTTCATTGCCAGCACTGTGTCAATTCCTTCGAACTCGGAAAACCTTACGGCAAGTCGGTTTTCACCCAATCCGCTGAGTTTGTACAGCATGGGGAAGGAACTGTCCAAAAAGAAATAATCAGTCAATGAATACTTGACTAAAAGATCCAAAACGCGATGCTCGACACGTTCACTTTTGATGTTCAAAATGAGAGTCGCATTTTTGTATGCTGCCAAATACGGCTCCAGATCCTCACCGTCAGTGAATGGATCATGTTCCAATATGAGCCGCTCTGCGCGGTCTCGTATGTCAATCTCAACACCATATTCAGCGGGAACTTCTTTAAGTTCCTCGACCTTGTTTCTTCTGTGTGCAATGTATTGAATTTTTTGCCAGTCCATTAACGGTTCCTTTTTACTTCATCATAAGATGCCAGATAATCAACGAAAAATAGGTTGACGTCAACGCACAAAATAGGGCCGTCAAGCACGTGTGACCAATCACCATCTCAGGTCCTGGCGGCCAATCTTTGTGGCTAAAAAACAAGAAGTCGACAAGTACTCTAATGCCCCAGAATGTACCGATCAGGAAGGCCAACATTAGAGCAGCTCGGTCGCCCGCCAGCAACTCCTCGTGCAGAAGGATGGTCAAAGTTCCCCACGAAACTATCGACAGACCGATATAGCCATAATAGTTGAGAAAGATTTTGCGATTAAACGAAGAGAGCCTCGCCAACTCTTCTTTCCAGTTCAGCCTGAATGGAACCTGAGACCCTGCGCAAATCGTGACGAAATTTCCGACCGCTGCACACCATAAGGCCGTGGAAAACCACCACCGAAGGTCATGTTGAGTGACAAGAGAATGCAGGCAGCTAACCATGGGAACGACTAGTGTGTTTCGGAAGGCATCAGTAAAGAGCAAAGGCAACGGAATCAAAATCCAACACCAAGTCCACAATGCTCGAAGAAATCGCGATTTCACATTCGACATCAGCTTGCGCTCAGCAAGAAATCCCACTCCTTGAATCGCGAAGTATATCGTCGGAAATCCCCACGTACTCTTGTCTGCAGGATAGCTGATTGCAAGCTCGTGAAGTAATCCTGAAACTAGAAACACGATAAACAGAGACGCCGCTCCCGCTACTTTTTTATTGACTGCACACAGCCCCTTTTTGATAGTCGGCAAAAACAGAACTTTGTTCATTTCGACAAAGGCACGGTTCCACCTGACACTCCAAAAATCGTGCAGAGAAGTGCTGAGCAAGGGACTTTCGAAAAGCGGTGCAACGTTAAAACCTGAGAGTCGAATCAATGTGGTCAAGATCTCGGAATAACCAAAGTGAACCATCGTCAGCATTGCGATGATACCCAGCCATCCAACCACATTCGGTACCAACAATGATTTGGCAAGTATTGTTGCCAGAAGTATTGCTGCTCCCAAAGCCATACAAAGGAAGCCGCGTACAAACCGTGCTCCGTCCTCCTTCACTTCAGCGCGGCGTCGAAATGGTTCTAAGTCCATGCCAGGCCAGATCGTCATATAGATAAGTAACCCGACCCGAGAGAAGGTGACAAGCTGTTCTCGCTCACAACTCAAAAGCACAACTACAAATTTAATGAGGTAGAGCAGCCCAGCCGTCATTAACAAGAGACGCTGCCAGGCAGCAAACTGATTTGCTTGCAGGTAAGCAGTGACACCAAATGCGATGCACGCCAAAATTGCGATTATTCTTCTCAAGATCATAAATCCTCCTCTGGCGCCTCGAAAGACGACTCGCCGGTGAGCCCGGCGATCAGCTTGAACAGCTGCTTTCTGAATGGAATCATCACAGGCAAACTAGTCAACTTGATAAATGTCACGACTAACTCGACAGATCGCTGCACCAATGTATGCGTCTTCACCCGGCCGAGCGAACTATCGTGAATCCAGTACAAGTTCAAACCCATTTGATAGAGCCACAGAAGATAGGGAAGCTCTCTCTTTAAGTCAGAAGGAACGTTTTCGCGAGAGCCATCAACGAGCTCTTTGAAAAACTGGACGGCACGCATTCTAATCGGCGCAGATTCAACACTAAATGGATTAAGCGGGCTCTTTGGATCAGCAGCGCTTTTGAATAAGCTCGCACATAGATTGTGATAAGGCTCAAGCAGTGTGAGCTCAGCCATGATCACGCCGTACAAACGTTCCCTCAAATTGCGTTCGGTTTCAAGAACACGCTGGTATGCCACCAACTGTTCTTCTTGCATCTTTTTATAGAGAAACTGAATCAGGTGCTCTTTGGATTGGAAGTAGTAGTACGCACTTCCGAGCGAAACCTCCGCCTTTTCCGCAATGACCCGCATTGTGGTCTCGTCATATCCCCGCTCTTTGAACAGCTCAATGGCAGTCTCCAAAATCTGGGCCTTGGTTTTACCACCTTTAACTGTCTTTGCGGCGTTCATGGCTGTTCCTCAGAACAATATTGAACAAGTTGAACATGTTCAATATTTTCGCAGAAACGCCAGTATAACGTCAAATTAATTTATGAACGTGTTCAAGTTTTGTGTCGGCAGAGATTAAATGGTCGCGCGATCCAGAACTCCAATCCGACGCGCTTCCATACATTGCTCAGCAAGACTACTCAGAAAAAAGTCGACCCTCTCGGGCTCTCAAGATCCCCGCCCCGGTGCCGCCGTAAGCATTGAAATAGCTACTTCTTTTTCGCCTTGCGCTGCTCAGCTTCCGTGTCGCTGTCCATAAACCCGCGCATCATCTCCAACGCCTGAGTTTGAGCACCTTGATCGAATATCATGTCTCTAAACGTCTTTGCGCGCTTGTAACCCTTCGGCAACGCAAATTCCGAAAGAGGAATCTTGCCGACAACACACTTATACGTATCTAGTATCGTAGTCTGTTTGAAAGTGATGTCCTGTGATTTTGCTCTCAGTGGAATCCCGGGGGCATGAGGAGTTCGATACATCCTAGAGATGAATGACCAGACTTGCGAGGGAACTTTTATATCTGTCGACACCCAAAGATCGATACTCGTAACTGGAATCGGTTCGACCGAAGGCAGCGCAGCAAGTTGCTCTCTATTTGCAATTTGGCGCTGACTTCCACTCAAAGCGCTGTAGTTACGCATCATGTAGTACTGTGACTTCAAGCCGGCAAGTGAGATTGGATTTCCTCCAGCAGCATGGACGGTCGCCTTTTCAACTGCATCAAGATCACCGTCACCGCTAAAGCCTTCAGACATGAGCACTTCAATATTCCAGAGCTCGGAGTCGAAATATAGTTTTTGCCTATCGTTATAAAACGTCATTTTCCAAGGAGGTCCCGTCAAAACAGAGACCAAGCCGGTTTTCGAGTTTTCCATCTTAACGTGGTTGCTGTCAAACTTGACAGTTTGCTTTCCGCTTAGCCGGCTCAGCTGGTACAACGTCCACCCAGTTGCGCCCTGAGTCTCAGCCGCAATGCAACACGGCTCAAGAAGCAGCAAAGCGATGCTGGCTACCAGCACAATTGCAATTCTGTAGACTAACAGATACATAGAAAGAAGTGTCAATCAACTTGGTGGTGCTAGACATACTATGACACCAATCCTGTTTCGAATGGGGTCAAGTTTTCACCTATTAAAGCTTCGATCAAACTCATCGCCGAAAGAGCCTACGGAGGAGAAAGTTGGCAAAGGCTTGACTTTATATTACGGTCGTAATATAAAGGAAGCATGAGGTACAAGAAAGGTCACAAGGAAGAGACCAGAAAGGCGATCATCGACGCCGCTTCGCGATCTTTTCGAGAGTTGGGGTATCAAGCCGGCAGCGTCGACAAGGTTATGAATGCGGCAGGATTGACGGCTGGTGGGTTTTATGCCCACTTCAGGTCCAAGGATGATCTGTTTGCGCAGACTCTCCATGACTCGTTAAACCAGCTTGCAGCCAACATGGAAGAGCGCCTTAAAGATGTGAGAGGCATCGCTTGGGTGCGCGAGTTCGTGCGCATTTACCTCAGCAAAGGGCACTACCAGCGGCTTCACGAAGGGTGCCCGCTACCGCCGTTGCTGTCAGAGTTATCGAGGGCAGGCGACGAAACTCGCAGGGTTTTCGCCGAATTCTATAAAAATAGAGTAGATGTGCTCGCATCACACTTGGCAGAAGACGGCGTGTGCGAAAGCGAACAACACGCATCTGGTCTCTTGTGTCTTTGTATTGGAAGTATGTCCATCGCCCGATCGATGGGTAACGCTGAGCTGGCTGAAACGGTTTTGGCATCTGCGCGACAAACGGCAGACGAGATTCTAAACCGCTTGCCAATGAATGAATGATGAATGAATGAACTATGAATGTATGTATGAGTAAATGACTGAATGAGTAAACAGGAGAGACTGACATGACACTAGTAGCGCAACAACAAGCAAAACACGGAAACGGCTACAGCGCCGCAGACTTCGGTTTATTTGTAGAACTCAATCAGTACAAATTCACGCATCCACTTATTGGGCGCGAAACATCAGGCAAAGTGTTTTTGAGAGAAGTTTTGAATCTCACAGGCATGCAAGTGTCGTTCGGAAGATTGCGCCCGGGTACTGGAGTTCCCTTCCTGCACAAACACAAACAGAATGAAGAACTCTACATTTTTGTTTCCGGCCGCGGACAAATGCAAGTAAATGGAGACGTCATCGAAGTGTCTGAAGGCAGTGCCGTGCGAATTGAACCATCGGCCAGTCGCTCTTGGCGAAATACTGGAGATCAAGATTTAGTCTGCATTGTGATTCAAGCGAAAGATGGTTCACTCATTCAAGACACGCTCGAAGATGGTGAACCGATTCCCGGGCAGCCAATCTGGCCGAGCACCTAATTATTTCGGAGCCGTCGCAACTCACTTCGACGACAATCGCTCTTTCAGCGATTTGCTGAAGGTCATGGTTCGAACGATAAACTTCCACTTGCTCGCCAGCCCGGTGTTCCACTTCGACGTGCCGTGAATTCTGGGAGGAAAGACAACATCAAATCGAATCACGTTGAGATTTTGTTTCCGCGCCATGTATAGTGCGTAGAGATCGAGTGCAAAGTCATACGGTGGATTGCTCCAGCTTTCAAAAAACGTGCGATGAAAAATGTTAGGCTGCGCGTTGATGTCCCACAAGGCGGCGCCCATATAGACGGTTTCAAAAAAACTCATTCCAGCAGTGAAGAAATTGTCGAATAGCGGTCTTCCTCGCCTCATTCCTTTCACGTAGGTTTTCTCAGGATTCGAACTCTTCTCCAGAATTTGCAGTGCCTTCAGAATATCGCCGGGGTCAGTCTGCATGTCTGCATGAGTCCAGCCGACGTAGGTTCCTCTGCAATCTTTCAGACCTTGCAAAATTCCATATCCATATCCTTGATTGACCGGCACATGAGTCAGCCGAGCAAACGGATTGGCTGGCAAGAGTTCGTCAAAGACCCGCGCGGAGTGATCGGTAGAACCATTGTTGACGAGCACCAGCTCTACATCTGAACGATTCAAAATCTCTTTGAAGCGCTTAAAAATAAGAGGAATATTCTCTGCCTCGTTATAACAAGGCACTACCACCGACAGTGTCACCTTGGCGCATTCGGTATTACTGTCGGAACCTTCAACACTGTTTACTGAAACTTGATCTTGCGTCATAGAGCGATTCTCTCTGTTTTTTGTTTGGAGGAACCAAATTCATATGGGTGCCAATTGCACTTTGTGAAAAATGTCTGCCAGTAGTTGTAGGTATTCAACTCATCGGGAGTTCCCCAACAAACGTAGTGGTCGATATCAAAATAGGCAACACTGTGCCCCAGCGCGACAAGCCCGCCTATTGCACTGTCTATGTAAAACTCATTGTTGACTCTTATGTTGTATGCCCGCAGGTATCCTAATGCGTCATTTAGATACTTGGCTTTCTTGAAATAAAATGCGCCGACGACTCCATGATCGTTGCCCGGAGTATCCGAAATTGGCACCTTCACAGAGACTCGCTTTATCAGTTGTGTCGACTCATCAACTTCAACCCAGCCGTATTGCTGCGGGTTGCGAACAGATGGCGGATGGCCACGGAAAGTAAACGCAACAGCATCGATGCTTTCGTCAGCGATCAGTTGAAAGAATTTTTGCTCATCAAAAATCATCCCGTTGTCGCAGGCGCCGACAAGAAGCGGTCGCTCGAGTTCATCGGCAAGCGCAGACTGCATGAGTCCTTCGACCACTGTGCAAGCTTGTCCCTCGGTCACCTTTGGAATCTTGACGATATGTGCATTCGGGTATGCTTTTAGCAATGCCGGTTCGATATCGTATCTCTCTAACATCTCTTGCAGGCATACAAAGACATAATCCTTGGTCTTTGGTAAATCCATGGTTGCCCGCACCACCATGGGTGTTCCATCAACTGGAATAAGAGGTTTGGGTTCAGTGTATCCGCGCTGAGAGAAACGACTGCCCAGCCCCGCCATTGGTATCACACAAATTGCATTTTCCAGAACGTTCACTTTCTTTACAGAAGCGCTATCTGTCATCCTCCTGAAGCAATTCGACCAGCTTTCGTATTCTCTTAGGTCTTTTGGCGTCCCCCATTGCAGCATATGCTCTATCTCATAGACCGAAATTTTCAATCCATCCTGAGCCATGCGGTTGTACACCATGCTCACATAGTACTCGTTATTGATCTTCTCCTCCGATTCCATCAATGCCATGAAATACCGCTTCACCAGCGAGCCTCTGGCAAAGTAGTAAGTGCCATTGGAGGCATATTCTTGCATGCGATTATCGGTAAATGGTTTCTTTTCTTGAATCGCTTCCAACCATCGATCTGTTTCTTTGACGAACGCATAGTTGTCTGTTCCCAACATGTGAGGATGAAAGCCACGATAGCAAATGACGCAACCATCAGCTTTGCGCTCGTGTGTATCTTTCAAGAAGTCATCGTAGCTCCAATAACTGGAAAAATCGCAGTAGTTTACGATAACCTCTTCCAAGTCATCGATGTCTTCAAAAATCTGCACGACTGAATGCACAGGACCAAGCTTATGCGGGTCTGCAGCTACGATTTCACCGGTTGGGCAAATGCGTTGCAAAATCGCGCGCATGTCGGTCGACTTGAGATGATCTCTGTTGCAAACGAAGGTAAACTTCTTCTCGCCAGGAAACAAATTTACTATGTGCTCAATCACAGGCATGCCGTCAACCACAATGAGCGGCTTCGGTAGCTCGTAGCCGGCTTGCTTGAAGCGTTCACCAGTTCCACACATAGGCACGATAATATGCATCGATCGAGTGCACCTAAACCTTTCGTCGATAATGTTCGGCTTCCCAATGCATCAAAAATTGTTGTTCATCATCATTGAGAGGAGATATGTTTCCACCATCTCCAATTGAAATGGACTCTGTGTGAAAGACCAGCAGATCTTCGGCTTCTCGGCACTTTTTCAGGGAGTTTCCTACTGTATAAAGTTGATCGTCGTACATCACAACTTTGGGATATTCGCCATTAGCATCGACATAGGTTTTTATCGACTCAGTGTCATCGAGCGAGTCGAGAATAATTATTGCCACGCCGCAATACACGATGTAATCGGGACAGCAAGGGAGCGTATCCAGAATTTCCTCCTTGAGCTTCAAGGCGTCATACAACTTGCGATTCTGCACCAGCCATGCCACCGTCGACGCGGATGCCCCCGCTTTCCTAAACAATGCACTCACTGCGCTTGCATTTCGATATGACGAAAGGTCAAAACCCAGCGCTGATTCAAGTCTTACGCACACTTCGTCGGTGAGATGCCGCACCTCTTCCTGCGTGTCGGCCGTCACAATCAAACCATGATTTTGGAGGAACGCCACGTAGTGGTCAGGTTGTGAAAATGAGAATTTGTCCTTGGAGAGAGCTTTGTAGAGCGACAGAGACAGAGGCGTTCCGGGAGTAGCGTAGGGAATGAGCAGAGCTTCCGGAAAAACTCGCGACAGACTGTCACGCCAGTTGCTGCGAAACGCTGCGGCGCACACACCAATCGGGTGCGTGTGCAGTGTAAACTTCTTCGGCATGGCGGCATGAAGCAACGTCTCAATTGACGGACGTCCACTCGCTTCCGCCATGTCGACTTTTGCTTTTGTCATTCGTTCATTGATGAAGGTCTTTGATTCAAGGGCTTCACGTGTGCTCTCGGAAACTTCTTGACTGAGTTCCTCCAAGACTTCAATTAGTGGTGCCATTTTCAAACTGCTCAAAGTGTTGGGCGAGCCAACCCCAACATCAATCAGAGCAACACCAGAGGCTTTGACGACGAGCAACCCGTCATCGGTTTTCACCGATGCATTTCCGCCGCCTGCTTGTGCGAGATCAAACCGTTCGCCGGCGTAACGACAAAGATCACTCAATTCTTTGAGTTGTTGCATCTCGGAAGTCATGATCGCCTCGCTCATTCTCTTTGTTGCAGAAGATCGCTGATTACGATGAGCACCACTAGCTGCGCCAAACCGCGGTATCCGTCAGCCCATTTGATCTCTCCATCGAGAAGTTCGTCCATGTTGGGTAGCAGGGTCCCGGCAAGCTGCGCCAGCGTTTCGCGCGGCACTGGACTGCGCATAATCATGTATTGCGTCTTCAAATCAGATGAGTAGTCCCACTCGAACTCGTGGCCATGCTCCTTCAGCAAATTGACCAAACCATCAACGTGCACGCTGCTATCGAAGGTGAGATTGATTCCCAGCAATTCGCCCGACCAATTTCCTGCATCAGGCAATGCATTCTCATCGAGAGGAAACAGTTTGATAATCAAATCAGCATAGTCTTTCTGCGGCTGAATAAACTTCAGCATGTCCTTCTCACGCTTCTTGATCTGCGCAATTACTTTCTCTGATGAATGTCCGCGCTCTTTCACGTCGCGCTGCATTTTCCAATGCATCTTCAGCGCTTCGTCCGGGTCCATATAAATCTTCAAATCAATCAGTTTGCGCATCTTAGGCAAACAAAACGGAAGCAAACCAGAGATGACGACATACTCTTTCGGTCTGAGGGTTTTACCCTCGGTAAATCGTCCTGACGTGTGATCGTAGTCTTGTCTGATGATGGTGGTTCCCTGCTTAAGGGCAAGCAAGTCATCTGCTTGACGGTGCAGATAGTTGGCTTTTGGATTCAAATGAGTGATGTCCGACCAGTTGGGATCTCCGCGCTCCCACTTATGGTCGCCATCACCCTCGATATCAAGCAAACGAGAGCCGAACATCTCTCTGAGGTCTCCCATCAACGTCGACTTGCCGCAACCGCTGTCACCTCCAATTCCAATCATCATCGGTCCCTTGAATCGATAGATTTGGTTACTCTTGACGCCAGCGCGATAACAGACTATCAACAGACCGACCAACATCGCTTCCAGCGCCGTGAAAGAAAGGCTCTGCAGACTCTCAGAATGCGCTTTTGGAAACAGAGGATGACCACCGACCAGAACATCGACGTAAGGGTAGATATGGAAGAAGGCAAAATATGCAAGATAGGCTGCACTCAACGCCCAGTAGCTCATGTTGGCGACTTTGCGCGATTCAGCCTGCCGAATCTCCAAAATGCTTAGTATCATAAATGGTGTCAACCAAACGTACCAGCCTGGTGCGGGAGGTACCAACAAAACAAAGGTCGCATAGATAATTGTCAGATAGCTCTGCAACAAATCCAAGTTGACCTTCGGGTACATGAAGAATCTTCCGAGACACAGCGCAATCGCCAAAAGCGGCAAGTGAACCGGCACATCGCCCACCATCACAGGCGACTTGAAGACACCGAATTGAAGACGATTGAACAAAACAAGGTTTTGAAAACCCGGCGACGAAATAAACGGCGCAGCAAAGAGTAAATATGTCGTGAAGCTTGCAACAAGCCATTCTATAGTCGATTTCCAGCCCTTAGTTTTGAAGATGTAAATCGCCATTAACGGCATCGATGCAAGCAAATGCAACTTGGTGGCAAGCCCCAAACCCAGAGCCAAACCAGAAAGCAAGTTGCGCCTCTTCGACAAGAAGTAAAAACTCGCCAAGCTAAACGCAGTCGGCACCAAGTCGAGCTGCCCATGCATGTAGCTGCTGTACAAGACGATTGGAGCCAGTCCATAGAGTAGCAAAACCTGCTTGGATTGCAGAGGATACATTCGCAGCATCATCGCCAACACGCACAAGTCTGCAATTAGAATTGGCAGGCGAAAAACGATTGAACCCAAAATACTGTTGGCCTGACCAAGCCAAACCAACGGCGCAAAGGGAACGGCAAACAGCCACAGCATCAAGGGTTGATATGGAAATGGCGATTCGGGCTGAGGTGGAAACGAATCCCAAGGATTGGCTCCGACCTGAATGAAATGCTTCACGAATGGTCG
Organism: uncultured Candidatus Obscuribacterales bacterium; assembly: GCA_964503045.1. Classification (GTDB taxonomy): domain Bacteria; phylum Cyanobacteriota; class Vampirovibrionia; order Obscuribacterales; family Obscuribacteraceae; genus CAYZJR01. Next base: position 34,337 of record CAZCZI010000076.1, read on the forward strand.
GAAATAATGCTCTTGGTGATCGGAAGTGCACAAAGCAAAAATAAGCAGACGCAAGGCGACCAACACCGCTACGGCAAGGAAGATCTGTTCTTTGTTAAGCTGCCAGGTTGGCTCTCTGCGGCTCAGCGTCGTGGAGTCGACGACCGGGGTTGACTTGGCAGTTGCGGCTGTTGGTTCCGATACTGCCACTTCATTACCGGCAGCAGCATTTTCGCCGTCAGACTTTACGTCTACCAGCTCGTCAGTTGATTGGTTGGGTTGGCTTTTCTGCTGCAAAAAAAGACCTGATTCTAGAAACAAACAAAAGGCTTATACGTGGTTATAACC
>CAZCZI010000077.1:0-2382 GCA_964503045.1 uncultured Candidatus Obscuribacterales bacterium
CAAGGAGCATTGGATAAACTCGCCAGCAAAGAAGGAAACGTCGGCACGTTTTTCAAAGGAGTACTAGCTACAACCCTCTCAACCCCTTGCACAGCCCCGTTTTTGGGAACCGCCCTGGGCTTCGCTTTCACCCAACCATGGTGGGTGGTGGCGATGATTTTCTTTACTATTGGTCTGGGAATGTCTTCACCATATTTGGTGCTGACCGCCAAGCCGGACTGGATGAAATACGTGCCCAAGCCCGGCGTCTGGATGGAAAAATTCAAGGAGTCGATGGGCTTCATCCTGATGGGAACGGTAATTTGGTTGCTCAACATTCTTGCCGCTCAAGTCGGTGCCAACGGGGTGATGTGGGCGACCTTCTTCCTGCTTTGCGTAGCCATTGCTGCGTGGATAGTCAGCCGCTACACCGACCTCACCAGTACGTCGGCAGCCAAAGCAAGAGCATGGGGTGCGGCAGCAGCAGTGGTTTTAATAGGTGGGTACGTCTGCATCGTCAAACAGCCTACATTGATGATTGCGCTAAACCCGCTGGATGACAAAAAGGCAAGTGCACATCTAACTCAGCCGCAAGAAGCAGATGCGATTAATTGGGTGCCTTTCACAGTTCGCGCCTTGGAAAAGGAAGTAACGAGCGGCAAGACAGTGCTAGTCGACTTTACCGCCGAGTGGTGCGTCACCTGCAAAGTAAACGAGCAAACGGCGCTGCACAATCAAGCGGTGCTGGACAAAGTCAAAGCACTCAACGTGGTTATGATGAAAGCTGACTGGACTACGCAAGATCCCGACATCACGAAGGTATTGCAAAAATTCAATCGCTCAGGCGTGCCTCTGGTCGTCATCTTTCCTGCGGGCAAGCCAAACGACGCCCTGCAGCTGCCTGATGGACTCATAGGCCCTGACGATGTTCTTACCAGGCTGGATAAAGCAGGACCGAGCAAAATATAGGCAATTTGCAAAAGCGAGTTAGAAAAAGTGAACCATGCAAGTTGTCGCCCTAAAGCAGTCGATCCAGAACCTTCAAAAGCGCGGCATTGTCCGGCATTCCTTCGTGGATGTGCGCGATGTTGCCAGACTTGTCGATCACAAACAACACTCGGCTGGCAGTAGCCTTGCCATCATAGACAGTACCATAGGCTGTTCCTACCTCACCGCCTTTATCTGACAGCAACCCTTGCTTGAGTTTGTACTTTCCAGCAAAGCCTTCATGAGCAGTGACCGAATCGCAAGAGATTCCAAACACTACAGTGTCTTTGCTTTCAAACTTAGACAAGTCTTCCGAGAAGGCGCACATTTCTCTTGTGCATCCTGGTGTATTGTCTTTCGGGTAGAATGCCAGGATCACATTGCTTTTGCCAAGAAACGAATCCAATGACACATTGCCGCCCGGATAGACAGGAAGATCAAATTTAGGTGCTTTATCGCCGACTTTAAGCTCGACAGTCGTTTTCTGCGGACTGGTCATTTAAATCCCTCCACGCAAACTGTTCTATTGATGTAATTGATGATTCTAACCGTTAATGGTCTCGTGGATCTCCACAATCAAACCATCTAATTTTTCCAGTTCGGTTTGCTCGAGGAATACCGCCAAGATGCCGACATCCACATCGGTAAGAACTGTTGTTTTCGGCTGGATGGAGCCATCAGCATTTTGAATCTCGGTCAGAAGTACCATCTGCCTTAGCTTGCCGATTTCCAGTTTCTTTGTAGTCAGGTTGCTAGTGCTTAGAAGGGCTGTCGAGAGCGCTCCCAGCATGTCTTTATCCATGCCGGTAATCGTCGATGCGATAACCAGACCGTCGTGTCCTACAATCAGGCTTCCGGCCACTCCGGGGTAGGTGTCGATACGAGTCAACAAAGCTTTGATGCCTTCGCCCCTGGTGGCACTGATTACACGCGCGGTTGTCAGTCCTGAACCGATTGGACGCTTATTTTGACCGGCTTGAATGATGTTTTCGACCGCTTGCGTATCCAGCAGCAGCTTACCGACGGTTTTCATCGTACCGGCGCCTTCACCGGAGACTTTAGGCTGCACAGCCGAACGGTTGGACAAACGCCCAAACTCTTTCACTTCCTTGGGCGGTGTTATTGCACCGGTAGTCGGTTTTGCCTCGGCTTTAGCCGGTTCTGCTTGTGCAGGGGCCGGCGGGGTTGGGTTGAGTATCACATCAGCAGGCATGCTGGGCAGCTGACCGAGAGTATCCGACGGCTTGTTGGGCCGCGGGTTCATCGACATTTGAGCTTGCACCTTCGCATCAAGCACCGGCACATCACCAGTACCAACGAAAGAAGACTTGTCCGGAGCCAAACTTTCGTGAGGAGGCGCAGGCAGCTCGCCGGTGCTGAGACTGTCCTTTGTATCACCACCTTTGATCTGAGCGA
>CAZCZI010000077.1:2482-13290 GCA_964503045.1 uncultured Candidatus Obscuribacterales bacterium
CTGGAGGTGCAACAGGTTCTGGAGGTGCAACAGGTTCTGGAGGTGCAACAGGTTCTGGAGGTGCAACAGGTTCCGGAGAGACGTCGATTGGCTTGTGATCGCCAGTGGAGACTTTCGCCACTTCGAGCTGCGCTTCCGGCGGTGCCAAACCAGAGAAGATGTCGTCGATTTCAGAACCAACTTCCTGACCGAACAATCCTTCCTTCTTCCCCCCCCCCACATCCAATGACGGTGACGACGGCTCGGCTGCCGGCAAGGTGCTTGCTGAAACTTCGCGTTGGGCTTCTGCCGGAGCAAGACCGGAAAACACATCATCTAAATCGGAATCCAAACCAGCAGTGAATAGCCTCTGCTCCGCCGGTTCTTCCGCTGCTTGCGCTATTGGCTCCACAGCCGGTGTCACGGTCTCCGCCACAGGTTCTGGAGCTGCTGCTGCGATTGGCTCGGGCGCCGGCTCTGCACCTGGAGCGGCCTCTCCTATTCCGGCTCTTTCAGCAGCAGAGTCCAACAAGCTCATTAAGCTCGGAGCAATTCCAGGATCTGCAGATTCTTTTGCGGCGAGCGGGGAGCCATGTTGCACAAGCCCCGCCGCCACTGAAATTGGCTGCTGACTCGGAGGCGTAACTGGTTTTGGCGTCGCCGGCGCTGTCGAAGCCGCGGCGGGTGTGGCCGGGGCGGCTGTAGCAGCTGGTTTTGCGGGTGTCGCCGCTGCCTGCGTGGCTGCCGGTGCTGCCGCTGCAGTTGGCGGAGTTGAAATCGCTGTCGGTGGTTCTGCCGCCACTGGTGCGACTGGCTCCACCACTGCCGTTTGCTCGACTACCACATCTTGATTGACCTCTGCAGTCTGTTCCACAGCCGCAGTTTGCTCGACAAAAGCAGTCTCTTCCAAAACTGCTGATGGTCCTACCGCTTGCTCGATCGCCTCAATTGGCTCTGCCATTGCCTGCGGTGCTTCAGGCGCAGCGTCGGCATTAAACACTGGCTCATCAATGTTGTATTCGCCTGCAGCCGGAGCCGGCTCGGCTAGTTCGATTCCGCTCAGTTCGTCTTCCGCTTGCGCAAGACGATCCATGGCTGTGCTCAGACTGAAGCCTGCTTCGGATTGCTCCGGAGCATCCAAGCCGAGCTGTGCTTCTTCGCCGAAAAGCGTTGTAATCAATATTTCTTCGGGCGGGTGTATCGGCTCAGGTTTTGGCGCAACGGGCTTGGCTTGTGGTGCTGTTGCAGGTGATGCTGCTGGTGCCGGAGCTGGTGAGTCATCTTCATCATCCAGCCGATTAAGCAAAGTACTCAAGCTTTGTGGTGCTTCATCGCTCTGTTGCTCTAGCGCGGAAGGTTTGCGCAACGAGCCCGTGCCACTGGCCGAGAGCGCCTGCAGCTTGGTAAATGTGCTGGTGTTGCGTCTCTTTTGTGCTTGCAGTCTGTCGGCAGTTGAAGACGGCTTCGCACCGCGACGATCTTGATACCCGGCATCGGCAGCGGGTTCTTCAACCTTGGGAGTGGCTGCGGGGCTCGTCGGCGTTGGAGTAGCGCTGGCTTCCATTGCTGTGAGCTTTGTATTCGAAGTTGAGGCAGCGCGCAAACCCGATTGCGAGCTAGTCGGTTTGGGCTTGGGCATCAAATCACTCGCGTCTTTCGCCGAGTCCCAATCAACGTCGCTTTCTGCCACCACAGGCTCAGTGTCTTCGATGACGGGGGCCATTTGTTGACCCTTGCCCTTCAGCTTGCTGAGCACATCCGGATCTGCGATGTAAGTGATTGGTTTAAGTTTGCAAAGAGTGATTGTCGTAGTAAGAGCGGCCATGGTCATCAGCAACATCTGCGCCCAACTCATCTTGAGCGCGATGTGAAAAATTGTCGCTCCCGGAACGAAAACGCAGATACCCTGTCCTTGTCCCAAAAAGTTCGCCAGCGCACCTAGTCCCATGGAAATCGACAGCATCAAAAAGAATGCCTTGACCTGCTGAGCGAGTGTACCTTTCTCGTAAAACAAAAATGCAAGCGTCAGCAAAACCCCGATTTGGCCAATCACAAAGGTGATAACTGGAGTCTCGAAAACCGTGGCCTTAAACATCGGGTAAATGTAGTAAACGATTCCGGCGCTCGCAACGAGCACGAATAACGCTAACCACTGATAACTCAACTTATACATTTAATCGATGTTTCTCTTGATTGCTACCTATTCTCTTGACCTGCGGATTGTCTGAAGTGCGCTTTGAGTTCCAATATACCCCGGCTTGTAGTCTATAAGTGATCTTTCTTAGAAATCAGTATTTATATAAGAAACAACGACCTCTTTGCTTGTGTTTCAAGTAGCCGATTCAGATTGTACTGTCTGCACCGTCTGTGCTTCGGAATCTTGTTGGTTAGGCTCGCCAGCCGGCGTAGACTCTGGCGCGCCCTCGGACACGGCCTGAGCTGCAGATTCTTGAGACTTCTCGGGTGCTTGAGCCGCTTGGCTGGGCGCAGCCGACGCCTCCTTTGGGAGCTTCTCGAGGCGATAAAGCGCAAGCGTGGCACTTGCCGCACCGGCGTACATCACCGCCATCTGAACCCAACTAAAGAAAAACTTGAACCCTTCAAGAAGCGCATGGGCCGGGCTTAGAAGATTGCCAAGTGAGCCCAGGGCGGTCGCAAAAAACAACATTGTCAGACCAGCCTTAGCCTGCTGTGAAAGTGTTGCACCATCGTAGAAAAAGCGTGCGAAGCCTCCCACCACCGCCAACTGAATGGCTATAAACACGGCTCCATCCAGTTCCTCGGCCGAGATAGCAAAATACCGGGAAGAAAGATACATCAGACCTGCAAAGAACGCCAGAAGCGCAGGACAGAGCCAATCGAGTCGGAAATAGAACTTGTACATTCGGCGTGTCGTTTTGGACTGACTATCTCAATTTCGGGTTTCGGATTTCTACAATGCCAGGCATCAACGGCATCTTGCATCCGCCTGAGCCAAAGACAATGTACCCCGTATTAGAAGCGATCAACAAGTATGGCCAACAGTTGTAATACTTATTGGTGGTCTTGTGGGTAGTTTTTGCTGAGTCCGCGGCTCTTCGCCACTAGGCCCTGAAAGTCGCGTTGACTTGGCGAACCAAAGTATTTCTAACGCGTTCGATAGTCTTGTCGACATCAGCTGAAGTGAGAGTTTCAGTGGGGTTTTGGAACGTCAAACGATAAGAAAGACTTTTCTGCTCGTCTGATAATTGAAAGATGCTGACCAGCTCCAACTCCTTCAGAACCTTTCCAGCCGACCCCACGATGCAGGAGTTTACGGCAGCATGATCGACTTTGTTGTCGATATCGACGGTGAGATCCCTTACGACACTGGGTGTCGATGGAATTTCTTGAAACTGAATGTCAGCCCGATGATTTTTCAAACCATCGAGATCAAGCTCGAATACATATGAATTCTGCCGCAATCCATTATCAGCCGCATACTTCGGATGAAGCTCGCCCAGATATCCGATAATGGCGAGGTCAGCAAGAAAAGAGGAATCGGCATCGCCTTTCTTTCCTTTCTTTCCTTCGTCCTTACCTGCCACCGCAACATGACAAGAACGGTATGGGTGGAGGAATCCCGGAAGCTGATTGGAAGAAAAGTAACGCAGTCGATCGAGCGGTACTTTGATGGTGCGCATCAAATTTTCCACGATGCCTTTGGCAGCATAAAAGTCCATTTGTTGGTGGAACCTTTGAGAAGATCCGCCATTGCTCTGGCTGACAGCACCAGGAACGCCGCCGCTTCTGGCTCCTGCAACCAACCCGGCCACCATTGCAATTTCATCGACTCCGGTATCAGATTCGGTGGGTGCCTTCTCGTTTCTTATGTATACGCGACCAACCTCAAACAACCAGACTTCTTTTCGACCCCGGTCTTGGTTGTAGGCGCAAGCCTTGACCAAACCCGGAATCAGGCTTTGTCTTAAAACTTGGTGGTCTGCACTGAGCGGATTTAGCACTCTAACGGCTCGACGCTCTTGCTCTTGCAGAAGATCGTCGGCGCTTGTCAAACTGCTGAGCCAAGCCTCGCTCAGCCCCTGTGCAGTCAACGCCGCTCGCACTTGCCTGAGCGTGTCATTGGCCGGAACAGCCGGGATAGTCGCTTTAGGCATGGTGGGAGGCAAGTTGTCGTAGCCCCACAGCCTGCACACCTCTTCTATTATGTCGATTTCGCGTGACACATCTCGCTGTCTGAAACTTGGCACTTCGACTACAACTCTCTGTTGAGCAGCCTTCGACGTGTCGACTCTGAAGCCTAAAGGCGAAAGCAAATCTTCGACTTGCTTCGCGTCCATTTCGACATCGATGAGGCGCTTGATCTGCGGCAACCGCACTTCGACATGAGACGTCGAGACGGTATTCGTACCTGCCGAAGTCAACTCGCCAATTACTCCTTTAGCACCACCTGCGGTGCAATATTCGAGCAGAAGTTGCACCGCTCGATCGGATGCCTGCTTCACGCTTGCAGCGTCGACACCACGTTCGAATCTCAAACTGCTGTCACTGGAAAGCCCCAGCAGACGGCTGCCTCGGCGTACTCGATGAGGTGCGAATGATGCCGCTTCAAGGGCGACGATTGTAGTATCATCACCGACTTCGCTATCTTTTCCACCCATGACTCCGGCTACACCGACTGCTTTTTGGGAGTCAGCAATCACCATAACCTCAGACGTGAGTGAGCGCTCTTTTCCGTCGATGCAAACCAGCTTCTCACCATCAATCGCGCGCCTGACGGAAAGCGCGTCTTCGCTCAATTTCGAAAGATCGTATGCGTGCAAGGGTTGACCCATTTCATGCATGACATAGTTGGTAACGTCGACTATGTTATTGACACTTCTGACTCCGATTGCTTCAAGCCGTTTGGCAATCGCATCGGCAGACGGGCCGACTTTCAAGCCGCTAATCACGCGCATCGTGAAGAATACGCAATCTGATTCATCGTCAATCTTGCATGCGATTTTTCTTTCCCCGGAAGCAACTTGCGGAAGTTCAATTTTCCTTTCGATCAGCGGGCGCTTAAGCAGAGCGGCCACTTCTCGGGCAAGACCGACCACCGATAGAGCATCGCCGCGATTCGACCTAGGCTCTACATGCAGCACCCAGTCTTGATCTGCGTTAAACAGCTGTTCGGCATCCGTACCAATCGCAATTGGATTTTCTTGCGTGTGCGGCAAGATCAGTATGCCATCACCATCGGTGCTCACGCCAATCTCAGATGGAGAACACAACATGCCGTTAGAGACAACTCCACGAACTGGACGCAATTCGATTGTGTAGGGCTCACCTGATTTTCGATCGAGTACTTGCGCCCCTGGAAGCGCCACAGGGATTCTTTGACCGACCTCAATGTTGCCCGCTCCGCAAACAATCTCCAGTGGTTCAGCCCCTTCTTTTACGCGCACTTTCGTCAAGCGAATTTTGTCTGCATTCGGATGCGGATAGATTTCCAGAATTTCTCCAACCACGAGTGGACCATGAACTTTCGGACTCAATGAAGAACCGACCTTGGTCACTTCCTCCACCTCAAAAGCACCCATGGTGAGCTTTTCCTTCACCTCATCAATAGAGATTCCGGAAAGATCGACAAATTCAGACAGCCAGTTGAAAGAGAGTTTCATAGTGCACCGAGATCAAAATTGTTCTAAAAATCGCAAATCATTGGTGAAGAAATGGCGAATGTCATTGACGCCGAACTTGATCATCGCGATTCGTTCAACGCCCATGCCAAAAGCGAATCCGCTCCACTCATCAGGATCGATACCAGCGCACTTGAGCACGTTGGGATCTACCATTCCGCAGCCGAGCAACTCGAGCCAGCCTCGATGTCCACAGGTTCGGCAGCCATCGCCCATGCAGAACGGGCACTTGCAATCGAGTTCGGCGCTCGGTTCGGTAAAGGGGAAGAAGTCAGGTCTAAAGCGCGTCTCTAGAGGCTTTCCGAAGAGCAGGCGAATGAATTCATTGAGGGTTCCCTTCAACTGCCCGAAGGTCACATCACGGTCGATCAGCAAGCCTTCCAGTTGATGAAACAACGGATACTTGCGAGCATTCACCTCTTCGTTGCGATAAACGCGACCTGGAGAAATGATACGCAAAGGCGGTTTCGTTTGTTCCATCACTCGCACCTGCACCGTGGAGGTCTGGCTCCTCAACAGGATCTTCTCGCCCACGTTGGTGTAGAAGGTATCTTGCTCGTCGCGAGCCGGATGGCTCTCGGGAGTGTTGAGAGCATCGAAATTGTAATAGTCGGTTTCGACCTCGGGGCCTTCGGCGACAGTGAATCCCATGCCGAAAAAAATCTCTTCGATCTGCTCGGTAATTTGGGTCAGGGGGTGTTTATGTCCCAACGGGAGATACGCACCAGGAACCGTTATGTCGAGCCTCTCTTCAGCCAATCGGCTAGCTAAGCTCGAGTCATAAATCGTGCTCTTTCGAGAATCCAGCGCTTGCTGAATTGAATCTTTCACTTCATTGGACAGCTGACCCACCTTCGGGCGTTCGGCTTTATCGAGGGTTCCAAGCATTCTCAATATCGCAGTGAGTTCTCCTTTTTGTCCGAGAATAGAGACTCTGAGCTCCTCGATTTGATCGAGCGTTTCTGCCTTCTCGATGCGATCGAGTGCGCCACGCCTCAAGTCGGTCAGCTTTTGCTCCAGTTCTTGGACTGTCATGTAGGGAGGCTCCTGTCGATAAACCCGGCACTCGTCTTGTATGGGCGGGTGCAATATAACGACCTCACAGCCGACAAAAGCTGGCAACGCCGGTTTGTCGGTCAGAAACAATAACAGTACCAGAACACATATATCTTTGTGTTCGTTGGCACTCTCTTGGTAACGTATTGACCTCGATAGAGGCTTCAAACGAGGACATTTGTTATTGGTTGTGCCTCTCTATCTGACGTATCTGACTTACAATGGCTACTATCATGGGGAGTCACTTTTCAATTGCGAAAGTCTCGATTCAAGAGCAAGACAAAACAGACGATACCGACTACACGTGTGTCTGTAATTGTCATTAGCGATGACAATCGCATACTTCTGGTGCGGCACAGAAAGGGAAATCGCCAGTACTGGGTGTTGCCTGGGGGTCGTCTCGAATATGGCGAAACCTTCAAGGAGTGCGCGGTTCGGGAAATGAAAGAGGAGACCGGCTTTGACGTTATGGTGGAGCGGTTCTTGTTTTTATCCGAGGCGATTGCGCCAGACCGATCGCGGCACATCGTCAACGTTTTTCTCAAAGCCCGCGTCGTAGGCGGGGTCATGAAGCTTGGAAACGAGCCGGTACTTGCCGGAGTGGAATTTGTTGCGCTCAGTGAACTGGAGAAGGTAAGTCTGTTTCCCCCAGTCGCAAAGCAGATATTGCAGGGATTCGCCGATCAAGACAAAGGAATGGCATATCTAGGCAACCTCTGGGTTTGAGATTTTAAGATATACTCTCCATTCGCGCATTTTCAGTTTTGGAGAACGAGTAATGGCACAGCAGAAAGGCATGAAGAGAGCCCAGAAGGTAGCGGCTCGCAAGGCAAGAACCCGCAAAGATGCGAAGGCAGCGGTTCTGCGCCGCGAGGAACGCGTATTGGAATTGGCGGCGGCGGAAGCCGAAAAGGCAGCCAAAGCAACCAAGAAAAAGAAATAGCGAACTCACCTCATAAATTTCAGAGCTGGCGAAAAATCGATTCACTTTCGAATCGGACGAAATACTCGCCAGCTTTTGTTTTGGAACAATTTCATCACTATAGTGCCGACATTTTTATTGTTCCTAACCTACCCCTTATGTCAGGGCGCATGCCTCGCCCATAATATACCCAGATATTTACAAGTCCTCGCCGTAAACAAAGGTGGCGCCACCAACGACGATGTCGCTGCCCTGGGTAATGCCTGCTTTGAGAAGTTCTTCCATCACACCCATGGCTCGAAGAACATAATGAAGGTGCTGAATCGACTCAGGGTCTCTCAGATTGGTCACCTGAACGAGTCGTTCGACTCGATCGCCTTCGACGAAGAAGATGTTTTTCTTGCGACTGATGGAAAAACTGTCGACACCATGGTCCAATGCCCCGGCATCGGGTTCGATTTCCTCTGTGTCGGGCGCCTGGCTCTCACGCTTGAGATCACTGACTCGTTTAACTAAATAGTCGTTCAATTCATCGAGTCCTTGGTGGGTGACTGCCGACATCACAAACAGCTTCTCGGGAGGGTGGCAGGAGCTTTTGAGCGGTTCTGAGACGGCTTTATATATCTTCTCTATCTCGTCTTTTGCAACAAGATCCGCCTTGGACAAAACCAATATTTGAGGAAGGGTTTCAAAGCTGGCTTTGTAAACGTGCAGTTCTTGGTTGATAGTTTCAAATGCCGTCAAGATGTCCTGGCAAGAAATATCGACGAGGTGCACGAGCATCCTGGTTCGCTCGATATGCTTGAGAAACTTGTGACCCAGACCGAGTCCTTGCGATGCACCCTCTATCAGGCCAGGAATGTCGGCAAGCACCAACGCGTCTCCCGATTGGTTTCTGGCAACACCGAGATTGGGCTCTAGAGTCGAGAATGGGTAGTCTGCGATTTTGGGTTTGGCACGAGTCAAAACAGAAAGCAGCGTCGACTTTCCAGCATTTGGAAATCCGATAATGCCGACATCGGCAAGCAATTTCAGCTCCAGATCAAGCTTACGACCGACTCCGGGTTGACCTGGTTCGCAGTGATGAGGAGCACGCTTGGTGGCAGAAGCAAGCATCGCATTACCGCGACCACCCTTGCCACCTTCGGCAACCATCGCCTTTTGATCTTTGCGCACCAAGTCGGCGACGACCAGACCGGTGGTGGCATCTCTCACCATGGTACCAACCGGAACCTTGATGACCAAATCCTTCCCACTCTTGCCGTGCTTGCCTTTCGGGCCGCCACGTACTCCATGCTCGGCTTGATAACGAACCTGAAATTTGAAGTCGATCAATGTCGATATATCTTCGCTGGCAAGAAGATATACATGCCCTCCGCGCCCACCATTTCCGCCTGCTGGACCGCCAAGTGGTTCATACTTTTCACGCCTCCAGGCTACGGCACCATTGCCGCCGTCACCTGCACAGACCTCTATTACAGCTTGATCGATAAATTTGTTCATTATGACTTCGCATTATCTGACACCTGATCTAAATATTGATCTGTTAGGAGATTTGGATCTTGATCTAGGTAAACTTTTTATATAACTTAGGGTTAGGTTGTTCCAACTTATGGCAGATAGTAGTTACATTTCGTTGGACCTTCTTTCAACCTCAAAACAAAAAAGCTCCGACGGAATCCCCGAAATCAAACCATAAAATCGCTGGAAAACGATACTACGACTAGTACGGCGATTACCCAGGAGGAGAGTCAATTGGAAGAGCGAATTACCGTTCATGAAAAGGCCAGAGGCGAGACCATCAACGTCTACATCGGCGAATATCGCGGTACGAAGTATCTCCATATTCGTGAGTGGTACGTCGACAAGGATCAAGAAGAGAAGCCGACCAAGAAAGGTGTGGCTCTTCCTCTCGACAAAATCGAAGCCCTAAAAGAAGCCATCGACAGATTGGTTCCGAAAGCCGGCAAATAGAGAAGATCCGAATTGTTGGAGACTCACAATCGAAACGTGAAGCTCCTGACGAGGACTCGTCTGCGGGCGGCCTTGATACTTCTGTCGTTCAACTTCCTTTATGCAGGTTGGTCAAAACCGAATGCTGCTGATGCTTTGGAATCTCGCAATTGGTCTGATAACAGTTTCTCTGTCTCGGCAACGGAGACTGCGCAATCTACTTATATGGCCGGCACCGCAGGCGGTGTAGTCTTACTCGCCGAGGCGGAAAACACTCCAAGTTCTTCAAGTTCTTCAAGTTCTTCAAGCTCTCCAAACTCTTCAAACTCTTCTGAATCAGATGTATCTCCGGCACCGCAGGCGGTGAGCTCGGTTGCTTCGCTTTCAGTATCGAACGAATCACCCAAGCAAGGTCAGACCATAGAGATTACATATAGGATGGGCTCGGGCGAAACCGAGGTACCGTCCATCCAGTTTTATAAAGAGTCTTATAAACTGCTGCCTGCAGAAAATCTGGGTTCAGGAGCATACAGATGCCTGCTCGGAATACCTGCAGACATAAAGCCAGGCAAGTACAAATTGATAGTGGGCAATGTCAGCAAAACGCTCGCCGTCGGTGCCGGCAAGTTCGCTGTGCAGTATCTCAGGCTGCCCAAGAGCAAAGACAACTTCATCATGTCTGCCGGCGAAGAGGCAGCCGTTGATGGGGCTAAGAAAACGGTTTCGGCGGGTCGCGCCTGGAGCGGAAATTTCACCGCGCCTTGCAAGGCAAGAATTTCGGCCGGTTTTGGGTTGAGACGAGTGGTGAACGGAAAGCTACTCGATGACTATTTCCATTCAGGTTTGGATTATGCAGCAGGTACCGGGGCGCCGGTGAGGGCGGTGGCACCGGGCAAGATAATACTTGCTCGCACCGGCTATAAGCTGCACGGAAATATGGTAAGCATCGATCACGGCGAGGGGGTAGTCACTTTCTACATTCACTTGTCGAAGGTGTTGGTGAAGGAAGGTCAGCTCGTGAAGCAGGGTGATCTAATCGGCAAGGTTGGTTGTACCGGACGCGCAAGTGGACCGCACCTGCACTTTAGTTTGTACGTGAATCACAACGCGACCAATCCGAATGCTTGGTACGCGAAGGCGTTTTAGTTCGACTTTGTCGGAAGCTACTGTCAGAAGCCACGAGTGGTTGCCAGAAAAAGCCACGGGTGGTTGCCAGAAAAAGCCGCGGGTGGTTGCCA
>CAZCZI010000077.1:13390-26384 GCA_964503045.1 uncultured Candidatus Obscuribacterales bacterium
TGGTTGCCAGAAAAAGCCACGGGTGGTTGCCAGAAAAAGCCGCGGGTGGTTGCCAGAAAAAGCCGCGGGTGGTTGCCATACGCAACTACAGTTTGCATTCGCAGTCGAAATGGAAAGTGTAATGTACATTGACATCGATTCCAACCTCAAAGAAGGCTAAAAGATAGTCGATCGGTTGCCATATGGAAATTACAGTTTGCATTTTCTTTGGAAATGCAAACTGTAATTGCACGCGCTCAACATCGCCAGGTCGGACACTGCGCGCTGTGTCTCCGTGCGTTCCGCTGGGCGTCCATCCGCTGCGCGGCCGTGCGCTGCCCGGCACACAAGCAACGGGCGCCCTTGCGAGCGCCCGTGAGTTTCCATGTTGCCGTGATACCTGTGACTCCGGGTTTCCAAACTGCTTAGAGAATGCTCTGGCTCTTATTCCAGAACACGTCTTTGATTGCTTTGGACTGCGTGGATTCGGCGTTGATTACGACTGTGCTCGGTGCAAACAGGAACACGCCGTCGCCGATTCTTTGTTGATGACCGTCGATTGCCCAGCAAGCGCCGGAGAGGAAATCAACCACTCTTTGAGATTGCTCGTTGTCCAACATATGTAGATTGAGCAAAACCGATTTGCGACCGCGAAGGTGCTCGACGATTTCCAAAGACTCTTCGAATTGTCTGGGCTCGATTACCAATACTTCGCTCGATGGAGCGGCGCTTGGGTGATCAACTACTTTGGTCGTAGTATTCGCGAATGTTTGTTGTGCACGGACTGGAGGCTTAACTGCCTCTACCGGTGCCTTGTCCAAGGCCAATTGGCCATTGGTGGCATACACATCATCGGATGTCTCGAAGAGATCTTCGAAATCTTCACGCTCGTAATTGTCTGCAGGACCGAACCAAAAGCTCTTAAATTTCGCAACTATGCTCACAACCGTCCTCCTTACCTGCTCAGCTCGCCGTCGTTACCTATTTCCCTACCTGATTTGGACGCCCCGTTAAGGGCAAAACTTTTTCCTTTGCTTTCTGTCACTTAGTGGCCAAATATCGCTCTACCTACTCTGATCATGTTTGAACCGCATTCGATTGCATCTTGCCAGTCATCCGTCATGCCCATCGATAGAAATGGAAGCGGCATGTCGAACTCTTTCGCGAGCTCATCTCTCAACTTTCTCAATCCGTTGAAGCAATTCATTCGAACCGCTTTCTCATCGGTATTGGGAGTGATTGTCATCAAGCCGTCGATTTGAAGATTCGCAAGCGATGCAATCTTAGCGAAGGACGCCTGCAAAGTTTCCGGCGTGAATCCCGACTTCGTATCGTCAGGCAGCACCTTCACTTGCAGCAGAATTCGTTGAATTTTGTCCTTTCTAGTTGCTTCTTTTGAGATCTCTTCGGCAAGTCGCAGCGAGTCTACCGATTGAATTACTTGGAAGTGCTCTACTGCTTGCTTGACCTTGTTAGTTTGGAGGTGACCGATAAAGTGCCAGATTGATTGTGTCGCCACATTTGGTGGCAATGCATTTCGGCGTTTGAGTGAGTCTTGTATTCGATTTTCAGCGAACTCACTGACACCACATTCGAAGGCTTCTTCAATTTGAGAGGGGCTAGCAGTCTTGGTCACTGCGACCAATAAAACGGGGCCATCGCCCAAATTATTTTGAATGCGGGCTATGTTGTCCGCCACACTCATGCCTTTCTTTTCTGCAAACGACACGCCCCAATTACAAAAATCAATTTTCTTTTTGCGGTTTGCGGTGCGCCGTCTGTCAATCAACAGCAACGCCTACTATTAACCATCGAATAATATCAGTTTGTCAAGCCATAGGCACCACTTTCTTTAATTGTCACCAAGAAATTTTTTGGCACTACCGCTGGTGACTGCTCTTGAGAATCATGATAGCGCTCTTCGCCGAGACTCACCTGTTTCTATATACAAATGACAAAATTTGGAATCCATCGATCCAAAAGTTATCTATGCGAGTGATATCTCACCTGGTATCGGGCTCAACTTATCCAGGTGATATCTCATCTGGTGCCTCGCGATGTCGAATCGAGTCGTCAAGTTATCAGTCGTCTTTTGTTAAGAAGGTTATTATCAACGCGGCTGCGCACAGAGCCGCGGTTTCGCTTCTCAAGATCTGCTTACCGAGACTGACGGCGGTGACACCTTGGTTGGTGGCACTCTCAATTTCTTGTTCGGTAAAGCCACCTTCAGGGCCCGTGATAACCAATATGTCGCCAGACAAATTGGATGCACGATCGCTAAGCAGTGAAGCTAGAGTTGGTGCGCTAGATCGCTCCTGCAAAAAGATAGTGCTGCCAGACCCAACCCCCCTTCCTTTTAATAGATCGTCGAGCGAGATGGGGGCAACTATATGTGGTATCGTCGCGCGTTCACTCTGTTGAGATGCTTCTTTCGCGATGGCGCACCACCTCTTCATGCGCGGCGACTCGTCTTTTTTGTCGTCGTTGTCAGAAGGTCGGACGACGGTTCGGTGACAAATGAGAGGAACGATTCGATCGACACCAAGCTCAGTCAACTTTTCAATCGCCCATTCAAATCGTTCGCCTTTGAGAAGCGGCACTGCAACTGAGACTGAAAAGGCGGCATCGGTCTTGGTGTTTCGCGTTTCTTCGATTGTGCCTGATACAGCCTTCTTTCCTATCTCGCCCAGGCAGACTCTGTATACCGTTCCCTCTCCATCCAAAACATCGATTTTGTCGCCCCGTCCAAGCCTCAAAACACCCACGATTTGGCGAACTTGAGAGGCATCGTCAATAGATACCGTTTGCGATGAAGCGTCGATCGCATCTGCGTTTACGAAAAATCGAGGAATTCTCAAGGTGTGACAGTCTCGCTGTTTCTTCTATTCGGGCTCAATCCGCTTCACAATTGGTTTGTGACAAAGCTCAGTACGCTTAAATACGGTGATATAATCATCGATCGCTTGTAGCAAGCCAATTCTAAGCGATTGGCGCCTTTCGGGAGCTCGTTCTTTACAAGCCCCTGAGGACAAGTCCGTCTAAGAAGGTCGAGCACCTTGGATCAGGATAATAAAGGTCCAGACAAAAATGAGGTCCCGGATTCAAAGGATCAAAAGGATTTAAAAGATCCGCAAGATCCCAAAGACTCTAAGGACTCAGGCACGGCTTCGCCTCCTCCTTCAACAAGAGAACCTCAAGCCAAAGATCCCCCGAAAGATCAAAAAGACAGGTCGCACATCATGGATCTCAAAGAATGGTTTGCCAACAGGCAAAAGCGCAGAGACAACCTGAACGCAATCAAGCAACCCCTGACAACGGAGGAGTATTGCGCTCTCTGGAAACAATGCTTCCAATGCCGCGAGCTTTTGTACATGCGGGACTTGAGAAGCAATCTCAACGTCTGTCCCAAGTGTCAGTATCACTTCCGCATTGGTGCACTCGAACGCATTGAACAGCTCGCCGACAAAAAACACTTTGACGAGCTTGACCCTGACATGATTTCGGCAGATCCGCTCGGCTTCGTCGACACCGACACCTATCCCAATCGACTGCAAGAGGCCACCCGCAAGTCAGGCTTGACCGAAGCGATCATGACCGGCACCTGCAAGCTCAATGGAAACACCGTGGCCATGGCGATTATGGACTTCGATCATTTCGGCGGTTCAATGGGCGCCGTTGTTGGCGAGAAGATAACCAGAGTGACCGAGCATGCTCTTGAACACAAACTGCCTCTGATCGTCGTCTCCTCATCTGGCGGCGCACGCATGCAGGAAGGCATTCTCAGCCTCATGCAACTGGCAAAAACCAGCTCTGCCATCAAGTCATTTTCCGACGCAGGATTGCTCTACATCTCGATCTTGTCGGAGCCAACATTCGGCGGAGTGACGGCAAGCTTTGCCATGCTGGGCGACTTCATCATTGCCGAACCCGGCGCCAGAATTGGATTTGCAGGCAGGCGAGTGATCGAACAAACGATTAGACAAAAACTTCCGCCCGACTTTCAAACCGCTGAATACCTGCTCAAAAACGGGCAAGTCGACATGGTTGTCGAAAGGGGCAAACTCAAAGAAACAATCTCGAAATTGGTTGAGTTTCACAAGCCGCCGGAGCATGGCAAGTCTGGAAAAAAGACTGAAGCACCTGCTGCGGCGCACGGCCGCGTCGCTAGTAGACATTGAAAGCAACTGGAGAGCTTCTGAAATCAATGGCAAACGATAAAAAACCAGTGCCGCTGGAGTTCGAGCAACCGCTCAACGTTCTGGCTCAGCAAATTGAAGCGCTGGAAAAGCAGCTCGGAGACCATCCTGAACTCGATAAAGACATCGAGCATCTGAAAGAGCAATACAAAGCTTTGAGGAGATCTCTATATATGAATCTGAGAGCTGTCGATCATCTCGCCATTGCACGACACCCTCAACGCCCCTACACTCGCGACTATTTCGATCGCTGGGACGCCCAATGGCTCGAACTCCACGGCGACCGCAAAGGTGCCGATGACCCGGCTATGGTCTGTGGTTTGATTCAGCTGGGAGACTTCAAAGTGGTGGCTGTCGGCACTCAAAAGGGCCGGACTCTTCGCGACAAACAACAGTGCAACTTCGGAATGCCACAGCCTGAGGGCTATAGAAAAGCCCTGCGCTGCTTCAAGCATGCTGAGAAGTTTCGCCTGCCAATCGTCACTTTAATCGATACGCCCGGAGCGTATCCCGGAATGACGGCGGAAGAACACAACCAGGCCGAAGCTATTGCCGTGAATTTGCTTGAGCTGTCTGGTTTGACGGTTCCTGTAATTTCGGTGGTCACCGGAGAAGGTGGCTCGGGTGGTGCCCTGGCCATTGGTGTGGCCAACAAGATTCTTATGTTGGAACATTCAGTCTATTCGGTAATTTCACCGGAAGGTTGCGCGTCGATTCTCTGGCGATCGGCAGACAAAGTTTCTGAAGCTTGCGAAGCGATGAAAATGACCGCACGCGAAATTCATCAACTCAAGGTTGTAGATGAAGTCGTCGAGGAACCCTTGGGCGGTGCGCACCACGATTACGATTTTGCCGCAAGCAACGTGAAAAAAGCAGTTATCCGCCACTTGGAGGCGCTCACAACGCTTTCCGGAAACGAAGTGAGGGAGAACCGTCAGGCTAAGTTTAGAAACCTTGGTAGCTTCACTGAGCTGGCTGCAAGATAGAGAACGATTAAGGCTAAGTCTTTTTGGGTTTCTTAGGCTTCTTGATCATCGCTTTGTATTGATCTTTTAGTTTCTTCGCCGCTTGGAACTGGCTTGTTCCTTGTGGAATGTCTTCAAGCACAGCCACAGCCTCGGCATACTTTTTGTCTTTGGCTCGCGACTTGGCGACGTTGATTCGCAGCTGATTGAGTTTCTCAAGGTCGGCGCCCTTCAGTTCGCCCTTCTTCTCAGCATCTTCATATGCTTGAAGTCCCTCTTCATACTTTCCTTCGGCCACCAAAACCGCAGCATGCTCGACTCCTGACGACCACGGCATTTTCGGTGCAGCACCCGGATTGTTGGCATACATCCATGCGCCGCCGGCCAGAGCGAAAACTGCAAGAATCGGAACCCCGACTTTGGCAATCGAGAGCAATTGGCGTTGGGTATCGCTGCCACCACCGCGTCCTTTGGTGAACTTGGTTTGGTCCATCTTTTCATGGTGTTCGCGGTCAGCTTTAGCGCTTGACGCCTGATACTGACGAATTTGCTCTTGCAAATCGCCGTCGCCGCCGCCTCTGTTTGCCAGTTCTTCCAATGCTCGCGAAGCGAGGTCTCGCGTCTTCACTCTGGGCGGCTGCGTTATTTCCTGGCTGGTAGTAGCCCGTTTAGCCTGCAAGCTCTCGTCCGAGGCCAACGGACCAGGAATAATGTCGGGTCTGGATTGCACCGGCGGTGGTGTTGGTGCCGGCGGTGGTGCCACCGGTTCTTTTACAGCTGCTTCGAGAGCCTCTGCAAACTCATCCATTGATTGATAGCGTTGGTCGGGGTTCTTCGCGAGCGCCCGATAAACAACTTCTTCGAGCATGTCGGGGAACCGCAAATCATCGCGCACCGAATTCAGAGGCTTCGGTGGATCTGACAAATGCATAGCCATGACACGCACCAGCTCATCGGATTGGAATGGAACCTCACCGGTGAGTGTCTCGTAAATCACCACACCTAGCGAATAGATGTCGCTTCTATGATCGACTTTACTGCTGGTGCACTGCTCGGGACTCATGTACGTCGGGCTGCCGCAAACCGTTCCGGTTCTTGTAATTCTTGCCACATCAGACTCTTCTTGCACCAAACGCGCAATTCCGAAGTCGACGACGATCGGGAAGAAGTGTTGCCCGCTGCGCTCAACCAAAACAACGTTTTCCGGCTTCACGTCACGGTGCACGACGCCTTGTCTGTGCGCTTCTCCGAGTGCTGCACAAACCTGAACAAAGATGGGGATAGACTCGTCCATGGTCAGGTGATTGCGTTCTTGTATGAGATCGGAAAGCGGCGTTCCCTTCAAAAGATCCATCGCAATGTAGGGACGCCCACCCTGCGGTATCACTCCGAAGTCGTAGATTGTAATGATGTTGGGATGGCTAAGGCGGCTTGATGCTTTGGCTTCTTGAGTAAAACGTTTGATGAACTCATCGTCGGAAACAAGGTAGTCGTGCAAAACCTTGATTGCGACTTCGCGTCCGATAAGCTCTTGAACAGCCTTATAGACGGTGCCGGCCGAGCCCTGTCCGATAACAGACTGGATCTTGTAACGACCCTCCACCACCATTCCAAGCAGCGGATCGTCGCCCACCGTGACCATTGATGAGCCATCTCTTGGACATACATCTTGGTCGCCGGCAGTCTGAAAGTTGCAGATCAGACAAAGCTTCATATGCGCCGCTTGTTGTAGTAAAACCGTGCCAAAGTTCAGGGTTCCCTCTTGCCCTTATATTACTTTTAATTACCACAGTAGAGTAGAGACAAACGTAAGACAACGATAGGGCTTAATATCAATTACCAGAATTTGGTCTGTTCCATTGCCTGAAACCCGCTTCATATCGAGCCTTTCAGAAACAATAGTGCCAAAAGTCACTTGATTATTAATTACGTTGGAATGCTTCTTTTTTTTTGCCAACAGCGCCAATCAAATGTCATCCGAAGTCACAAAATCCCCCGAAACCAGCGGCAAGTCCTCGAAAGCTGCAATGCTGCTAATTTTTCTGACTGTGTTCATCGATTTGGTGGGCTTCGGTCTGATAATACCGGTACTGCCGACTTACGCCCACGAACTGAAAGCCAGCGATACCGTAGTTGGTCTCTTGATTGCATCGTATTCAATCATGCAATTCGTCTTTACGCCTTTCTGGGGACGCTTGTCCGACAAGCTCGGCAGACGCCCGATTCTTCTGATTAGTTTGTTGGCATCAAGCATCGGATATCTCATTTGGGGATTCTCCAATAGTCTCGAATTGCTCTTTCTATCTCGGATTGTGGCGGGCTTCGGCAACGCCAACATCGCGGTCGCGCAAGCATACATAACAGACATAACGACGCAAGAAAACCGCGCAAAAGGCATGGGGCTAGTCGGTGCTGCGTTCGGATTAGGCTTCGTGATCGGACCTGCAATCGGCGGATTGTGTGTCGGAATTGGAAATGGATTGCAGACAGTTGGTCTGGTTGCTGCGGGATTTAGCATTCTCGACCTCGTTTTGACTTTCTTCCTTCTGCCTGAACCCAAAAACCGAAGCGCAGCAGGCAACGAGCGCTTTGGCGGCGGAATCAATTTCTATTTCGAGTGCATCGCAAATCCAAAACTGACAACTTCGCTTGCCATATTTTTCTTGTCGACCTTCGCATTTGCCAATATGGAAGCGACCCTCGTCTTGCTGACGCAAAAACAATTCAACTTCACACCGCAACAGAACAGCTTGATGTTCACCTACATCGGCTTATTGATCGTCTTTGTTCAAGGAGGTCTCATACATCGGCTCTCCAGGAAGCATGGCGAAAAGAACCTGATTTCATTGGGAGCATTTTTGACTGCAATCGGATTGATTCTGACGCCAATAACGGCAAACCTTTACGTACTCTATGGTGCGCTTGCACTTTTGGCTTTTGGTCAGGGAATGAACACTCCCGCCAACCAAAGCATGCTCTCTAAACTAGCACCACAAGAGAAAGTCGGCGGAGTCATGGGTGTCGGTCAATCACTGTCGACACTAGGAAGAATTCTCGGACCGGCAATCGGCTGCTTCCTTTTCGAGAAATTCGGGACCGGAACACCATACGCTTTAGGTGGTGCGGCAATGGTTTTGGTTGTGGTGCTGAGTTTTATGTTGCCAACACCGGCGAGTGGGCCGGGTTCTCCAGACACTGACGCAACCGCTGGATCTGCCGAAGCTGGCGCAGCTACCGATTCTGCCGAGGCTGGCGGATCTCAAACCACCAGTGCACCTGCCAAGGGTTGAGCACACTTCCTGAAACTTACTTGTTGATTTTTTGTCGGGTTGAGTTCCGGATTATTGTTCACTCGTGCTCAAACGCAAACCCGTAAAGTCGTATGGTGCAGACACTTTCGCACAAAAGAGCAAGCACGGGATAACAATAATCCGGAAGAAACTCACACCAAATTTCAGGGTACATTCTCCCAACCTCCCTTGACGACACCAAAGTTTTCGAAATTCACGCGGTAGAATGGCGCCATGCACTTGAGATCACCAGAGTTGTCGAGAGATCCAAATGCATGTCTATAAGTGTGTTTTTACATTAAAACGTGCTATATTAGTTTTGATTCAAAGTGGATGGAGACAAGACAAGAGCAGTTCAGCGTCGTTTTAAATCACCGCGCCAGCCAAAACTAAGAGCTGACCGATTTACCAGAGCGCAATTATTGGAAGTTTCTCCTTACCGCAACCAACGCGCGGGAAAAGGCAGAGAAACCCGAAGAAACACTGCAAGTCTTGGCACTCAAGCTGGGCACTGAGAGTCAATCGTATCAGCAGGAATCAAGAAATACGTCGTCACTAGAAAGTACGGGACCATAACGCATGTCGCAAGAGAAAAGTGGAACTTCAAAAGAGAAGGAAGTCCAAAAGAGATACAAGCAGGATTTGAGCCGCTATCAAAAGCAGATCGAAAAAACTAAAAAAGTTTTGGGCAAAAACAAAGTAGCTTAGGCATTTAGCACTGTTTCAGGTTGTTGTGAGGGTGGCTACAAGGCCGCCCTGATGCGCTTTTTCAACAGGTTGAGTTGTTGCGGGAATATAATTACCAATGGTTCCCTCTGCCTGTGACCAATTCAAATGACACAACAAGAACAAAAAGGATTTCCGTCAATGCCTGATGGCAGGCGGCGAAACGCTAAGGCAGAGGAAGCCGGAAGATTTTGGCAAGACGCCGATGTCGAGCGAGCCCTTGCGCCTTACGAAATCACAGTTTCCATGGCACACGTGCGCATGTTGGCAGAGACAGGCATCGTAAATCAGCTTTTGGCAGAACAAGCCGTTCAAGGTCTGGAGCTGATTAAGCGTGAGCTTTTGCACGACGGCAAACCATATCTCGAACAGCTTGATCCGGATATTCACCAGGCGCTTCACCGCCGGCTCAAAGAGCTTGTCGGAGAAGACGCGGCCAACGTAATTGAAATTGCCAAGTCACCAAACGACCAGATTGCAACCGACATTCGACTCTGGCTGCGAGACATGGCTGCCGGTTTGTTCGAAGCGATGCTTGACGTACGCAAGGTGCTTTTGACTCTGGCAGAACGCGATCTCGAAGTGATCATGCCGGGTTACACGCATATGCAGCCGGCCATGCCGATACTGCTTTCGCACTGGTGGTTATCTAACGAAGCCAGGTTTCATCGTGATTTCGACAGGCTCAATCAACTCTACGCACGAATAAACATGCTGCCATTGGGCGCCGGAATGAACGCGGGCGCCTCGCAACCAATCGATCGCCACCTTGTGGCAAAGTATCTCGGATTTCCCGGAGTGATCGAAAACAGCCTTGATGCCATCACCGATCGCGACTATCTAGTCGAGTTGGCCAATTTCGCCGCACTAACCGGCGTGCACGTTTCGCAGATGGCCAGCGAGCTTTTGTTGTGGGCGACCCAAGAGTTCGGCTTTGTCAGATTGCCTCGCGCATTCACGTTTAAGAGCCACAGCATGCCCTCTAAGCGCAACCCCGAGGTACTGGAGATTCTTCGGGCGCGTTCAAGCCTCTTCACGGGCAGGCTAATGCAGTTTCTTGCCGATCTCAAAGGTATACCCGTCAGCTACACACAAGATCTGCAAGAGCTTTTGCCTTCAGTATTAGAGATAGTAGACAACCTCACCTTTGTCCTCGACTTACTCAAAGTTGTTCTTCCTTCCATTTTCTTTGACACCAAAAGAATGCTAAATGCTGCCCGGGAAGATTTAACCAACTTCGGCAACGCAGTCGATTTTTTGGTCGAAAAAGGGCTACCTCACGAGAAAGCCAAGAAGATAGTCGAGCAGTTGATTGATTACTGCAAACAAAGACATAAACAGCTGAGTGACTTGGCAATGTCTGAATGGACGCAGTTTTCGCCCGCTTTTAGCGAGGACATATACACCTATTTGACCGTTGAAGAGTCCGTTGAATCTCACAACTCATTCGGGGGCACGGCCCAGGAACAAGTCGATCAGTCTTTGCGTCGAGCACGTGACAAACTTTTGGAGGACATCGCCAATCTGCCTCCCCCAGTTGCCGAGAGGTTAAATGCTCGGGGTGGGTTGAGTTCATGAAGTGTGTTTTCATAGTGCTTTGCTACCACAGCTAGCACTTAGGATGAAGTTTGTGATTTGTCGGTTTGAAACAGGAGAGTGCCGGAAACGGCCAAGTTAAGAATGAAAGCAATGGTTCTCGCGGCTGGTGTTGGGTCTCGACTCGATCCCCTCACGTCTCAGGTTCCAAAACCGCTGGTACCAATCGCGAATATTCCAGTGATGGAACACATTCTCGCTCTTTTAGCCAGACACAATTTCACTGAAGTTGCAGCAAACTTACACTACCTCCCGCACAAGATCACAGAGTATTTCGACGAATCTCGCCTAAACAAACTCAACCTCAAAATTCACTTCAATAACGAAGAAACGCTTACTGGTGATGCAGGTGGTGTCAGATCGTGCAAACAATTTCTCAGCGACGGAACATTCATAGTAATGATGGGCGACCTTCTCACCGACGCTGATTTGACGCACATCATCACCGAGCACAAAAGAAAGAAAGCGCTGGCGACAATCGGAATAAAAAAGGTGGAAGACGTCAGTCACTTCGGTGTCGTTTTGACCGACAAAGATGGTTTCATCCACGGCTTCCAAGAAAAGCCGCAGCCGCACGAGGCTTTGTCAAATCTGGCATCGACAGGAATTTATGTTCTCGAACCTGAAGTGTTCAATCATATTCCTTTGGAAGGAACATTCGGATTCGGCCGGCAGCTATTTCCTAAACTCGTCGACAGCGGCTTTCCTGTGCTTGGAGTGGAGATTCTCACATACTGGTCTGATGTCGGAACCATCGAACAGTATCGACTGTCAAACTTCGACGCCCTGGACGGCAAAGTTGCAATTCCTCTGCCGGGACAAAAGATCAACAAGCGAAATGGTCTTACCATGTGGCTCTCGGAAGGCGCGAATTACGAAGACGATTCGATGTTCGCCGGCAAAATCATGTTGGGCAAAAACACAAACGTCGAAAAGGGTGTACAACTCAAAGGCCGAGTGATCATCGGAGACAACTGCATAATCGAGTCTGGAGCACAAATAGAAGATTCGGTAATTTGGAGCAACTCGAGAATTCAATCAAAAGCATCATTGTGCGATTGCATCATCGGATCAGATTGCGAAGTACAAAACGGGTCAAAGTTCATTGAGGTGGCGAAAGTTGCGCACACGCCATCTCCGCAAACAATGTGCGCTACAATCACAACGCCTAACTTGAAGTAGAGCAAGAAAGTTTGCTCGGCGTGCTGCATCACGTAATGCGTGTTGATGACAAAAAGACGTAACGCGCGTGTCACCTTAGTGAAGCACGCGCGCTACTATAACCCACGCTTATTCGCCGCCAGGACCTTACTTGGCTGTAGCCGTTTCTTTCTGCTCAGTCTGAGCAGCTTTCCAAATCTCCATCCACAACCAGTAATGAAAGGGATTAAGAGTATCCGGATCTGCCTCGACAGGCTCAAGTAACGATAGCCAGGTATGCGGATTCGGAAAGCGCTTAGCGAGGCTATAGCAGTCCGCCATCCAGAGAACCTGTTCGGTTGTCTCTTTTGTAGTTTGAGTGACCATGGCTTTATCCTCTTGCCTATGGGGGCTAAGTCTTGGAAGACCTACCGCAATCCCTTGCTCTTGTTACATACCCACATTGAGAGTTGCTAAAACCGTTTTTTGTTCCTGCCCATGTTCGCTAGATTACAAAAGTCGCGAATGGCTCAGGTATTGCGCACTTCACGCCCCATCAAATTTTCGAGAATTTTTACTGCCAACTTGAATCGCTCAACTGTCGGCAAAACAATCGTTTGTATCTTGCCGAAGCCCAGAATTACAGCGGTTCCCATTTATGTGTCTGCTCAAACAGAATTGTTTGGTTTCAACAAAAATTTGTATTGCGCTCACTCCTATGAGTGATCGGGCGGCGAGTTATCTCGTGTTGAGCACCTGTAGAAATCCACAGCAGAAGTCGCCCAACGATGCGTACTTCTTATAGGAGCTTATACAGTGACATTCGTGCGGTCAGGCGCTTTCGTGATCATGCGCTGCGTGATCACTTGCCGTTCGCCTGCGCGCGCAACCCAAACGCGAATAATAGTTCTCTTTCTCGCACGTAGAGAGTGATCTGACATGCACATGCGGCGCCGTTATTGCCACATGCCAAACGCCGGTGTGAAAAATAGTTCTCTTTTTGGCACCTAGACGTGAATGACCATTCACATGAGGCATGTGATCACACGACACCGAACGTGGGGGCGGAACTTATAAATTGCATTGGGAGTGAAATGCGACT
>CAZCZI010000077.1:26484-34300 GCA_964503045.1 uncultured Candidatus Obscuribacterales bacterium
CGACACCGAACGTGGGGGCGGAACTTATAAATTGCATTGGGAGTGAAATGCGACTTCGACGCAAAGCGCAAGAAACTTTTCTGCGTGACTTTATCCTGGTGGCCATTTCATCGATCTGCCGCCAATAACGTGTATATGCAGATGATGTACTGTTTGACCTCCGTTGTCGCCAGTATTGACGACGATTCGAAAACCATCTTCTGCAATATTTTCTTTTTGAGCTATTTCGGATGCCTTTTGAAAAAGAGTGCCCAACAACTTGGCATCGGTAACCTTAGTTATATTTGAGACGTGATCTTTAGGAATGACAAGAACATGTGTGGGAGCCTGTGGATTTACATCCCTAATGGCGATGCACTCATCGGTTTCGTCCACCATCTTCGAAGGAATCTGCCCAGCGATAATCTTGCAGAAAATGCAGTTGGGATCGGATGTTGGCATTTTTTGGCTCCTCGCGCTTCGCGACCGACGGCAATTCAACCTAGAGAAGATAAAGCAACTTAGAGCAAAATATGTCTGCCCAGTAGCTAGTTTTATGTAAGGAGTTTATGCTTAAGGGGTTCAAACTCCGTTTTGCGGGTTTTGGACCACCTAAACACCATTACAAAGCGCTGTCAGTAGCCAAGGAGAGACTAATAATGGCACAAGAAGGCTCCCTTCTC
The DNA here is from genome assembly GCA_964503045.1 of uncultured Candidatus Obscuribacterales bacterium. Taxonomy (GTDB): domain Bacteria; phylum Cyanobacteriota; class Vampirovibrionia; order Obscuribacterales; family Obscuribacteraceae; genus CAYZJR01. Next base: position 27,147 of record CAZCZI010000077.1, read on the forward strand.
CAGCAATACATTAGGTTGCAGAAGGCACTCCTTTCGTCCTTGAGGCTTAAGGATGTATTGGATGCTACAGTGCTTCAGTTCGAAGAGATCGCAGGCGGTGCCAAGGTTGCCGTGTTCTTGTCAGACAACGAAAGCATGGCCTTCAAGCTGATGGCTGCCAAAGGTTACTCCGATGCTTCGCTCGATCAGTTGAGAATCGTTCCATTTTCAGCGGAGAGCTTGCTCAAATATGTAGTGCAAAAACGCGCTCCCGTGTCCGCAGACAACATTCAATCAGCGCCGGACCTGAGTGCAGCACTGATGCAACGCGAAGGAAGCGTTGCTCAGATAGGACTTCCGCTAATATCTTCAAACTTGTTGGTTGGCGGCGTTTTGATGGAACTCAACAATCCGCAGTTGATCAATTACATCGAATACTACAAAGATGCCGCTGAAGTCTCGGCTATGTGCATTGCCAACTCAATTTTGTTTGGCAGAAGCGAATACGAGCGCGAGCGCCTCAGCACTCTCTACAAGACATCATGCGCTCTCAGCGGCAGCGTGTTGAAGGTTTCGGAAGTGTTGCAAATCGCGGCCGACACCGCGCTGATTCTGGGCAACACGCCGACGTGCGCGATTCTCATGCTCGATCATCAAGACAACGTGTTCAAATTGGCCGCGTTCAAAGGTCTTGATGGCAGCACCCTGAGCGAGTTTGACATGGGTGTACGCGACACCATTGCTGGAAGTTGTTTGCGCAACGGTCGCACCGAATACATCGGAGGCGATGGTCGCGAGCCTTATGGAATGCCCAGAGCGACCGGTGGTTCGCCGTTCCACTCTGCTTTGGCTCTGCCGATGATCAAAGATGGTCAACCAATCGGCGTGATAATGGTTTTCTCGACCGAACAAAGAGCGTTCCACAGAGAACAGCTTGAGCTGCTGGAATCGCTGACACACCAAGTGACCACCGCATTGCATGTTGCACTGACCCATGAGTCGACAGCCGCACAATCAATCTCGGATGTTCACACCGGGCTGTACAACCGTGTGCACTTCGAAGACACTCTGGTGAAGGAAGTAGAGCGTTCGGCTCGTCACCATCACGAGATGGCTCTCATGTTGATCGATATCGATCACTTCGGACAGATTAACGATCACTTAGGTCAAGAACGTGGAGATGAAGCGATTCGCCACGTCGCGCACACAATCAAGTCGGCCTTGCGCGATATTGATATTGCAAGCAGATATGGAGGCGAAGAGTTTTCGGTGATTTTGCCGGAAACACCAAGACAAAACGCCATTGAGGTCGCAGAGAGACTGAGAGCAACCATTCGCGCGGCAACCGCTCCTGGAATTGGAACCATCACAGTATCTATAGGTGTTGCTGCCTACCCAAGCAACGCCGAAGACGCTCAAGGATTGCTCAAAGGTTGCGAACAAGCTCTAGATATCGCCAAGTTTGAAGGTAGAGATAGGGTCAAGGAAGCACAGACCGGACAGTACACGACTAGTGGAGCCATTCCGTGGGAAGAGTTGGCTAATCAAGCGAGGCTTTCGGTTGTTTCAGAGCGTCAGTCCAGGCTGCAGAGTCGCTTGACCGTGGCTCCGGAATACGCGGCATGGATGACCAAGAGCGCCGGTCTCGTCAAAAAACGCGGCACGACCGAGAATCGTATGCCTGCAATGCAGCCACCCAATCAATAGATCTGCCGCATCTGCTCGTTTGATTTCGATTCGAGGCGTCGAGCAAAGATAAGGTTACGGAAGGTTTTCGCTGATCATTAAGAAAAGAGCGAGAACGGTTAGCCTAGATAGAAACGCTATATACACTTTGTGTCAGAGAGCTACGCAGATCTTCCGTTCGAACAGGGAGTTACACCTTGTTTTCCCGAAGACTGGCGGAGCTTCCGTAATTCCACATGGGAAGAAACGTTCGTGAAACAGGAGGATAAACCATTGGGTACTGCATCTGCTGCAACCAAACTACAACTCAAACCGTTGGCTGACCGCGTGGTCGTCAAGAAGTTGGATGCTGAAGAGAAGACAGCGGGCGGAATCGTTCTGCCTGATACAGCCAAGGAAAAGCCTCAACAAGGTGAAGTTCTTTGCGTCGGACCTGGCAAACTTGACGAAAAAGGCACCCGCCAACCTATGGAAGTCAAAGTAGGAGACAAAGTTCTCTTCGCCAAGTACTCCGGTACCGAAGTGAAGATTGACGGTGTCGAATACCTCATTCTTGCTGAGCGCGACATTCTCGCCTGCATCGGCTAAACAAATCTCGTCGTAAGTCATCATTCTCACTGTAAATAGGAGAGGAAACAAAGGATATGCCTAAGCAAATCGTATATAGCGAACAGGCACGCCGCGCTCTAGAACGCGGTGTTGAGCACGTCGCCAACACGGTCAAAATCACATTGGGACCTGCAGGTCGCAATGTCGTTCTCGAAAAGAAATTCGGCGCACCGCAAATCATCAATGATGGCGTTTCGATCGCCAAAGAAATCGAACTCGAAGATCATCTCGAGAACGCCGGCGCCCAACTGATTCGCGAAGTCTGCTCCAGAACCAACGACAACGCTGGTGATGGAACAACTACCGCTGCAGTTCTCGCCCAAGCAATGATTAAAGAAGGTCTTCGTAACGTCGCCGCCGGCGCCAACCCGATGGTTCTTCGTCGCGGTATCCACAAGGCAGCCGATTGGGCAGTCGAAGAAATCAAAAAGATGGCCAAGCCAGTCGAAGCCAAAACAGAGATCACGCAAGTGGCAACCATCTCTGCAGGCAACGATGAAGTAATCGGCTCCATCATTGCTGATGCAATGGAAAAAGTCGGCAAAGACGGCGTCATCACCGTTGAAGAATCCAAATCCCTCTCAACAGAATTGGAAGTTGTAGAAGGAATGCAATTCGACAAGGGTTATGTTTCCGCTTACTTCGTGACCGATGCCGAACGCATGGAATGCGTGCTCGACGAGCCATTCATTCTCTGCATCGACAAGAAAGTCAACCTGCTTGCAGACCTCGTTCCTGTTCTGGAAAAAGTTGCTCGCGCAGGCCGTCCTTTCATGCTCATTGCTGAAGACGTCGAAGGCGAAGCCCTCGCCACCCTCGTAGTCAACCACTTGAGAAAAGTGCTTCCTTGCTGCGCAGTCAAAGCTCCTGGCTTCGGCGATCGCAGAAAAGAAATGCTCAAGGACATCGCCGTTCTTACCGGCGGTCAAGTTGTCTCCGAAGAAGCAGGCACCAAGCTCGAAAACGTCACCGTTGAAATGCTCGGCAAGGCGCGCCAAATTCGCGTCAACAAAGACAAGACAACGATCGTTGCAGGCAAAGAGTCCAAGTCCGAAGTCCAAAAGAGAATCTCCGTCATCAAGCGTCAAATTGAAGAATCCGATTCCGAGTTCGACAAAGAGAAGCTCCAAGAGCGCCTCGCCAAGTTGGCAGGCGGCGTAGCCGTCATCAAAGTCGGCGCAGCCACCGAAACAGAACTCAAAGATCGCAAGCTTCGCTTCGAAGACGCTCTCAACGCCACCCGCGCAGCCGTTGAAGAAGGCTACGTTCCTGGCGGCGGCACCGCTCTTCTCAACATCTCCAAGAAATTGGAAAAGAGAAAAGAGAGCTTGCACGGTGACGAACGCACTGGTTTCGAAATCGTCGTTAAGTCCTTCGAATCCCCAGTACGTCAAATCGCCGACAACGCCGGACTTCCTGGCGAAGTAGTGGTCGAGCGCGTTAAAGAACAAAAAGAAGGCTTCGGCTTCAACGCCATGACCTTCGAATACGTAGACATGGCCAAGGCCGGTATCATCGATCCCGCCAAGGTCGAGCGCTTCGCTATTCAAAACGCTGCTTCGATCGCCGCAATGTTCCTCACCACCGAAGCTCTCGTCGTCGATGTTCCAGACGAAAAGAAAGCCGGAATGGGAATGCCAGCAGGCGCCGGAATGGGTGACTTCTAAGTAAGACGCTCATAAAAGCAAGCAAATCAGCATATGGGAGCCGGAAGAGAAATCTTCCGGCTTTTGCTATTTGGTTCGGTTATCCTTCGGTTATGTTTCCGAAATAGACTGCAAAGACCCACGCAATTCAGGAAAAGCTTATGGATCATGGCTCATTCCACTCATCACCAGACGTGGTGACTCTATCGTTTCACCAAATATCTAATTGAGCGATACGGCCCTATGGAGCCCTAATTTGGCAAAGAGACTCATATGGCAGGAATGTCGCCCAATCAGGCGCCTTATCTTTGGGTTTGGTAGAATCGCTGAAGCGCACCCAGAGGCTACTTTTTATGAGTCGCATTTGCCTTCTAATCGTGCTCGTTTTTGCAGTTGCGAATGCAGCTGCGGTACGCGCACAAGACGACTCAGCGCCTATAAACAAGCTGACCCCAAAAGAACGGCGAAACGTCGACAGATACGTCGGAAAAGAAGAGGCCAACGTTCTTCTTGCACGTGAAATGGATAAGGTGGCTGGTTGGTTAGATCAGTACTGTGTTTGGAACCATCACTTTCCCGAAGAAGGCGATGAGTTTGAAGATGCGAAACGTCAGCTGAACATGCTGATTCCCAACAATCCATACAAATTTGGAACAACAGAACTTCCAACCGGTCGAGATCTCGACCCGACTTACGATGAATTAGAAAACAATTTGAGTGCAAGTCCGTACACGTCATCAGACTTTGCTGCCGATGGCAACAGAATTCAGTTGGAGATCGACCCCGGATTGACCCTGGGGTCGATTCCCGAATTAAAGAAGAGTCCACCAATGGAGTGGTCGGCGCCACCAGGAACGGTGACATGCGTCAGCAATAACAATGACTGCTTCATCATTTGGGCTGCCGGTCTTGACGGTCGCCCAATCCGAGAGCCGTATTCGCACCAAGTCAGAATCATACAGGGCAATTACAATTTACTGTACTAGTGTTCAGTTCGCCAGCCGTTAATCGGTATTGACGCAACAGTGCACGAGTTTTTCACGCAGCGCTTTATATAGTCATCAAACCCCAAGCAGCCTAGCGCTGCTCCACCCCACCTATATCTAATTGCCATATTGGCACTCTAGAAGTGCGGGGATTTACCATGCCTGAAAATAGCGTATACGAGAGATTAACTCCGACAAAATCGAACGACGACAATACAGTTTCCAACGACAGCGCGCAACTGGCGCAACAAATATATCAGCCCAACTCAAAAGAGTTGAGCGCGCTCACTGAGGCTGAAAGAAAAGAACAAGCCAAAGATCTGATTGATAGACTCTTCGGCGCAATCGAGATTACCGATGATGGAAAGCATCAAGTAAAGGGCGCAGACTCAACTGATGCTGCTGATACTAAGATTGCCAAGGCGCCGGAGGAAAAGCCGGCAGAACCAAAAGCACCAATCGATCGCGAAAAAATCCGACAATACGCCGAAATCCTACATGGTGACGGCAGCATCATTCCCGGCACCTGGGGCAACGAAAACAAAAGACGCGAGTTGGCTTGGTCTGGTGAATTAAACGGTAGACTCAAATCTTTGAACAAAGATGAACGAGAGGCCCTCAAAGGTGAATATCACCAAAGGTATGGCACCACCCTTGATGCCGACTACAGTTTTCTGAAAGGAGATCAAAAGGACGAAGTCAATTCGCTTCTGCGCAATAAAGACGATCTAACCGCACAGCGTGCCGATCGTATCATGACACTTATGGACAAGAGCAAGTCGGACTACAGCACTATGTCTTACGTTCACTCCGACAGACCAAATGCCAACAAAGAATTGCGCGATACTCTCAAGTCCATGAACGCCAAAGAAATTGAGGAAACTGATCAATACTTCAAACGGGTCTACGGAAAAAGTCTGCAGGATGCAGTCAATGACGAAACCCCTACGTCGACCAGAGACATGTGCACGATCTATTTGAAGGGCTCAGACAAGTTAGACACCGAAGATGGCCGAAAGTTGATGGAATTGACAAATCAGGAGCGAGAAAAGGTCGACGGTTCGCCAAATCTCACTCTGTCTTCCGCCGACGCTAGCCGCTTGTTCGAAAAGAATTTTCAGCGTCTGGATTGGAATGAGGATGGTATCGTCAGCGGTGACGAAATCGACCGTGCCATGAACGACGGCGACTATAAGGGCGAAGATGCTCAACTCGTCGTGCTGCTGAAGGAGAAGCGCGAGGACCTCGCGACACTCTCTAAAGACACCGTACCACTAGTGGAAACCTATGGTGTAACCAAGAAAGATATGCAAAAGCTTTCCGAAATTGCCGCCAAGACTGACAAATCAGAAGACGAACAGAAGCTCATCGACAGTGTCGATCGCAATTTGAGTCGCTCCGGCAATAAAATAATGGACGCCGACAAGCATTTGTGGGGTTCCAACAGCAATCCAATAGACTCCATAAAGCCGGAAGCAATCAACCAAGAGAAGATTGGCGACTGCTACTTCCTTGCATCTGTGGCATCAGTCGCCAAAACGAAAGACGGAAAAGAGTCGATCAAAAACATGATTGAGGACAACAAGGACGGTACTTATACGGTTCGTTTCCCTGGTGATCCCAAGCCAATCACCATAGATGAGCCCACTAACGCCGAGTTGGCGCATGGAGCCGCAGCAGGTAAAGATGGAGTGTGGGTAGCGGTTTTGGAAAAAGCCTATGCTAAATACCACGCCAAGGAAACTGGCGAAAAGCCACGTTATCCCACTGAAGGCATCGATGGCGGACAAACCGACGAGGCCCTTGCTCTTCTTACTGGACGGCGAGTGAAGAACGTCACCACAGAAGAGACTTCCAAAGAAGACATGGATAAGATTCTGACAAAAGCGATGAACGAGGATCGACCCGTAACTTGCGAAATTGACGACCCCGACGACGACGAGACGGAAGGCAAGAAAGAGAACAACTCGGCTGGACTTCCGAGCGGACATTCCTACTCTATTACGGGTTACGATCCGGAAACAAAAATGGTGACTGTCCGCAACCCATGGGGACGGGGCGAACCTAAAGATGAAAACGGGAATGCCAAAGATGGAAACAACGATGGCACCTTTACCATGACCCTGGATGAGTTCTATCGCAACTTCAGCTCAGTGCAATACGCGCGAAACAATTACGACAAAGACAAAAGTTGGTACGAAAAGATATTCTGATGCTGCCTATTTCTTGCGGTCGGCGTAGAACTCTC
>CAZCZI010000078.1:0-4280 GCA_964503045.1 uncultured Candidatus Obscuribacterales bacterium
CAGATAGTACTATAAAGTTTGGGGAAGGGGGCGCAGCAATGCGCCCTTCTGCTTTATGCTTTTTGATTTGCGTACAGTTTTCTGTGGCTGAAAGTTTTCTATAATTGAGTAGGAAGAATTCAATTACGGTCGTAATGCAGAACCTGTTTAAGCGCGTGACACACTTTATTCGTAGGTCAATCGATGATCCCGCGATCGATCAGCTTGCCGACGAGTTGCGTGTAACTCCTGAGGTCATAATGGCCTCGCACAAGCCAGCGACACTCTTCATGTACTCGTTTCCAAGTCACGGATTCGACATTTTCTGCCAAGAGACGATTCTCTATGGTCGCTGGATGAACGTGGGTTTTAGCCTTCGCGATTCAGAAGACAGTAATGGTTTTTCAGGAGAGCTTCCATTCGGACTATTGCCCACAGACACGCGCTTGGAAGCTCAACGTAAACTCAATATTACTCCTGTCCCGATACATCGAATTCCATACTATCGAAGAAATCGCCCAGACAATGAGAGTCTGGACTTCACATTGGGCTCTTACGAAGCATTCTGCAGCTTCGACAATTGCGAACCATACGCACTCTCAGGAATTGGAGTTGGACTCCCTGCACAAGAGCTTGGAGACATCATGCTGGCTCTGTACGACTTCACAAAGTAAGACGGAAATGACATTTTGGCAGCAGGGCGTCCTTCGGAAGATTTCTGTTGCAAAGCGATAAATAACTCCTCGACGAGTTTGATTTTTTGCAATTGCTTTGACCGGAAAATGGTTCACCCGTGCTTTGACTCGATGTTCAAATCCCTTCCTTCATATGACTTTTCACGGATTCCGTTGAGCACGGAGGAAGGAACTTCCGCTACCTCGTAAGCAACAAAAGCGAGAACATTCGAAGTCTAAATTGACCAAAAATTTCCAACTCGGATTTGAACTTTTTGCCTACCTCGAACGTATTAATAATATCTCCCCAAGTGCCCACCCAAACAACGTACCCCAAGAAATCTCTCAACCACCTGCATCAAAGGAGGTCGATTATGATTAGCTATAGGGATCGTTATTCTCAAGAAAACACAATATTCGATTTACTTGCACGCCTGGAAGATAACCAGCGTTGCTGGGAGCTTTTAGAACTATTTCGTTGGCCGCTCGGGTTCATATGTCCAAAGTGCACTTGCAACAAGCACTATTGGCTGGAAGAGAAACGCTTGTATCAATGCGCCAACGACGCTTGCAGATATCAATGTTCGCTAACGGCAGGTACGACCTTTCATGCAACTAAGCTACCAATAAAGAAGTGGTTCATGGCCATTTTCTACATGATGAATCATCAATCCGGAATTTCGGGAACTGCACTCAGCAAGCTCATTTTTGTAAGCGAAAAGACAGCGCGCAGAATGCTTACAAAATTGAGAGAAGTCATGGAAGATTCGAATCAAAGACGATTTATTGAAGCACTTTTCTTCAAGATCAAGTTTTTGATTGAGCGAAAAAATGAAGTTCCAACAGTCAAGTCCGCGGTACTTGTTCAAATTGAGCCCGCTGGAGTGGGCAAGGTAATCTTTAAAGATCCGACCAACATCGAGAATCTGCCCAAGATGGAGGAAAGTGAGGCTGAAGATCCTGCAACTGCTACTCTTGTTGGTAGCGCGCTTACACATCTTCGCCGTTTCTTGTTGGGTACATTTCATCAATACAATCTGCCGAACTTTTCATTGTATCTGGCAGAATTTACTTACAGGTTCAACGAGCCTGATCCAGCGAAATTGATTGTGAGGTTGTTATCCGATTGTCTTCGAGTGCCCTTCGACGAAGGTTTAGCAGTTCTCGATGAGTGGTGAAACCGGCCGAACTGTCACTCCGGCTCACAAAGTTAAAATGCAATGAGAAACCAAGACGGCGAGATCCATAAAGCAGCAAAACAGGGCGACCTCGCTCAGTTGAAATGTTTGCTTGCACAAGATCCGTCGCTGCTAGAAGCACCTGGATGGATGGGCACTCGCCCACTATGCGAAGCTGCATCTTCCGGCTCATTGGAATGCGTCAACTTTCTGCTCGACCAAGGAGCTGACGTCAACGCGGTTGGCGAAGACAACGGTGTAAGCGCGATCTTTCAGTCGAAAACAGGCGAAATTGCAAGTCGACTAGTAGAAGCGGGTGCACGCCTAGACCTCGTCAGCGCCCGCAAGCGCGTTGCCCTTGATTATGCATGCAGTCACTTGCTAGTCGATGTTGTGCGTGTCATGCTCGCGAATGGCGCAGACCCTGCCTATTCGAAGCCGGTCGACAAGTTTAGAACGATGATGCAATGGGCTATTGGTGAAATTCGGCTGGTTCCGGAGGACGAAAAATCAGACAAGGTTGCAGCAGTTGAGGAAATTGTTCAGTTGTTGCTTGTTGCGGGAGCACCTGTTAATGAGCTAAATGCATACGATTGCACGGCCCTTCATACAGCATGCGCAGGCGGATTGATTGGCGTTGTTCAGCTCTTGTTGGAGCATGGCGCAGATCCGCATCTGCGAGATAGTGGTGGCAACACCGCTTTCGAACTGGGGAAGCAATACCCGGAGATCACGGCGTTGTTGGCGCCTTATGGTCCGGAGAAACCCGCGCCACCTAAACCACCGCAAACTCCACAACAACTAATTGATCGACTGATCGCATGCGGTGAAATCGAGGAGTCCGAGATGATTCCATGCTCGGAAGACGACATCGCTTGGCTGGAAAGCACCTACGACATCATCCTTCCCGAGTCGTACAAATTGTTTCTAAGAAAGATGGGACGCGGTGCCGGAGACTTTCTCGTGGACGATCATTTCGAAGCTTTCTTCGAAACTTTCGAATGGGAAATTGAAAAAGGACGGCGCCACCACGGCGGGAATGTCGACCCAGAATCGCTCCCGAAAGGTGTCGAACTGCCGCCGAAGCATTTTGTATTCGCAGATAGGAACGGGTACTTTTACATGTATTTCAATGCCGACGGCACCGATGATGACCCGCCCATTTACGCGTGGCTGGATGACGGACCAGAGGGCAAGAAGTTTGATACCTTCTGGGGTTTCATCGAAGAAATGGTTGAATACTACGAGTTTTACAAAGATCCGAAGCGATTCTCGCAAGACGACCAATGGCACGATAACTAGGGGAAGACTCAGCCTCAGCGATATCGACGAACTCCACAACAACTCCACAAATCGGCAGTAGACTCCCAGTAACCCTCAGAAATGCCCAGCATTTCAGCGTTCGACCCCAACGAACGTTACTACCCTGCTGCGTTTGATTTACTGCAATGCGTGACATTGATAACACTCCCACAGAAAAGGCATCGGGCGAAAGCTCTTGCTCTGGACTGGCAGCTTTTAGTCTGGGAAGGCAAGAACTGTCGACGATCGAAGGCCTCAACTCAAGTCCTCGTGCGACCGAGTCAGAGTCATGGCTGCCCACAGTTGCGTTTGGTAATGGAGATAACTTTGAAGAAAAAGGAACTGGATACATCCCAGAAAAAGACGATGATTTTCAGCGTGGAACAGGTTGGAATCCTGAGAAAGACGAACCCATCGAGAATAAGGGGATGGGTTACATACCGGAAAATGACGATGACCCAATCGAGAACAAAGGGATGGGCTACATTCCGGAAGATGACGATGACCCAATAGAGAACAAAGGAATGGGCTACATTCCAGAAGACGATGACGACCCGATAGAGAACAAAGGAATGGGCTACATTCCAGAGGACGATGACGACCCGATAGAGAACAAAGGAATGGGTTGGATTCCCGAAAAGGAAGACAACTTCGAGCGAGGTACTGGCTACATCCTCGAATCAGACGACTTGGAGGAGCGCGGTATGGGTTACTTGCGTGACGCAGTAAATCAGGTATGGGAGTCGATTGCTGCAGACGGTTCAATACTGCGATTTGACGCGCTGGGGCGCACGCTTGCAAGAACAAGTTTGACCGATCGCGGCTCGGTTATTACCGAATTCGACCCCGAAACCGGCGATGTGAGCCGTTCTACGGAAACGCGTCTCGGACAATCCGGAGAACACATTGTGACTCTCAGAAATAGTGCTGGACACATGGTTCTCGAAAGTCAGATTACCGGTGACGAAACTGAATCAAGAGTCGTTACCACGAGCTTCGGTGACAACGGCAAACCCGTATTTCTTACCAGACAGTCTTCGGCAGGCAACGCGTACTTGGTATTAGATTCCAACACCGGCGGCATCATTCAATCCGGTGCTGTGGATAGGTCCGGTAACTGGCAGTACGAGAATGCCGAATCTTGACG
>CAZCZI010000078.1:4380-6586 GCA_964503045.1 uncultured Candidatus Obscuribacterales bacterium
GCATACGCAACACGAGTCATTATGCGGCTCTCGCTTACACACCGCTGCACGCTGGACCATTTAGCTTGGGTGTCGCTGCCGGCGCAATTGATGGATATTACTTCAACGACGGTGGCTTCTTTCCGATGGCTATGCCGATGGCCACGTATGAGACCAAACACTTTGGAATCAATGCGCTCTATGTTCCAAAAGTCAAAGATATATCATCTGTCATAGGCGTGCAGTTCAAAGTCCGGTTTTAGCCGAACGTTCACTCCGGCATTGGAAGATTCACGGAATGCTAGTTTAGGGTTTAATATAATCGAACTGATTCCACCTTGCAAAGAGCGATGCAGCGCAAAAGTATTCTCTGTCTGACTTCAGTTATAGCAGCTTCGTTTTGCTTTGGTTCTGCAGCATTGGCTGATGCAGACTTCGATGCAGGTGTGAGTGCGTACCACGATGGGAAATACGAAGATGCAGTCGACTGCATGTTAAGAGTGGTCGAAAGAAATCCTAAGAACGCAGATGCCTACTTCCTTATGGGGCAATCACGCGAGCAGTTGGGCAAGTTTGCAGAAGCAGGCAAGAGCTATCAATACATCATCGATAACTTTCCGAAGTCAAAAGTATTTTCACAGGCGAAGAGTTCAAAGGAGAAGGTTGATCGCGCAGCTTCGGCGTTGGCAGCGGCTAGAGCGGCTAGAGCGGCTAGAGTAGATAAAGCGCGCAGCGCAGATCGAGCATCAGATCAACATGATGAGACTGTCATCGACATTCCATTCCGATGGGTATACGGAAAGATGATCGTAGAAGGACAAATAAATGGATACCCTCTGGAAATGCACTTCGACCCCAGTTCATCCTCGTGCATATTCTCGTCTGCTGATGCGGGCATCTACGAATTGACCTCTGATTCTTCTGAGCGATTCAATTTTGTTCGCGGCTCTGGAGGTCACGCAGTTCAAGCGCAATATTTCAATGCGGCGAAACTTGAAGTAGGTGAGTTTCGCAAGGATAAGGTTAGAGTAATCGTCGCGGATATGGACGACTCCAAGTTTGCAAAGAAATCTTTTACAATGCAGCGCAGATCGTTTCTCGGTTCGACCTTTGGAAAGAAACCTTTTCCAGTGCTCGGCAGATCGTTTTTCGGTAACTCCCGTTATGTTGTAGACAACAAAAAACGAGTGATTCACTTCTACAAATGAATTGAACGTTCAGAGCTTGAACTTATGTTTCGTCCAATCGAAGCAACGTGGAAAGAGGTCCTGGACGTGGCCTTTGCGATTTTGCAGCAAGTTTTCAATTACTGCAGCTGCAACCTCTCCGGGCCCCATTCTTTTCTGTCTTGTGTAGAAGCGAACAGATGGATTGTCCTTTTGAAATTCGGGAATGCCTTCGCAATCTTGCCTGTAGGCATCGATCAGAAGCGGATCTTCGTTAACCCCTTCGATCTCGCAAACTACATGACCAACCTGAGTGTAGATCCAAAGTTTGACAAGCGAGTCAGGAAATATTGGGCCAAGTGTCTTGATGTTGCCGGGACCACTAACAAGTGGGCGCTCCCAAATGTATACATCCATTCCATAGGTCCTGGCGATGTCCTGAGATAGCTTCGTAGTCTTGCCGGGTGCGATTTCATCGCCGGCGTCTGGCCACCGGTCAACTATGTTGGGTCCGATCGTAATGGTGCATGTGCTTTCATCAATCGATTTACGAATAGCAGGCGGCAAACTCTGCAAAGTCGTCTTAATCAGATCGATGTACTTTGGGCTGACTGGCGGGTGTTTTGCAATATTTCGACTGTCGATTGGTGCAAGCAATGTAATTCGACTGAGAACTCCGGGACCGAGTGCGAGTTTTGTCGATGGTTGCAACTTGGCCATGCAGTCTTTTGCAATTTTGTGTTCGGCTGCGCCAAAGCAGCAGTTCATTACGTCTTGATAGGCGGGAATTGCTTTGTCTAATTCCTTAAGTGCGGCCCACGAGTGCGCGACCTGCAGTCTTCTAATACAGTGCGCTAGGGCGTCTGGGTCTTTGTCGACTGAAGCTTGAAAATGCTTGGCTGCGGAGCGATACAGTTTCTTTTGAAAATCCTCCATCCCCAACTCGTATTCACGATTTGCCACTTCCGGCTCTGGCTTTGGCTTTGGCTTTTCTGGTTTTGGCTTTTCTTCGTCTTCTGTGGCCGCATCAATCTTCGATGTCGTGTCGGTCTTTGTCGTCG
>CAZCZI010000078.1:6686-10501 GCA_964503045.1 uncultured Candidatus Obscuribacterales bacterium
GTCGGTCTTTGTCGTCGTGTCGGTCTTTGTCGTTGCACCAGTCGGTTCGGTCGGTGGAACAATCTCCGTTGGTACGGCTGTTGTTTGTGAGTCAGCGCCTTTTTGCGGGGCTTCTTTTGCGGCTGCTGCCTCTTTTGTTTGTGGTGCCGTTTCTGTTTTTGGACCCTCTTGTGTTTGTGTCGGCGCATCTGTTTTAGGCGTCTCTTCCGGCGCCGCATTTGCCTCTACACAATACCAACTGAGAGTCAGCGCCATTGCGAGCAAAATCAAAAGATGGCGATGAAGTTTTGTTTGGATGTGGTGACCGAACATTAGAGCTTGAGCCTCTTCTTGAGCCATTCGTGGCTATTGGGAAACATATCTTGAAATATTGGATTTATCTCTTTGCTCTCATAACTTTCAACAATACAACCGGCTAACTGTGCTGGTCCTGCAACCTTTTGTTCGAGGAAAAAGGAGCACAGCCAGTTTTCCTTTTGCTCCTTAGTCAATGCTGCTACATCCTTCTGGTACTGAGACAAGTACTCTTTATCTTTATCTATGCCGAGAATGTGGCAGACAACTCGATACAGTTGTATTCTCAAATACCACTTGCTGTTTTCTATGGGAAATGGCTTTCCGAGAACATTTCCGACATAAATTGGCCGTTCCCACACATAAATGTCCAGTCCCTGGGTGAACCCATAATCTTGAGAGAGTCTGACGTGTTCTTGCCCTGGTGTTGAAATGTTGTACGCATTGGGCCACTTGTCCACAATATTTTGCGCCACAGTGACATTGCAGCCGCCTTTGTCGAGAATTTCGTAGTATTCGGGTTTTACGCCGGACACTGTTGATTTAACCATTGAAATGAATGTTGGATCGATTGCTGGAAGATCAGGTTGGACATCGAGAATTCTGATGTCTTGAGCAAGCGATTTTCCTGATGGTGGCGGCAGGTTAGCATTGATAGCTCGGGCGACTGAAGGTTTCATGAGGTCCTTTATGCATTGCACTGCCAATTTTTCCTCTGGTGAGCCATGACAATCAGCTTCAATGGAGCGATACGTTTTGACCGCCATTCCCAATTCTTTCATGCCCGCATAGGCATGACCCAGGTGGAGTCTGCGCTCACAGCGATCAGGGGGATTGGGATCTTTTGCTAGTGACGACTTGAAGTGTTCAACGGCGGCTGCAAAGTCGCCCTTTTTGAACTCGACTAAGCCAAGAGCGTAGTCTTGATCAGCGCTAGTTTCTTGCGCGTTTGCAGCTGGTGCAAAACAGAAAAGGACTAAGAAGCAGAGAATAATGAATATAGGCAAGATGCTCGACCATGAATTGCCCTGACATGGCAATCTTACCCAGGATTTTGGACTGCAAACCAGAATTGGTGAAGGCACCTTCTAATGCCGCACTGGCGTCGCAATATAAACAGCTTGGATACAAATTTCCTCTATCTTCAGAATCATGCGCTGGCAGTGCCCTGCAGGCGCCGTTAACAAAGGAGAGGCATATGGCACCGCAAGGTGATTCTGAACTATTCGAAGCAAGCAGGAAGAGCGAGGTAGAGTCGCATTCCTCCGATCTGTCCGTGGATGCATGGTCCAAGATGTTTCCTAATTCGTTTCAGAGAACAGAAAACCAGAGCCCGCCTCCACAAACTCTAGACATGAGTGGCGATATCTATGTAACTTCGGGAGCAAAACCCACTCCTACCGAAACGGATCCATCCAACAAGGATGCTTGTCCGAAGGAAGACGTGGTCAGCAGACCGACTGGTATGCGAACTGCAACTGATTTTCTAGAAAACGCAAAGAAGATGTTTGATCGAATCGACAGCGATCGAGATGGATACCTGACGGACGATGAGTTAGACATGGCTCTGCGTCAACCTTGTCTCACTGCCGATGATCGCAAGACACTCGAAATTCTAAGAAAGTGGTCGAGTTCTTTAGAGGAATTATCCAATGACGAGGTGGGCGATGAAGACGACGGTATTACGCGAGATGATTTGAAAGAATTTGGCGAGGTTCTATACACACACAAGAAGGCTATGGCATTTGAACAACTAGCCAAGGAACAGTTCGATCTCATCGACAAAGATCAAGATGGCTTCATCGATCGCGACGAACTGGAAGAAGCGTATCGCAATCCCAACCCAAAATTATCAAAGGAAGACCGCTTCGCAATCGAAGAGATGCGCCGCGACTTTGGTAATCTTGAAGACATCTCAAACGATGAGTTGGGCCCTGAGAATGACGGCATAACAAAGGACGATCTTAAAGGCTACAACATGGAAAAGCTTGATTCGAATGAATGGGGCGTCTCATTCGGTATCAGCGGGGATGTATTTCGGTACACTATGGAAAAGGAAGACCGATGGTACCGTAACTTCACGCAAAGACAGCACTAGCGCCGACAGATAGTTAGATTCTCCAAGCCTTATACGGCTCGCCGTCACTGATTTGCACCTGCAGATAGCAAATTTTGGCTCGCGTGAACTTGGGCAGCTGATTTTCTTTCTCAAGTTCCTTCAGAAGGTCGCACATCATCGTGAAAAACGGCTTGCTGAAACTTACATTTTCGGTTGACACCTTCTGTGGTGCTTTCCCTGAAACCTGAATCATCTTTTTGGAGACAGGCGAGCAACAAAACTCCTCCCACTCGGGGAACCCCTTGAATGCCCAGTCGTTGTATTCGAACTCCTCTGGTGTATCGCTGTAGTAGTTGGTCTCGAGTTCTTGCAATTCGTAACCAGAGACAACTCCGAAACGCTGAGGTGTATCAATCGAGATTTTGACCCAACCGTGATATGGTTCACCCCAGACTGCGACGCATGAGACTTCAGTTTCCGGATTCGTTTGTCGAAATCGTTCAATTTCGTACAGAATGAATGACTTCAATTCGACGACGTACTTGTCTAGTTCCAGGATTGCAGATTCATCTTTAGCGCTTTCAGCTTTTCGTTCGTAGAGGAGATGGTGTTGTGAGCTTTGGTCTTGTATGTAGAACAACCTGCGTAATCCGGCATCATCGTGCTCTGCCGCCAATTCGAAACTCTCGGCGGGAACTCCAGGAAATTGCCTTCGAATTTGAAGATGTTGTAGTAAATTGTCGACTCCATAGCGATACTTGAATTGCTCAATTTCCGAGACACATTCGATCAGTCGACCATCAGAAAAATTCAAGGCCATTAGGCGGGGGTGGCTCGGGGGAGAAAAGTCGAAACTAAACTCGATAATCGTGCCAATCGGCTCCGAATAGTCAAACAAGGAAACCCCGAGTGTCGGAAGGAAACCGTCTTTTGTTTTTGCTACTACAACTCGATTCTTATCATCAAATCCCAAGTAGAATTTTTCGTCGGTTTTCTTAGGTGCTTGGTTGAGCAACTTAAACTTGGGAAGTCCCTGCTTGAGATTGAAATTGAAAAACGAGCGTGTTTCCTGGTAAAGCAGCCGAGGATCGTTCACTAGTCCTGTTGCCCAACTCCATTTGGTCACTGAAGCAGAATACTGACGCAACAAATTTTCGAATAAGCGAAATTTACCACTGTTGTACGCTTCCTGTGCTTCGGAGATTCTCAACTTCACGCTTGTGTCGCGACGATCTGCATACGGGTCGGTAAAATCCCAAGGATGAAGCATCTCTGTACTCATGCCGCGTTGATTAATCAGATCGCCGTAGCCATCGCGAGTTTTCAGTTCATCGACTCGTTTGCGCCATTCTTCCATCAGGTTTTCTGTCATGAACGTTCCTCACAAGTGCTGTGAATCAACCTTGTTGATCGGCAACTTAAACCAGAAAGTGCTTCCTTTATCTTCATTTGGTCTGACGCC
>CAZCZI010000078.1:10601-34119 GCA_964503045.1 uncultured Candidatus Obscuribacterales bacterium
GGACTTCGCAAGTCGTGGCTGATCATGGAAATGAATTCTTGCTTCTGCTGCTCCGCCCTATACAATGCATCCGCAACTTCGTGAAAGGTTTTGTCCAGCGCGGCAATCTCATCTGTTCCTGACAAAACTGGACTTAACTGTTGCCGCTTCTGCAATTTAAGTGCATTGGCGCTCAACACTGCCAATCGATTAGTGATACCACGGGCGAAGAATACTGCTAGTGCCAAAGTGAGAACGACATTGAATGCAATTCCGGCATACAATACTGTTCGAACCGCCATCTTTGCTTGATCGACTTGGGCCGTGATTTTGTTCAGTTCATCCTGTTCTTCTTGTGTGAGTTTCTGCACCTCTTGGAACAGTATCGAGTATGAATCTTCCCATTTGCGTTTGAAGTTGCTGATGCCGATGAAAGCACCAATCATGCCACCACCAACGTCGGCTGGTCGTCCATATGCTGTGAAGACCTGCAATGTTTTGTTGGCGAGTTTTTGAATGACTTCTACGTGCTCACGCTGCCGCATATTGCCGGAGGTCAGTTTCCAGAGCTCTGTGAAACAGCTGGGAATCACCTTTACGAAATCCTCGTATTTTTGGATATGCTTCGTGTCTTTGGTGAAATAGTATGAGACGAGTTCGATGCCACCGTCGTAGAGAGCCTTTGAGACATTCTGCGATTCAGCGATGATTTGTCTTGATTTTGACTGGAGGGTCGAGAGTTCCTCAGTTTTTTGCAACATAACGAAAAGCAATCCAACGAATATCAGTTCGAACAAAAGCGGAACTGATACCAGAACGATTCCTTTATGAGAGAGCTTTAGATTGAGGCGCAATTCAGTTAATTTTCCGGCGAGCGGAGCTTCCATGATTACAAGAATTGCAAGATCATAGCTCAATGTCTTGAACCTCTAAGTTGATTTGGCGGTATTCAAGAACAATGACAAGCCCGGCTGGGTTAAAATGTGCACGTTGGGGCGGGCTATATGGCGAAGATATTAGTCATTGAAGATGATGAGGAGTTGGCAGCAGTCGTTCAAGACTGGCTGACTGACGAGAATCACGTTGTCGACCTTCTGACGAAGGGACTCGATGGGCTGGAACGCCTTGAGAATTACCACTACGACCTCTTGATTCTCGACATCAACCTGCCTGACATGACTGGCATTGACCTGTGCAAGAAATTCAGGGACAACGGCGGAACGACGCCGGTTCTGATGCTCACGGGCAGAACGGCTATCTCCGATAAGGAGCAGGGGCTGGATGCCGGGGCTGATGACTATTTGACCAAGCCGTTTCACCCGCGGGAGCTTTCGGCGCGCGTGAGGGCGCTGATGCGGCGCGTAGGCGCAGGTAATGAAGTGGCGACCCTGCTCAAGGCGCGAGACATCGTGCTCGACCCGGCGGCGCATGAAGTTACGCGCAATGGAACCAAGATAAATCTCTTACCAAAAGAATTTTCGTTGCTCGAATTTTTGATGCGGCATCCGGAAGAAGTTTTTAGTTCCGAAACGCTGCTCGATCGCGTTTGGTCTTCCGAATCCGACGTGTCACCAGATACGGTGAAAGTACACATCAACAAATTGCGCAGCAAAATTGATGTTGACGGGGAACAGTCGTTGATTGCGACAGTTCATCGGGTTGGGTACAAGTTGCAGCCGTAGTGCTTTCATGCGCTTTACTCAACCGGCGCCGGTCCACTCGCTTCGATGAGTGCAACAGCATGCGCTTCGATCGCTTCACCGGCACCAACGGGACCCAGTCCCTCTGCTGTTTTCGCTTTCACCGAAATTTGATGCTGTGCTATGCCTAGTGCCTTGCTCATCGCTTTCGACATCAGTTTGAAATATGGTGCCAGCTTTGGTGCCTCGCATACGATTGTACAATCGATGTTGCCGATCACCATCGATCGTTCGCTGAGCATTTGCTTGACGAACTTCAGAAAGTCCATCGAGTTCGAATCCTTGAAACGTGGGTCACCAGGCGGGAAGTAGATGCCGATGTCACCCAGACATGCAGCGCCGAGCAGAGCGTCGACAACTGCGTGCGCGACTACATCACCGTCTGAATGTCCTTCCGGTCCCTTATCAAATTCAATGTCGACACCGCCGAGGCGCATGGGTAGCCCAGCGACCAACTTGTGAATGTCATAGCCATGTCCGATTCGAACATTGCTGCTTCTGACGTTATTCATGCTTGTTCCGGAAAACATTTTTGTGCATTGTCTCCTGAGCTGAGGGCTCCTAAATATGAGGACTTATCGATTGCGCGAGCCTAACTCGGATCACCGACTTGCAATAGAACATGTTCGGATGGAACAGTCTCACCAGCCTTCACATTGATCTTCAGAATTTTGCCGGAGCGATCGGCAACAACATCGGACTCCATCTTCATTGCTTCGAAGATGATCAGCTTTTGTCCTTGCTCAACCATTGTTCCTTCCGTCACCAGAAGTTCTTTCACCAAACCATTCATTGATGCTTTGATGATGCCGGAGCCGGTAAGCGCTGCTTTGGCAGCTTTCTTTTCCGGTGCCGGGCGCGCAGGCGCTGCAGTTTTCTTAGCAGGCGCGGAAGAACCGACCGGCGGGCTGTCGGCGGAGCGAAGTTCTGCAACCGAGACTTTGAATACGCGTTGGTTTACTTCGACTTCGAATTGTCTTGGTGTTTCGCGAACCGTTTCCGATTTAGCATCGGCGGGGGCGTGCCCATTGTTGCCTGCTTTCACATCGCCTTTTGCTGCATCGGCTGCGGGCGCGGCTGGTTTTGTTTGGGTGAATCGCTTCAGCAAATCACGTTCTATATATGTAGTATCCAACTTGCCGGCCAAGTACAGCGGATCATCCAACAAGGCTAGATGGAACGGCGTAGTCGTCGGAATGCCTTCAATCTTTAGTTCTTTAAGGGCCGCTTTGCCGCGGTCGATTGCCTCAGTGCGGTTGCGTCCCCACACGACCAGTTTCGCTAGAAGCGAATCGTAGAAGGGCAGAACCTGATAGCCGGTGTAGCACGCCGTGTCTGTGCGCACCCATGGGAGTTGCGGCTCGACGTACCGGGTGATTGTGCCGGGGTTAGGCATGAAGTTCTTATATGGATCTTCGGCGTTGATTCTGAACTCGATGGAGTGTCCATGCTGGGTGATGTCTTCTTGCTTGAAGGATAACTTCTCGCCTTGAGCGACCATGATTTGCTCTTTGACGATGTCGATTCCAGTCGTCATCTCGGTAATCGGATGTTCGACTTGAATGCGTGTGTTCACTTCAAGGAAATAGAACTTGTTGTCGGCGACCATGAATTCGAGGGTTCCGGCAGACGTGTAGCCCAGGGCCTTGGTGCCGCGCACCGCCGCTTCGAGCAGTTCGGCTTTGACTTTGGGATCGAGGTTGGCGGCGGGGGTTTCTTCCAGAAGTTTTTGGTGACGGCGTTGGCTAGAACAGTCGCGTTCGAACAAATGGCAAACGTTGCCGTGTTCGTCACCGATGACTTGCACTTCAATGTGTCGCGGCAAGTCGAGGTATTTTTCGACGTAGACCTCGCCATTGCCGAAATAACTGGCTCCTTCGCGCTGTGCTCCGGCAAGTGCAGACTCGGCATCTTCTTCGCGCCGCACGACGCGCAAACCTCTGCCACCACCTCCAGCGCTTGCCTTAATTGCAATCGGGTAACCGTATTTGGTGCCTAGTTCTTTCACCTTTGCCAGTTCTATGACTGGATCAATTGTTCCTGGCACAACAGGAACCTTCGCCTTTTCCATCACCCGCCGCGCTTCCACTTTTGAGCCCATGTTGCGAATGACGTCCGGTTTTGGTCCGATGAATTTAATGCCGGCGTCGCCACATGCTTGAGCAAACTCGGCGTTCTCTGCCAAAAAACCATAGCCGGGGTGAACGGCATCGGCGCCTGCGCGCTTGCAAATATCGATTATTTGGGCGGCATCCAGATAGACCTTATTGGGTGGACCTTCCAGGCGCCACTGCTCATCTGAAAGAAGAACGTGCCTGCTGTCTTTGTCTGGTTCTGAAAAAATCGCTACGGACTTGATGCCGAGCTGGCGGCACGATTGGATAACACGAACTGCAATTTCGCCACGGTTTGCAATGAGAATCTTTTTGAACATTTATAACTCCGCAGTTAGTTCCACTTGTCATTCGAAACTAAAAAAGACAAATACAAGCTAAATTTGCTCTTACGTCGAGATATCGATGAGCGTCACATCACGCTATCACAAAGCCCTAAAAAGGGAATCGGAAATGAGAGATCAACAAACTTCGATTAAGGGCAACCACTTTACTACAGTTGTCAGACTGTTGGTTGCTCTAAGGAGCCTAATTTCAAGGTGATAGGATCTGAGATTGTCGAGCGGCGTAAAACATGTGAGTTCTGGACATTC
This sequence comes from uncultured Candidatus Obscuribacterales bacterium, assembly GCA_964503045.1. Lineage (GTDB taxonomy): Bacteria > Cyanobacteriota > Vampirovibrionia > Obscuribacterales > Obscuribacteraceae > CAYZJR01. Next base: position 14,988 of record CAZCZI010000078.1, read on the forward strand.
CAAAGAAATAACGATGAGTTCGCAATCAAATACTTTAGTAAGTGGAGGCTTGGACACAATGACAGGCAGTACTGCTATTCAGACTGTCTACATGGCTGGCGCGGGATTCATGGGATCAGCAATTGCTTACTTAATTGCATCCAAAACACCCGCCACTGTGTACCTTTACGACATTTATCCTGATTCTCTCAAAAGGGCAGAAGCAGCCATCGAAAAGATCTGCAAAACCTCGGTGGATAAAGGCTTTTTGACCGCCGAGCAAGTGGCTGACATTAAGAAGCGATTTGTATGGACCCAATCAGACAAAGATGCGGCAGACGCAGATTTGGTCATCGAGGCGATCGCCGAAGACATTCAATTGAAGAAAGATCTTTTCGCGCGTCTCGACATGATCTGCAAACCTGAAACCATTTTTGCTTCGAACACTTCATCGCTTCCGATTACAAGTCTTGGTGCGGCGACTAATCGATCGAAGCAGTTTATTGGAATGCATTTCTTCTCGCCTGCGCATATCATGAAATTGCTCGAGATTATTCCGGGCATCGACACGAGCAAAGAAACGCTCGAAACAGTGCGGGCTTTCGGCGAAAAGCTCGGCAAAACCATCATTACGTCGAAAGACTTTCCCGGTTTCATTACTACGCGTCTAGGGTTGGTTTTGATCAACGAAGCTGCGTTTGCATTGATGGAAGGTCTGTCGACTCCACAGGAGATCGATCTCGGAATGACCCTTGGTTACAACCATCCGATGGGTCCTCTTGCGCTCGGTGACTTTGTGGGATTAGACATTGTTTTGCACGTAATGGAAGTGCTACAGGAAGGATTCGGCGATCCTAAGTATCGCCCATGTCCACTCATCAGACAGCTCGTGTCTGCAGGTCACTTAGGCAAGAAAACGGGTAAAGGATTCTACGATTACGGTGGTGTCGCATGATTCTGTTTGGAACGTTTGTCCTCGACACGCTGCTAATCATGGGTCTTTACGCCCTTACTTGCGCGTTCTATGTTTTCTTAAAATCAATAGATCGCTCCAAAGTTGCAGATCGTGATTTGCCTTTCGTTTCGATTTTGGTTCCTGCGCGCAACGAGGAAGGCAAGATTGAACGATGTTTGACCTCGCTTTTGGCGCAAGACTATCCGAACTTTGAATTGATCGTAATCGACGATCGATCGACGGATAGGACCGGCGAAATCATCGAAGAGTTTGCAAAGCGCGACAGCCGCGTCAAGTATGTAAAAGGAAAGGATGCTCCGGCTGGTTGGATCGGAAAATGCAACGCATTGGCTCACGCTGTTGGTTATGCGTCTGGTGATTGGTTTGTGTTTACGGATGCAGACACGTACCACCATGTGAATTCAATTCGCGACTCTGTTTCCTACGCGATGAATGAAAAGGTAGATCTGATTTCGTTTGTTCCAGTACAAGAGCTAGGCAGCTTCCCAGAACGGCTGTTCATGCCTGTTTTGCTTAGCTCATTTTTGATTGGCGATCCGTTCCACACGGTAAATGATCCTCGTGCCGAACGCGCATACGCATATGGTCAATATATACTTTGTCGCCGCAGTTCATATCTTGCAGTCGGCGGGCACCAAAGTGTTCGAGACGAGATCGTTGAAGACCACGCTATTGCGCGCGTTTTCAAAGAGAAGGGTTACAAGATCTGGGTCGGCGACGGCAAGACCTTGTACAGCGTTCGCATGTACACCGGCTTAAAAACTCTGTGGCATGGCTGGTCGAAGAACCTCTATTCACTCATCGACAGCAAGGTTTTCAACCTCACACTGATTTTGATTCTCATCAACAGCGTTGTGATGCTACCCTTCGTCGAAGCTGGATATGTAAGCTGGATGTGGCTTTATGGCGACAATGACGTGCATCTTGTGCAGATGACTGTATTCAGTTGCATTCAATTCATGATTCTCATGTTGTGGTTCAAGCGAACATCCGAGCATCATGCGGGCGTGAAGTGGTATCACTTTTTCCTTCTACCGTTTGGCAGTCTCGCTGTCACCTTCCTCTATCTGCACGCCGCATATCTTGTTTTGTTCGGCGGTCAGGTGAATTGGAAGGGGCGCCGCTACGTGGTCAACACACGCAAGACCATCAAATCCGACGGAGCGAGCACAATCGGCGATGCGGCGCTGGCGCAGGATGATTGACGGGACTTTTGGGGCTTTGACGAGGCTTTAGGGCTTTTGGGGCTTTGGGGCATTTGACGAGGCTTTTGGGGGATTTAGGGACTTCAGGGATTTAGGGACTTTGATAGTCCCCTCTTTTTCGGTCGAAATTTTAGCGGAGTATGGTTACCCCGTGCACCTGATCCGCAGGCCAAACACCTGCACAGCAAAGCTTTCCAGCAGCAGGCTCAAGAACGGAGTAACCAGACTCCGCTACTTCGCAAGGGAAAAAATCGTGACCAGTTATACGAACGGGTTGACACCCAGAGAAAACAGCGACAACACCTTGATTAGTTCTGGCAATCCATAAGCCAGCGCAGCAATTGCAAGTGCCTTCAGCCCGAGGCGGCGCTCAAAGCGCGCCTTCACCCATGTGACCAAGCCGACGATAAGTGCGATAGTTCCTGCAAATTGACAACCTCGACCGATTGTCCTAAGCAGATATGCCAGATGGTTTTTGAAGGGCATTGTGTTTTGCAACTGCTGAAAAATGGTCAGTGAGACCGGGGTTTCGGATTCGTCCGAGATACTTGAAGGAACCATCGAATTTTCCGCGGCTGCAGTGTTAGCAGACAGTGGATCGGCAATGAAGCCGTTGGCGTTGGTTATAGCGGATGCATTGGCGCCCATGTTTGCCGTTAAGATTGGCTGTTGAGGCAAGGACACGCAATCAGATTGAATGCCATTTGTGACCCCTGCGAAACCGATGCTGGCATAAGGCTTGGTCCGCAACCCCTTGGTTCCCACAGATGAATAATATCCTGGAGCCGATGAGCACAACGCCATGGTGACAAGCAACCCAGAAAGCACGAGAGAGGCACGCCGCACAAGCTTAGCCTTCGGCGATTCTTCCTGACATCCGGCAATCCACGCCGGCAACGAGGGGCGGTGATTCTCATAGCCGCCCTCCAACAGGTTTTCGACCGAGTCGACCGCTTGATTGAAAAAGCGACCGAGGTTCATCCGTTGTCTGGTTTGCGTTGATTCCATAGTAAATGCGAAACGGTGGGGACTAGATAGCGACAACTCAACCCGAGAAAATTAGGCTGATGAGATAATTGTCAGGCTAATATTTATTGCCGCACATGGGGTTTACCCTCAATTGCACTCGGTAATAATTAGGGCGGTAAACGCATATACGCAAGAGGTTGATCGATAGTGATTGCGAGCCAAAGCCAGAAGGGGCCTAGCATTGCAGAACTGCAAGAGTACGTCAGGGAGAAAACCAGGCTGGAGTTTCTGATGAACAATGGCAACAGCTATATCGGGCGCCTGCGCTGGTTTGACGAGCATGCGTTCTCTTTGGAGCCTGACAAAAAAGATCAGGGACAGCCGCTAACCCTTCTGCGGACTTCGGTTGCGGGATATCGCCCTGTCGCAAAATGAGTGGGCATGTGCGTTTTGTATATAGACTAGTGTTGCTTTCCGCACTCTGACTGAGAAACATGTATTCTTGCACCAAAGGTGTTAGACTAAATGGCAATAGTGGCGCCGTTTATGCACTTTTTCCGGAGTTGAAAAGTTGGTGAATTGGTTCAGAGGGATGTTCTGGCACGGGATTGGCGTTGATCTGGGTACCGCCAATACTCTGATTTATGTGCACAATCAAGGGATTGTACTCAGGGAACCCTCGGTTATTGCGATCGACGAAAACACAAACGCTCCCTACGCCGTGGGCGAAGAAGCAAGAGCGATGATTGGTCGCAATCCGATTGGCATCAAAGTCAGCCGCCCACTGCGCGATGGCGTAATTGCCGACCTCGATAACGCAAAGGCAATGCTGCGCAGATTTGTAGAACGAGTCGGCGCCAACAACGGCATCAAAAACCCGGACATGGCGATTGGTGTGCCGTCAGGTGTGACGAGCGTCGAGAAAATCGCAATTAAAAACGCAGCCGAAAACGCGAAAGCTAACGCAATCTATTTACCGGAAGAGCCGATGGCAGCAGCAATCGGTGCATCTCTTCCTGTAACCGAGCCAACCGGTTCGATGATCGTTGATATCGGCGGTGGTACCACCGAAGTAGCGGTCATAAGCCTCTCAGGCATCGTCGTCAACGAGTCGATTCGCATAGCCGGCGACGAGTTGAACGAGTCCATCATCAGCTATCTGAAGAAAGTCCACAGCCTGGCAATCGGCGAGCGCACAGCGGAAGAAATCAAATTCCGCATCGGATCGGCATACAAATGCGTGGAAAACGACAAGTTCGACGTGCGTGGACTGAACCTGATAAATGGTCTTCCCAGGACGGTCACGATAAGCCGGGGCGAAGTGCGCGAATCAATGCAGGAACCGCTTCGTACAATCGTCGATGCGGTGAAGCGAACCCTCGAACGCACTCCTCCGGAACTGGCCGCTGATATCTTCAACCGCGGCATCTTCCTCACAGGCGGCGGCGCATTGCTGCAAGGGCTTGACGAGCTGATCTCCAACGAGACCGAAGTGCCTGTGTTTATCTCTGAAGATCCTCTCTCCTGCGTGGCAATAGGCACTGGTAAGATGCTGACCGAACCGACATATCGTCGCGTTTTGGAACAGTGCGCCTACCACAAGTAAGAGGAGAAGGGCGCCGTGCCTCTACCTTCTGACACACGATTGCAAGAGCAGTCGCAGACGGTAGCCGAGTTCGTGTTTCTTTTCATTTTGATCATTCTGATGTCGGGACCTCTGAGCGGAGCGGTCCTTGGTATGTACACATCAGCATCTTCAGTCCTCACAAAGGGCGCGACACAGTTTGAATCGACCAAGAATTTGGCGAGCCAGGTGCTTGAGCGAAGCGAGCGCATTCGCGTTTTGGAAAAGAAAGTGGCACAGCAAGAGCTGGAGTTGACGCGCCTCAAGCAACAATCGCGCGACACCAACCAGCTGCGATCGCTTCTGGGTCTCAAACAAAAATCTGCACGCGTCACAGTTGCTGGCGACGTTATCGCTCGCAATCCGGACAATTGGTTTGAACAAATCGTCGTCGACAAAGGCACAGCCGATCAGGTTCGCAAAGGCTCAGGCGTAATCACGAGCGCCGGAGTGGTCGGGCAGGTCGTCAGCTGCGAAGCTCATTCAAGCGTGGTCAAACTTATCACCGACCCCGACCTCAAGCTCGGCGTCAACATTCAACGACTCGGCTTGACCGGCATTCTTTCAGGCAACATGCAAAACTTGGCAAAGATTGATTGGATTCCGGTTGGAACCAATGTAGACATCGGCGACAAAATTGTTTGCTTGGGAAGCAAGGGCGGCGCCTTTCCCGAGAATCATCCGGTTGGAACAGTTGCGGCGATTCGTCGAGACACAAACGGCGCTTCAATGCAGATTGAGGTGAAGTTAGCCGAGAACTGTTACGATTTGAACCAGGTCTTAATCGTTCCACCTCTGGAAGACTGATAGAGGTAATCCGCCATGTCGTTTTTTTCAGCAAGAGCAAAGAGACGCCTCGGCGAGATTTCGGTCGGCGCACTGATCATTGCACTGGCGTGGCTGATTCAGCTCGCCGTTTTGAGCAAACTTTCAATCAGCAGTGTTCTATGCAGTTTGCCACTGGCAATTACCATTGTCTGGGGCCAAACATTTGGCTCTCCGCTTGAGGCACCAACTCCTGATGAGTTGCGCACAAGTTCGTTTAAGACTGTCGTGTTGCGCCAACTTCTTTCCGGTTCCACCTCAGGTTTATTAGTCGGTGCCGCGTTTGGATCGCTCTATTCATCGGTTTTGCCGGTGTATCCAATTGCCTATCCACTGATTGGTTGGACTGCCGGCTATTTCAGTTTGAAGAGATTCAACCAAGCTGCAATCTTTTGCCTTCCAATTGTTTTGCTTCTGTCGTTTCTTGCAGAGGCGATCACAGCCGTGCATTTGCTCGTTCTCGGACGTCCCGATGTTTTGCAAAATCTTGCGCGCATTGCGCTTCCCGAAGCGGTGGTGAATTCATTGATTGCTCCGTTCATTTTCTTTCCGATGCGAGGCTGGTATCAATTTCAAAAGTTTCGCGATATGGCTCAAGAGCACTAGTTGAGAGAAACGAACCAAACAAAATCGAACTAAACGAACCCGATATATGACCCAACAACAATCACATGCAGAATTCACCTTCAAAGCCGTCATTCTCGGCTCGGTGATTTTTCTTGCGATGGTTTTGCTGGTTGCAAGATTGGGTTGGTTGCAGATTCTTCAAAGCAAGTACTACAAAGGACAGGCAGTCGAAAACTCGACCCGTGTGACCTTCCTGCGCGCGCCACGCGGCAGCATTTACGACCGCAACGGCGTGCTGCTTGCCACCAATAAGCAATCACTTTCAATGATCGCTGTTCCAAATCAATTAGATGATGTGCGCGACCTCGCGTATCGATTGGCGAGAATTTTGGATGTGCCGATGCCCAAGGTGCTAACGGCGTTGATGAAGGCGAAAGCCTCTGCGTCGGTACTCCCGGTGGTCATTGAGCGCGACTTGGACATTGCCGTAGTCAGCCGCTTCTACGAACAAAAACTCTTCTTGCCCGGCATCGACATCCTTCCGGATATCAGCCGAAGCTACCCTCACGCTGAGATTACTGCGCACGTGCTTGGGTATTGCGGTGAAATTTCGCCGGTTCGCCTGAAGAGGACACCCGAACGCAAGATGGGCGATGTCGTCGGGCAAACTGGCGTGGAGCGAACTTACGACGAACAACTTCGTGGGGTCGACGGCGAACAGCGTGTTCGCGTTAACGCGATGGGACAGAGTCTGTCGGCAGAAACATCCAAACCGGTCATAACTAAAGAAGCACAGGCAGGGCAACCGGTAGTTCTCTCGTTGGACTTGGAACTGCAAAGAGCAGCCTACCAAGCCATGGGCGAGCGATCTGGAGCGCTGGTAGCCATCGACCCACAAACCGGCGAGATACTGGCCATGGTGTCACGTCCAAGTTATGACCCTAACGTCTTTACCCGCAGAATGAAACCTGCCGATCTCAAAAAGATCAACGCGCCGACACACCCTCTGCACAACCGCGCACTCTCAGGGTTTCCGCCTGGATCGATTTGGAAACCGGTTACTCTTCTTGCCGCTCTGGAGTATAAAGCGGTAAAACCTGATACCAAATTGCATGTGTCTGGTGGTATTAGCCTCGGTGGCTTCTTCTTCGGAGACTGGACCGGCTCGGCCGGACTCTTCGACCTCGTCAAATGTTTGGCCTGGTCGCGAGACTCGGCGTTCTATCAAATGGCGCTCAAGATGACACCGGAAATGATCAAAGACTATGGTGTCAAATTCGGTGCCGGTCGACCGACCGGGCTCGAACTTCGCGGCGAAAGCAGCGGGTTGGTGCCAGATTCGAAATGGAAAGAGCGAGTGATGCACGAAAAATGGTATCCGGGCAACACGCTGCATATGTCGATCGGACAGACGTTCGTGCAAGTGACACCCGCCCAAGCAGCGAGAATCTACGGCGCTTTCGGCATGAAAGGGCAGGTGCCGATGCTGCACTTCGTAACTAAAATCGGTGACCGACAAATTCCGATGCCGCGTCCTGAGATCGCCAAGACGAATCCAAAGTATCTGAAGGTAGTTCTCGATGGCTTGAAAGCGGTGGTTGCAAGCGGTACCGCCAGCAACATCAAACTTGCCGAAGTCGAAGTCGCAGGAAAGACAGGATCTGCAGAAGCACCACCAGCCGGAAGCAAAACTCATGCATGGTTTGGATGCTATGCCCCCGCCGACAAACCGCGCATCGCAATTGGCGTTTTCGTTGAACACGGCGGTCACGGCGGCTCCACTGCCGCGCCTATTGCGAAAGTTGTTTTGCAGAAGTTCTTTGGAATCGGCGGCGCCGACCAAGCGGCGCTGGCACTTGCAAAACAGCACAGCAAGCCGGCGTCGATCACTAAACCGAAAAAGCGGCACTAGTCATACAGGCGTTGCATGGCGTGCGGCGCAAATAACCGTTCGCATACTCGACACATATCGCTAGAATCCAAGTAGTCAGAACCTGTCAAAAACGCTTCGATTATTACGGTAGTTTTAAGTAGTTGACGATCAATCTGTGACTCGACCCGTGCGCTAGTTAATTGCACAATGATTGGCTTATATAAATGGCCGCAAGGGATATCGAGCAAATACCATTCAGATACGCGAACGCGTTACTCATAGAATAAAACCGATAAGTTTTAGGCACCACAGATAGAGTCATCATGGCTGGACATCATTAAAGTGCTAAGTCATAATATTTCCGGGTTGGCACGGGGGATATAGATGAGCAGCGCACAGCCATTGGATTCTGGCAAATCTAAACCCGCAATGAAAAAACCATCGGCGAGAGCAGAGCTCTCTCTAGAAGCGTTGCTCGACAGAGCGTTGGAAGAAGTGGTATCGCAAGAAATGAATTCTCCAGAGGCAACAAGCGAAGCGTCTCAACCTTCGCAAACGATTCCTCTGGAAACAGACGAGCAAGCCAGGGCGGCTGCGTCAGCAGCCGCCTGCTCTCTAATTGAAGAAACAGCGAAGATGTCGGGTGTCCAGTTGAAAGACCTTCTCGCTGGACTCGGCGAAGACGACATGCCTGCGTTTAAGACAGCCCAGCTCGATGCAATCGCAAGCGCCGTGCGCCCGGTTGCGCCACGCCCTCGCTTTTCATCCGATGATCTTCTCCAACCGCTTGATGCCGCCGAAAAGCGCCCTGCGCCAGCAAAAATATCAAAGGTCAAATCCGCAGAACCCCCCAAGGTAATTCAGCGCCCGTTTGAGCCCACCGTCGAAGAACCGAAAGTTGAGCAACCGAAGAGTGATGCGGAACCCGAGTGCAAAGCAGCTGAGACTGTTGAATCGAAAGTTGAATCCGTAGCGGAAACTCCAGCAGAGCCAGTGATCGAACAATCGACCGTCGTCGAATCTACAACAGATGCAGCGCCCTTGGTTGCTGATGCAACTCCTGTTGTGGAACAGCTTGATGTTGAACAGTCAGTTGCCGAAGAAACATTGGTCGAAGCTGCGGCAGCTGAAGAACCAGTCGCTCCGAAAGTCGAGCAAATCGTAGAACAGCTTGTAGAAGCACCCAAGCAAACTGTCATTCCTCCTCAAGTCGAAGAGGAAAAGGACACTTTCCCGCAGATGCCTCAGCAAGATGCTCCGAAGACTTGGACAAACAATGATTTTCCACAACACTCGGCAGTTACGCAATTGGCTGAAGCAGGCAAGTTCGTAATGGGCGACGACAAAGTGTCGCGCACAGATCTCGTGCACTTGCTGGAAGGATTCGTAAAAATCCTGCGCACAGATTCCAAATCTAATCTTCCAGCCGAGGTGAATTACGATCTCACCGCGAATGGTGGCAGGTACACAGACGCGATCGTTGACGATAGAACTCAAGAAATCGAAAACATGCGCAAGGTGATCGTCGAAGCGCAAGAAACGATCATCAAGCTTCTCACCGACAGAGTCGAAGATCGCGCCAAGATTGCTTCTTTGGAAACACAAATCAAATTGCTTCCAGATCTCCAAGCACAAGCAGATCGCGCAATGGCAGTAGCAATTCACACTGAAGATTTCCGCGCTGACTTGACGAAGGTCAAGTTCGAACTCGAACGCTATCGCTTAGCCCGCGTGCGTGCGGAAGCCGACAACAGAAAGTCATGGGTAAGAAAGGTTTGGGTTTGGATTCACGGTAAGTGGACACGCACATTGGCTGAGAAGAGCTAAACCAATCTGTAGCGCTAAGTGAGTAATGAAAAAGGCTTCCGCAGGAGGAAGCCTTCATCATTTGCCGCGCCCTCGGAGAGTCGGTCAAACCCGATTAATAGACCTTCTCTTCCGCTCCTTTTAAAACATATGGTTTGGGATGCTTATCAAGCCTTCTGGCGTTCAATCTGGCTGCCTCTAGCTCTTTCTTTAGTTCTGCCAGTTCTTTCTTGAGCATGATGATTTCGCGCTCTTGCCACGTGGCTTTATCGTCTTTCTTTTCAAGTTTGTCGTTCTTTTCTAGTTTTTCGGTATCAAGTAATCCGTTCTTCGCGAGTAATTCTTTTTTGTGCTCGATGTTCTTGAGCTCTTCCGGCGTGAACACATGCTTTTCCATCTTCTTGGCGATTTCAGCTTTCTCGGCTTCAATCTTTCTTTGTTCTTCCGCTGTTATCTTGTGGGGTTTGAAGTCAGGTTTTTCTTGAGGTTTGAAACCAAAACCAGGCTTTTCAGGCTTGAAATCAGGCTTTTCATGCGGTTTGCCATCAAGTTTCGAAGGCTTCACGAAGTATGGATCTGTCATCTCAATGGATTGGACCATGCACTTTGACTCATTGGGTTTCTTGAACACTACACCATTTGAGTTCCATGCCTCTTGAGCGATTGCGCCGAGATTGCCGCACTTGGGTGATTTCACTTCGATTGCGTCGTGTCCCTTATCCATGATTCTTTCTCCAGTAGTAGCGGGGGGTGGCTGATTCCCCAAGACTACGCCGGCTCAATGATTGAACGGTGACAGAACAGTGACGAAACTGTGACGAGCGAAAAATTCCAAAAAAGGCGTTATCGACGCGGAAGCGAGACGGAAAAGACACTGCCGTTGCCGTTTTCGCTCTTCGCCCAGATTTTTCCGCCATGCAGTTCTGCAATCGCCTTGCAAATAGTCAGCCCGAGTCCCGAACCGGTTTTCTGCTTTGCTCCATCCGACTGCTGAAACCGTTCAAACACTGCTTCTAACTTGTCAGCCGGAATTCCAGAGCCCTCGTCAGCGACCTTTATGACGACGTTATCCTCTTGCTGACTCGCCGACATGGTGACTTTTCCGCCAGCTGGAGAGAACTTTATGGCATTTGAAACGAGGTTGGAAAGCACCCGTTGGAGCTTCTCCGCATCGGCCGTGACGGCGACATCTCCTGACTGCACCACAATCTCTATATCTGAATCTTCGGCAAGCCTTGCATGCAGTTCTCGACAGTCATCAAAAGCCTTTTGCAAACTCACGCTCGACAATGACAGTTCCATTCTTCCTGATTTAATTTTCTCTATATCAAGCAAATCATTGATCAATGTCATCATTCGATCGACATTTCGCTGCCCCGTTTCAACGTATCGCATACCCTTCTCATCAAGCGTTCCGAACGTGCCACGCCCAAGAAAATCAAGCACGTTGCACACGGTCGACAGTGGAGTGCGAAGATCGTGCGTAACCATTGCCACAACTTCTTGTCGCAAACGCTCAGCTTCTTTTCTTTGAGTTATGTCATATATTATGCAAAAGGCAGAGCCTTCTTCCTTCGAATACTGCGCCGACAAGAGCACATCTCTGACTGTTCCACCCTTTCGTTTCATTTTTGTTTCGAGTGTGGCGATGGTATCACTATCCTTTATCTGATCAAGATATGTAAGTGTCTCACTTACTTTGGCAGGAACAATCAGATCGATCAGATGTTTGCCGAGAAGCTCATCGGGTTTGTAGGCGAGAAGCTTTTCGCAAGCTGGATTTGCAGCAGTGAAACGTCCAGATGAGTCGATGGAACAAATCAAATCGTGAGCGCCATCAACCAATGCACGCTGCTTGCGATTTGATTCTTTCAACTCAGCAGCCATTTTATGAAACACGTGATCGAGCTTCGCAAGTTCATCAGACCCGGAGAGCACTGGGTTTAGAGGCAGATTGCTTGCGAGCCTGTAGGTGTTGTCACTGAGGCGTTGAACCTTACTGGCGATACCACGCGTTAGATAAATCGCCGCTATCAATGTAAGCAGCAGGTTCATCCCTCCTGCGACAAGCATGATGGTTTGCATTTGCTTACGCAGTTTCGCCTGCAACTCCGTGCTTGCTTCAGCGAATTGCTTTTGATTGGTACGCAAGTCGAGAATTTCATCGTTTATGACGCCTCGGCAATCTCTCCGCAGCTGTTTCCACATTGGCTTGCGCTCGATGTCTCCTGCTTCTCCGTTGTCTCTTTCGTAAGACTCTCTGATTCGTCGAAGCAATGCCACCGCGGCCATTCCTGAGCGCTGCGAACGTAGAACAATCGACCTCATATCGGAATTATCGCTGGTTAGTTCCGCCAGCTTTCCAAAATGCTCTTTGAGCCTTTCATCTAGATTGTCAACCGAGCCGAGGTCCGGACTGGTGTTGGTGTGCTCTGCCTGGTAGGTAGTAAGGTAATCGAAGACTTCCTTATTGAGCTTGTTAATTTCGTCCGATATTCTTGCAGCTTTGTTGGCTCGTTTAAGCTCTAGCTCCGCCTCCCCCTGGAGCGACGCAAGCAGAACTAGTGAACCCAGCTGAAAGACAAGCGGCAGAGTAACAAGGATAAGAATTTGAGCTGAAAGTGACAACCGTGGGCGCATATAGGGATTATCTCACGGCTTGATTTAATTGAAACGGTGGTATAGTTTGGCTCGTGCCGTTGATTTGGTTTGTAAGAATCTGGAACATGGTCAAGATCTTAGTAGTGGAAGATGATCCGGAATTCGCCATGACTCTTGTCGATGGTCTCAATCTGGAACGTTTTACCGTCGAGCATTCTCCAAACGGATCAGATTCGCTCGAACTCCTGCGCGTCGCCGAATACGACATGATCATTCTCGACTGGAACCTGCCTGGTCTTTCCGGAATCGAGGTGCTCAAACAATACCGTGCCAAAGGTGGCAAAACGCCAGTACTCATGCTTACCGGGAAATCAGACGTCGAGGACAAAGAGAGAGGGCTTGATACCGGCGCCGACGACTATCTCACCAAACCGTTTCACATGCGCGAACTGGTAGCTCGCGTGCGTGCATTGCTGCGCCGAGGATCGGTTCAACCATCCAACATGCTGAGCGTAAGGAACATAACACTCGATCCTGCAAAACATAGAGTCACCAAAGGCGGTGCCGAGGTACACATTTTGCCAACGGATTTTGCTTTGTTGGAGTTCTTGATGCGCAATAGAGATGATATCTTTTCAGCAGAAACCCTAATCTCTCGAGTTTGGCACAATGACTCAGAGGCTTCCGCCGAAGGACTGCGCTCCTCAATTAGGCGAATTAGAAAAGCACTCGATGACAGCGAGGATCTTTCTCAATCGATTATTCAAAATATCGCTCGGGTTGGTTATCGGCTGCGTAATTAGTGTTGAGAACTTGGATTCACTGAACGTGAACAACACCCGGACTAAGAGCTGATCGCAATAGATCGCGGTACCGCAATATCAGCGTTCGTCCTCTCCAGATCACGAGCGCGTTGAATAGTGTGTACATGAATATCAGCAGTTCAACCCTTACGAGTGCATAGCCATCACCCAATCCGGTATTACCCCAAAGGTTTCTAAATGCGCCCTGCCACAGGAAGCTCCATACCGACAACTCAATCGACCATTTAATAAACGGAAAGATAAGCGCCTGTTTCTGTCTTGAAGCAAGAAGAGAAAAGAACAGAAAAGCACTCAGCAATTGAATCGTCAAAAGTACAATTTGAATTGAACGAAACGCTAAGAACAAAGAGATTAGAAAAACAAGCAGAGCAACGACGAACAGCCCAGTGGCTCTCAATAACTCATACTCGAATATATTGGTGGGGTGCACGGAGCAAGTCAGTGACTGAATGAACACCGGAGGCAGCGACGCCACGGCTACATCGATGTTAAACAGGTTCACTCGACCACGGTAATACCAATGAATCTTATTCATACCGTAGAACTGACCTGCCCCGATCCAGTGCAAGTAACTAAGCGAAAAGAGTGCAATCAATGCAAAGCAGAAGCGACGTAGGACATTGAATACCTCTTCGCTTCGATCTCTCAGCTTTCCCGATCTGTACCTCACGCCAGAGAGATTGCAAATTAGAATAACCGTAGAAAATCCCATGAAAGTCAGAACAAGCAAATCAAAGACTGGCATTAGCTCTTGTCGAAAACAAGCATAATGGAAGTAATCTGTCCCGCAAAGGATCGGGTTTGGATTCAGACTAGCGACTCGCAGCCACCCAGTTAAGTAATACAGCGACTTGCTGAGACGGTCGATTGTCTCGTTCTCGAAGTTCGTCCATAACGAAAATGCATACACCTCTCCAAATTCCCGAGACACAAAGAGGAGATTCGAAAACGGATGTACGCTCGGATTTTTGCAACGAGCATAAACCGGGCTTATCCGCAGCTCTTCCGTTTCTCCTGTTCCCATACTATTATTGACAAAGTTCTGGATAGCGGTGACCGTCGCGAGATACCCGGAAACGCACGCCGACACCTCTGTTCGTTGCAGCGAACAGTTACCCAGAACCTTGCCAATCTTTGAACGTGCATTTAAAGCTTCTGAATCAAGACTTTGAGTCGATTCCGAAATGGCACTGTTCGAAGCATTTGTTATTGCTACAAGCAGTGCGAAGATTGACGCCAAAACAAAAAGACCGGTGCAAGTACGCACAGTCGGTCTAAAGCAAAAGCGAGACATCATTTGTAGCAATCTCCAATTTTTTAAAATCGAGCGCATGCAAACATATAAGTTTGCAGTCTTGCGCTCCAAACACCGCTAGCCAAGCAAGTCTTCGGGGGTGAAGAGTATTATGTAATTACACTGAGAGCCATGCCAATCTAGCGGTTTCCAGCGGTATTGGCTATTATCGGCTCATCAAGCCGTTTGGCAAGTAAAACCTGCCGCTCTCAGTGCGTAAATTCCCATCACGCATGGCAAAAGCGCAATCTGCCATCCTATGGGCCTTTAAGATAGAATCTACTTAAAGGATAACTGCATGAAAGCACTCATAGTCGTTTTGATTTGCGCCCTGCTGGCATTCAACCCAGCAGAAGCCGCCACTGCACCAAATAGCGGCTGGTGTCTCACACAGAAGAATCTCCTTTACGGCGACGTGACGGTCTACATCTGGAAAACAGGCGTCATCGTTGCAAGCAACTCCAAAGACTATTGCTTTTCCTGTTGTGCACCCGCTTGGGATGCAGTGATGTACAGCGAGAATCGCAAAGTTTATTACTCACGTCCTTACTCACATTGGGTGAAGAATGGCTTTAGAACTGCGATAAGCATCCAAGATAATTCTGAGTATTACAAATGGCCTATTCGATTTGTTGAAGAGAAAAAGCAATTTGGAGTCAACACCAGCCTTTATGCATTTCCTTATAGATATGAAAGTGGACAGGCTGCAAGTTTGAGAAACGGCAACGTTGGAACATATCTGGTGACGAACGAAGTAAAGACTGCAAAACAAGCTGAGCAATTCCTCCAAGCGCTCTTCGACCTCCCCCCAATCTCTGGAGTCCCCCTGCATTTTCACAAAATTGGAAGAACCAACAGCTATGGTTTTGGATTGAACTATAACAAGCAGGAAGAACGTCACTCCTTGCTTGACACTAAAGAAATCAAGAAATTGAATAATCTAAGAAGCGTGGCACAATACAAGGGTTATAAGCTGGTTTCCGATGGACAGATCATTGTGAGAAAGGGTGAACTGGACAACGTAATGCAGCAGTTTTGGGACGAGAAGTGAAGACTAGGCACCATATTTGGAGGCACGCTATCATGCCATCAGGCATCGTGCTGTGGCTCGCATTTCTTTGCCAACCCGC
This sequence comes from uncultured Candidatus Obscuribacterales bacterium, assembly GCA_964503045.1. Classification (GTDB taxonomy): domain Bacteria; phylum Cyanobacteriota; class Vampirovibrionia; order Obscuribacterales; family Obscuribacteraceae; genus CAYZJR01. The sequence goes on from CAZCZI010000078.1 coordinate 30,661, forward strand.
CTTTACTTTTAACAGCGACTGGCTTATCACTCAAAAGCAGGTGCTTTATGGAAACGTCTTAGTGTACGTTTCAAAAACTGGTGTACGAGTGGTATGCAAAAGCAATGACTATTCGTTTTCTTGCTGCGCCCCAGATTGGGAAGCGATAATGTACAGCGATCAGCGAAAACTCGTCAACAAACGCACATACGCCGACTGGTCGAAGAATGGCATCAGAACCGCAATCAGTGTTCAAGTCAATGATGATTTATACACATGGCCTTTAAAATTCGTTCGCAAACAAAAAGTCAAAGAAGTCGATGCTGACCTCTATGCGTTTCCCTACAAATACCAAACTGGTGGCACTGCCAGCTTAAAATATGGCAACGTCGGCACCTACACAACCACTTCAGCGCCGCAAGCGCCGAAACAAGTCCAGCAGTTTCTGCAAGCCCTTTTCGACTTACCTCCGAACGAGGGAATTCCTCTTAGGTTTGTGAAAATCGGAAATACACAAAGCTTCGGTTTTGGACTCAACTACAACCGGAAAGAAACTCGCCACACACTGCTTGACACAATTGATATAAAACAACAAAAGACCTCTTTGCCGAACCTCTCCTTCAAAGGCTACAAATCGGCAAAAGAGAACGAAATAGTTATACAAGGCGAGGTAGACAATGTGTTTAGCGAGTTAATGAGTCATTGAGCAGGGTACAACCGCAGCGCGGTTGTAGATGCTTGGATGGTTCTCAAAAAACTTGAGCCGTTTTACCGACTACCCGTCGTTTCTCAGGATTTACTCAGCTGCATGTGTCTACCCTGGTAAAAGCCGCCGCAAGATGCTGCCAGATTCTTTTTACCAAGGAGTACCCCATGCCACTTTTAGATGACGTCGCACGAAGCACGGATTCGCAAAGCACGGATCAAGCGTCAAAGAGACTTTACGAAGACACGGAGGGTCTCACTCATACTATTCACAGTATTGACGCAATATGCCAGCGGATATACAGCGCAAACAACCTGGCACTGTCCGCAAAAACAATCGAGGACAGCATTCCTTACTTTCAAGAGTCTATTCGCAGGGCTGACTCGCTGCCAAAGGAATCAATAAAGAGTGCTTACAACGCTTTACGAGACGACGATCCAGCTGCCGCACAACAAATACTCGAGACTTTGCTATTGCCCCTGCAAACTCGAGTAGTTGCCAGCGCAACCCTGGTAAAGAACAACAAGTTTCTAGAAGCAAAGGCATTTCTTGATGAAGCAAAACAGCTTGAACCATTAATAGAAGAGTCCACAGAAATTCGAATGCTGCAAGAACAGATCTACGCTGGCTTGAAAAGTCAGGGCATTAAAGTACCAGGAAAAACAGCCGTTTCTAGACTCTTACCAGCCTTTGAAAAGAACCTAAATATTCTCGACAATGACAAAAATGGTTTCGTCAGTCAAGACGAAATCAGCAGTGCTGTGATAAACGAAACAATCAAGGGCGAGGATGCCCACTTGGTTGCAGTGCTAAAACGCCTGACTTCGGAGCTTATGAACTTGAGCAATGACGAGTTCGGATTAGAAGATGATGGCATCACCGTTAAAGACATGCAAGAACTTGACTCGCTGAACAACAGATACTTCCATGACCAAGCTCAGTACTCGGATTTGCTTATCGCGCAGGAAGTTGTCGCAAGAAACACAAACTCTAGAAGCGGATTAACGCGAGCTGAAGTTCAAACACTAGTCGACTCCGGAAAACTCACGCCGCGCGAAAAGCACGCTGTCAATCAAGTTCTGAACAACTTCGATAACATCTCTTTTTTGAAAAAGATAAGTCCCGGTAATATCGGTTGCGCAGCCGGAGACATTGGAACCGAATTAAATCTGGTCGACTCGGTCAACATAGTGATGGAGCAATCAGCTCAAAGACTCTCCTTTGCACGAGACGTTTATTCAACAAAAAACCATTTGGAGAGCATTAAGCCAGAAGCCGTCCGCCAAGGACACGTCGGTGACTGCTACTTTCTGGCAGGACTGGCATCGATGGCCGCGGTCGATCCAAAAGCAATCGACACTATGATCAAGACCAACGCCGATGGCACCTACACCGTGACCTTTCCGGCGTCACCCAAAGAGCCAATTACCGTGAAAGCTCCCACAGATTCAGAACTCAGCATTTATGCCGCACCAAGCGAATTCGGAACCTGGGTTCCAATTGTTGAAAAAGCATACGGTGAATACTGTAACAAGCATTTTTATCGCCGCAGGCTCGGAAATCTGATGGGCACAGTTTCACCGACAGACTCCACTCACGGTGGTACGTTGAGGTCCGGTGTCGATATTTTCTCCAAGCATGGAACCGACAGCGATGTTTACTGCGTGGACTACACATCCATGAAAGACGAGATCAACACAGCCCGAAAGAAATTGACAGACGCTTTGAACAACGGGCGCCCGGTCACAGCAAGAAGCCTACCAGCAAGAGGCCTTATGAATTTCGCGGAGGACCCTCCGGCAATGAGCGATCACGCCCTTTCCGTGACAGCGTTTGACCCGGTGACTGATACCGTGACGGTTCGAGATCCGGCTGGCGACAGTCCGATTGGCAGCGCAAGTACAAAGATACCTCTCAACAATTTTGTAATTTGTTTCAACCACGTAACGTATGGGAAGTAGTCTGGGATAAACATTTCCAAGGCGAGAGGTTTGAGCTGTTTTGAATTTCGTGCACGTGCTATCGTCTTTAGGACTACCAAACGCGCGCATTCAATGACCCCGCCTGAGAAAGTAGCACTAATAGCGTCTGTGGCATTCACCGCAACTCTCGTCAGCTCGATGAGTGGCGGCGGCTCAAGTATGATCATGACACCTGTGTGGTTGACACTTGGATTTCCATTGCCGATTGCAATAGCATCAAATGTGGTGAACGGAACAACCTGGACTCTCATAGCCGGAAGAAACTATCTTAGAGGCCACACCGTGGATTGGCGCCTCATGGGAGGTTTGGTTGCATTCGGATTGATTGGAGCTTTTTTGGGAACGCAAGTCATCGTCGGTGGTGACAGCAAATTGATTCAGCGCGTAATTGGTTTGATTATTCTCTCGCTAGTTTCATTTGCATTTTTTCGGAAGGACTTCGGACTAGAATCAAAACCACCCAAGACAAACCGCTTCATGACCGCGTTCTTCGGACTGCCCCTCGGATTCTATGAAGCATTTTTCGGATCGGGAAACGGAATTTTCACATCAGCCGTGCTGGCCGGAACCAGAGGTTTCAAAATGCTGGAAGCACTGGGATACTACTATGTAATGGCCTTCGCATGGTGCGGATTCTCCGCCTATGTCTACATAAGCGGCGGGAATTGGGACTTGTCGCTCATGGTTCCATCCACACTCGGCTCCGTCGGTGGTGCCGCTCTCGGCTCTCGAATCGGACGCAAGCAAGGCGTGAAATTTGTCAAAACGCTGTTTATTGTGGTCGGTGCGTTG
>CAZCZI010000079.1:0-33835 GCA_964503045.1 uncultured Candidatus Obscuribacterales bacterium
ACATAGCGACGACGCCTCCAGCGGTGAGAGCGATACATGGTTATAGGTTGGCGACCCCTTCATTCACTATTGCAATGAGCCGAAAATTAGACATCCCTTGGAAGTGGTAGCCGTGTCTCCCGAATGAGTGATTGATGGTTCAAATCGGCGCAATTGCTGTTGTAGAATGGTTTTAGGGATTTGAAACCGGCGGACAATAGTCGTGCGCAGAGTCTTTGCGAGCTTAGTTCTTATAGGCATATCAATCGCCGCGATTGGTGTGATGTTTCAACTTTTTGCCAACGCTGGAAAGGGAGCTAGGGAAATGGGTGAACCGCTACGTACCAACAATTGCTCGAAAGTTCGAAGTCTATTTTTGGTCGGCGGGATTCTTTGTATTACTGGTGGTGCATACTATGTGTTCGCGTTACATGGTGCGGCTAATATCAAAAACGCCGTTCCCAAACCAACAGTAGCTCCGAATTTCTATCGAAGTTACAAAAAGAATGAAGTTGGTGACTTTCGTCCTGGTGATATTGGAGGCTATTCCGATTATAAGGAAGAGGAAAAATGAGTCCTCGTTTTTTGATCAGAGCAACAGTTATCGGAATGTCCTTAGTGGCTCTGGGAAGTCTCCTCATTGTTGCTGGAGTACTCTTCATGCCACCGCACTCCGTGTCTATCGACGAACTCAAGTCGCAAGGAATCGGAGGATACAAACTGAACGAAATCTGCGACTTCATGCGATGAGATAACGGTGGAATAGAATCACTGTTGTCATCTATATAATGAGTTACGGGTGAATCCACATGATATTCCAAAGTCTTTTTGTGCGCTTTCTGAATCTCTGATTTTAAAGTTCTCACTTCGATCCTGTATTCATGCCTTGTCTCCGGTCGAGAGTTCGTAGGGGAAGATGAGTGCATGAAACGGCAGGAGGCATCGCTCGGTCGCCAAGGGTGAATTCTGTTCAGATCTACCATCTATAATGGTTCCTCCCGAATCCTTGGTAATCGAAATTGAATAAGTTGCTTCTCCTCGCTGTCATTTCAATGTCTCTTGCCAGCGCTTGTCCGAGCGCGTTTGCCGCAAAGTCAAAAAATCCCCAAGCTTCAAACGGTGAATCCGCTGAAAGACCTGGTGACCAACAAGAAACTGAAATTCGCCAACTAATTATGGATCTGATCGCTGCTGTCAACAGCGGAAGCGCAGAGAAAGCTGCTTCACTGTGGAATTCGGATGCTATTTTTCTCGATCAGTTCGGAGAGCAATGGAAGGGAAAAGCCGCTATTCAAGCAAGGTTCGATCAAGTTCTGAAAGAGCGACCCCCTGCAGAAATCAGTTTGCATCCTGAGAAAGTGAAATTGCTCGCGCCGAATGCGGCGTTAGTTGTGGGTGAGGTCAGTCGAAAGACCACTACCTCGCACATGCCGCAAACTAGATTTTCACTTGTGCTCACGAAGGTGAATGGAGCTTGGTTGATCGACGAGGCTACAGAAACAGCCATTCAAGAAATCAGTGCTGCAGATCACCTAAGAGAAGTAGAATGGCTCGTCGGAAAATGGCAGTGTGAGGGTGGTCCCGAGAATTTGGTGACATTAGACATCCAATGGGGTTCCAACCACAATTTCATTTTGTCGAAATGCACTAAACAGAAAAATGGAACAGCAGAAGTCGATCGACAGATTATCGGATGGGACGTTCGAACCGGAAAGATCGTTTCATGGCACTTTGATTGCAATGGTGGCTATGGATATGGGAAATGGTCGCAAGATGGAAAGGACTCATGGACCGTTGATTTCGCAGGAGTGTCACCGAGTGGAAAGAACACTCGCGGGATCAACGTTTTCAAAGTAACAACACCAACTGAGTTTACTTGGCAGTCAACTCAACAGAGTGTAGATGGAGCATCTGCGCCTGATTGTGGACCGATCAAAATGATCAAAAATCGCCAAATGGTGGAAGAATTTTGATTCGCAATCATTCAAATGTGATCGTTGGTTTCGTGCTCGCCGTGCAGGTCTCACCGCTTGCTGCGTTGTCTCAAAACTTCGGTGGAGACTCAACCTATTACAGCCCAGGCTACCAGAATTACCAATCCGGTTTTGGAGGAACTCAGGCGCCACCACACTACCGAAACCAGGATACATTCGAGAGCTACGATCAAGCTCAATACGCGCCGAACTACCAACAGCCGCACACTACGATGAACTCGCTCGAACAACAGCTCAACAGAGTTGATTCGAATTGGAATCAAGTTCCGGTCAGTCAACAACAGCCGAATCGTGCTATTGCATCGCAACAGCAGCATGCACCGCAGCAAAGATACGTTGCGCAACAACAGTATTCGCAGCAACAACAGTATTCGCAGCAACAACAGTATTCACAACGACAGCAGTATCCACCGCAACAACAGTATTCACAACGACAGCAGTATCCACCGCAACAACGATACGCACCGCAACAAACGAATGCACCGCAAAGATTCAACCCAAACCAAGTTACGCGCGGGCGTCGTGCCGTAACACCTGGATCGGGTCCAATGATGAACGCGTGGCAAGGCATTTTTCCCGGAGTTTCGAAGCAAGAGCTGCTGCGCGTCTTCCTCGAAGGTGGAACCCCGGGAAGTCCTATGGCACAAGGACCAACACCGGACAATTCCGGACAAATCTCATCTGCAAGAAGCTCGGCATATTCAAACTACCAAACAGCCGTAAACGAAGCCACTAGAGCTCGCAACGAAGGCAATACCGCTCATTACGACCACGATAAATGGAACCGAAAAAACGCCGCATCACGCGCCGAATATGCGGCGAACAACGCTGAGTATGCAGCGGAAAGAGCCGAGTCAGCCGCCAACAACGGCGATGCGCAGGCAAGGCACTATGCCGGACTGGCGCGCCAAGAGGCAAACCGCGCACGCGCCAGCGCCAACCAGGCGCGGTATAACGCAAACACCATTCAGTGACGAGTTGTCATGGGAGGTTGCACAGTGCATATTCACGGGACGTGTGATCACATTCCGCGTGATCACGCAGCGCATGGCCACCACATACGATGCGAAGTCACCACATACGATGGCCACGCGTCGCGTGATCACGTGGCGCGTGATCACTATTTCGAAGGCTCCCCTCTTTGGATACAGACAATTCTTGACTACGATCAGGCTGGAGTCACTATTGAGCATCTGCTCACGCTCCCGATTGGCGATTGTATCGCATATGCCCTGAATCGCCCACCAGTTAAGCCTCCAGCAAATTGTTAAGGTGTGCGTTACTATTGACCCTAATCGACCTATAATTCCAAATGCAACCGTATATAAGTAGTTATCGTTTCTGCCGGCGAGATTTGAAGTATGCAATTAAAAAAGGCTCTTTCCATTGGTCTCCCATTGTGCGTCGTCCTTGCATGTGGCTTTGCACCCGCCAATGCTGACGAATTCTTTGCCACAAACGTCAATATCTATCCGAAATCTGTGGCGAATTTCAAAGAACAAATTGGCACATTAGCCCGAAAGGGACTCCTTTCGCCGAGCCAGACCGAGCAGTTCAAGACTCGATTGGATGGATTGGAACGTTTAGTGAAAAGCGTCGAGTCCAAAGAATGGCCGCAGTCAGCTGTTGCCGACCTCGACAAGAAGTTTGCATCGTTTAATGCGGACCTTTCGACCGCATCGCAGGTAAAGGGCGCAACACGACAAGATGTGTCTAGCGTTGATTCCAAAGCCAAGAAGAAAGACAAGACACCCCCAAAGGGCGATGACAAACAACCTGGACGCATCGATGCGCCGTTCGCGGGCGCCTCAACGCAAGCACCTGGTACGCACAATGCCACAAATGATTCAATCGAGCCAGGTCCCAAAGAACTTCCCGATTTCAGAACAAAACGCCGTCCCGACGTCGGTGGCGGCGATACCAAACCCACAGGCGCCGCTGGACGAAACGAATAAATAAATAGGGTATAGAATGATGGACTCCTAGGACGTTCGTCTATTGCTATAGCAGTTGCCATGCAGAGAATAGTCATTCTTGGCGGTGGATTCGCAGGCGTGAAATGCGCCCGGACCCTGCGCAAGCTTCTTCCGCGCCAGGACTACGAAATCATAGTTTTTAACAGAGAAAACCACATGGTTTTCCATCCCCTACTGGCTGAGGTCGCTAGCGCCGCCGTTCAACCTAAAGATGTCGGCGCGCCGCTCAGACAGCTGCTTCAACACGTGCAATGTCGAACCGAAGACGTGCTCAACATCGACCTCGACAAAGGTGTCATTGAATACGAGGCGCACAACGGCTCACGGCGCCAAATGAGCTACGATCAACTCGTCCTTTGCTGTGGGAGCAGCCCCAACCTTGGACTAATTCCAGGGATGGACGACCACGCGTTTGGACTCAAAACTATTGGCGACGGGCTTGCAATTCAAGCACACGTCATGCAGATGATGGAAAAAGCGGAAGTTTGCGATGACCCCGAGCGCAAACAATGGTACCTGTCGTTTATCGTCGTTGGTGGTGGCTTCAGCGGCGTGGAAGTGGCAGGCGAAATTAACGATCTCGTGCGCAAGAGTCGAAAGTTTTTCAGCAACATTTCCGAAAGCGATATCTCAGTCTCCATTATTCACGCGGGCGAAAGCATTTTGCCGGAAGTGAATCCGAGCCTGAGAGAATTTGCACAGAAACAGATGGAACGCGCAGGAGTACGCATGTGCCTAAAATCCTCCGCATCTCGCGCAACTTCTGAAGGCGTAACCATTAATGGTGGCATTTTAATTAGGGGTGGAACAATCGTCTGCACCATCGGAAATACCACACAAGCAATTATCGCGAGACTAAATTTTAAGAAGGAACGCGGAAGAATTATCACAGAACCCGATATGAGTCTTCCTGGACACAAGAATGTCTGGGCCATTGGAGACTGCGCAGCAATCGTCAATGCGGAAGATGGAAAACTGAGCCCACCTGTAGCGCAATTCGCAGAAAGGCAGGGCACTCAGGTCGCACACAACATTGTTCATCGTTTACGCAACGAACCGACCAAACCATTCTCCTACAAGATGCTCGGTCAGATGTGCTCGATCGGAGGACAAAACGCAGTCGCCGAAATGATGGGCTTGCGCATTTCAGGCTTTCCCGCTTGGTTTATATGGCGCGGTGTTTACCTCATGAAGCTGCCTTCGATTGCGCAACAGATAAAAGTAGGACTTGAGTGGGGCTTTGACCTTATCTTCCCTCGGACTCTCGCTCACCTGCGCGCAGATCAAACTCGCAGAATCGGTCGCGCATTCTACGGAGCCGGTGACACAATATTCAAACAAGGCGATGTTGCTACCGACTTCTACGTAATTGAACATGGCGAAGTCGAGGTTCTGAAAGACGACAATGGCAAGCACGAATTGATCGCGTTGCTCGGACCTGGAGACTTCTTCGGCGAGGCCGCACTGATTGATAGCGACAGCCGACCGCGCAATGCAACAGTGCGCGCGCGCACAGATGTTGAAGTTACTCTGATGGGTCGCAACGTCTTCACGCAAATTTCCGCCGCACTTGGTCCTCTTCGTGACGCCGTTGCCGGTGCTATTAAGAGACGCACAAATGTTCTTAAGAATATGGAAGAGTTTCGCCACATCATGGATATGATTCCGCTCAAAACCGTGATGGATGCTGTGCCCGGTGCACCACTTCATGTCGACAGCTCTGTCGAAGATGCTATCTCCAGAATCAACAAACACAAACTCGATTTCTGTTGCGTCTGCGATCAACAAGGACATCTACTTGGACTCGTTACGAGATCGGATCTTCTGCGCGCTATTGATTTGACAGCCGTCGATCCCGACAAAACGCAATCGAACATTAAAATCAGAGACATTATGATGAAAGATCCCATCGCCATTCCGATGGATGAATCAACCACAGTCGCGATGCTGACAATGCGAGAACACGGACTGAAGCGACTTCCAATTTTTGAAAGCAGTGAAAGTCGAATTCTCAAAGGCTACGTGCGAATCGAATGCATCATGGATCACGTCGTGAAACACATGAGCGAAGCCGAGCAGCTCGTGCCGTCCAACACCCAAGTAACTCGCGAGCTCGACATGCCGCCTAGCAGCAGCGAATACACGCGCGAGTTAGACAGACCGACGTAGAAAAGGCACAGGTCTGTGCCGGTGCATGCACAGGGCTGTGCCCAACGCTGCGGCGCGGCGCAGCAAGCCAAAACGGCTTTTGATACATCCAATCGCTGCAGAAGTGGATGCAGAAATGGATGCTTATTGCGAGTTCAACCCTTGCTGAACGAATGAGCGCAAGTAGTTGATATCTCGATACCCCGTGATGGCTACTCTGCGATTATCAGGTCGTACCAAAACAATGTACGGCACAGCTCTCACGCCCCACTGTCTTGCTAGATCGCGATTCTGATCGATGTTGACGCGAACTACTTTCACCTTGCCTTTGAATTCGCCGGTCAGCGCTTCGATGTTTGGTGAAATCATTCTGCATGGTGGACACCAATCTGCATAAAAATCAATGAGTGTCGCAAGCTTTGCTTTCTCTGCGCCCTTCTCTGCGCCCTTGTTTCCCGCTTTGGCTGCAGCTTCGACGATTGGTACAAAAGTGGCAGTCACGATCTGCGACGCGTTTTTCGCATACGGAAACTCATCGCTGAGGTTCACTGAGTCGACATAGCCCTTCAAGTTCGTTTCCGTCGTCTCTGAAGCCATCACGTCTTGTACGTACTGTTTCATTTCGTCTTTCAGAGGTTGATACACCAACGATGCTTGTTCGCGAGCTTGTTTTATCTGTGGTGTATTGTGTTCTTGAAGCGAGGCGTCCCATTTCTTGAGCTGCTCAAATCTTTGCTGCAGTTTGCAAACCGAGTTGATCTCCACAACCAAAGATGGCTGCTTATCCAGCATCCAAGCTTCACCGTACTCGCACATCGCGTCTTGATATTTTTCATCAAGCACATAATGTCTGGCCATCAGCACATGCGATTCATAAGTCGCTGCCTTGCCGTTTTCCTCGTACAGCGAGTTCAATTTCGTTCGAGCCTTATCGCTTTTCGGATTCATGAGCAACGCACGATGCACTTCTTCAATCGCCGCATCTCCAGTCAATTCATTAGCTCTCTGCAAGTAAATCTTTGTGAGCGCCAACCGTATGCGACGATCGTATGGGTTCAACTTGTTCGCTTTTTCGAGTCCCTGAAGAGCTTCATTAGTGTTGCCGTTCTGTTGAAGACTTTTAGCAGTCTTGAGTAACTCAGCCGAATCTTCCAGCGCCCATCGACCGGGTCTCAAATAGCCTGGGCCGACAGTCGGGCTGTAGTCGCTGTTAAACTCAGCACTTACCTCTATATTGTTTGGCATCTCTGACGGAATCGCAGGCAAGTTTCCGCAGTAGACGAGAGCATCCAGTGCCGCATGATTGACAGCATCGATATCGGATTTATTTTGGAGCTGAACATTCGATATGGTGCCGTCACGATTGACTTTGAATTTGATTGAAACCCTTGCCGCTGAACCTTTTGCTGGTGTCCAACTGTTCAGAATCTTTTCCTTGATCTTGTCCATGTAATCGTCCGAGACTCTGCTGCTCAATGTTGCTGCGGGAGCTTGCGCGAGAGTGGTTTTTGAATGCTTTGGAGGCGCTGCGTTAGCGACCTGAGTGAACACTATTGTGGAAAGTACTCCAACGGTAATTGTGGACGCCAAAAAGAATCGAGACATCATGTGTTGCCTCCTGTGGGCAGTTGCCTTGCCAATTTATTGATTTCACCGAGACAAGCCCGGCGTACTAAAGATTTCGGGGGGGAAGATTTAGTCCTTGCAGAATAACACCGAAAATCGGACCCCAAGGGTTTCGCTATCTTTCAATAATAATTGTCAAGAGGCATGCAATCCTGAATTAATTGGAGTGGTTGTCAAGAATCCGTATCCCTTGTAGTAGCATGGCGTTACGAGGATATTTCTATGTTTACAAACAGCTTAGCTTTGGTTGCATTACTTGGATTTTTTGCAAGCGTGGCGGTTCACGTCGCAGCTGTCTGTGGGTATCCTGCACACGAGCAATTTCCTGCAGTTTGGGGATTGCATCTAGGAGTATTTTTCGTGTTCTTACCCGCCATCGCGAAGGCAAACAGAAGTAAGAATGGAAAGGACATTTGGAAGCATATGTCTCCAGTACAAATGGTGTTATGCCTGGCGATGTTCGCGTACACCTTTGTTAATGCCAATGCCGTTTGTGGTTCCAAGGCAGACGAGATAAGAGGTGACTGGACTGTTTCAAAAGACACCGCTACCTATACTTTTACTCCCAGAGGCGGAGAGTCGCGACCAGTTTCGCGTGATGAATATATGAAGCATCAAGCCATTACAGATAGAATGTTTTCCGCACAGTGGATGTTGTTTTACCTGGTAGCGTTCTCGCTGTTGTCGTCATCGTCTATGGTGCCGAAGCGTCTGATCTGAGTCGGTAAGAACTGCTTCACTCGTCACATCGAATCTTACCGTCACATCGAATCTTACCGCTCGTGCAACTTACGTGCTGCCTGCTGGTTGGTTTCCTGAAGGGCATTTGCGATTGCCTGTGACAGCATGAACTCAGTACCATGCCACAGGCATATTCCAAGGACGATCAAAACCCCAGAGATAATGAGAGGCTTCGGCACTTTATTTGATGGTTGAGTGGGTCTCATTGCGTTGGCTCTGCGTTTCTTTGTGAGTATTGATCGTTCAAACTTCACTCCAGTATTCCAGAAGCACGAATTGGATCGATCGTTCATCGATGACTTAATCTACTGTTTGGTCTCATTGCGTTTCCTTGGTTTTCCCAAGGATGCAATGTGTTGGGAATTCAACTCCCGACTTTCAACCCGATCAATCCAATAATGATGCAAAGAATACTCAACACCTTGACCAGGTTGATTGGCTCATTGAAAAGAAATACGGCAACAATGAATGTTCCTGCCGCGCCAATACCTGTCCACACCGCGTAGGCGGTTCCCAATGGAACCCCACGAATCGCCACAGACAAAAGCGCCGTGCTCATTACAAGCGCCAAGACCGTTCCCGCCAAAATCCATGGACGCGCCAAACCATCAGTGAGCTTCAAGCTAACCGCCCACCCGACTTCAAAAACACCCGCTAGAAACAAAATAAACCAGGACATAGGGCCTCCAGACGGGCCGTCCCGGTCGAACTCAAGGGGTGAGTCGTCCCACCCAGATTCCATTCTAACCCGTGAATCGCCCGCTGGGTCGGGCTCCAGCAAAGTGTTAAGGACTGCGTTACTATTGAGGCTAACTGCCCCGTACTGCCCGTATACCTAATATAAGTAGTAATCATTTCCCGTTGGCGAGATTAAAGTATGCAATTTAAGAAGGCTTTTTCCATTGGACTCCCGCTGTGTGTGTTGCTTGTGAGTGTTCAACAAGCCGGAGCACAGAATGGCGTCACAACATCCCGTACTACAATCATCGAAAGCAGCTCCTCATCAGGCGGCGGTGGTGGCGGCGGAAGCGAAGTTTCTTCTGAAGGCGTAATGGGCGTCAAAAGCTCAAACAAAAAAGCCTATAACTATCCGAAACTGGTTGGGGATTACAAAGAGCAAATTAGCAAACTAACCGACAAAGGTTTGCTTACATCAGCCAAGGCTGAGGAGTTTAAGACTCGATTGGCTGGTTTGGAACAATTGACGAAAGACGCAGAAGCTAAGAAATGGCCTGAGTCTGCGGTGGCAGATCTCGACAAGAAATTCACTGCATTCAATGCAGATCTTTCGAGAGACTCACAGCCCAAGGTGTCAACACCTGCAAAGACTTCTACTGACACCAAAACTCCCACAGCACCTAAGGCTCCCGGCGCAGCGGCAGGATCCGGCGCAGCGGCACCAAAGGACAAGCCTCGCGAGTCGAAAGCCAATTCGAAATTGCAACGCCCAATTGATAAGCAGAGGTTGGGTGCTCCAACACCATCATCAAGTGCTGCGATTGGTAGAGTAGGTGGTTCGTACAACGGCAAGAAAGATATGCTCGAACGTCGTCCCAATGTCGGCGGTGGTGATTCGAAACCCACAGGTGCTGCTGGAAAGAGCGAGTAGAGTTTCCCGTTTGCGAGATATACGAAATGAACTACGAGAAGACGATTTCGGTTGGTCTGTTACTTTGCGCACTGCTTGTTTCAGCTGGTCAGAGTGCAGAAGCACAAAAGGTGGAAAGCAGCTCATCATCATCAAAGCCCGGTCACAGCAGTGGTGTTTCTGGAGTCGTAGGCAAGGAGAAAACGGACGGATATCCCAAGACGATTGAAACTCTCAAAGCAGAAGTAGCAGCCCTACACAAAAAGGGACGTCTCACTGGTGTTAAGGCTTTTGAGTTTGATAAACGATTGACTGAATTGCAACTGTTGGTGAAAAACGCCGAGGCAAAAAAATGGACTGAGGATTCAAAAGAAGACTTAGACAAAAGATTCAAGGAATTCAATGACGATCTGTCGGCTCAAGCTAGGCTCAATCGAAGACCACCCAGTCTCAATCATGTCCCTGGACCTACTCCTCTTCCGGTTTCTCATCCAACCAACGGCCACCAAACTCAGTGGTTTACAGCTCCTCATAACCAGAATGCATTGGACGATGCACCAGCAATCAATTTTAGAGCGGATCAGCATCCCGGTCGTCGTCCAAACGTTGGTGGAGGCGACACGAAGCCGACAGGAGCTGCTGGAAAGGGCAACTAACAATGTTCGGACACAATCCTCGCATCACGCGTTGCTTGCGCCACGTTGCTCGTAACTAGGGCAGTTGAAACTCGCCTGTGTGTTCTTTTGTTTTAAGGGAATCGCGACCGGGTTTGATGATGAGTACCGAACAAGCTGCTCTCGTAGCGACCGCTTGAGACACACTGCCCAAGAGGAATTTCGTCAATCCAGTGCGTCCGTGCGAACCTAAAATGATCAAGTCTGCATGAAATTGCGCGGCTTTGTCTAACACGATTTGTTTGGGATCGCCTTCTTGCACCTCTGCTCCTGTGCGATCTCCCAGGCGTTCCTCCAATTTTGTGGCGAGATCTTCAACCAATTCCATCGCCGCAATTTTGCCGGCTTCCCACTCACTTAAAAGTTTCGCTGAGTGTGATTCTACTGTGTAGGTTTCGTTGATGAGCGGCACCGCCATAACGAGCTTGAAGCGCGTCTCGTCTTTCCACCTTTGGCTGGCCACCCAATCGACTGCACTGCGCGAAAAGCTCGAACCATCAACGGCTATGAGCACTCGGAAGAAGTCAGTCATCTCTTCATCGTTTTTCGGCGACCTTACCGTGAGCACCGGGCATGGTGCGTGCTCCAAAACAGGGCGTGAAACACTTCCCAACAAAACCAAGTCAATGCCTTTGCGACCGTGCGAGCCGACAACAATGAGGTCCGCACCCCAGTCCTTTGCATGCTGAACGATCGATTCTTGAATGTGTCCCACCAATACAAGTGAGTCGACATGGCATTTTGGCAGTCTCGGTGAGATGTCGCCTGCGATGTCATGCAGCAGCTCGCGAGTTGCTTTTACATCTTCGTGCTGTTGCACTTTGCTGTGCTGCGCATCTGGAAGTGGTATCAACATCTCGACTGGGCGAATCACGTTGAGCAATCGAATCTCTGTATCATCCGGCCATTCGCGGTTTATCACAGTCTCGAGCGCCGCCTGCGAAAATTCAGAACCTTCAATTGGAACGAGTACTTTCATATTGGCTTCATGCGTTCCTTCAACAACTTTCGTCATTTGAGAATCGTCCCTTCATGTTCCCAAAAGAATCTCTTCCAATAGTACCCCAACAAACTGAAAGCCCGGATCCTAAGATCCGGGAATCCAGTACTCCCCAACATTAATCAAACGACTTACTCGTTGCATCTGGTACACCACCTGTGCTTGGGCAGGCGTCCAATAATTGGGTCGACCATTTGCAGCGGGCTTGCTGTTTGTTGATGAGAATATAAGTTCGAAAAGTAACACCAGCGTGACACGGGCGTTAAATCGGGAAAGCCCTGCCGCTATGGGGCAGGTGGGCAAACTTGCCTCAAAAGCTCTCTGAGCGCGTCGCCGAAGTTTTCGATGTTGTCGTAATCGCGAGAGTCGAGGTAGCAGACCGCGCCTAGCGACTTGCAAACGTGCTCGAGACTGCTGGAAAACTCGTGGGAAAGCTCAGTGGGATACGGACTGCAGCAAAAGAACGGAATGGTTTTGCACATTCCGTTTGCTTTGCACGAGCGCAAAAGGTCAACCATTCGCGAATCATCGAAGTTGACGCCGCAGACGATCGCGTCAAACTGGTCTTTGTGTAATAAACTGATCGCCTCGCTCGTTCGTGAAACGAAGACGGTATCGTAACGGCTGGCAAGCAGACGCAATAAGTCATCCCTTACAGAGGGAATGTCGGCTACGAGAAGTCGCATTTGAAAGTTAGTTGGGCCGGGGATTATCGCCAGCATAGACAATTCGAGTGTCACCAGCATCCCTCTTTCGGTGGATAATAACCTTCAAACTTCGTATCAAAGGTCGATTTGGCGGTGGACGGAGGTGCAACGACCTGCTTTGATGGAGTTATAACCGGGGGGTGGGGATGTTTATAACGCCAAGCGGGTGGATACCCACCCTTTTGTACGTCGCCGGGATTTTGGCAGTCGTTTACTGGCTTTGCTTCCTGTGCAAACGCTTCCGGCTGAATCCTCTTCTATATTTGTTGGCAATGATTATCTACGTGGTAGCGGCAGTCTATCTCGCCAGGTTGTTCATGGCCAAGTCTGGCTTTGATTTCTTCAGGCTCTTTGGCTTTGGTTGTTTTTTGGGAGGAACAACACTACTTGGCTCCCTGGCATGGGTTGCTTGGACTTGCAAATACAAGTTCTTTGGTGCGTTTCTTGGCATTATGTGTCTGGTCAGCTTTGCAGTTAGTGTCGATGCCACCATAATTGAACCGCTTTCCTTGGAAACTCGCTTTGAAAAAATCACAACCGACAAAATTACCAAGCCTGTTCGTATCGCCATTGTCGCTGACATTCAAACCGATGACTTCGGTGGTTACGAGCGCAGTGCGCTTTTGAAAGTAATGCAGCAAAAGCCCGATTTGATTCTGATGGCGGGCGATTATTTGCAGTGCTATACCGCTGCGGATTTCAGGCGAGAAGAAAAAGACTTTCGCGACGCCATGAAGGAAGTCGGATGGAAAGCTCCACTCGGTGTGTATGCTGTGCAAGGGGACATCGAGGTTGGCGGCTATGACGACACGCGTCGACAGAACCCAGATATCGCTCAGATTGACTGGACGAAGACGTTTGATGGTTTTCCAGTAACGATAATTCCGGAGCTGAAAACAATCGAACTCGATGAAATTGCAATTACCGGCTTGTCGCTTTGGCAATCACGCGCTCATCGAAGCGAAGCGCCGAAGATCGACAACAAGTATCACATAGTCTTTGGCCACAATCCGAACTTTATGTTGGGTACCACCGCAGATCTTCTCATAGCAGGACACACTCATGGCGGGCAAGTGCAGGTTCCGAATCATGGACCGTTGATGACTTATTCAGACGTGCCGCGCAATTGGGGTGCAGGTTGTCACATTGTAACCAAGGATGGAAGCCATGCAATTATTTCCAGAGGAATTGGGATGGAACGGTTGGATGCGCCGCGACTGAGATTTTTCTGTCATCCGGAGATTGTGATTTGCGATGTGTTGCCGGCGCAAAGAAAGAGTACGGAGAAGTGGCGCGATGACGCAAGCGCGAAGTGACGGGATGCGAGAAAGTAGTGTTCAGGCAACGCATGATCAGGCAACGCATGATCACGCAGCGCATGGCCACCACATACGATGCGGAGTCACCACATACGATGGCCACGCGTCGTGTGATCACGCAGCGCATGGCCACCACATACGATGCGGAGTCACCACATACGATGGCCACGCGTCGTGTGATCACGCAGAGCATGATCACATGATGCAGGACCACGTAAAGCGAGATGTCGTATGAAACACACCGCCGGGACATTATTGTATAGAATTTCAGCACACGACCAACTTGAAGTGTTGCTCGTGCATCCGTCAGGCAACTACAATCGCCGTTCACCATGGAGTATTCCTAAAGGTGAGGTAGATCTGGACGAGACCACTGAAGAGGCGGCAAGACGCGAGACGCTCGAAGAAACCGGAGTGGTCGCGAGAGAGCTGGTGAGCTTGGGTTACATCGATTACACGAAATCGAGAAAACGAGTGCACTGTTTCGCAGGAAAAGCACCGGACGATTCAGCTCCGCGCTGCGCCTCATGGGAAGTCGACTGCGCTGAATTCGTCTCCCTCGACAAGGCGGAGGAAGTCTTGCACGGCGACCAAAAGGTGTTTCTTAAAAGGCTGGAAGAATACTTATTGAAGGAGAACCTTCTTCAAGGGCATAGCCATTCATCTCAATAAAGTAGTCAAACAACAATAGGCAGTATCGTTCGCAGCGCTCGTCAGTTAGCTTTTTGCTTTCGACTTCCCACTGCACCATCGTTCCATCCTTTTCTCCGGTAAATGTCATCAACGGCAAGTGCTGAGATTCAGTCTTGCTCAGTCCGATGACGCTTTCCACAGGCAGAATGAAGAAATCAATTGTCGAATCTTGACCTCGAATGACAAGACTCAATTGTTTTGTCGAGAATCGGCAACGATAAGTTGTCACCGTCCGCAGTGGTTGACGTTGTCGATCATACTCGACTGTCTCTGTCACCGCATTTGGTTCTGTCCATGCTATTTGCAATGCGGCAACGCCGATGTTGCGATTGAGCATTACCGAATAAGACTCGAAAAGGTTGAATATTTCGTCGATGTACCGTTTCATCGACCTTTCAAGCGCTGATTCTCCGTTTTCGGCCTGGAGCAGTCGAGCCTGGTGATTGGCGTGAATCGTGAGCGATTTCTGCGTGATGTGATCGAGAAATGGCTGCCGCACATTGCGGTTTGAAGTTATGTAGTTATCCAGAATGCGGGCGCTCAGCTGCGATTGTGTGCCTTCGCTTGGATATCGTGAAGATATAGTCATCAAATGGCTCTAGTTGCCGATTATCTTTTCTGGACGCGCACATGAACTCACGCTTGTAATAGGATAACTTCGCTTCCAAAGAGCACGTAGTTAAATTTTGCACACGCATTTCTTAGTGCGTTCTATGGCACGAATTTCGCAATCGTTATGAATTGGAATTAGCGGTCGTTGGCTGCTTGGTGTTTTGTTGTTGTTCCGGCTCGGGCGCTTGTTCTTTCACGTTGCGAGCCGATTGTTCAACTTCAGGCTTTCCGGTTGCCAGTTTGGTTACATGCACTACACCCTTCGCATCGGTACTATATGCATATTCGACGCTGCCTTTAGGTAATCCATGCATAGCTGCAAACATTTCACCAATCACTCTGTGCGGTAGCAAATGATTCAACTTAAGAGCCGACACATCTATTACAGATAGGGTAGATGTCGGTTTGAGAACCGCGTTGGTGTGTCCCAATCTGCGGCCGGGTGACGCCGGATTTGCAATGATGCGAAGCAAACCCGAAATATTGATTTGAAAATCATTGTGAGCTGAATAAATGTAAATGTGTTTGCTGTGTCGATCGATATTTGGAAGATGACTCTTAAATAGAACTGAGTCCATATCGGCGCGGGCAAAGAAGATATCGTCAAACTGCCTGCCGACGTCTTGTGGTTTGTGCTGCAAACAGAAATTGTCCACGAGTTGCCCACCCATGCTCAGCGCTACGATGCCGATGCGCTGCTCCGGAAACTCTTTTGCAATATCCATCAAGAATTGGTTGAAACGTTCTTGGCTGCGAGGGCAAGCAAGAGCTGATCCTGCATAGTTTCCCCATGGCGATCCCCAGTCGTACATCACCACCGGGACTTGCGCACTTGCAGCCAAATCGCCGGCTTGCTGAACGGATTTTCTGAAACCGACACAGCAGCCATGAACGAACACTAGGAGACTGTTTTTTCCGGATTTCTTCACTGCGGCACGAAGATTTGCCGCCATCTCAGAGAACGATCGAAACCTCTGATCTTTGCAGCTTTCACAGCGCTGGCTCTGATTGAGATTAGGTTTGCCTGTTTTGTCGCAAAAGGCCCAGCTCGACAAGGTGTCGATAGACTGCGGCGCTCGCTGCGCGGGAATATCGGCAGCACGCATTCCGTACACGGTATGGTCGAGCGGCTCGTTGAGCTGCGCGCCAAAATCGATATCCTTTTGGTGATTGTCTTTTGTCTCGCGATCGGTCACGAAATAGACAGGAACCGGCAATATGCCAGCCTTCGTCGGTTCTTTCGTCCGGCCTAAAACACTGTCACCTGCGATGAATAGCATAAGCGTGATTACTATGGGTAAATAAGGGATTTTCATTATCGTGTGCCGCTGAAAATGCATTGTGCCATGATCTCTATTTTTTCTGCCGACCCACGGGATCAGTTCATAAACTGATATCGCCATTTGTTACTTACCCTTAGAACCCGATTTTCTCAACCCGTCGAGGATTACTTGCATTGAGGCAGCCTCACTTTCGCGATCGTGCTTCTTAAGATACGTAATAAATTCATCGATAACATCCGCCAGTGGCGGCTTCGAGAGAAATGTCAACTCAGACCACAACCAAATCGCCCGTTCGAAAGTCCATTTGGCAGCCTTGGGACGGTCGTTTGCATCGAATTGCTTGGCTAGGTTTATGAAGGCCCAAGAGAGATCTTCTCCCGAGGGCGGGCTTATTGGGTCATGCCTACCTCTCAGGGACTTTTCCGACGACCTTACGGTAGTTCGCAAAACCCAGATGGCGTCGTCGACTCGCCCCTTGCTCAACAGCAATTGCGCTAATTGATTTCGGTCTTTCGCTTGAATGCCGGTGAAATTCTTGTTTACGGTGTCGACATCGCGATAGGTCTTTTTCGCATCGCCAATCACGGCTGCTTTTAAATGCCGCTCATAGTCATCATTTTGCTTCTGCTGAAGGTAAAAACCCGCCATGTTCGCATGCGCATTTTCGAGGTCATAAGTATTGAGTTTGGCGGCTTCTGCAGCGGCTAGTGCCTCCTTAAACTGTTTTTCTGCTTCAGGCAAATTTTTCTGTTCATATGCCTTTATGGCTGTTCTAGTCGCTTGCACATAATCTTGGTTGGCGCTGTCTATTGGCGAGCTGCTGAGCAACCCTGCCGAATATGGCTGCCGCGGCCAGCCCCAGGTTGTGTATTCGACCACAACTGGCTGCCATCGTTTTGATGTGATCGGCTGCTCGAACTCGTCTGCGACCTTCTCCTGGTCTGTCCGCATATTGAAAGGATTGTCCGCACAGGACGTGCAGACAACACTAGTGACGGCCACGGTTGAGGCAATCAGAAGCGATACGATGCACCTGTTATTCAATGACTTCACGTGTTTATCCGCCGGTAGACCAGAGCTATTGGAGCTGTTCAGTCCGTATCATTAAAGTCTACACGAATCTGAAGCTGCCATGCTTTAAGGTCGGCGGTTCTCTTTCAAGACCTGAATGCTAGAATGGGCGCTCGTTCGAGCCAAGGACGGACTTGAATACGGAGCTCATATGCGATTCGGCATCTTCTCAATTGTTGACCACTATCCGGTAGAACTGTCCCGCACCACGCAACAGTTTTATGAGGAACTATTGGAACAAGCCGAGGCAGCCGAGTCTCTTGGCTTTGACTCATTCTGGGTTGCCGAGCATCACTTTCATGAGTATGGAGCAGTGCCGCGCCCACCGATATGGATGGCAGCTGCGGCGCAACGCACAAAGCGAATCAAACTCGGTTCTGCCGTAGTCGTGCTGCCGTTCGACAACCCTTTGCGAATCGCTGAAGACTATGCAATGGTCGACATTTTGTCGGGTGGACGCTTGATGTTGGGTGTGGGCTCCGGCTATCTCAAGCATGAATTCGAAGGTTTTGGAATAAATCCCGAGGAGAAACGCGCCAGATTCGACGAGGCGCTCGAGGTGATTCTCAAGGCTTGGAGCGGCGAGCGATTTTCCTTCGAGGGTCAGTATAATCACGTCAAGGATGTGCAACTAAATACGGTGCCACTGCAAAGACCTCATCCACCAGTCGCAATTGCAATTCTAAGAAACGAGGCTGCGAAACACGTTGCAATGCAAGGAATGCCGGTCATGTTTATTCCGTATGCGACGACCGAAAGAATAGAGGAACTTGCAGAAACTGTTTCTATCTACAAGGAATCATTTTCTGTTTCAACTTCCTCACCTCGTGCGATCTTTGCTTTGCACACCCATTGTGCTGAGGTGGAACAACAGGCAGTCGCCGAAGCGCGTCAACCTATGGATCGTTACGTGCGAACACGACTGTATGCGAAACAACGCAGCTTCGATCTACTGGACGAAAAAAAGTTGATGGCAGTGGGCGATCCTAAGAAGGTTTCTGATGTTCTGAAAGTCTATGAAGCCGCAGGGATGACTGACTTTCTGGCTATCAGCAATTTCGGTGGAATGCCTCACGAGCAAGTGTTGGCTTCGTTGAATGTTCTTGCGAAGCAAGTGATGCCGGCATTTGAGGGTGTTGCGCCAGTTGCGACGTAACAATTGCAGCTCAGTCCCAGGTTTCAATCGAACCGTCCGCATTCTTCTTCACATGCACGCCGCCGCCCCCGCCGCCGCCGCCGCCGGACGGTTGGCGACGCCTTGCTGTCGAACGCCTGCCTACTGCTTGCCTAACCACAGCTTTCTTCCCTGATGATTTCACGCCACTCCCAGAGCGCGTAGAGCGCGGAGCAGAACCGCCGCCGTCAAAAGTTTCGATTGAACCATCAGAGTTCTTTCTGACGGTTACGCCACCCATATTTTTCGTGTAAGGCTTTGCTGAGCCGGAATTCGCCGGTGCACAGCCAGGTGCCGAACCGCCTGAACCTGTGTCGACTGTGTCAACCGAATCAACAGTATCGGAAGTTTCAATTGAACCATCGGCGTTTTTTTTCACATGAACGCCACCGATGTTTCGAGTCGACGGCGTATGCTTGGTTGAACTGCCGCGAGATGAGCTGCCGGTGCCGCTTGTGCTGTATACGGGTCCATCGGACGTGTCATAAGTCTCGATTGAACCGTCTGCGTTTTTCTTGATGACGACGCCGTTGTCTCTATATGTTCCTGCCTTTGGTTTTGCATCTGCAGAAACCACCGACAAACCAAAAAACGCAATGCTCGTGCCCAGCAAGACCACAGGAATGACGGTACTTCTGGTAGCGATAGCACGCCGCATAACTACAGCTAAACTCCAATTACTTGAGCAACGATTTCTCTATCACGCTTGCGAGTGTCGAAGTCGATTAGCACGATTTGCTGCCAGGTGCCGGTGCTCAACTTGCCGCTGGTGAAGGGAATCGCAAGACTCGGACCAAGCAACGCGGCTTTGACATGCGAGTGTCCGTTGTCATCTCCCCAGCGCTCATGATGCGCATAGCGAGCGTCTTTCGGTGCAATTTTATCGAGCGCGACTTTCAAGTCGTGCACCAAACCGGGCTCAAATTCCATTGTCGTAAGAGACGCTGTCGAACCAACGACGAAAAGCGTTATCGTGCCGGTCTCAATGCCGGATTCCTTGATGACATTCATTACCTTTTCGGTGATGTCGACGATGTCGCTGTCGCCTTTTGAGGTAATCTGGATGATGTCAGAGAGAATCTTCATCATCACTGTCTTTTGCTTGTCTGCCATTGCCAACTGCCTTTGGAGGTGGAGTGAAAGAGCCTATATCTTATCAGATGCCCAGTTACTTTCTTGGTCTCACCTCAAAACGGCTGTTAGTTTGGCGCCTTTTTGTGTCTGGCGAAGAATTCCCATATTGTGTCCGTGGCGGCGAACTTTGCGTCGGCTTGGTTCGGGTTTTTCTGGGCTCGGTCACTGCCTGGCCATTCATGTTTTCCGCCCACGATTGTGTAGGCGACCACCTCGGTGTTCGTATCTTCGTTGACTGACCTCTGAACCTTTACGTCAGAGTTTTCCTCATTGGTAGTGGTCGAAGCGCCATTGGCTTTGGTCCAGAAGTCGTAGGTGTAAGTGCTTGGCTGAAAGTTTGGAATCCCGATTTTTTGCAAATTTTCACAAGATTCCAGACCAGAGCTGGGAACGATGCAATCGTCGGATCCATTCAAAGTCATTACTGAGATCGGTGATTTTGGTTGTGATTCGAGTCCGCTCATAGCACCACCGACGATGGCAACAGCAGCGACCTTGTCGGACAGATCAGTTGCGATTCGATGCGCCAACATTCCACCATTTGAGAAACCGGTGACATAGACTCGGCTTTTGTCGACACCCACTTGATCGGATATTGAATCAATCATGCGTCCGACGAAACCAACATCATCCGACGATGTTGAAGGTGGCAAGATTCCATTTTTTGTGTCCCAAGCTTGCCAACTGTTTGTTCCTAACCATTTCGTGGCGTTGGGATAGGCGACGATAAAACCTTCTTTGTCAGCCTTTTCCGACATCTTTGTCATTGCAGCGATGTCTTTGTCGTTTTCGTTCATGCCGTGAAGAACCACTACTAAGGGCATCGGTTTGCTTCGATCGTATCCGGGTGGGACGTGCAATAGGTACTCTCGGTCGCGTCCGTCAACTTTCATCTCCAGGCGCTTGTCGATGGCCTCTTCGGTCTTGTTTGGAATCGTGTCGCCGCTGATTTCGACAAAGGGCAAATCGACGTTGTGATAGATTTTGTCTGCGATTTTGTCTTTGATTTTGACTTTGGCTGCCGTCACTCCGGAGTAAGCGGCATCGTAGAGAGCGGTAGAAAGGTCTCTGCCCTCGGTCAGCCCCCGGTATAGCTCTGCTTTGACTACATGGGCGCCCTGTGACGCGACATCGGAGACGGCGGCCTTAACGGCGGGAACGATCTCTTGTCTAATGGCAGGCAGGACATCGTGTTTGAAGACGTTTTCGACTCTGTCCCAAAGTCCGGATTCGAACACCGACATAGTGCACCCGCTGGTAAGTGAACACAACAAGGAAATTGGCCTTGCGTGTATTTATACGATTGGCGGTGATTTTGGACAGCAGACTAATCTTTGAGCAAAAGGTTGTAGGCATTGGCGTTTTCGGGACTTCCCTCGAGCATCGCCCGAATCACCTCGCGGTTGCCTATCGTGGCGGCAAGCGCGTCGAGATCTACCCTAACCAGTCCAGCATAAGTCTCAAAACCCAGCAGTTGGTAACCGAGTTCTAAATAGTCCAAAACAGACTCAGTGGGCTCAATTTCAGCAATATGAGTTTGGCATCTGCCAGTCGCTACGGTCACACCCCAGACTAGGCATTCTCTGTCCGCCTGAAGGTGATAGCGTGCAAGCTCACGACCATCCGAACAGAACTTGATTTGCTCAATCAGTATTTCGATGAAGTCGTCTTTTTGTCTGGGGCGAGTTTGTTTCGAAGGTCTTTTGCCCATGCCGGTTCCTCCAGTCTACCTAATACGATAGCGGCATAACCCCGAAAACGAACATTGTGGAACAAAATCTAAGCAAAAACGCACACCGTGTTTGACTTCGCTTAGCAGTTTAGTCCGTTTTTACTTGACGCCACCAAGCTGCTTCTTCGCCTTTGAAAATTGGCCGGACATTTTGTTGAAGCCGTGAAACACGTCTTCCAACGTATTGAGGTCGGACCTGTCTTTGTAAGCCAAATCCATCTTGTTGAGCTTCTCATAGCACATTGCTCTGTACTGCTTTGGGCGAATCATTTTTGGGTCTCGATCGATAACAAAAGTGAGGTCGTCTACAGCTTTCTGATACTTTCCTAGCCGGAAGTAAAATAATCCGCGATGCTCGCGAATCCCGGTGCTGGTTGGTTGATATTTCACGGCAGTGTCGAGGTCAGCTTCTGCCTCCTTTATACGGTTGAGTTGTTCGTATACCGTGCTGCGCTGACGATATGGACGCATAGAAGGTGGAAGCTGCTCAATTCCTTGATTGAACGTTTTAAGTGCCTCGTTATAACGTTTCAAACTCATGAGCAGCTCACCCTTGGTAGCTAATGCCACAGGATATCCAAGCTCTACACATCTGGAGTAGTCGGCAAGAGCCTTTTCTTGGTCGTTCATATCGCGATACAGCTCACCGCGCGTGAACAGTGAAAATGGTGAATATGGGTTGAGTTCGATGGCTTTGGATGCGTATGTTATAGCTTCGGTCAAATCGATTTCTTTCTGCAAAACGTTGGCAGTTGCTGCGTGTGCCATCCAATACCACGGTGCGATCTCTGCTGTGTGTTTAAGCTCGTTGATAGCGTTGATACGCCTTTTGGTATCAAACAAACAATTGCCGCGCAAGACCATGGCTCTTGCATCTTTCGGGTTAAGCTCAAGAGCTTTCTTAAAATCGCTCATTGCTAAAGCATATTGGTGAAGATGATAATAAGCATTACCGCGTTTCCTAAAGCTGCGCCCCGCATTTGGTGCCAGTTTCATTTGTTTCTTTGCATGCGCCAACATGTTGTCGAATTCCGAAGTCGCTAATGAAACATCGCATTGGATGTCATAGTTGTCCGGATTGTTTGGATCAAGCTTAATCGCGGAGTTTGCGTCGGTCTCAGCCGCTCTAGAGTTATGACTGATTATGTTGTAAGTGGCGCGCAATCTCAAGTTGGGCGCAGTCAATCCTTCCAGCTGAATAGCTTGTTTTATGTCCGACAACGCGTCTTTGGTGCGGCGCATTTGAAGATAAACACGTGCTCTGGTTCGGAAGAACTCAGCGCCTTTGGGATGCTGATTGATCTGAAACGCCTTCTTGATTGCATCCATTGCACGATCCGGTATCTCCATTTGCAGGTAAGCCGCTGATAGTCCGACAAAGGCGTCTGCATTTTGAGGTTCTTTAATGGTCTGCGTCTCGAAAATTCGAAGGGCTTCTTTGGTGTGCTCTTTGGATATTGCGTCGTAACCGCGAGCTTTAAAATCGTCTGCAAACGCTTCTGTGCACGTCCACAAAGTGGCGCAGATTGTTGCTGCTACTATTTGGCTGAACTTTCGTGACATCAGCAAGTTCTCGAGGCGTTCAACACAATATACCGCAGGCAGACATCAATTACTTATTCGGGCTGTCTCCAAGTTTTTTGCGCAAGGTCGTAAAGCTTCCATCTGCTTTGTTGAAGGTTTCGAAAAGATCAGACACATTTTTCAACTCATCTCTATCACGCTTTGCCAGTTCTTTCTTGCCAAGCTTCTCATAGGCTTCCAATCTGTATTGCCGTGCTCGAACTGTCTGTGGTTTCTGTTGAAGAACAATACTGAGATCATCAACTGCCTTTTGATATTTGCCGATTTTGTAATAGAACACGCCGCGATGCTCGAGAGTCGTCATGCTTCCGCCCTTCGCGATCTCGCAAGCCTTATCGTAATCAGCTTCTGCTTCTTTCATTCGATTCAACTTTTCAAAGATCGTTGCTCGCTCGACATAAGGACGCTCAGGCGGTGGCATCACTTTTATGGACGCAGTCAGTGTCTCAATTGCCTCGGCGTGACGCCCGACCGATTCCAGCATTTCGCCTTTAGGTGTAAGTGCATAAATTTGACCTAGGTCGACTGCTTTCGAGAAGTCTTTGAGCGCCAATGCCCAGTCTCCGGTATCTCGATACAGCGCTCCTCGAGTCATATATCCATACTCAGAAAATGGATTGAGCTCAATGCCTTTCGATGCGTACTCGATTGCTTCTGCTGAGTCAATAGACTTTGCCATGGCGGCTGCTGTGCATGTCCAAACAGAGTGCAGCCATGGAGTTTCTTTTGTTGCTCGCTTCAGTTGTGACAATGCTTCGCGCGGTTTTCCTTGGTCGAGGAATACCATGCCTCGAATAGCCATTGCATTTGCATCTTGTCGATTAATCTCGAGACATTTGTCGAGATCTCTGATCGCGGCGGGATATTGTTTGCCAGCTTGTAGAACCCAAGCACGGTTGCGATAGCTTCGCCCTGATTTCGGTTCGATCTTCACGAGAGCGTTTGCCTCGGCAAGAGCCTGTGGAAGTTGATTCTGAGCCAGCCTGATGCTGACACCAAGGGCGGTGTTATCTGCATTAGCCGGTTCGAGTCGTTTGGCGCTTATCCATTCTTCATTGGCCTTTTTCATATTAGAGATCGCCAAAAAATACGCCGCCATCTGTCGGTGATTCTGCGCTGTGAGTCCATCGATTTTGATCGCGCGTTGGACATCGGGCAGCGCGTCCTTCGCGCGAACCATGAGAAGATAGTTTTGGGCGCGTGTTTGGTAAAACTTTGCATCGTTTGGAGTTGGGTTTAGTGCAAAGGCTTTTTGAATTGCTTCATAGGCTTTGCCTGGTTGCTCCATCGCCGAATAGGCGCAGCAAAGCCCGAGATACGCGCTGGCGTTTTTAGGTTCTTTAGCGATCAGCGATTGAAAGAAGCTGAGTGCTTGCGGTCTGCGTTCTTGTTTGATTAGATCAAATCCTGCAGCAGTCGAATCTGCAGCGAGCGCCACCGGCGGTGCGATGATTATTGTGATTTGGATTAGGACAATATGTTGGATAATGGTTCGAAGCATTTTGTTAGAGACACCGATGGCACCAACTGCGCTCGAGCTGCTTATATTTAATACCCTTTCCCGAGTCTTTAGTTGCAATGAGGGCATATTCCAACCCGAGATTAAATCGCCTCGTTTTGTGGTCCCTCACAACGACAGTTGTAATAGTATCTGCCTGTCGCCAAAACTCGGGTGGGAGGACGTCATGATTAAGAAATTGGCATGCTTAGGCATTGCAATGCTTTCAACCATATCTGCGTCCTATGCGGAAAGCTCTGTTTCTGAACCATACATGAATGACTTGAAACGTCGTCTCAAGAGAGCTTGGTTTCCGCCCGAGCGACAGACGGACGCGAGGGTTTATGTTGTTTTCAAAGTCCATGAAGATGGCAGCATGAGTGATCTCAGAGTCGAGAAATCATCAGGGATCGCACTAGCCGATCAGTGTGCGCAAAAGGCAGTCGAAAATGCTTCTCCATTTCGTCCGCTTCCTTCTGATGTCTCATCTGAAAGTGTCGACATTCACATCACTTTCGATAGAGATTTGTACGAGTTCAACCCGAACAGAAGCTTACCCACTAGCGGAAGTCCATCACCAGCAATTGCGCCGACTGTGGCGAGCGTGTCCAGCGAATTCAGATTTGCGCCGGACAATCCATACATGCTCGATGTGTCGAGAAGGATAAAGAGGGCATGGTTTCCGCCCAGAGGTAATGAAAACCATTTGATTACTGTCTCCTTCCGAGTCCGAAACAACGGAGAAATGACGGACTTGAGAATTCAGAAGTCTTCCGGAATTCCAATTGCCGACCAAGCCGCACTAAAGGCGGTATCAAATGCGTCGCCCTTTAGGCCACTGCCGCCGGGATGTCCCGAAAGCGTGCCGATTGACTTTAGGTTTGACTATAAAAGTTCGAACTAGGTTTTTGGGTGATGTGGAGGCTGAAGAACAAAACAATGGGTCAGCAGAAATCAGGCGACAAGCTTCCATACGACCAGGTTCTTAAGCTAGTTGATGCTCTTGAGCCGGACGAGCGCGGGCGCCTTTACACGCATTTGCAGTTTCGGTTTTGGGACGAAGAATGGAAAATGGTTCGGAAGGAGCTTGACGAGCAGCGAGCTAACCAAGGGTTGCCGCCGGCGACCGATGATGAAGTGCACGACGCCATTGACTCGATGCGAACACCGGAAGACTGGGTAGATTTGCGTCATGAGATTCAGAAGGGTATCGATCAGCTAGATCGAGGAGAGGGAATTCCAGCTGAGCAAGTGTTCGCTGAACTTCGACAAAGATATGAATCGCGCTTAAAAAAGAACGACGAGCATTGAGAAGACTAATTTTTGCTCCGTTAGCTCTTCGAGAGTATGAAATGAACTCTGCTTCTACCAATCCTTACTTGCTGGATTTGAAGCGTCGTATTAAGAGGGTGACTAGTGCACATCCTCCCAGGTTACTGGCTTCCAACGCCATCCACGTGCAAGAGGATTTTCTGAACCATTGATGTTTCTGTACAACCCGGCGGTATAGTTTGCGCTCTGACTTACGTCGCTTAGGTCAGTGTTCACAATCATTGAACCAGAGTGATTTATGTTCACTGTGTCGCCAACAATTGCGCCTTGAAAAGTGCCAGATCCGGTTGTCTGCACGGTCGCCAGCGGCGCATATATCAGTCCGCTAAATGTTTTGTTCGATCCAAGTGATATATTTATTGGCTTCGTGCCTGAGTAATAGATTTGTAGATTTCTAGGATCTGACGGAGTAGTTAACATCGAAGCATCGATACTAACTGCTTCTGTGCTTCCTGGGCTATCTTTCACAAAGATTCGCACTGGTGATGAATTGTCGAACTGAATTGGCGCCGCAGATGTGTCCATGTTTTGCGTGCTTAACCCATATGATTGGTAATCACCTTTCCCAATGGTTGGA
Source organism: uncultured Candidatus Obscuribacterales bacterium (assembly GCA_964503045.1). Classification (GTDB taxonomy): domain Bacteria; phylum Cyanobacteriota; class Vampirovibrionia; order Obscuribacterales; family Obscuribacteraceae; genus CAYZJR01. The sequence goes on from CAZCZI010000079.1 coordinate 26,443, forward strand.
GTCTCTGAGCCTGCCTGAACTTGATCTAGAGTCCCAAGAGGTCGTGCATTGTTCCCTGAGCCGAATGACGGATTCATTTGGAATGGATCGGTACTCTGTGCGGTTGAAACAGGTGTGGTGTTGTCTGCTGCTCCACCGCCGCCATCCCCGACTCGAGTTGTAGTTGGATCTGCATTGGCCAATACATTATCGCTCGGATCTGAAAGTTGTCCGGTATGCGAAATCACGGTACTTGCGTCAATATCATTGTTGACGGCAACGCGACCCTCGATGAGACCATCGTTGCTCACTACTGGTTGACCAGGGTTAGAGAACGAACTCATAACAATCAGATTACCTTGAATGTCTGAATTAGCTCCGATTGAAGCTATCTGATTTGTGGCGAGATCCATCTTGTATCTGTACCCTTCAGTCGACGATGAGGGGGGAATTGCGGCCGAAGATTCGTTCGTCGAGACTGTTATGCCAAGATTTCCGGTACTCAGTGAGGTGTTAGCGAACAAACCATACTTGAACATTGGAGAGCCGTTACTTGGCGGTGAACCGAGGGTTACGGGTGCCGAAAGGAATGGCATCAAAATTGCGCGAAATGTTTTGGACCGACCGGCAACTGTTGCTTTACTCTCTAATACTCTCCAGTAGTCAGATTCGATGGTGGCACCTGTGAGGTCGGCAAGGTTATTTGATGGAGGCACGCCGTTACCAGTAGCTCTACTCTTAGCTAGGTCAAGCTGCGGATTGTAGATCGTCGAAAATATTTCCAATGCGGCCCAATCAGTGTCGGTTACTTTCTTTACAGTGATTTTGACAGATACATTCGCAGCATTGTTTGAAACTGTTCCATAAGATGCGTCCAAGTACCCAGGGGGTAAATCCGATTCAAGCGAGTTGCCTGATACAGGATCGAGAGCACAGGGATATTCAGTATTAAACTTGTGGATGGCATAGTCTAATCCAGCTTCAGCCGCATTACTGAGAATTGCTGTTTGCTTTCTACGCGATTCGGATTGGGTGTCCAACATAACAAATCCACTCAACGCCATTAATGACGCGATCGCGAAGCAGCCAATTACCATAGTTGAAACAAGAGCGTATCCGCGTTTGCGTCTCATAGGTTTGTGAGCTCCGCGTTCCGATTGTACTTGAGAAATGCTTCCGAATGAGAACCGAATGTAGTGGCGTACTTCTTATTGGCGTCAGATCCTCTCTTCACTTCAAGGTCAATCGTAACGCCGCCGATCATAGGATGTGCATCCGACTTCACCAATGAAGTCGAATATTGTTCGTTAACAGAGTCCCAAATACTTTCGATATATTGGAAAACTTGCGGAGGTTTTGTAGGGTCAAGTGGATCCTTGGGACCTACGATTCCACTTAAGATTGTTACTGGAGTGGTAATGGGAGCTCGTACGTCAAAGTTCTGATTCGATTTTGGCCACTCAGTTACTGGGCTTACAAATCTGCTGACTTGTAGAAGGAACTCATTTGGATTTGTTGAGTCTTGCACCACTTTGTAGATTACTACGTTTACTAACTCAGTTCCGTCATCTGCCTTTACCGGGAATCCGTTTTGTGAGTCATTTGGATTTCCAGAGTCTTTGTAGAATACCGGCTGTTGGACAATCAATGTTTGGGAATCGTCTGCAAAACTGCCCACTGGAGAATTGTAAGTTGCAAGAAAAGCCTTACCAACTTTTACATCATTCTTAATCCGCTCTGCAGCAAATCGAGAAGCACTAAGACCATCAGTCTTGTTAGTAAGCTTTGTTGCCGCTAATGTGTTGAGAACCACAAGCTCACCGATGACCGAGAAGCAGAAGCCCATCAAAATGGTCGAAACTAGAAGTTCCGTAATAGACATACCGTTCGCAGTACGAATCTTCTTCATTGCCTCCAATCCTGCGCGCCACTTTCAGTAACAACGGTACTGGCAACAATTGTTCGCAATCCGGCATTCTGCCCATCGCTCCAATAGACAGCAGCGATGAGTCGAACGCTCCTGTTAATCGGACCTGCTTCAATATTGAGTTTCGCCGCTCCTTGAAATTTGTTGCTTCGAGATTCTTGAGACCAAGTCTGATTTACTAGATCCAAAACCACAGGATCTGGTCTCGGCCCAAGTGCTATTTGTCCCAAAGTATCCCGATTTATTAGCAGATCAAACGATGCACCTTGGAGATTATTGAGTTCGCTGAAATCTCTCTTTTTCAGGTATTCGAGAAGACCAAATGCCATCTGATTTGCCATCAGCTCATTCTGTGTCGCGGCACTCTGACGCATTGTCTGCGAGAGCATAGATACGAGTGAATAGGCGATTGTCGCTCCCACAACTAGCGCCACGAGCGTTTCGACGAGCTGAAAACCACCCCGGGTCCTCAGCTTCCGCCTACGTCTGATACTCTTCCGAGCCCCCACTGCTCCTCTCCTATCGAGGTTCATAGTTCAATTTGCCCAAGAGCCGCCACCTGGTAACTCATATAGACAATAAAGCTTAATTTGAGAACCATTGCTATGATCCATCAGTCGGGACAGATAAGGTTCTAAAGAACTCTTGGAGGAGTAATGAAGAGGCTTAGTGTTGCATTAATCACTCTCATGATGTCGTGCAGTGCCGCGCTGGCGCAGCCTACAGCCGATCAGGCGAAGGCGGATGCTGCCAAGGCCCTCGCCACGATGGCAACATTAAACGACCCAGCCAACGGCATCTCCATGAAGTACCCGAAGAGCTGGCTTATCGAGCAGCCACCCTCGGGTGCCTGCCTGGCACGGTTTCGCCCTAACGAGCCCGGCATTAACATGAGCATCTCGATGGATGTTTTGAAGAAGACAAAACCGCTAAAACAGTTTGTCGACGAGCAAAACGACAACTCAATCAAGAGCATGGCGAAGGCCAATTGGAAAGGAAAAGTCGTCTCCAGCAAGCCCGAAGGCGACCTCTCGAAGAATTCCGCGTACAAAAGCGTAATCGACCTCAGCGCACCCAGCATGCCGGCGGTGAAGATTACCTCGGTTTCGGCGCTCAAAGGTCTCACCGGTTACACCCTCAATTTCACATCGACAGCCGCTATCCATGACGCTTACACCCCAGTCTTCCAAGAGATGTCGAAGTCTTTGAAGATCTCAAACGGCACTAAAAAGCGCGTAATGAGCAGCCCTGGTCGAACTTTCGAAGCGCAAGTAGCGCGATAACCTTTGCCGGTCAACTAGGCAACGCAATTCAGCTGGATTGAGCTTGTTCTATGGGTGGAACAAAATCGATAATGCGGTGCCACCGCGAGTTCAATCCGGATTAAATGACGATCGAATCCAGCGTTTGTGAAAGATGCGGCAAGCCCCAAACAAAATCGGGCTCGATGACCCAATGGATTTTCGATCCCAACAAATGTTCCTGCCAATCAGAATCTGAATCTGCCTCCAAACCGGAGCTCAGCCTCTGCCCTCTATGCGGACTGCCGACCAAGAAAAAGTCGGAAGGCTCGATGACCCAATGGATTTTTCGATCGAAGAATTGCTCTTGCCTGACAGCATCAGATAGCGATACCAAACTTTATGATGCAGTCTTGCCGCAAGACGAAATGATTGAAGGATTGCCATATCACTTCACCGGTGTTGCTGGACGTGGCGGCATAGGAACAGTCTACAAAGCCATAAGCAATAAACTTGGAAGACCGGTAGCGGTGAAGATCCTTCAAGCACAAGACGATGACCCCCGCGCCTCTCAAGTCTTCATGCGCGAAGCAAAGGCTGCTTCGAAGGTGCAACATCCAAACATCCTCACCATTCTTGATTTTGGAGAAATGAAAGATGGGTCACTATATATGGTGGCGGAGTGGCTTGACGGAATTACGCTGGCTCAGTATCTGACTCGCCACGGAAGAGTCCCCGTTGAAACTGCCGTTGAGATTGCTTGTCAGATACTTGATGGATTGTCGCATGCACACAAAAATAACGTCGTGCATCGTGATATCAAACCAAGCAACATTATGTTGGAACGAACCATATCTGGTGGCTGGACCGTTAAGATTATCGACTTTGGAACAGCCAAAGAGATCGGACAAGAAGGAGCGCTAACTCGCGCCGAAAACATTGCCTGCAGCCCATACTACATGAGCCCGGAGCAAGCAACCGGATTGTTGATCGAGCAAACTAGCGACCTGTACTCGCTTGGGTGCAGTTTGTTTGAAGCAATGACCGGTAGACCGCCGTTTATCGGCCCAGCGATGAATGTCGTAATGCGCCACCAGACAGAGCCTGCGCCCACTCTCAGCTCTGCCGCTGGAGGTGCGGAGTTTCCTGTGTATCTCGAACAGATTGTGGCGAAGCTGCTCGAAAAGTCACCCACCGATCGCTTTCAAACTGCTGCCGAAGTTAAGGATGCTTTGCTTCAGCGGATGGAGGTTGCCGACCACGAAAGCGCGAAGTCTCAACCGCTGCGAGTTAAGCCGGCTGTACTCATCGGTGTGGTTGGCGCTATTGCAGTAATTGGCGTGACCTTTCCAATTCTCTTCACGCAATCGCAATCAAACGCTCCATCAAAAGTGAGTATCGGACCAAAGCGCGAAATCTCAAGTATCATGCCGCAACTTGAAGAACTCGAGCCCGGCGACGGCACCGCCAAATACTTTGAACATGGTGATACTCGAAAGTTAGGACACCTGAAATTTTCTCAGTTTGCAAAGTTTGATGGCAAAAAATTCCACAGTTTGGATTTTCGTTACTCCGGACTTACCGACAAAACACTGTATCTAATAGACAATGCAACGGAGCTGGAGCACCTCGATTTGACAGAAACAGAGGTAACTGACGAAGGTCTTAAAAAACTGCCATCCATAAAATCGTTGGCCCAAATTCGGTTGAAGGCTACTTCAGTCACAGATGAAGGACTGAAGAATGTGCTTCCGAAGTATCCCTCGCTGGTTTCAATCGATGTTTGTGATACCGCCATTTCAGATGCCGGCGTTGAGGCGATTGCTAAAGTTCCAACCGTTAGAAATGTCAATCTCGCACTGACAAAGGTGACTGACAAAGGGATCATTACCCTCGTACAATCGGTGCCACTGATCTCGAATTTGAATCTTTCAGGAGTGCCGATTACAGACAAATCACTCGACGTGATCGCTGCAAACATGAAAGACCTCGGATACCTTCTTATTGCTAACACCGCTGTGACTGACGCAGGAATCGCCAAGTTGAAAAACCTCTCTCAGCTTCGCAGAGTCTTTCTCAGCGATAACGGACACATCACGCAAGCGTCAATCGATGATTTGCATCGAAGCTTGCCGCGCTGTAGCATTATTGTTAGCGGTATGGGCAAAAACCGGATAGTCAGCCGCGTCAATCGTGACGACTTTAAAGATGACGGCACAGCTGTGTTGGTCAATCTTGAGACTAATCGCACGCAAAATAAAGACGAAGAGGCAAACTTCTCACAAGATTCCACGGGCAACCGATGAACGACTCGCAAACAAGTTTATGCGATCAATGTGAAAAACCCGTCGGAAAATCGGGGTCGATGACGCAATGGATCTTCGACCCGTCGAAGTGTTCTTGCGGTACCGGCGAATCCAGCAAAACGGATAGCACCAAGCTCTGCAGCCTTTGCGGGTGTCAGATAACGAAGTCAGAAGGCTCGCTCACGCAATGGATTTTCAAACCTAGAGTTTGCACTTGTCTTGTAACCGAAGAACAGGTCGTTTCTGAAGGAATCGAGCTGCCCCCGAATGATGCCATATCTGGTGACCGATATCACTTCCAGAGCGTGGCGGGGCACGGTGGTGCAGGGACGGTTTTCAAAGCCAAAGACACGAAGCTGGGAAGAGCCGTAGCCGTGAAGGTCATTCCTGGAGAAACGGTGGAGGAGTCACGACAGCAAGAATATTTTGAACGAGAAGCAAAAGCCGCGTCAAAGTTGCAACATCCAAATGTTGTAACCGTTCAAGATTTTGGAACCATGAAAGACGGCCGGCTCTTTCTCGTCACCGAATGGATCGACGGAATTACATTGGCACAGTATCTGAGCCGACACGGAACCCTAAACATCGAAGGCGCAACCGAAGTGTTTTCACAAGTTCTCGATGCACTTTCACACGCGCACAATCGTGGTGTTGTTCATCGAGACATCAAACCAAACAATATTATGCTCGGTCGCACTACCAGTGGTGAGTGGACAGTGAAAGTAATTGATTTTGGAACGGCCAGAGAGGTCGATGAAGATATCAACGATACCAGTGTAGACAACATTGCCTGCAGCCCCTTCTACATGAGTCCTGAGCAGGCTGGCGGCAATGTTGATCAAAGAACAGACCTGTATTCTGTCGGATGCAGCCTATTCGAAGCGCTAGTTGGAAAGCCACCCTTCACCGGGCATCCGCTGTCGGTGGTAATGCGCCACCAAACTGAGCCACCACCGCATTTATCTATTGCTGCCGGCCGAGAGTTCCCTGAGTATATTGAGCAGCTCATTGCCAAAGCATTAGAAAAACTGCCGGAAAACAGGTTTCAAACTGCAGACGACATGAAACAAGCCCTCCTAGAACGGAGAGCTGAAGCTGTAACTACAAGTTCGAAGTCATCGAAAAACAAGCTTTCCACGTTACGTATCGCTGCGATTGCAATTGCAGTGAGTGCCATTGCAGCCGGTGCCGGCATGATGCTAACTTCTACTCCCGGCAACAACAGCAAACCTATGGAAAGCATGAATGTCGGAAAGTCGTTTCGTGTGGATGAAAAACTTTGGAATATGGGCGAAGTTGGTGGCGGAACCTATTGTGTGAATTACGAGGAAGAGCATGCGCGTGGTTTTGACCCAACGATAGAGGGAGTTCGTCGCATCTCTAGATTCAATGTGACCAGAGTTGATTTGTTCAATACCGGAGTAGACGACAGCGTCATGCAGGAGCTGGGAGAGCTCAAACATCTTGTTTCTTTGAACGTGACAGGCACCGGACTGACAGACAAGACATTTGCTGAGCTGTTGTCGAAACTTCCGGAACTTAGAGTCGTGAGAGCAGAACGCACAGAGTTGACTGATTCAGCCTTGAAATCAATCAATGGTATGAATAACTTACGGTTGGTTGAAGTGGGCAACTGTAATATTTCAGCTGGGGCTCTCGACGATACTACTACACCTAATCCAAACTTAGTGTCATTGGGACTTTCCGACACTAGGGTCAATGATCACACCGTCGAAAGAATTTCAAAACTATATCCTAGTCTTACACAGCTCGAGCTGACCAATACTGTCATAACCGATGCGAGCATTCCCTACATCCTGAAGTTGAAAAACATGAATACCCTCTATCTCTCCAACACGAAAATTACAGACAAGGGTGCCCGGCGACTGACAGCTCTGCGTAATTTGAAAGCTCTCTCAATTCAGACACCGGGAGTATCA
>CAZCZI010000080.1:0-27467 GCA_964503045.1 uncultured Candidatus Obscuribacterales bacterium
CGCCCGTTCTCAGGTTGCCTGCCATAGATATAGGTATCATAGGCGGGAAACGTGGGAGGGCCGGCTTGCAATTGCAAAGTCTCGCCGAGGCGATAGCCAGAAAGAAAGTCATTTTGTTTGCAGGCAGTGGGGTATCCATTGGGCTTGGGCTGCCGAATGCAAAAGAGCTGCTCAACCGGTTAGCTGCCGGTTTAAAGCTCGACACGAGCGAATTCATGACCATGGGCGAGCTTCGCGAGCTGGCTGAATTTTACATGTTGGAAAAAGGTTCGCTGACGGGTTTGCGCGATCTTCTGGACGACGAATGGCACCACTCTGGAATCGACATCTCAAAATCCAGAGTTCACGAGCTAATCATCAAGCTTGATTTTCCGATAATTTACACGACAAACTATGATCGTTGGTTAGAGCGTGCCTTCGATGCACACGGCGTTCCCTTTACCAAAATAGTCAACGTACGAGATTTGCTTGATATCAAGCCACTTGCGACACAGATCATCAAGTTTCACGGAGACTTTGATGATGTCAACTCTCTCGTTTTTGCTGAAAGCACATATCTACAACGTCTCGAGTTGGAAAGCCCGCTCGATATCAAACTGCGCTCTGACATTTTAGGTAAATCGATTCTCTTTATTGGCAGCAGCCTCACGGACATCAATCTGCGTTTCTTGTTGTACAAACTGGCAAAGGTTTGGAACTCCGCAGAACAACACGTTCAAGATCGCCCCAGATCTTTCTTTTTTATGGCAAAACCAAATGCGGTGCAAGAACGCATCCTTGCATCGCGGGGCATCATCAGCATCGCCGCAGAATCACCCGACCCTACGCACAGCCTCGAGCAATTCTTAGGCGCTCTGCTTGATGAAGTAAGCGAGTATCGAAAAACCAGAGCATGATGGTATCGGTATCACCAAAGCGGATTAATTTGGCAGCATTAAGCACCATGTTTTGTGTAATGCTGATGGTGTCTCCACAACCAGCATACGCAGATGGTAACAGCCTGATTGAACCGAGCCCCGACCGAAGTTTGCCCAACTCCATCATGGAGACCGACAGGGCGCTGTATCTCGAGCTAATCAAGCTCTCACGCTTCAATGCCAAATTTCAGAAGGAATCCAACTACCACCAACCCTGGAGAACATGGACGTATCCACTAGCAAGAGAGGCAGGAACAGCTGCATCTTTTGCCGGTAGCATAGTAGACATTAGTCAACAAGCAAGAGGATTGGACGAGCCAAAAAAGATATCTCGCAGATCCTTGGAAAAGGGAATCTATAGTGCGATCGCCGGCAGTGCCGTGAGCGGCAGTGCCTCAGCTCTCGAGTTAGCGCAAAACACATGGGTCATGTGGCAAGCACGCAAACACGGCTATTCGCCAAAGGCGTCAATCGAATACGTTCGAAAAATTGTGGATCGAACTACAGAGCTAATCGACCACAGAAGGACTCTTGCGGCTAAGGAAACCAGTCCGCATATACGCCAAATACATGAGCTGGAAGATGTATTGCTGCGCAGAATCAGACACCAGTTATTGTATGAGTTTCGCACCTGGAGCTGTCATTCCAGAGATCTAGCCTGGAGAGAAAACACATTTTTCACCGTCGATGCGGTGCAGAATTACATGAGACTGTTTGCCGGCATACGGGCACGCCAGGCGCTCTTTCGTAACAACAGATTGGGAGGAACAGGAGTTATCTTAGGTCTAGTGGCAAACTCGATCGCAACAGTTAACCCAATCTTTCGAAACGTTGTCGGATTGACGGTTAGAAAGGTGCAAGAACACAAACTAGCCAAGGAATTTCCGGATGAGCGACCACCCGAGTTTCCCCCGGGCATGTCCGTCGCAGATTTAACTGACTATGAAGAGAGTAATCCCAGCAGCATAGAAGAACAATTGGCAACGTCGGCAATTCTGTTGAACGACCGTTCAGAAAAGCTCGATAAAACTCTAGATAGAGAGGTGGGGCAGATCGAACGCTATAGACAAGTCGCGCAGCAACAGTCTGTCTCTGGTCCAATAATTGGACTTCTGGGAGTCGGCGGTAGTGTATGTTCTACAGTTGGATACTTTGGCTTGCGACATAACCCGCGCTCAGCAATTAGAACTGCCTTTGGCGGAAGAATCGCAATTGCAACTGGGCAAGGCTATGCATTGCTTAATACGCCCTATACCGCAGTCAAAGGATGGATAAGAAAAAGTCGAGCCAGAAAACACGGTGAGTTGCCATCTCAAATTCTCGATCAGAGATTGCGAAGTCTCGACGAATTCGAAAAGGAAGTTAAGTCGTTTACCCCTTATTAGCGTGGTATACAGATCTCATCAATTCATGAGGCGAGACACAGTTGTTCAATAGACTCTTACTTGCTGTCGTTTACTGAGCGTCGGATCATCAGCGCTCGCCGCAAAGTCCAATTCAAAAGAAACCGCAACAGAAAAACACCTGCCTGGGCTCATCATGGGTAATCACTTGTTTCTGCCAGACAAAAGTGGTGTCTATAGAATGCCGGACAAATTGGTTGGCGCAAAAGCGGGTTTTATCGACCCCACAGGGAAGTTTGTGCTCGCGCCGAAGTATGAAGATGTCGGCGAATTTTCAGAAGGACTCGCCGGTGTGCGCATCAATGACAAACGGGCTTTTATCGATCGCGCAGGAACCATCGTAATACCTCCCACATTCGAGCAAGTAAGCGAGTTTCACGAAGGTCTTTGCGCCGTCAAAATCGACGGCTGGTGGCGATACATCGATAAGAGCGGTAATTATGCAATACCCTCGAAATTTGCGGGATTGTCACAAGGAAACTTCAAAGATGGCGTCGCCGAAGTTAACCCCGAGGTCTTAGGAAAAGCCGTGCGAATCGACCACAAGGGAAACATTCTTCTTGAACAAAACACCTTTCCAATGTCGGAAGGTCTTGTCCGATTCAAGAGAAACGACAAGTATGGCTACCGAGACAAAGACGGCAACGAGGTGATCACACCCCAGTTCAGATTCGCCGAAGATTTTTCGGAGGGTCTTGCAGGTGTTGCCGTTCCTGACAAAAAAATGGGCTTTGGCTACATCGATCGCTCCGGCAAATTTGTGATTCCGGCACAGTACCAATATGGTGGACTGTTCAAAGACGGCATGGCCCATGTCGGATTTGACTGGGGACACGCATTCATGATCGACAAAGCCGGAAAGCAAGTTCCCGGATTTGATGATACCTTTGACGAGAACTTCATTGAAGGATTTATTCGCACTCGAAAAGACGGGAAATATGGATTTGTGAACAAGGCTGGAAAGCCGCTCACAAACATGCTCTTTGATGAAGCGCAAGAGTTTGTAGATGGGCACGCGGTGGTTCAGTATGGCACCAAATACGGTGCGCTAGACAAAACAGGCACTTTCATAATCAAACCAAAATTTGATTGGGCAGGACAGATTCGAGAAGGACTCATTCCTGTTCGTCTCGGAGGAGTACAAAAACCGGGACCGGCGATAACGCGCACGAGAAGCAAGTAATCGTTCACAGAGGATCTTGAGATGGCACGGACAAATGAAATGTTTCGGCTCGAAGAGCTGACGAAGATTCTGAGGATGATCACTCGTGATCTAATCGAAGAGATCAATGTTCTTGGAACGTCTGAATTGGAAGAATCGGATGATGCACTGACTTCGAAGCTGCTCGAGAAGTACACGATTGTCGCTCCCAAGATTCACCCAGAAACCATAGAGATTACGAACCGTACTAATAGCACATTTCACGCAGGCGCTGATAAGACTCTAGAGTTTGACGACTACGCCTCTCGAATGCGCGAAGTAGATGGGGTGATCATTGAAGGACACATCAACTACTCTGGCGACTACCGCATGCTTAGCCATCCTCCGAATATCAGAGACGGTCTCAGGCTCACCGGAAATTTCTGGACACAAAGAGATCACGTGCACATCGTATATAGAAAAGTGTCCCCCGTCGACGAAGTCGCTTTCAGTACGCAGCTGCAAAATGACCTCGACTTTATTGAACGCACTCTTTCTATTTCCGAGAAGGAGATAGATGAATTCAATCGAAGTCTTAGATCAAAAATTATGGACCTGCTAGCCAATCGCCGTGCCACCTTAACAACCTAATCAATGAAAAGTCTTACTCTGTAGTGCATAATTATGGACACTTGTCCTGAGGCACAGACGTGAGCACAAAATTTACAAAACACATATTGCTAATCGGAATCAGCGCGTTTTTGGCGACCTGCTGTCCACCTGCATACAGTCAAACCAGCCCCTACACCGACGGCGCCAGTAAAGAAGTGCTGACGGTGACGGAAGAGAGCTCCAAACTGCACCAGGCCAAAGACTACCAAGCAGCCGAAACCAAGCTCAAGGCATTAATTGAAAAGCTCGACAAGCAAAAGACTGCCAAGCCTGTGGACTTGGCGTTGGCGACCGGCAATTTGGCAGCGCTCTTGAAAGATAACAACAAGCCAGAAGAAGCGATTCCTTACGCACAACGCTGCCTGGCAATCGACAAAAAGCGATTCAAAGAACCAAGCATCTTGGTCGCCGAAGACATCAAGCTTGTCGCTGATTGCTGCTTTGGTGCGAAGAAGTTTGAAGAATCGGCGAAAGCTTATACGGACACAATACAGATTGCCGAGAAGGCTAGCGAGAGCGATTATTTCCCATGCATAGTCGCGGCTTTCGCCAATAGTGCCAGAAAGAAACAGTTGATCTTGGACTCGTACACGGGAGTGGCAAAAAGCAATTTCCAACCGGGACAAGAAGAGGCTGCCGACGCTTTCTTTGCAAAGAGCATAGCCGAAACCATGGAAGCTCCAGACAGCGCATATCGCCACCCAAGAGCTCGGATTCTCTTCAAGAACTATGGCGACTTTTTGAAGAGCACCAAGCAAACAGAGAAACTTGCGAAGTTAGATCAAGACATCAAAGAATACGAGAAGAAGATTCAAGTCAACCGAGACTGGACTTACGACAAGCTTGATTTTGACTAAAGACGGAACGGCCTAGATACTCACAGCTAACTGGTCGACAAAACCTGCAGCACGGTCGAGATATCGGCTCGAATCATCGTCCACTCCTCAATCTCGCGAAACCCCAGTCGCTTGTACCAAGTCATTGGAAAGTCAGTGCCTCGAAACGTATAAGTCTCCCACAGCACTGGATTGTACTTTTCTTTAGCTGTGTTGATAACGCGTTTGATCAACTCGCTTCCAACTCCCTTCCCTTGATGCGCACCATCAACAAACAACTCGCCATCAACAAGGTGATAGCCGTCCCACCACGGTCGAATCCCAGAAATGAACGCACCCAACCACTCATTGTCCTCAACAGCTACGAAGGCCAAATCCGGTTGCCGCCTAAACCAATCCGCCAACAGCATGTACGCAGTATCTTCCGTCCACTTCTCCATCACTTCGGGATCTTGAAATGCACGCACATACACAGCCGCCAATGGACGCAAATCCTCTTCTGTCATCAATCTGATCGAATACAAAGTCCGTTCCTCAAAGTCTGTGGCTATTATAAATCGATTCGAAAACTCAATAAATAAGTCGCCATTGTGATAGCCTTGAACGATTCAGGTAGGAGATCAAGCAAGTGTTATTTTCTATTGAAAAGCTTACCGATAAGCTAAACAGCACACTGATTGAAAGAGGCTTCACCACTGAGGAAGCGACAATCGTAAGCGCGCCGATTCTTTGGGCAGTCACACACGGAAACAACCAAGGTCTTCTCAAGCTCGTCAACGAACCTGCACTGAAAAAGAAGAACTCACTCAGACCAATAAGCGTTTTAAAAGAAACTAGATGCTCTGCCTGGGTTGATGGCGGTGAAAACAACGGTATGCTCATCATGCAATGGGCCATCAATAAAACCAAAGAGCTATTGAAAGGCAGTCCAGTCGCTGTGATTGGCATAAAAGGCGTGCGCTCCAGCTGCGGTGCACTTGCATACTTCACAGAACAGTTGGCCGCCGACGGCAACATCGCAATCATGCTTGGCAGAACACCACCGACAGTGGCACCATTCGACAGTCTAGAAGCACTTTTCGGAACCAACCCAATTGCCATCAGTTTTCCAACAACCGCTCAGCCTGTGACATTCGACATGGCAACAGCAGCAATTGCATGGTATGGACTGGTGCTTGCCGCCGCGGAAGGCAAGGAAGTTGATCCCACATCAGTCATAGATGCGCAAGGCAATCCCACATCTGATCCGAAGCTCGTGATGAAAGAAGGAATGGTACTTCCATTCGATAGAGGCTATAAGGGATCATCAATAGGAATGTTAGTGGAACTGCTTGGCGGCCCCTTTGTCGGCGCCGGTTTCTGCGATTCGAAAAGCGAGTGGGGAAACGTCGTTATTGGATTCGATCCAGATATGTTTGTTGGGAAGAAACAGTTCATATCATCGGCATCAGCAATGGTTGAAAAGTTGCGCAGTGCAAAAACGAAGAATGGCAAAGTACGACTGCCTGGAGATCGCGCAAACGAGTTTCATGCGCAAGTTATGAAGGACGATGCGGTGGAGATTCCAGACAAAGTACTGCAGCAGCTCGCGTGGAACTGATCATGGTTCAAGGAAGTTATAGTTGTTAGAAGAATACTTCTTCACCTGCCCATATTGCTGGGAAGAGATCTCAATGATGCTAGATCTGAGTGCCGGCGGGCAGGCATATGTGGAGGATTGCGAGGTATGTTGCAATCCGATCTCCATAGCGTACGAAGCAGAAGAGGGCGCAGTTACTGCGTTTTCGGCGGAGCCGCTGCAGCAGTAGTTTGAATTAATCCGCTTTGCAAAAAGACTGTGTAAATCCACAGTGACTTTCGTCAGTTCTTGAACGATACTGAGTACAGCGCTCCCTACTCCAAAGATTCAACATCCTTAGCTCCCTGAACAGACACCCCCACAGGAGAAAAGGTTATGTTTCCACGCGTACTGTTTCCGCATGAAATTCCTTGGTTCGAAAGTCTTCGTTCAGGCATCGAAGCACAAAACAACAACAAGATAGACGAGGCGTTGGTCTTACTCGATCGCTCTTTGAAAATCGCGATTGAGAAGCGCCTCTCGACAGATCAAGTATTGCACTCATACCTTGCATATGCTCTTGCCTTCGTCGATGCTGGCAAGCTTGACGATGCAGAGGCGGTTGTTAAACGCGCAATTGAGTTTGGACGCAGAAGTGGTCCTGAGGACAAGAAGATTCACACGCTGTTGTTGATGGAGTACGGAATGTTTCGTCTGGCAAAGCAAAAGTTTGACGAGGCACGATCTTCGTTCGAGAAGGCGCTAGCTATACAAAACAAGCGAAGACTCAAAATGGATGCAGACTTTTTATCAATGCACATATCACTTCTAACTTGCTACATTGCGCTTGGAGATTGGGAAAATGCTGAGGTTCACGGACGTAAGACAATCGAAGCTTCAAAGAAAGTTCACGGCGCCAAGCATGAGATAACAGAGGGCATCGCTGGGATGTTGGCGACGGTCTCATGTAATGAAAGTCGAAACCTGGTGAAGGAATACTTCGCCAATAAGGCTTGAATCGCTATGTTGCTTTTAAGTTGCGTATCGGTTGCGTTATGGTTGCACAACGTGATAGAATGGGTGTAAAGGAATGATAGAGACTAAAGCAATGAAAAGTCTTACCGCGTTGGTTCTCGATCCTAAAAAGTGCTTGCAGCGAGACCTCGTTAGCAGAGAGATGCCAAATATTACGCTTTGGCCAGCGGCATCGGCTGATCAACTGAAATACTCATTAACGACAGGACGAGCAGACCTAGTCATTGTTGATTTGAAATTACCTGGTATGACCGGCATCGAGTTGATCGCTGAACTGCGAAAACGAAAACCAGGCATTCCAGCAATTCTTCTAAGTGCAAAAACGCCAAGCGAGCAAGACTGGATCTTGGCTGCAGCTGAGCCACTCGTAGAGATAATACAAACGCCGGTGACAGCAGGAAAGCTGCTATATCATTTATCGAGGTTGTTCGAAAAGCGAATAACCTTGACCGATCTGCAGCAAAATGACTTAACGTTTGCACCTGTTGAAGAATTGCGTAATGACAAAGGAAGACTTGATGCAGAGTTGATTGCGCAGATATTTGATTTGAACATGACCGAACTTGCTTCCAATTTAGAAACTTCGCGACAAGCTCTATCAAAGACGCCAGATTCTCTAAATATTCAGCCTGCAATGCGCGACTTCGAGCGCATAGCTCGAAGTCTGTTTGCTGTCACAGGCTCTATTAAAGGACTGAAGATGTGGTTGAATTCGCCCAATGAAAGATTTGACGAACATACTCCACTTGAAATTCTCAAGCTAGGAAAAGTCAAGCTCTTAGCGGATTGGGTGTATGATGCACGATTAGGGAGTCCTGATTAATGCTGGATGCCGCAGGAATACAGGCGGCGATTGATCAAATAGCACCAATTTCATACCCAGAACGAAATGTTTTTCGATGCGTCGAATTAGCACGTTCATCGGCGATGGTACTCGTCCAATTCAACATATCCCGAACTCGGATATCATAGCTCCATGAATCCAAAGACTCGATTATCCGAAGCACTTGCCGCGCACCCGTCAATTCTCGAATATATCATTAGTCTGAACCCTCATGACTTCGAGAGACTGCGCAATCCTATTTTGCGAAAGGTCATGCCACCACGAATCACTGTAGGTCGCGTTGCAGCAATTGCAGGTGTACCTGCGCCAGAAGTGCTTGCAAAAATTCATGAGCTTGCTGGACTGCCGGCATATGATGGCGATAACGAAATTGACCTATCGCTTCCTCAATCGTCTGCTGAGCAACCAGAATGGATGAACGGCGTAGATCTAACTCAAATTAAGTGGGTTGATCTAGCTCCAATCGATGAAGCGCTCGGCGATCCAATGCCACCTATCAATATAGCAGTTAATACCAGCAAGCCTGGCGACGTTATAGGCATCATCCACAAATGGGAACCGCAGCCTCTCTACGATATCTGGGAGTCCCGTGGCCTTGACTTTTGGGCGCAGCAGATAGAACCTGACGTGTGGCACATTTTCGTCCATCGCCCTAAAGAAGCTTGAGCTGGGAACTTCGAACGCATTCCCGCACTTTAAGCAATCATCATTTGTGAGTTCATGCGCCACATCAGCTTTTCCAAAATTTATTTCTGGGGTAGTTGACCGATTAGACCGACCGGTCTATTCTAAGAGCATGCAGTTAGGCGCTGCGGTGCTCAAGAAAACAAGCTAAAGCGGTATGGATTGGGAGAGATCCATTACGTCTGATTAACATTGCCATGTTAGACCGATCAGTCTACTGACTACCTTACGAAAACAAGCAATCAAATGAATCGCCGGAGGAAACCCCAATGACACTCGTACAAGAAAAGCCAGAAACAGCAAACACCAAAAGACTCGCAGGAAAAGTCGCTCTAGTGACTGGTGGTTCCCGCGGTATCGGTAAAGCCATTGCCCTTCGACTCGCCGAAGAAGGCGCGACTGTTGCAATCAGTTATACAAAAAACAAAGAATCAGCCGATAAAGTAGTTGCAGAGATGGCGAAACTCGGCGAGGGCGCAGTCGCGTTAAAAGCAGATGTGGCTTCAGTCGAAGAAACCAAAAACTTAGCCAACTATCTTGAAGAAACACTCGGAAAGATCGACATTCTCGTAAACAATGCTGGAGTGTTCGACGGTCGACCTGTCGATCAAATCGATCTCGATCACTACCATCGAGTATTCGATGTTAACGTAGCTGGTGTCATTGCCACCACTACCGCAGCGCTGAAACTGATGCAAAATGGCGGACGAATCATCAACGTTTCTTCCGTTGCTGCAGACCTTTCGATGAAGGGCGCCAGCGTCTATTCAGCGAGCAAAGCCGCTCTCGATGCCCTTACTCGCATCTGGGCACAGGAATTGGGACCACGACAAATAACGGTCAATGGTGTCGCACCTGGTACCACTGCCACAGACATGTACGACCAAGCAATGAGCGAACAGGGCAAACAAGATGCAATCTCAAAAACTGCACTCGGACGAGTTGGCGAACCTGAAGATATCGCAGCAGTGGTGGCGTTCCTTGCTTCTAAGGATGGTCAATGGGTCACCGGACAAACCATCAGAGCAGACGGCGGCATTAGCTTCTAAGTTTGCGATAGCTCTAAGTTTGGCGATGATTGCCGAAACGCCAGAAGGCTCGTTCTCCTCGGACGAGCCTTCTCCCATTTTTAATTCGCTTTATCAGCTATTCATTCGGTAATGCATTTCTTTTGTTCCGCAGTGAATCCAAATCCAACTGCAAGCGTTGAGTGCCAAATCGAGCCGCGTTTCTCAAATCGTTGGCATCTTTCTTTGCACTCTCAATCAGATCACCTTCATCGGTGTAGTGAGGCGCACCGAGTGAGTCCAATAGACACTCGTATTGTCGTCTGCGATTCTTGTCTTCGACATCTTCAATGTTCATGTGCAACATTTCAACTGTGACCAACTCACCGTTTCTCAAGACGGTCATGTCTACGGGCGTTCCTGCGCGACCGGCTATGACTTGCCACAGTACTCTTTGTGCTTCACCAGGTTTAAAAACGTGATTTCTTGCTTTCACGATCAAGTCGCCACGCTGAATACCTGCTTTAGCTGCAGGAGATCCAGGATAAACTTTGGTCACCACCGGTCCCGGACCACCCACCTGAAGAAACGAATCGAGACCGATGATTCCATACTCCATCTTGCGATATTCTTCCGGCGAAAGTTTTGGGGTTCGCCGACTAAGTTGAATAGTCTGGTTGTTCAGCTTGATACCATTTTGGCCCAGGAGAAGTTTAAACAATCCACTCGCCGACTTTATCAACTTCTCCGCTTCTTGAGGATCAATGGTTCCAGCAGGATCTTCGTCTGCCGCGCGTCCATCCATTGCGTTTCCATCTTTACCCGGTTGGTCATCTTGCTTTGCACTACCGGTGCTTCCCTGCTCCTGCCGGTCGTGCCTTTCAACAGCACCATTTAGAACCCTAGTTTCTTTCTTCGAGCTGTCCAACGTCGCTTGTTGCGATTGCAAAACTGGTTGCTCCGCAGGAAGTTCATCCGCAAAGGATGCGGTTTGGCAAATCAACGCCAAAAACGAAAAAACAGAAAAGCTTTTGATGCCCATTTTTGTGCTGCTCATGATCTCTCTTTGAAATGCCTTGTCGTTTTTGAGCGACTTTTTTCTACAGAAAGTCGCTTTAAAGCGACTACGCCAAATCACAAAAGACGCGGAAAAGAATTAGACGCCTGCAGTGTCGCTTTAAGGCGACATTATTTTGCAAAAAGTCGTTTTAAAGCGACTTCGATAGCTCCGGTGAAGGACTCCTACAGCGGTGATGACCTAATTACATGTCTAAGTCAGAACATTAGGAGGAACCATCATCTCCTTGAAAAGATTAGATGAAATAATCCTGGGCGACATCGATACCGAGGCTAATTCCTGAACTTCACCCGTCATAGGCCTGCTACGGCAACAACAAAGGAACAAATGTATGTGTGACAAGCACCTGCTTCGGCTTGCACTTTCCGTGTTAGCAATGACGTCATTGACGATGCAAGACGGTCTAATCCCGGTAGTTCTCGCCAAAGCCCCATCAAAAACACTTAGCACCGGGACGTATGACGTCCGAAGAAGAGTAGCTGAGAAGTACGTCTCGGCAATTGAGGCGGAAACTCGCGGCAACTACACACAAGCAGAAACTGATCTCAAATTTGTTATCGACAATTGGGCAAACGGAAGAAAAATTCCAACACTCGCTGAAGTTCAAGCAACATACTCAGAAATGGACTTGTCGAAATCACAGGTCGCGAAAACCTATGATCGGGAAATCGCTAGAGCTGCCACCGATGACTACAGCGGAGTTGAAGGATTTCTAAATCGTCTCTACTCCAACGCCCGCGTACGTGAGATGTATCCAACTCTGGTAGAAGCACAGCTTGCGTACGCTCAATTGCTAGAAAAAATGGGAAAGAAAACGGAATCTGAAACACTCAAGAAAAAAGTCGCGGCGGATGCAGACAAATTAGAAGCAGAACTCAAAGCTGAAATAGATAGTCAACAAAAGAAAACCAGGAACGCCTCAAAGGGTTCGGACGAATACCGTGACGCGAGAGAAGACTTGTCATTCGCGCGTAATAAGCTAGGCCGGCTCTACTTCGTTGAATCAAAGTTTGCGGATGCAGAGACGCTCTTCAAAACAGCGTTCAATGATGCCGCGACTATTCACGGACGCCAGAGCGATTATGCGATGCCAGTTGCGCGTGACTATGAAAGACTATTGCGCATGACCGGCAAAGACGTAGGTCCAGCAAAAGACATGGTCGCAATAAAGGGTTTGCAACCACCGGTTGTCGTCAAACTAAATTCGACAAACGGCGCAAAAATGTCCGGAGCACAACATATTGAAGTATCATTCGAAGATCCAGGATGGTTCGCAAGCACAAATAACTGGAAGCTGACAAAGACAGCATGGTTGATTGGATGCAACGGAAAGGCAGTCGCGTGGCGCAAACCCATTCCTTTGAATGCAGTCGTTAACATGAATCAAGTAACTGCCGACATTAATGGTTCCACCCTAACAATCAAGACATCTTTTCCAAGCGACTCAGACAAAAGCAACGAGACTCAAACATTTGAGTGGAACGGCACTAATGTGAAGTTTAAAAACCGGGAGTGGAAGTAGATCTAAGGAGCCGATGCTGAGGTTGAAGTCGAAGCACCAGAGGGCGCAGTGGTCGAAGACACTGGCGTTCTATGCGATTCCATCCATGCCACCAACCCCTTCAACACGGATGGAGTGAAGCACCCTTCTTCAAAGATCAGATGCTCTGCGTTACCCACCATCACTAAGCTCTTGTCTTTGGACGTGATGGCTCGAAAGAGATCGTAGGTCGCCCCTGGCTTCACCAGCATGTCGCTGACTCCTTGAAAAAGAATCACAGGAGTACTAGCAATTTGTTTTGCGTACTCGATGTTGCGATTGCACATCGACTGAAATGCGATCAGTTCACGCGGTGATAGCATACTCCGCGTCTTTAGGTCTCCCGCCCACGCTTGCTTCACTCGAGGGTCATGGGTTGCTTGATTAATCACGTCTGTACCAATATCAAATGGACGATTCTTATTTTCCAAAAAGCGCAATGTGACTCTCACTGCGGTCTGACGCTGCTTAAATCGCTTGCCGGCAGGAACCGACGCAACCAGCCCATCCACAAGCTTCGGGTACTGTGCAGCAAACTGCAAGGCGATGGCACCACCCATCGATTCGCCAAGAATGAAGAGTGGAACGCCTGGATTGTCAGTTCTAATAGCACTGACGACGTGATGAAGATCGCGCATGCAGCCGTCAAAATCCAGGTGTTCAGCGCCAAGAGCCTGACGATAGGCACCGAAGCCGCGCATATCAAAAGCCACGGTACAGAAGCCTGTGTCGGCAAGTTCTTTCGCAAAGGCTGCATAGCTTGAACTCTGCAAACTCAAACCATGAATTGCAATAATTATTCCTCGCTGCTCAACGCGTGGGTTTAACCACACATTGCCGGGTGCCGAGGTAAACGGTTGCGCATACATGCTTCGCGGATCGTGCATATTCACGATCTGCGTGCTGTGCTTGCACATTGGTTGCTCAGTGTCTTTGAGATCGGATGGCACTCCGCTCCTTCCAAACACCAAAGTATTAATTCTCTTCTGAATCAAAGCCAAAATATCGGTGCCTGGTGGCAACTGCGGCGCAATTTCTTTGACCAGCCGATCTAAGTTGAACTTACGAAACACATAAATTGCCTTCTTGTGCCACTCTTCTGCTTCCTTGCGTTGACCGAGTCTCTCCAAAACATCGGATAAGGCTAGCATCGCCCATCCGGTTTGCAAGTCGGTCTTCCCGAAAAGACGAACACTACAGTCATAAAGGCGTCTGAATTGGACAAGCGAGTCATCGTATTGACGCAGATGGTAATAACTCCCTGCTCGCGCGAATACGAGCTTTTCATGCAATACTTCTGCGGGAAGGTCAGAGCGACCGCTCTTGTTTAGAGTTTGTTCGGCAAGCTTAAAGCCGTCGATTGCTGCCAAATACTCCGCCTCCATATACTTTAAGTATGCTAATTGCGCCTGCGTGCGAGCCAATTCCCACAGGAGCTCGTCTTTCCCTGTACAAAGTTTTTCTGCCGAATGACACAGGCCTTCGGCTCGAACAAAGTCGACCTTGAGTCCGTAGCACAATGCTTGATCGTTCAAATTCACAATGCGGTCGACAACATCATCTGGTTTCAGCAGCGCTTCGACTTTCGCATACTGAGCAAGCGCATCGTCAGCTTGATTTACTCTGCACAACACATCCGCGTAGTATCGGTGGCAACGAATTTCATCGGCAACTACAGCACCAGATGAAGTGGCTGCCTTCACAGCTTTTTCGTAAAGTGGAAGAACGTCTTTGTACTTACTTTCTAAATAAAGTGGCTCTGCTTCTTCAAGTAGCTGCTGCCAGGTTCTATTCGAAGTTGCCGTTGTAATTGCGGTCTGGGTCGCAGTTGTCGGGGCAGCGAACACCCCTGGCGGAAGAAGCTGCACTGAGAGTGCCGCAATGCTCAAAAGGGAAACCATAAAACTGTTTCGTTTCATCGCAGTTTCTTCACCTCTTCAGTCATGATATCCAACAATGCTTGAGTCGCAGGTGTGATTCGACTGATATACGATGTACCAACCAAGCTGGAGTCAATGTGACCGCAGTTTGCTGCCTGGGTACCATCCGCGACTTCCTGTTATTGAATGCGATCGCAAGTAGTTCCGAAGAGAGATGCTATCTCGCCGCCTTAGCGTGACGATCTTCATGAGTGGCTACGACCTTATCGCCGTTCCACTTAATATCGAGCTTCGGGTCGAGATCGAATTGCGTAAACTCTTGGAATTGTCCTAGTCTGTTGCGAATTTCATTCGGCTGCAGTGTGCGCAAACGATCGCAGCTGAATTGCTCGACTGTGAATGAAGCCATGATCGAACCATATACGATGGCGCGGCGAATCGTAGCATCGTCGAGTTTGTCTGCTTGCGAGAGATAGCCCATGAAGCCACCAGCAAAACTGTCGCCGGCGCCAGTCGGATCGAATACTTCTTCCAACGGGAATGCAGGAATTGCAAAATAGCCATCGCGGCTGAAGAAGGCTGCGCCGTACTCACCTCGCTTGACCAGAAGCATGCGTGGTCCCAAATCCAAAATCGCTTTAGCTGCACGAATCAAATTGTGTTCGCCAGTAAGTTGTCTCGTTTCAGCATCATTGATTACCAATGCATCGACTACTTTGATCGTTTTGATCAGTTCATCACGGGTGGTATCAATCCACAAATTCATCGTGTCCATGGCAACAAACTTTGCATTGGACTGTTGGCGCACTTCTCTTTGCAGAGTTGGTTGTATGTTCCCCAAGAAAAGATAAGGTGCTTTTTTCGCTTCATCCGACAACACTGGTTTGAAATCAGCAAAGACGTTCAGTTGTGTGTCCAAGGTGTGCGCAGTGTTCAAATCAAAACCGTATTCACCGGCCCAAAAAAATGTCTTGCCGCCGCGAATGCGTTGCAAGTCTTTGGTGTTAACGTTGCGCTCATGAAATACCGCTTCGTCTGCCGCGGAGAAATCTTCTCCAATCACAGCCACCACCGCGACATCGGTAAGGTAAGAAGCAGCAATCGAAAAGTGGGTGGCTGAACCGCCCAAGCATCGTTCTCTCACTCCAAATGGAGTTTTGATCGAATCAAATGCCACAGAACCGACAACAAGCAATGAAGTCATTGAGATGATTATCCTCTAATCGGGTTTGACCTTCGAGGCGTGTATTCAGCCAACAGCGCCTTAGAAGCGCTTCAAAGCGTACCACGCAGCCACATTGTCGGGCGATTCATTACCATGGTTTCATCAGAAACCTAAGATAACTTCACTTCATTCATTGCCGCGAAACAACACACTCAGCGCCACGCCAGAAAGAACAATGGCGATGCCGACATAGCTTTCGAAGTTCAACACGGCGCGTTTCTCGAGAAAGGCATCAACGACAAGGGCGATTGTGGGTGTAATGAAGGCCAATGTCATTGCTGTCGACAACCGCACTTTCTTCAACAAGTAGAAGAATGAGGCGAAGGCAAGCAGGGTTCCGAAAAACGTCAAGTACAGAAGCGCCACGACTGCTGCGGGTTGCACGTTGCTAAATGAATATGTGCCTGTGCACAGTGCCATCGTCCAGAGCACGACCGCTGCGACCCCGGTGAAAACCATGTTGGAGGTGACGGCGGCAACATCATGCGCATGCTTTTTCATTGTGACGTTTGAGCAGGCGTTGAGAATACAGACACCAACCATTAGTCCAACGGCAGACGCCTGTGCCGGAGACACGTTCAAACGATCGTGAAAGACTAGAATTACACCCATAAGCGCGATTAGCGAACCGATTACAGCACGTTTGGTTGGGTGTTCAGTCTTCGTCGTCATTGCGATCGCCACTGCAATCAAAGGCGTAGTCGCCGAAAGCACAGCGGCAAGACCGCCGGAAATTTGTTCTTCCGCCACATACAAAAGACCATAGCCGAGACCGGACAACAAGCCGGAGAGCGAGATCCAGCGCTTTTCAGAATCGGTGGACACGCGAAGCTTTCTTCGAGACGCAAACCAGATTACAGCCAGAACGGCGCTGGCAATGGTGAAGCGCAGTGCCGCGGCAGGATAGGCGGGAAACCCGCCGGGTCCGACGCAAACCCGCACGCCATACCAGGTTGTGCCCCAAATCAGGGCGCAAAGCAGGTATGCAAAAACAACGGACTTCTGCACGCCACCTTTATGCTGACCGGGTACGGCGGTCTCACCGCTTGCGTGCGCCAACACTGCCGATTGTTCGTCAGCTGTAGCCACTTCAGTACCTTTAGTGACGCTCATATTCAATACCAGGACGGCAAACTCCGATATTAGACCAGTCGGTCGCATTTGTCCATTAGATACTTTGCATTGTGCAATTTTGTATCAGTTGAAGCGGCACAAAGCTTTATGCTTATTGTTGATTCAATTGGTCGGATTGGTTCGGCAAAGGCACCTCGCGTACAAAAATGGACAACTCGTCGATTCTGATTTTCACTGACGGAGCATGTACAGGCAATCCTGGTCCTGGCGGCTGGGCATGCATAATTGCGTTTCCTGATGGAACCATCCAAGAAATGGGCGGCGGCGCACCCGACACAACCAACAATCGCATGGAAATGGCTGCCGCTATCCGCGCGTTGATAAAGCTTGAATCACCGGGACAATGCGTTATCACCATCTACACCGACTCCGTGTATTTGATACGCGGCATCACACAATGGATCTGGGGTTGGCGCTCACGCGGATGGAAGAATGCAGAAGGAAAAGATGTCGCCAATCGAGATCTTTGGGAAGAACTATTGAGGCAGGTCACACGTTTGAAACCTGCCACCATTGAATGGAAGTATGTCAGAGGCCATGCCGGTTTTCCAGGGAATGAACGATGCGATGAGATCGCGGTTGCCTACGCAAACAAGAAGAAAGAACCTCTATACATCGGTCCTCGCGATGGCTACTTTATTGACCTGACTCAATTGCCGGAAGAAGACGCACTGCCTGAGTCGAAAAAACCATCAAGCGGATCGAAATCGGGGAGCAAAGGTTCAGATGGCCCAGTGACGTACTTGAGCCTACACAATGGTGTCGTGATGCGGCATTCAACATGGACGGCTTGTGAGAAGCGAGTAAAGGGTACGTCAGGCGCGAAGTTCAAAAAAGCCAAATCACAACAAGAAGAACATGAAATCTTGAAGAGTTGGGGACTAGATCCACACACTACGATCGAATAAAGATCGTGTTTTTCGATCATCCAGACGACTCAAAGTAGAAGTTTGTCCTATTATCTGCGCATACTGGACTTATACCCTGCTTGAATGTTTTCCTTCGGCTTCATGCTTTCGAACTCTTGTTCGAGCGCGTCTTTGTCGGTAGTGAAGATTACTTCAGACGCTGGCGAAGTTAGCACTTGTGCCAAGCTTCGCGCTTCATCCAGCTTCGCGTATGCGTATTCATCAGGATTGGCGATGGCTGAAGCCAGTTCTTGTCTGCGTGAGTTGCGATCGTGAATTCGCCAATTCAAAACACTGATAACTGCCCAGCGCAAGGTTGGCATTACCAGCATGAAGATCGCGAAGCCCAACATTACTGTGGCGATACCATGTAATCCCAGCAAAACTTTTGTGTGCATTGATGCAAAATACAACCACCAAGATCCGCCAAGATTAGCCAAAGCCAACAACAAGATACAAGCAAGAGAACCGTCGCTTGCAAAACTGAATACCCAAGGCCGTTCCTGCAAATAGTCTGGTGTGGTACCGCCAGACGTGCTTCGTCCTGTTTGCCGATTGAGATGTTTGCGAACCAAGTTTTGCAACTGATCGGTTTCTTGAGCAACATTTGCTTTCGCACTCAGCATCGAATTTGAGTTTGAACTTACAAGCGAGGGAAACAGATAAACGATAGTGCCGCTTTCGGTGACTTCAGGAATGCCATTGAAATGAACAAGAATGGGAAGCATCCAATCTTCGTTGTCAGTATTGCGGGTAGCGTAAGGAGCCAATTGTTCTGCGATGACAGCGCCATTGTTTCTCTGAATTACGGTACCTATATAGCGCAGCCGTCTGGAATCGAGATCGTCATTGGGACTGCCATCACCAAAGAGAAAAGAAAACACGTCGTTGAGAAAATCACCTTGCTGCATCTCTCGAGTGCCGCGCCAGGCATCGCTATCATTAGTATTGTATGTGGTATCGGTTTTCTTTGAGTAGGATAAAGATGAATTAGAAGAATAACTTGTGTCGTAATAGTAAGTGTTGTAGCAACCACCACCGTCACACCAGTTCCAATGCGAGATATCGAAGCAGTGACCAAAGTCAGAGAATGCATGCCCAAGATCGAAATTGAAATCAAAGGCTCCACCCCAGTCTCCGCCTCCTATGTCGCCGCCGCCGCCGCTATCGCCAAATATCGCTGCAATCGCCGCGCAGATGGACAGAATTATCGATGCCACTAAAAGGATTGCAAACGAGATTCGAACAAGTATCCACAAAATACCAAGTGCTAGTTTTGTGGTTGCAATAATCAAGTTAATGGTCATGCGCACAATCACTTTGATTGCGCGCAACAAAAACAATCCTTTTGTGCTGAATAACTGCTTGCCGAGGTTGAAGGTATAAGCAGTGGCAAATGCTGGGGAGAATCGATAGCTGATTGCTCCATTCGAGTTCACTTCTAAGTGCGCACCAGTCTCGGCGGCAATTGTGTTTAACTGCCGGACTGCAGTTAGGAGCGGGATGCCGGTGTTCAATGAAACGCTGTCGGGAGTGACTGACGGTCCCAGGTGCTCAATGGCTCGGAGCACCAGCTGCTTTTCCTTTGAATGCATCGGCGAAAGCAGCTGGCTAAACATTTCACGGCTCCTCGAAAGTCTCGCACTGCGCCATAGTGGAAGACATCGGCATGGAGACAGGATTCAGTCTCTATGCGATGTTAATGCGCCGTCTTGTCTGTGGTGTTTGGCGCTTTATAACAATCTACCGCAACCTCTTGACAACCAGGGAATTTTTAAGCAGCGCTTAACATTTCAAATCCGGGCCCCGTGTCCGACAGTTATGCCTTTTAATGCCTCGGTGAGGCCTAACCTTCAGTTGGAAGCAGTGAGAACGTCGAGAATTGATTGAATTTGACCCTGCAACTGATCGGTGAGTTTTTTGCGAACAACGCGAGGGTCACTTAAGTATTCATCGATCGATGCACCGAGATCGATTGGCTCTGCGATTTTCACAAATATTTTTCGGTTTGCCAATTGAGCGGGTCTCTTTATGCCATATAGATCACGCTCTAGTTTCATCACGGCTTCAGCCAGTCGATCGAATGAGGGTGAAGAATGATAGTACTCAGGATTCCAGCTTACAAGATGCGCCACTTCTTCAAGCTTCGATAAGTCTTGATGCAAATCCGCTAATTGCTTTGAATCTTCTTGCTCTTCAATTTGTTCTCGCAGTTCTGCTCCAAGTCTCCATGATTCGTCTATCGTTCTTTTTTGCGAATTCAAAGTCTCGTGATACTTCTCTTCGACCGCAGCCAAAAGTTTATGTCTGACGGAAATGATTTCTTGTTGAAGACTCTCCGGCGTTCCATCCAACTTAATTCCATAGACACTCTCACGTCTTTGCAGGAGTAACTTTTGTATTGTAGAAAGCCGCTCGGGAAGAGACAGTGCATTGGTCGGCATAATAGACAGACTCGATTCCATTTTCTCGATGCGCTTTTTCAAAATTGGTTGCACCGAACTGTCGTAGTGATACTTAATTGCCATTGGCACAATGCACGCCGTCCATTTTGGATCTGACTTGCGCTTGTCGACAATCGCCTGCATCGAAAGATCGATTGCACCAGTGTGAAAGGGCTGTACTACTTCGTTTAAGTAGAAGATCTCGCCTTCTGGAAATATCACCAAAATCTCTTGTCCATTTTTCAAAGTGTCAATTGCAAATACTTTTGCATTTGCATCATGTGCACCGCGCTCGACTGAAAAATATCCCAATCGCTGCAGAGCCCAGCCTGCTAATTTGTAGTCTTCATCAAAGGCTTCGCGATTGCACATTGAAATGAATCGCCTGCCTGACCGCCGCGACAACTCGATGCAGACTTTAGGATCGGTCTCATCAGCATGGTTTGACGTCAACGTGACACCGCATCCATTAGGGATGTTTCGAAGTCGGTTCAGATCTGCATCGGAGATGTGCAAATGATTCTTGAGTTGAAACTCGGCTCTGACGAACTCTTGCGCAGCTCTGATAAACCAACCGGCGGGTCTGGCGGGCAAAAACTCGCGCTTATGCTTTGAGGCTGTGGGTTGTTCCGACATGTTCATGCCGGTTCATTATATCTAGTGATTGAGCTTGTGAGGAGCTTGTGCCGATTGCTATGCAAAGCAATACCGCGCGAATCGATACAGCCTGTTGTTGTTAGCATTGGACGACCAGATCAGCTTGCTGCCCTTCACGAGCGATCTTGCCGGTGTGACGTAAATTTGTTTAGTGGTGCTATCAGGACTCAAAAACATTCCGCGGTCGTTTCTCAGACTCTTATCTGATTCCAGAGCGATTGAGTTTTTGTTTTCGCTCGCCACCACTAACGTCGCCTTTTGCACACTGCGCAGAGTGAAGCGGAAAGTACCAGAACCCATCTCATCAAACGTTTCTTCAACAAGATGTTTTGTGGGGCTGTAGGTTCCGGCATTCGGCTCGGGTTCGTTAGCTGAGATTCCGAGAAACAGGAGCGGATAATCATGATGATAGTTGCTCAACAACGCTTCAGTCTTTGGCATCAATGGACAGATAGAACTCTTGATTCCGCGACCGTGATCTTTCTTTCCGTATTCCTGTTCCAAGAAAAATTCACGCAATTGATTGACCCCTAGAATTGTCGAATTGCGCCGCACAACAAGCCCGAAAGTGGGATCTAACATCGCCCACTGTCCGTTAAAGTTGTCGTGGCTGTCTTTGAAGCCTTTGACCTCGAGCAGCGAGTGCCCGTCTCCATTGTCAACAAAACAAACGTCGCGACGCCGTAAATCCTCGGTCGATATATCGTATCTTGACTTCAAGTAAATCTTCAGAGTTTGAACGTAATCATTGCAATTCGCTGCCGGCAACTTATCTTTTGCGACGTTGCTATGGCTCAATCTGAGCACGTCTCTGAGTATGGTCCCGTCTTTGCTGACGCCAGCCATGTCTGCCATTTGGCGAACAGCAACAACTGAAGAGAGCAGATCGTATTCTGTGATTGACATCGTTTCGATCCTTCAAGGGAGGTGCAGCCTAGTAATTGTATCCTGCATCTATTAGTTGTGGTTCAGCAAAATAGAATGGAGTGGTATTCGTCAAAACCCACGCCTTGCAGGAAACGCTCATGACGCGATCAAAAGAACGTTCCGGTATTCGACACATCATCGCCGATGAACTCTCCGCCCCGCTTCCAATCTTCTCTCATGCCACAGTTCATAAGGGAATCGTGTATGTCTCTTGCGTTCAAGGTTTTCTTCCAGGAACTCTCGATCTTCCTCAAGAACCTTACGAACAAGCCAAGCAGGTTCTTCACAACCCAAAAATCGCATTGGAAGCATCAGGATCAGACTTGAATCACGTGCTGAAGCTGATGATTTTCATGACTAATATGCAAGACTTCGAAAAAATAAACGACGCAGTGAATGAATGCTTTCCTGTGAATCCGCCTGCCCGTAGTTCAGTGGCAGCTGCAGAACTTCCTAAAAACGCGAAGGTAATTATGGACTGCGTGGCGGCAGTCGTCGAGGACTAAGTTACATCTTTTTGGCTTCTTGGCGCCAAATCTCTTTGACTCGCCCTTCAATTGCCGAGACTCTGTCGTCGCCATTGACACGCCCCTCGGTGATGTCTTTCAAACGTTCGATTCTCACAGACTCGTTGGGCACCTTGTCGACTTTTGGAACCTGCCTAAGCAGTCTGCGCGTTCCACCCTCACCTAACTGATTAACGAGATCAGCCACAATTGCCCGTCCTCTCAGAGAAGTGAATCGATAATCCCTGGCAATTTCGCATGAGCTTTCGATGTGATTGTTGCGCATATTGAGTTGCACGTGTTGAAACTCAGGATCAGCAAGCGCTTTATCGATGCCTGATTTTAGAGTTCCGCTTGTGAAATCTGCGCTTTTGACAAAGGGTGTACTCAGCACATCATCAGCGTATCGTCCAAACATTCCGTCAAATTTTGTCGGATTTTTTCTGTGCCAAGCCTGAAGAAGATCCGGAAGTTTGCCGGCTTTCTGATTCCATTGCATCAAACCTACAGAAATTCCATTGCCTGCATCGTCAGGATTAAAGGCAGTGTAGGAAGCTTGTCCGGCTTCATTATGCGTCACCCAGCGGGCAACCATATTTACGTTTTCCCAAGACCCTGAGCAGCTTGGTGCGCCTGGCTCGGGTCTTGCCGGTTGGGTGCTGCGCGCAACTACACGTTCCGGCGCATGTTGCGGTGCGGCCGGTTTAGGAGTTTGTGCCACTCGATGAGGCGTCGGCGGCTTAACTTCTCTTGCAGGAACTCTCAAAACCAGCTCAGCGCCAAGCGCAATGTGATCGCGCTGGTATCTGGTTTTTAGCCCGCTGCGTGTGGCGGTGTCATCCTCAAACGCCTTCAACTCCTGGTCTGAAGGCAACCGTCCTTTGTTTGCACGGTAAAGGTCACGACCAATATCTCGTATCGAATCGCCCGGCATCACTTTG
This sequence comes from uncultured Candidatus Obscuribacterales bacterium, assembly GCA_964503045.1. GTDB lineage: Bacteria > Cyanobacteriota > Vampirovibrionia > Obscuribacterales > Obscuribacteraceae > CAYZJR01. The sequence continues at coordinate 23,338 of CAZCZI010000080.1, forward strand.
ATGCGAGTAACCTGCCCGGCTCTTTCTCGAGCCACCTCTTCGTGCAGCCGCATAGCCGCCTGCCGTTCAGGAGTATCGGCTTTGCCGTGGGCTTGGTCATTACTGGCATCACCGGCCATTTAATGTCCTCGAAGAGTTATAGGGAGAGCAAGGGATTGGTAGAGACTATATGACCTCTACTGCGATTTAAATGGGGATATTACGTACCTATAGGGTGAGGTAGTCTGTATCGTCCTTAGGCGCCAATGGTGTGGGTTTGCCGAGCTTCGTCCACTTGTTTCTAATCTTCTGATACTTCGTGGTTGTAAATGCGGGCGCTTTGCCAGTTTTAGCAGTGAGCAAATACTTAAAACACTTGTTTGTGTTGAGGTCATCATCAGCGATTTCGAACCCGCCGAACTTCTTTACTCCTTTGTCTGAAAATCCGATCAAGTCGATTCCGCCGTGGCGGTAGCCCTGATGCATGCTCCAGTGTTCAATTGCAATCTCGTTGCGTCCATCTGCGTCGAGGTCAGAAATGACGGTGACATTGGCGGCGACAGCGCCGAAGTATCCATAGTGAGCCAGTAGCTTTCCATTCTCGACAATTGCCATTCCAAATATGCCCCCGGCACCGCCATCGTAGTATTTATAGAAAATGAGACGTTGCTGGGTTTTCGGTCTGGTGAAACAACCAGAAAAAACATCGAGCGTTTTGAAGTCTGGCTCCAACTCTTTGTCTTTCCATGCTGTTTTCGCTTTGGGAAAGACCTCTTTGATCATCAGATCTGCCTCAACTTTGCTCAACGTCGGCTTTCTGTCATTCATATCCCAAACGACTTTTCTGGTTCTTCCATCGTAAAAATCGACGGAACTTTGAGTCGTGACTTTGGCGTCAACAGTCGAATACTGTAGCTGCGCTGCAGTGACTGCCAACAAAATTGCAGCAACCTTGATTTTGCCTCTGCTAGTCAAATTCTTCATAGCTCCTCAACTCAGTCGCATCATTATCCAACACAACTCTAGCTCGTTAGATTTTTAGGGGAAAACCTAACATATAGCCTAAGTAGGATATGCTTATGTTCACTCACTGTGGAGCCTTTAGAGGAACAGTCATGAAATTCCGCCATCTGCTCAGTTTATTGATGCTTGTCATAGCACAGTTGTTTGTTTGCGCCACCGCCCTTGCAGCACCCAGCAGCGCGAACTGCGTCGCGGAAATCAGACCAGCGGCGAAGTCGGATGGATGGATTTTTCATCAGTTTTACCTCGGTTGTCTTGCACACGCGTCGTATCTAATCGGTGATCCAGAAAGCAAAACAGCATTTGTCGTCGATCCGCAACGCGACGTTGATCAATACATCGAAGACGCGAAATCAAATGGATTGAAAATCACCCATGTGTTTCTCACTCACATTCACGCTGATTTCGTTGCAGGGCATCTAGAACTTGCACGGCGCACCGGAGCTCAGATTTGCATGGGACCAAAAGCAGAAACGAGTTTCAAATTGAAACGCATAACTGAAGGCGATTCATTGAAGTTTGGTCGCCTTTCAGTTAAGACACTCGATACTCCTGGACACACTCCAGAGCACATCTCGATTCTCGTCTACGACGAAAAGAAAGACGCCGCCAAACCATATGCCGTTCTCACTGGAGATTGCCTTTTCATCGGCGATGTTGGCAGACCCGATCTTATGACCTACAAGGGTCTTGAGGCAAGCACAATGGCTGCCTCGCTCTACGATTCACTGCACGACAAACTGCTCAAATTGCCTGCTGAAACGCTCGTTTATCCTGCGCATGGTGCGGGTTCCTTTTGTGGGAGAAACCTAGGTAAAGAAACCGTTTCAACCATTGGTGAACAACGCAAAACAAACTATGCGTTGCAACCGATGAGCAAAGACGAATTCGTGAAGATGATCGTTGCGAATCAACCAACAGCACCGAAGTACTTCGTCTACGACAAGCAGGTCAACGTAGAGAATCACCCGATGTTAGACGACATTGTTAGCAAGTCGTTGAAGCCAATGTCTGCCGATGACGCAATTCGCAAGCGCAACGGTGGCGCCGATATTATCGATGTGCGAGAACCTGATGATTTTTCGAAACAGTATGTTCTCGACACAATCAACATGCCGCTCAAGACTCGTTACGCGATGTGGGCGGGCGCATTCCTCGACCCCAGAAAACCAGTGATTATCATCGCCGACCCAGGCAAAGAGAAAGAAGCAGTAATGCGCCTGGGACGCGTTGGGCTAGATAATGTCGCGGGCTATGTCGACGGTGGCATTGCTGCATTCGCTGTGAAGAAAGATTTGCTTCGTAGCGCCTCGCGTACGACGGCGATCGACTTGTCAGACAAACTGAAATCGACAAATCCTCCAATCGTGGTCGATGTTCGCAACAAGAGCGAGACGCAAGTAAATTCAATTGAAGGAAGCAAGCTGATTCCACTGGTCGATCTTCTGAACGATACAGACAAATTGCCCAAGGACAAAGATGTTGTGATTCTTTGTGCATCAGGACATCGTTCATCTATTGCGGCTAGCCTCCTTCGCCAGCGCGGAGTAGAGCGTGTAACCGATCTTACTGGTGGAATGGAAGCCTGGCTGGCCGCAAAGCAACCTGTCAAATGAGGCACCGCAGACGGTGAATCGAAAGGTCCTAACGCTGTTTTTCTTTTCGTTGGTGACATTGTTCAGTTTGCAAATAAATTGCAGAGGCTGCGCAGCTGCAGGCCATGATCCCAACGCCAGTTCAAGCAGCAATTCGACCGAAGATCTGATTCAAGGGTACTTCGCTCTCGGTACGACTAATCCCAAAAAGGCTGAGAAGTACTTCGAGTCGTCCATAAAGAAAAATCCAAACGTCGTACAAGCCTATGTCGGATATGGAGACGCGCTCGATGGACTGAACAGGCATCAAGAAGCCTTTGCGCAATACAAAAAAGCGATTGCTCTAGACAAAACCTATCTTCGCAGTTACTGGCAATGCGCAAAAACACTGAACCGCTCCAAACACTTCAAAGAGGCAGTGGAGTATTGCGATAAAGGTTTGTCGATGAACAAACCATACACTCTTCTCTACATGTACAGAGGAGATGCAAATGCCGGACTCAAAAAAGACAAAGAAGCAGTCGATGATTACACTAAAGTACTGAAGCTGAGTCCCACACAATTCAAAGCACTATCGCGGCGTGGATACCTCTATCTTCGAATGAACAAGTTTCCTGAAGCTCTCGCTGATTTCAACGAATACATACGGCTGAAACCAAAAGTAGTCGACGGATATAGTTTGCGCAGAACGGTGTATCTAAAAATGGGCAAAAACGATTTGGCAAAGAAAGACGAAGAGACCATGCGACGTCTTGATCCAACCAAACAATCGGTCGAAGATATTTTCGGCCAATTCTAAAGGTCTTAGACGCCTGCGCCTACCAGTGCAGGTGCCTCTTCACGAGACTCTGTGCGAGTTTCGGTTTGAGCTGCCGGTGTCAGCCACTCCTCGAGTTCGCCTTCCATCAGCCGTTGCACCGTTTGCATGAAGCGTGCGGCTTCATAACAGTTGAGCGCGCGTTCGTCATAGTTGAGACCAACAGTCATCATCGATCTCACCACGGCCTTTCCATCGCGCACCACTAATCGATCCTCGATGTTGCCGATCGAAAATGAGCATGCACACAAACAAGGACATGTATGGGAGCTGACTCCCATTTTGCCGAGCGATGTTAAACCAAACGTGGCTTTCTGACACAACAATCGAAGAAACGGAAATCGCTTACCGAAATGCAAAATGGTCCTACGAACTGCGTACGGAAGAAACGAAAACATGTTTTGCATGTGAAGCGATCGTACTTTGTCTATCGGACCTTCCGCATGATCTTTCAATTCTTTGCCGATTTCATCGAACGATTTACCGATTGGGTCTTCGATTTCCCCAAGCAAGACTGTCTGCTGTCCATCAATTACTCGCTCGACGGTAAATCCGGCGACGATGGTCTCGTAGGTGACGCGCTGACCAAACGGTAGCCATTCCGTTCTGCTTTCAGGATGAATCTTCTGTGCCACTGCAATTGCCTTGAGCAGAATGGCGGTAAAGGTCACATTTTGACCCGTCTTTTTAAAGCGCTTGCGCAAATTATTGGCCCA
>CAZCZI010000080.1:27567-29996 GCA_964503045.1 uncultured Candidatus Obscuribacterales bacterium
TCAACAGGGTAAAGATTTGCGGACACCCTCCAAATACAAATGATCTAGTGGCAAGAGCTATCGCGGTAGCTGATCGGACACTAGTGCAAAAACATCGTGAACAAGAAGTCCATGATCAAAAGCGCAACGATGATTATGAGCGCTCCAATCGCATTGATGCGCATTTGATCTTTTTGATCTTTTGATGGTTCCACCCACCACTTGAATGCCTTAAAGGTCGCTGGAATAACCACCCACTGCAAAGCAGATGCGCAAAGAATGTTGCCAATCAACATCCGAGAAGTGAGCGGCAAAAAGTTAAATGGGAGCATCACAGTTGCATTTAAAATCAACACTGTGGGATACAGACCAAGCACCACAATCAACATAGATTTCCAATCGGGAATTGGTGCTGGTCCAGGAGGGAAAAGTATGCCCAGACCTGTAGCCATTTTCTTCAGCTCAAACTCACCAAACTCTTCTGTGAATCGCTTGTTCCACTCAGCACGTGTATCTGATTTGAGCCAATTTTCTAGTGCGTCATTACTTTTGAAGTGAAGAATGGTTACCCACTCTTCCTGAGCTCCTTCAACCGGCGGATAGACTTCTGTCCGATCGTATCCGTCATAATCTGTGGTGGCACGAGCGATGCCACGTTGCCACTCTAAAAAGGCCTCAGTTTTTTCCTTCGGGATCTTCTGAGCAATGATTGCAGAAGCCCCGGTGCCCGCCTTAGCCATCACGACTTCGTCGGGTGCACTTCCGCCCGCGGGTTTCGATTCTCCATCGCGACTCATCTAGTGCACTTGCCTCTCTTCCAATTTTAGGGAATCCAAACTCTGAGAAATTATCGCCAGGTCCTCACTTGATAGTTTGATTCCACATCCACCCAAGTTGTCTTTCATTTGAGCTGCGTCTCTTGCACCCACAATCGCAGCAGATATGCCCGGCTGAGCAATCGTCCAGCCAATCACGAGCTGTGCAAGCGTGACTTTGTGTCGATCAGCGATTGGTTTGATCTTGTCCAAAAAGGCATTTGTTCGTTTGATGTTTTCAGGCTGAAAGTGAACAGAAGTCGCACGATGATCGCCATCTTTGAACTTAGCATCGGGCTTGAACTTTCCAGTCAGCAACCCGCGTTGCAACGGGCTGTAGACGATCACGCCAATACTGTGTTCTCTGCAGTACGGAAGAACATCCTTCTCGATGTCGCGCAATAGCATGCTGTAAGGTGGTTGATCTGAAGCAATTGGACAATACTTTCTGCACTCTGCCATATCAGCAGGTGTAAAGTTGCTGACGCCGGCGGCGCGAATCTTTCCTTCTTTGAGCAGCTGATTCATCGCCTCCATCGTTTCTTCTATTGGAGTTGTTTGATCTCTCCAATGACACTGATACAGATCGATGTAGTCCGTCTGCAACCGCCGGAGACTGTTTTCACACTCTTGAATAATGCTCTCTTTTCTGGCGTTCTTATAAATGGTAAAGTCGCCATCTTTGTCTGACCACGAGAAGAAGTGTTCGCCTTCTGTACAGTCCCATCTCAAGCCGTACTTCGTAAGGATTTGTACTTTTTCGCGCTTTCCTTTGATTGCCTTTCCTACAATCTCTTCACTGCGTCCGTAGCCATAAACCGCGGCCGTATCAATTGAGGTGGCACCATTCTCGATGGCATAATTTATTCCCTCAATCGCGTCGTTCTCATCCGCGTCACCCCACATCCAACCGCCAATCGCCCAGGCACCAAAGATGATCGCCGACACTTTAATATTGCTGTCACCAAGCTGGCGGTATTCCATCGATCTTCACTCCAAGTGTACGAATTTCTTTACATCCAAATTGTGTGTTGGACACCTATAGAGCAGCCAAACTTCCAACTGCTGCTAATTTGAGTCCATGCGTTAGAGAGCGGTGCGGCTGCCACACCCCATTGCATCCTTCACGGAACCATTTGTATATCGTACACTTATGTTCCGCTACTCGGAGAGTATCCCTATGCCAGATGACAAGACACGCAAAGAGATGGAACGCCAGGCAATCGCCCGCCAGGACAGAGAGCGTGAAGAGCGTCGCCAGCGAGAAGAACTGGAGCGTCGTCGCCGCGACGAGGAAATGAAGCGATTTCGCATGCGGGAGATGGTCTTAGAGAAGGAAAAAGAGAAGCAACGCGAAGAAGAGCGCGAAACCGCCAGAAAAAATGACGCTATGCTCGACGAGCTAGAACGCCAGAAATACGCAGCACAAAAACAGGAACTTGAGCAGAAGAAGCAAGGACAGCAGCCTCAAGCAGCTCAGCTCCAGCAGCAGGCTCCGGCTCCGGCTCCAGCTCCGGCTCAACCGCAGCCACAACAGCCGCAACCGAAAAAGCAGGAAAATCCACTGTTGCAACTACAGCAAGAGATGCAACAGCAATCGCAACTTCAACAGCAACAACAGGCGCTTCAGCAACA
>CAZCZI010000080.1:30096-32861 GCA_964503045.1 uncultured Candidatus Obscuribacterales bacterium
GCGCAGCAACAGCAAGCACTGCAACAGTATCACATGCAACAGCAAGCACTACAACAATATCATCTGCAACAACAGCAGCTGCAACAGTATCACATGCAGCAACAGCAGATGCAGCAACACCAAATGCAATACCAGCAGCCACAGCAGTATCCACAGCAGATGACTCCCGAGCAGATGCAACAATACCAGCAGCAAATGCAACAGTATCAGCAGCAGGTGGAACAGTACCAGCAATACCAGCAGCAACTGGCGCAATACCACCAGCAAATGCAACAGTATCAACTGCAGCAACAGCAACAGCAATTGCAACAGCAACAACAGCAGCAACGGCGCCCAGAAGATGAGCAGCCGCAAAAACCGCCCGGTACTTAAAATTCTTAGTTCTGGCGCCGCTTCTGTAGTTCTGAGTAAATTGCAGCACACCCGTTATCGGTGCACCGCGTAATTTGCATGCGTCCGCCGACAATTGGTTCTCTAATTTTGTGGCAGGAAACGACTTGATCGCCAATTACTACCGCCACAGATCCACCGGTATTTTTGCGAGTAAATTCCTCTAGTTTCCCCGATTGATCCTCTGCAAGACTGATTAGAAGCTTTGGCCTTCCCTTTGTATCCGTGCCTTTCTCCGGTTGATCCTTCATAATCAAAGGAACGAACGCGTCTTTTTGAACCACAACATACTCAGTGGCTTGTCGATCGGCAGGTTCGAGAAAACGATAGTCATTTATCAAAAGCGTTTCGCCTTTTGCAATGGGCTCAATGTTGGATCTATCAGTATCTTTGCGAAGCACAAGATATAGTCCGTCTGCGAGTTTAACAGCGGTATCAGCAGTCGAGCTCTTGGTGGGGGGAACGGTTGACTCTGACTCCGGTGCTGATACCATTGGCAGTGGCAAAGACAAGGCCGCTAGGACTATCAATATTACGCCGTTAATTGACGAGCGTTTGCTCTTCATTTCGAACTGATTGCCGTCTTGTCTATTTGTCATTGGCAGTCGCCTCCTAACCACTCAAATTGTACGGTGTTTTTTAGCTTGCGCTCATTTGTTTCGAGATTTCAAGCATGTCTCACACCTGCTATACCGCGGTTTTTAGCCCTTCTGCTAAAATAAGCCCCCTATAGAGAGAAATCAGAAGGAAGTATTCATGAGCTCCTCCGCACCGGCACCGGCTAAACCTGGCGATTTCATTCGGGACATCATCAACGATGACCTGGAAGCCGCCCGTCATAAGAAGGTTATTACGCGATTTCCACCGGAGCCAAACGGTTTTTTGCACATCGGACACGCCAAGTCTATCTGCCTTAACTTCGGGCTCGCGCTCGAATACAAGGAGAAGCTTCCTGGCAGCGGCACCCGTTGCCATCTACGCTTCGATGACACAGATCCAACCAAAGAAGACACGATCTTCGAAGATGGTATTCAAGCTGACGTGCGCTGGCTGGGTTTTGAGTGGGACGGCTTTTATCATGCAAGCGACTACTTCGAGAAGATGTATGAGTATGCCGAGCATCTGATGACTGTCGGAAAAGCGTATGTTTGCAGTCTCACTGATGCGGAAATCAAAGAGTATCGCGGCGATGTGAAGACACCAGGCAAACCAAGCCCATATCGCGACCGCAGCCCGGATGAAAATCTAGATTTGTTTCGCCGCATGCGCAAAGGCGACTTCAAAGATGGCGAACATGTTGTTAGAGCCAAAATTGACATGGCGAATTCAAACATGAAGATGCGCGACCCGCTCTTGTATCGCATACGCCACACTGCTCACCACATGACCGGCGATAAGTGGTGCATTTATCCAATGTACGACTACGCGCACCCAATCTCAGATGCGATTGAAGGCATCACTCATAGCATCTGTACGCTCGAGTTTGAAAACAACAGAGAGTTGTACGACTGGGTAATCGACAATCTCATGGATTATGCGAAGTTTCCGAGTCGCCCTCATCAATATGAGTTTGCGCGTCTCAACTTGAACTATACAGTGATGAGCAAGCGACGTCTTTTGGAACTCGTAGAAGGCAAGCATGTAAACGGTTGGGATGATCCCCGGTTGCCTACCATAGCCGGAATGCGCCGCCGCGGTTACTCACCCGAAGCGATTCGCGCATTCTGTGCCAGTGTCGGCGTCGCAAAAGCAAATAGCACAGTCGATATGGCGCAATTGGAATTTTTCATTCGCGATGATCTCAACTTCAAGGCACCGCGCGTGATGGCGGTTTTGAAACCACTAAAAGTAGTGATTGAGAATTACTCGGATGAAGTTTTAGAACTCGATGCCGCGTATTGGCCGCACGATATTCCTAAGGAAGGAAGCCGAAAGGTGCCATTCTGTAAGGAGATCTACATAGAACAAGATGACTTCATGCTGGACCCGCCGAAAGACTACTATCGGCTTGCACCAGGTAGGGAGGTGCGTCTGCGTTATTCATATTGCATTAGCTGCAAAGACGTAATCAAAGACGCCGATGGAAACGTCACTGAGCTTCGCTGCACTTATGACCCAGCTACCCTTGGTGCGAATCCGGAAGGCAGAAAAGTCAAAGGAACAATCCATTGGGTAAGCGCACGTCATGCAGTTGATGCTGAGGTTCGCCTATATGACAGATTGCTTTCTGATGAGGCTCCTCCAACTGGAAAAGACAGCGAGTTTCTTGACGCGATAAATCCCAACGCACTACAAGTATTGAAAGGATGCAAGCTGGAAAGAAGCTTAGGTGAAGCCAACCCGGGCGACAGATTTCAATTCGAACGCCAAGGCTA
>CAZCZI010000081.1:0-2795 GCA_964503045.1 uncultured Candidatus Obscuribacterales bacterium
ATGAAAGATCTTGATTCCACACCTGTCCATCAAAGTCGGCATCGGCGTCATCTCTGATATGCAAATCTGGAGATGGATTGCATGCGAAAGTTGATATCTTACGGTCGGCGTCAACATGTTAACAAGTGCGGCTGTTAAATACAGCATATCCAGCGGTTCGATAATCTCCTGCAACGACATCTGGGGCACTGGAACTTGCAGTCACCCAAGAGTTCTCGTTACTTGTGCGGCGCGGGACATTATGTCCGGAACCAAACTATCACTGGATATGGTGCGCGCCCGTTTCATCGATCTTGCAGAAAAGAAAGTGCCGGGCTGCTATGTTCCTGTACCCGATAACTTATCACGATCTCAAGGACGCTCTTGTAATTGTTTGAGCTCTGTCGAGGCAAATGTGATTTAGCCATTGCGGATGTATTGGCCGCATGCTCCTTCCGATTTCCAGGTGCGTGGATTGACAGCATACCCTTCGATCGCTTGGCGAGGTAAGTGCCGATATAACGATCATCCTATAGGCTGAGGCACAGCTACCACAAGTTATGTAATTTAGCAGGTTGGATGCGATGGGGATGTTTATGCGCGCAAGTGCCTAAGCGCGAATCACCCTTCCTTTGCAGGCAGAATGTTCCCAGAGTTAATCGGCTTAGGTCCGGCAAGAGGTAGCAATTTTAAATGAATACACAGATACTGAGACAGTGTTTAGAGCGTGCCAAAACAGAAAATGGCGGATTGGACCAGTTGGGTATGAGCTTTTACGCTCGTTTGTTCGACAAGTACCCCTCGGTTAGACCTCTTTTCACCACGCCTAGCCAAGAGCAGCAAAAGAAACTAATGGCCTCGGTCGGAGCCATAGTGGCAGCGGTGGAGAATCCAACGGTTCTCTCGCCGTATCTTCATGCCATGGGTATTCGACATCTGAAGTACAAAACAGAATCTGCCCATTATGAGGCAGTGTCCGAAAATTTGCTGGCAGTCCTCAAAGCGCATCTATCCAAAGAAGGCGAATGGACGGACGAAATGGAATCTACCTGGTCAGAAGCGCTGAAGGTTGTGTCGCAAATCATGATCGAAGCTGCTGAAAATCCGACAAAATACGCTGAGGAACTTCGCGCCTCAGGTTACGAATCTGATGGCTTCAGCAAAAGCAACAGCAAGCCCTGGGAAATCGTCGCGAGTTCCTAGGAGCAGACACAAAAATTCAGGCGCAAAATCATCCGCTTCTGAAAAGCAGGCACAGCCTACTTTCGCTCAAGGATTAGTTCGGCATGCAAACCATCTTCGAGAAGGCACTATATACAGTGGCGCAATGAGAACGAGGGTTGTCAAATTGTGAGTCCCTGCGCCCTCACTTCTTATCTGTTTTAGTGATGTGGGAAGTCACGACTTTTCGCACAGCTTCGTACGAAGGCAGTTCAACACCCGGCATCATGTCTACTTGTTCTGTCTCGTGCTTTTCGTTTGCACGGTCGATGGAGTACATGTGTTCATTCGGCTTGATCTTCTTGTTGTCGCGCCCGTATTTGGTATCCTCTGGTATCTCACCGACGACATAATCATAAAGACGCTTGTCTAATGATTCATCGGCGTACAGCTCAAACAGGTAGCGTGTCATATGCCCACCTTTTGGCACAAAGTACTCAAATGCTGTCACATACCTGGGTCCGACCAAGAATCTATCGCAACAATAGCGTTCGGCAACAAGTTTTCCGTCCTTGTGAAGTTTGAACAGCTGGTCTCGCGCTTTCAAAGCCCCTTGTTGGTCACCGAGCGCATTGCAACACTGAATGACTCTCGGCAGTGCTATCCCCAGTGATTCGTTTAGGGCAATCATCTTTTGCCAGTATTCTCGTGATTCTCTTGGGTTGGTTGTTTGAGTGGCTTGTGCAATGCCGCCGATGGCGTTGAGTTGCTTCGGATTAAGCTCCAGGGCCTTCTTGAATGCCGCTACTCCTTCTTCTGTCCGTCCACTTCTGATTAGGGTCGATCCACGAGAGGAGTGGGCATCGGCGCTCTTAGGATTCAACTTGATACTGTGGTCGATGGCCGTTTCTGCCTCTTTCAGGCGATTGAGGGCGAACAGGGCGTTGCTTTTGTCCATCCATGCCTTTGGGTCGTTCGGATGTTCTTTCGTCTCGATCTCTGCTAAGCCGATCGCCCTGTCCAAGTACAACTCGCGCTTCTTTTGATCATTGGTGCTGAGCCCAACGATTAGAAGATCATCAACTGAGGGCGCTTTTTCTTCCTTTTTTGAGTCAGCTAGCGATGGGGTCGACGTGGAAATCCCAATCGCAACCGAAACCGCAACACAAGTGGAAATAATCATGGAAGTTTTCATCAAAGCCTCACTTTCTTACTGTTCAGAAGAGCCGGATGCACAGGATTCGTTACGCAGATATTTTATCGTGATAGAGTCGCAAGTTACTTATTGAGAGTCGCTGATCTTGCGCAACTGGAGCAACGCCCTAGCAGAGACTGCGTGAAACAGTCTCGTTAGTGCCCGAATATGCGTGCTGGCTTGTCATGCAGCATAAAGCAGGTGGACGCCAGGCCACGATCATGCATGATGTCTGGAACAAGAATCCTAAGGAGATTTCGCACGATATCCAAAACACCAAAGATAAGGCCGACATCATTTCTTTTTTTGTGCAAAGCTAGCGCTCAAGGATTAGTTCGGCATGCAAACCATCTTCGAGAAACTTCAATGCAGCTGTTGCGCGCTTCAACTGTTGTGGTAGAAGTGCGCTGCCATCGCATATGGTGCCGGCTTGCTGGATTGGAGCAAGCACGGTTCCATG
>CAZCZI010000081.1:2895-15022 GCA_964503045.1 uncultured Candidatus Obscuribacterales bacterium
CGCTGCCATCGCATATGGTGCCGGCTTGCTGGATTGGAGCAAGCACGGTTCCATGCAAGCTGCATTTGACGTGCCCAGACTCTGCGTCGTACGAATAGATTCCGCCACGCGGGCAGACTCTCGAAACGCCTAACGCAGGATGCTCTGTGATGCTATGCAAATCGCCAGACAACACGGATACTTCGCCATTTCTGGTTCCATTCAATTGATCTAACGCTCTCGCTAAAACCGTTAAAGAGCCGAGATTCTTTTGGCATGCAAGCCGACTGTTTTCCTGCCAGGTTTGCTTGAGATCGGGTAATGACTTTTTCCATCGAGAAGGCAAAATTTCAACGACAGCATGCGCCAGAAACGGATGCGACAATCCTTCTGATTGCGAGTCTTTGGCAGTGCTAGAAGCATGTTCCATGTCGCTCAAATTCCACAACCGCTCCATCAACTCCAACTGACTGGCGAGATAGATCTTGCGTCCAATTCGCGCCCAGTGAAGTCTGAGCCTGGCCGGGCCAACCTTGAGAACTTTCGAGTAGACATGCCGATCGCTGCCGATGTCGGTAATGGCGAAATCACTGCCAATAAACATCGCATCAACCGCCGATCCCTTTACAAGCAGAGGCTTGAGTGATGAGAAGAATTGGTCGACGACGTGTTTATCTTCAGTGTCGATGCACGCATAGACAGGAGAGTGCAACGAAAGCACGGCCGCCACGATCGTCAGTACCGTTGGATTGCGAAGCATTGAGCCGGCACCCCCGAACATCGAGGCGTTGCCGAGCAATGACAATGTGTCCATCGTGAACGCTGGCTTTTCATCGCAAACATGGAAACTTATTTGATCTCCGATACCGGTGACGATGAATTCGTGAATGTTGAGATTGGCATTGCTTTTGCCATCGAGCAGATTGCCTAGAAGACCTACCGCCCCAGTTTCTTGGAGAATTTGATTCTTGTTGATTTTGACGGCAGTTGTAAGAAACACGTCGTCGAGCGTAACGCGATTGGTCAGTGCTTGAGGCTCGCCGCCCAAAACTGTTGCCATCCCCGAATAGATCGAATTGTCGATTAGCGGCAAAACGATTGTCTGCAACTTGTATTGATTGTCGTGAATCTTTGCTCTAATACCAATCGGATCGAAGTAGGTGCGCCAGTATTGGTTGTACTGTTCGAGAAACAACTCGTACTCATTTGCCTCTTCAGTAGTGGCGATCTTCACAGGCGTTTCAAGAGATGGAGTGAGGAACTGATCGTGCCCATGGCGAGAACATAAGCCATTTGGAATCGAGTCGGAATTTTCTGCGCGAATCGAGTAGGTTCCACCATCCGGACATACAAGCGAGTCTTCGTTGAATGGATGGCTTGTACAGCCACTTTCGGCTAGCTGGGCAAATGATTGTGGTGCGTGACCATGTTCGGAGATGTAGAGCAAAATTGCGCTGCTTAGCATTCGCAAGTGATTGAAACAAATTCGTCTTCTTCGCTGGGCAATGCGCAAGTTTGGCCCGACCAGTCTCCTGATGAAGGGGTCGGACAAATAGATAAACATGTCTTCTTCATTCTGAGCGCAGGGCATCAGTGTTCGGATGTACCGATATTCCAATGTTCCACCCAAAGAATTCTTGTCGTTTGCAACTGTTTTGAGAACTTCTTCCAGCGCCATGCGGGAATTTGAGCGGATGTGTAAATCTGGAGATGGATTGCATGCGAAGGTTGAGATGTTACGGCTCGCGTCGGCAACTTCGCGGCACTCCCAAGTTCCGATCGTGAATTCGGAACATGTAGCTTCCTGCTTCTCTCCATCAGACTTCGCATGATCGTACAGTTGCTGAGCCAATTCAGGTTTCGCCAGCACGACTACGGTAATGTCGCTACCTTCGGCAATACTCAAGTCGCTTCCGGCAATGCCAATTTCCTCAATCTCGGACTTCATTAAGAGTTCGAGCTGCTGTCCGTCCAGCATAAGTTGTCTTTTGGCTCGTTCTGCGCCGCGCTGCTGAGATGCATTTTGAAATCCTTGAATGGAAACATATGATTGCCAACTCGCCAAACCGGTCAGGGCGTCTACTAGCTTTGACACTGAGGTGCCTTCGAGAAGATAGAAGTCCGCGGGTATTTTGGAGGCGATCTTCGAGATTTTTGGATCTTTGTCGCCCAGCATTTCTTTCCATGGATGGCTTTCGATGGTCGGACCAACGAGTTGCGAGATGCTCACTGAATTTTTGTGCTTCTGGTTGTTTTGTTGATTGGGTCGCACGCCCTGGTCGAAGACGCTGCCGGGCGGCATCATGGACTCAAGCTGCAGGCTTTCATGCACAGCTGTTGCGCCAGAAAAAATTGAAAACAGATCTGTCGGTCTGTTTTGAAAACGTGCTCTGGCCAAGCCCGTAGATAGATTGACTCGTGTGCTTAGCTCGCCGATGCGTCCTTCGCGCATTGCCATTCGAAGCGCAATGTATTGCATGATCGTGTCGTGTGGATTGAAGTCCAACCAGTCCAGTGCACTATCGAGCGTCCAACGTGCGTTTGATGTTGATGCGGGAAGGTCGATTCTATTTGCCGTTGACATGATTTTCCCTCTGTTTAGTGCTTGCAGCTACCTTTGCAAACATACCAACGCAAAATCGGAAACAATCTGTCCGGCAGACAGTTCATGTATTGTTTTTACTTATTTGGCTGCTTGTCGCGCCTTTTTTGCTTGTTTGTCCTTTACATAGCGCGTGAGGACGTTGCGTATCAAAGGTTGGTATCCGAGTCCCTCGTCGCGTGCAATCTGCTTCAGCTCTTCGATCAAATCTGATTGCAAACGAATTGAGATCAGTTGCAACCCAAGGGCGTCGTCAACCGCTTTGTTTGTTTCCGGTGCTGAAGGTTTCGCGTGCTCTGCGGAGGCGCCAAGTTCGCGTTGTTCCCACTTCTCTGTGTCTGATTTTCGGTTGATCTTCATGCTCATTGTTCGTTCTCGCTTTTCTCTGTTCAGGTTTTCGTCATCGTTGTGGTCGGGTTGTTTGAATAATCTTTTCCGCAGTTAGAGCGGTTTTGCCTGTTTTTGGTAGATGTCGATTTCAAATGTGTTTGGCTCGTATGCGGTTTTTATTTCGATTTCTTTTGGTTATGTCTGTATGAATACTATCTTCAACAGGCGATTCTTGTCGGTTTTCGAGATGAACCACATTGTGGGTGGGTCAGTTTGATGTTCTTCTCGGGTGTCCTCCAGGAATCCCTTTTCCCTGTTCAGGAAGCTTTGGATGATTTCGTCAGGCTTCACTTGGTGTTTGGAATGCAGTTTCTCCCTCACTGCGTCGCTCATATACAGCTGGACCATTGCGACTCCTGCAAAATTCCTTTGCTCTGTACTTTGTAATACGATGTATATACATTATATCACAAAGGCTGCGCGCTTCTTGGTATCGGGCTCAACGAGAAATAGGAGTGATTGCTGCGAAGACTTGGATTACGCATCGTGCGTTACGCTTAAAGCGTAGTGAAATACTTCAGCTGATGAGCCGCAAACAAACCTAAAAAAGCGGACGTCTGCAAACGCCCGCTTTAATGATTTGAATTTGGGAACTTCCGTTCCTTCCTTTCTACTTCTTCTTTTTGGTCAGCCAGTCGAGTGCCTGCCCAGCCGCAGAGCCGATTGCTCCGTTTTTACAACCATCCTTGCCGCCGATGATTGCTCCAACGCCGCAAGCCGCTGTGGCTTCGATTACTGCACCAGTTGCGCCTTCTTCTCCTGTGGCTTCACGCACGCCTTTCCCGGCAACTGCGCCTACACCACCTTCAATTGCGCCCTTTCCACGGTTGCCGCTAATGGCGGCACCGGTGATTGCGCCGACGACGCCGCGTTGCACGTAATCCGTGACGCCTGCTTCTTGTCGATTTCGATAGCTGCCTGCGCCGTGTGCTTCTTGTCTCAGGTGATAGCCTGAGGCGTCGATGGGCAGCACTTGGACGCGGTGATCGAACTTCGAGATCAAAAGACGTCCATCTCTGGCGACTTCCAAGTTGTCGCCGGCGTTGACTCGCTCGCGCATTTGAACGTTGGCGACGAGTGCATTCATTTGCTGTGGCGAATAGATGCCAGACGCTTCAAGCAGCATCTGACCTACTCTTGGATCTTCATGATCCAATCGGTCTGCAATAAAGTCTGCACGTCGTTCAACTTCCGTGCGGCAAGGCTGGTTGCGGTCGCAAGTCATAGTGATCTAGCTCCTTCGGGTTCGGAGAGGGGAGATATTGAGAGAGCAGGAGATTCCAAATTAGCTGACTATGTGCTGCAACGCAATTCGGAAAATACGCAATATCGTAAGTTTCCTAGTCCTGAAATGTCCTCTAGCCAATGAACTTGGGATGCAACGTTATCAGATGACTGGGGCAGTATCGTGGCAGTGCGCTGGCAAACTGTGGGCGCTTCGTTAATTCTGGCGTTCCTCAATTAATTCAATCCGCATCCTTCAATTGATTGATCTTCTCGACCGCTTCGTCCGTTCCACAAATAGTCTCATTTGCAATCTTTATATCGTTGAGTTTTAGGTCACGCAGGCGCATATCCTTCAATGTGACGCCAATCAATTCCGAATCAGTCAGTTCGATGTCTCGAATTTCGACATCATTCAATTCAACATCTTGCAAACGCACGTTTCGAATGAGCACATTTCTGATTGCGACATTTATCAGAGTCACGTTGACAAACTCGATGTCCGTCAGCTCGGCGTCTTCAAGGGCGACATCTTCAATACGCACCGTGCCCATCTTTGATCCTCACAGGGAATAATTGAATATCATAGTGTCTGCATCGAATCCGCATATGAAATGTTGAGGAACAGTGGAGAAAACGCAAGAACAATGGGTTGCTGAGGCTATAGACATCGGAAAGCAGATGTTTGTTGAGTTTCTCGAACGGTTGCAAAAGGAGATCGACAAGGCTGTGGCTTCCGAAGAGCCGTTGACGCTGTGTTTGACTGAAGAAGACGACCCGCGATTGATCTTGCCGTTTCAGCAGGCAGAGCAATCTCCGCTCACTGATATCGCCAACTTGCTGCGTGTCGATGTGCGCGGATTCCTGATTCAGTGGGGGTATGAGAAATTGGCGTTCATCACGCCGGAAAGAGAGCACGTCACAGTCGCGCCTATGGTGCGCAATGGGCTGGCAGCAGTGGCAAATCATCAATTTAAAGGTGAGAAGGAACATCTGACAGTAAGCGCAGGTTTGGCATCATTTCCGGAGCATGGATTGATTGCAGAGGAGCTGGCGGCTGCGGCGCTGGAGGCGCTGGAAGCTGCTCAAGCGGCAGGGGGAAACCGCGTGATCATTGCGCAGAGGGCGGGCGCTGAGGAAGACGAGTAGACAGTCACTTACTCTTCGTCGGTGTCGCTCCGGTGGACTTCGACGGAAGCGCTGATCCAGTGCCTCTAGGCGGTGGCGGCATCGGCAGGATTACGGGATGCTGGACTTTGGGTCTTTCGATCTTTTGTTCTTCCAACTGAAATCCGCTCGGCAACTTGAACAACTCTGGGTCGAATTTCAGTGTCTCGTACACCATGTATTCGAGACTGTACGATTTCTTGTTAGGCAAGGTGACTGCAATGCGCAAGGGGACATTGCGTGCCTTATCGACGAATAGCCCGAGCTGATATCCCTCCAAGGCGAGATCGAGTCGAGTTGTGGGTTTGCCATTGATTGCCGGACCTTCTGACTCTTTGGCTTTGTGTGCTTTGAAAAACTCTACTTCGTTGCCGTACTCGAGACTGCCTAACTCTTTCAAGCCGGGGTCGAACATTCTGACGTGAATTTCGTACTTGGGGCCCGGGTCTACGATGTGTTTGCCGCGCTTTGACATTAGCTCCAGCAGCCAAACATCAGGTTCGTTCACGATCATCAGTTGCTGAATCTTCATCTGGTGATCGGGACCTTCAGCCACTCTGGCAAATACTTTTCGAGAACGCCAATACTCTTTCGGTTCGGCAGCGAAGGTGCCGGCTGCCGGAGCCGGCTCAAGCATCCTGATCTTGATATGTGTCATTTGCTGCTGTTGAGTCGGCTGAGCGTTTGCCGACAAACTGAAGAACATTGATGTCGCAGTCAAGCCAGCAATAGCTGACAGGTTGCAAAGTTTGGACGGTTTCACTATTCCAGCGCCTCCTACATACAGACGCAATTCTAGCTAATCTGGACGTTTTTAGCGGACCACGTTCCCGACATGTTGTGCTGAGAACTTCTCAAACGTGGTGCACGGGACCAGGATACTGAGCCACCTGTGCATCATTTGTCACGAGCGTGATTCCTTCAGCGATTGCTTGTGCAATGAGAATCCGATCGAAAGGGTCTTTGTGCAAGGGTGGAAGCAACTCTACGGACTGAGCATGGCTGCCTGTGATTGGAAGTTCAATGTAACCGCTCGTCAAAAGACCCTGGCGAAGCATGCGAATATCGACATGGAAGTCGGTGCGGCCCAGACCTCTTTTGATTACCAGCTCCCAGATGCTTGCAGCGCTGAAGAGTAAGTCGTTTTGCGGATCATTGAGCAACGACCGAGTTTCTGCCGTAAGGCGGTTAGGATGACCGGCAGCCCAAAGAAGGATATGAGTATCCAGCAGAAGTTTCATGGGTTCCCGTCGAAGATCTCTTCGATCTCATTCTGTCCCATTTGATTGAAATCTTTGGGAACCTCTATTTGTCCTTTCATAAATCCAAGGCGCTGTCTAGTTTTCGGAGCATCGATAGCGATTACCATGACCAGCGGTTTGCCAGCCTTTGCAATCACGAAAGGCTCACCACCAACTGCTTCGTCTACCAGTCGGGACAAGTGCGTTTTCGCTTCGTGAATGTTGACTGTTTTCATCAATGTGTACTCATCATTAAACTAAGTCTACTTGGTTTAGTTTAACGCGGCTCGGCGAAATTCAGCAACAGAGCAAAAAGACTGTGGATTTACACAGTGACTTTTGAAAATTTGGGTGTACGCTGCAATTACTGGAGGGTTCGGACCGCCAATCACCGTTCCCTCCAAGTACCAGACCTCTTAAACCAGCCAAAAATGACCTTCGGACATTAATCCTTGTCCGCTGGCTACACGCTGGTCACAAATTACAGCTTTTATAGGGAATATTACTAGTGTCACACTGGGATTCGGTCACCTCAATGACGTCCAGCAGCACCAAGGACAAGACTCCGGAGAAGCCGGAGTCCAAACCACGAGCCGATCATAAGGACGCTGTCGGCGACCGAATGGCGGCGGAGACGGATGCCGTCGCCAAAAAGGGTGGAGAAAAGCCCGAAGAAAAGCTCAAGTCGAAGCAGGTCAAAGACGCCAATGGCGAGCTTTTGGCGCCTGAGATAACCATTGATGATGGAAACGGCAAAGGCGCCAAAGAAAAAGACAAGGAAGGGAAACCCGAGGAAGGGCAACCTAAAGACGGCAAGCCTGAAACGAAAGGTGAGAAGAAGCCTGACGAGCCCGAAACCAAGCAAAAACCGGAAGACCCCAAGCAGGTAGAACTGCGCAAGGGTTTGGAGAGCGAGTCTGCCGCCGATCGCTCAAAAGCCGTTGACGAGCTCTTGAAGCGTCCAGAAAAGCTCGGGGCTGAAGACATCAAGGCTTTGGCTCACAACTTGACTCCTGAGGCGCTGAAGGCTATTGGAGCGTTGCCTGAGGCTGAGCAGGCGAAACTCAAGGAAGCGTTAGTAAAAGAACTCCAGCCCGAGACAAAGACAAAGCCGACAGATGCAGCTTCGCAACGCCAACATGAAAAGGCGTTTGAAGGTATCGTGGCGCTGGGCGGAAGGCAAGCTCTCAAAGATATGGGGTTGAAACTCGAGGAAGGTTTCCGTCCGGAAGAGTTTTCGGTTAAGACAGACAATGGAACTACCCTCCACTTCAAGAAGGAGGCTAATGACACGGTCGAGCGCATGCGCTTGGCGCAACGACCAAACGATGGCGGTTTTCTGCGCGTCGATTATGAAACTGATGGCTCGTTCAAAGGCAGCTATGAATCGACCGGCGGCATAGGCGACAGAAGCCGCTTCAACATCGAGCGCAACAAAGACGGGCAAATAACCAAGCTCGAACGTCCAGATCGCACAACCATTCAAGTCGAGTACAAAGACGGCGTTGCAGTCGGGCTCAAAGATTCATCAGGCGCTCAGCTCAAATCGGCTGACGGAAAGACCTGGACGAATGAGCTCGGACTGAAGGTTTCAACGGAAGGAACATTGACAGTCTCGAAAAACGGCGATGTTCGAATTGCCGGCGAGAAGCAGGAAAGCGTAACTCATGCCGATCGTACGACTACTGTCACCGATAAGGTTAAAGGTACAACCACTAATACAAGAAGCGATGGAACGGTTGTTACTACAGACAAAGAAGGTCGTGTCACTGAGACAGTAGATCGCAAAGGTGCGCACATAACCTACGAATATGGCAAAGATGGCGAGCTTTCGTCATATACGGATGCGAAAGGCAAGTGGGCGAAACAAGAAGACGGCAGTTGGAAGAATGAGACAACGAGCGCCGTTGAGCAAGGTAAGCGATGGGTCACTGCAGATGGTGCCAAGCACGAACAAGCGCAAGACGGCAAGCATGTTGCCCACCAGCTTGATGGTTCTCGACAACAACTCGACTCGCAGGGTCGTATCACGCAAGTGACTGACGCGCGCGGACGCAACTTCCAATTCGAATATCAAGGCGATGAGAAGTCTCCCAATACCGTCGAGTTTGTCGGTGGCGGCGCCAAGTGGAGAGCCACGAACCCCGAAAAGACCGAGTGGGTCAAACTGGGTAAAGATGGAAATCCTGACCCCAGCAAGGAGACTTGGTCAGGAACAGTCGAAGTCAAAGATGGGGTCTACAAGCATGTAAGTAAGTCAGGCACCGAGCAAGTTTATAACTCTGACGGCAGTCAGGTGACACGTGTCAACGGTCGCATTGCTGAACTCACAAACGCAAGGGGAGACAATTACAAGTTCAAATACGATGATAGCGGACTCAGTGAGGTGACACGGCCAGATGGTTCGCAAGCGCGTATCTCTCGTAGTCCCTACGGCGGCGGTTGGCGAAACGTCAAAGACGGCTCCGAGGTTTACGGCATTAATGTCGATCAGCAAACCGGAAAGGTGCACGAAACGGACAAGAATTGGAGAACCAGACAAGTCACGTTGGATGGAACCAAGACCGAGTATGAATTCACAACAGGTAATTTGTTCTCGACCGAGACAATAGGCGGCTTCAAAACCAACATCGTACGTGCCGAAGGTGAAAAGGGTGACATTGTCGCTCGCCAAGACACTACTCCTGACGGCAAGACCGTTGAGTCGAATGCGCAGGGGCGTGTCGAGCGTCGACCGGACAAATCTGCCGCCACATACGATCGTGAAGGCAATTTGATTGCAGTCGATCGAGCCGATGGACACAAAATTCAAATTGAACGCGGTGAAAATGGAATCATCAAGAAAATCACAGATTCCAAAGGACCGCTTGTATGGGAGTCTCAAGACGGCAAGAAGTTTACGCGCTCAGGAAGCATGCCGCTAACGGTTGAGGGAACTCCGTTCGTCAAAGAAAACGGCGATTATGGATTTAAGGCAACCGATGGTAAGACGATAGAACGCACGGGCAATTCGCTCGACATCAAACGTCCAAATGAGAAAATTCAACTCAAAGACGATGGTTCCTCGCTCGTCTACGATGCCAACGGCAAGCTAAAATCGAGTGAAGATGCAAACGGTGTTGTGCGTTCTGTCGTTCGCGAAAAAGGTCCCGATGGCAACGAGCGTGTGTCGCAAGCCATTATTGGAAATACTCTGTGGATGCGCAGCCGCGAAGGTAAACAAAACGAATGGACATCGGATGACGGCCGCAAATTCACCGGAGAAATGCAGCTAGATCAAGATGGAACATTCCGCATGGTCTCTGCCGATAAAGGCTTTGAAACCGTCAGCAAGACCGATGGATCCACAATTTTCAGAGACGCCACCGGCAAAGTGCATCGAACTATCTCGGGCGCTGGAGCCAAGACCGATTACTCTTACGACGACAAGGGCTCGCTGAGCTCTGTCACCATGCCTGATGGCAAAACCTTAGTGCGAGCTCCTGCAAAACCAGGTGACAAGCCATCTGAAACAGTGTGGACCACACAAGGTACCGGCGAACTTTATCGCGGCGATATTCAAGTCGATCGTGATGGCCGCTTGCATCGGAAGGAACCCGGACAGGCTGAACGAATTCGCGAAACCGATGGCTGGGAGTCGAAAACCGGAGCACAGGGTCAGCGCCAAACCGTTAAAGAAAATGCCAATGGTTCTACCGTAACCAAAAACGAAAAAGGACAAATCGTCGAAACGAAGACAGCAATTGGCGGTACCAGGAAGTTTGGTTATGACGAGTCGGGCAATCTCAACCACATCGAATACAGTGGCGGCGAAAAGTGGGATTCCAAAGATGGCGGCAAGACTTGGACCAAGCAAGGTGCTAAGCCCGAAGACAAGCCGATGGAATCGAAGGTGGTACTCACCGCCGAGGGTGACTTGGTAGAGTCTTCCAAGAAAGACGGGAAGAACGTGGAGCGTGTCATGCGCAATGACGGCTCAGTACTTACAGCTACAGACGGTCAGGTTACGAAAGTTGCAACAGCCAACGGCGTTGAGTACAACATCGGCTACGGCGCCGACGGAAAACCTAATTCATACTCAGACTCCAGAGAGGGTGGAACCTCTTGGAAGTCGGAAGATGGTCACACCTGGACGAAATACACCAAAGACGGCAAGCCGATTGAAGGTCGCGAACAGAGACCGCAGCAATTCGAACTCGCAGTCAACAAAGACGGAAGCCTCGTCAAAAAATACAAAGACCACAATGAAGATCGCTACGACATCATGCGCACCGACGGTGGCAAAACCGTGGTCGATGGTAAAGGCAACAAGATCTCCGAAACAAAAATTGTTAAAGAGGGTGGAAGCCTTCGAGCTGTCGATGCCCAATACCAGCGTGATAAAGAAGGAAAAGCTGTCGGTCGTACCGAGCAAAG
This sequence comes from uncultured Candidatus Obscuribacterales bacterium, assembly GCA_964503045.1. Lineage (GTDB taxonomy): Bacteria > Cyanobacteriota > Vampirovibrionia > Obscuribacterales > Obscuribacteraceae > CAYZJR01. The sequence continues at coordinate 13,915 of CAZCZI010000081.1, forward strand.
ACCTGATGGCACGCTAATAACAACCGACGCTCAAGGTCGCGTAACGGAAGCGAAGTTAGGCGATGCGGTTCGCAAGTTTACCTATGAAGGAACTTCCAAGATGCCCGTCGGCTTCGAGGAAGGCGGCAAGAAATTCACTCTCAATAAAGAGGAGCTGAAGAAAGGCCGCGCTATTTACGAGAGCGAAGGCTCTGACGCCAACAGACCGAAAGTCGCCGGTTTGATGGAAGTTATGAATGACGGCTCCGTGCACATGATACGCGGAGACAAATCAGAGATGATTACACGTCTCGACGGCTCACGAACAATTCGACTAGAAGATGGCACGCAGCGCACCGAGCGTCCTGACGGAAAGTTATCCGAAATCGTCAGGCAGGACGGTACCAAAGTCACCTTTAAGTACGACCTTCCTGCCGATGTTCTTGGCAGACCCGGACAAATGTCGGAAACGACCATCGAGCGCAAAGACGGCTCGAAGACTACTTGGAAGACCTCAGATGGTTTCCACTGGAGGGGCTCTGACGGAAAAGGCTGGAACGGCTTCACTTCAGTCGACCACAGGACTGGTGTAGTTACCGATAGAGAGGATAATGGAAACACCTTCGAAACCGGCATGGATGGGCAGAAGCGCCAAAATTCCGGGCGTTCGTTCGATGCTTGGGGGGTCAAAAACAAAACCGCTGAAGCTCTGGGATGGTACTGGCAGTCCAGCAAGATTGAAGGTGTAAGAAACGCACTCAAAGACCTTGATGCTGAGCAAACCTACATGGTTCGCAATTATTACAATCAAGGCAATGCGAATGCTCTGCGCGACAAAGCATGGAACGCATTTGAACAAGGTGACGACACCCACCGCTGGAAAGAAGCCGACGGCTACCTCAGACGTACCGGTGCACCCGGTGAGAACTCTGCTATTCAACTTGCGGTTGATGCGCAAGAAGTCGATCGCTGGTGGTTTAATCGCGATCGCTCCAAGGAAGAGATTTTGTCTTCAACCAGGCACATCCTTGGCTCTGCGTCCGAGGCGGAAAGACGAAACATCGATGCTGCCAACCGTGGTTTGTATGGACAAGGATTGGCAGAGTTTTACGGCAAAGGCGGCGACGGC
>CAZCZI010000081.1:15122-17826 GCA_964503045.1 uncultured Candidatus Obscuribacterales bacterium
ACAGATGTAGGCAAGGTCGTCGACATCGGAGGCGACTGGTTTAACAGCCATCAAACCAACGCCAAGGCAGTCGAGAATCTCGACCGCAAGAGCTTCGATCAGCTGATGACAGGCGCAACTGTCGGTGCCGACGGACAACCGTCATCGCAATATCTCGATCGTTTCCTCGCTGCCCAAGACAAGAATCTTGGCTCCGAGTATAAGGGGCGTGCCAAACAACTGATCAAGGACAAGGTTGCCTTTGGTCTGGAAACCGGCAAGATGGCGGATTCCGGCGATCTCGATGGACTGAGAGCGCGAGTACCGCAACTTGCATCGGTGCCGGAAGCGGATTGGAGCAAGTTAAAAGCGGGCTATCAGCTCGACAAGCAATTGGCATCAGGAGCCAAGAAAGATACCGATCTCTCGGCAGATGAACGGGCGCAACTTGCAGCGTACAGACAAGACACCAAGCTGCAGCCCTTTATGAAGGGTCGCGAACTGCAAAGACAACTCGATCAAGTTGACAGCGGCGCTCGGCTTGCTCAAATGAAGCAAGGCAATGCGCTCGAACAAGAAATCAAAGATCAAAAGCGCAAAGAAGCCGATTTGAAGCCGGAAGAAAAGGCAGCACTAGACCTGTATCGCGCTAATCAAAAAGAGTGGCAGGCGATAGACGCCTCTCTTCCAGAGAGCGCGCGCGCCAAACAAAGAGAGATGATGCTCGCATCGTTCGGCACGGAAGGACAAAAGGCGGTCGAAGCCTACCGGCAAGGACTCTACGAGGCAACCAAAGAAGGTAGCCGTCGCTCCTTAGATCGTGTGTTAACTGATGCAGAAGCTGAAAGCGGCGTCTTCAGCTCTACCGACAAGAAAGCGATCATCGACGGCATCGTCAACATGAAACCCGATGAGCGGGTCAAATACCATGGAATGTCGGCTGAGCAGAGAGCCACCTACAATGATCGCGTCATGAAAGCGTTGGGCGGTGCTGAAAACCCGCAATGGAAAGCGGCTGAGTCACTGCTTAAGCAGATAGAGTCCGACACAAATCCGATCCCCGCGAAGCCGACGATGGGATTGAAGGAAGAGCTGTATGCTCAATCCGGCAACGGCTATCTCGATCGTCACAAAGGCTTTGAGATGATTCGAGACGCGCTCGTCAAGGACAAAGACGGCGAACTGGCGAAGAAACTTGCAACTGACGAAAGCTACAAAGCTGCCGTGGCCCGCACCATGGGTAGTGACGGCTATGACAAGTTCGTCAAGCCTCTTATGGAGACGGGAAGGTTGCCGGCGGCAACGCTGAAGGAGCTCAACACTCACATCGTGGCCGATGGTGGTGAAGGTGGTGGCACGCATGAAGAGTTTGACAGTACGCAGTTCTTCAAAGACGCGATTCTGAATGGAACGCCGAAAGGCTTGGCCAGCCTAAAAGCAGATCCGAAAGAACTCGAGCAAGTGATGGCTAACCTCTCGCCCGAGCAAAAGAAGATCGCCGAACAAGTGCTCAATCCAGGCAATGGACCCGACGGCAAGCCGCTCGAACCGCAAGTCAAACCTGAAGACAGACTGCGCGCATTCTATCTCGGAGCCGGCGTCACCAAGGAAGAAGCCCGCGACATCTTGAGCAGCTTGCCAGAGCAAGAGCGTGCCCGAGCCGTTCTCGACTATGCCAAAAAATACGGCGGTCAAATGCGCCAAGATCTCCTCGAGAAGGTAGACAACAAAGATAAAGATCAATTCGTGCGGCTGACCAGAACAGGCGATTGGAATACCGAAGTCGCTTATCTTCACCAATTGCGTTCTGTTGCCAGCACGGATGCCGGAATCGGAGCCGGAATCACTCGCGACTACAACACGATGCATCGCGACGCCTTGGCGAGCTTTGAGGAGGCTAAGCGCGAAGCGAAGGGTAATCTTTCACCCGAAGAGCTGAAGAAGCACGAGGAAGCCGTAGAGAAGGCTGTAGAGGCGTTTAAAGAGTCGAAGGAAGCGACTGCCGAAACAGTTACCACGGGTATCATTACTGCCGGCGCACTCGTTGCCGCGCCATTTAGTGGTGGAACCAGTCTCTATGCCATCATCGCAGCCGGCGGTGTGATTGGAGCCGGCACCAAGTATGCGCTTATGGGAAATGACACTGAAGGCTTCAAGCAAGTCGCGGGCGACTTCGTGAAGTATTCCGCATTGACCGCTGCAAACGTGCTTGGTCCCGAACATATTGCCGCTGCAATGAAGCTGGGCTCTGGCGCTGCCACAAGAGCAACCACTGCCGCCTTTGCCAATGCTGGAATCAAGGGTGTAACACACGAGGTGGAAGCTCAGGTTCTCACCGGCATGAAGAAGCTGGTGCAAGAAGGAATCACCCATGGCGGTGGTGTCACCGATGATGCCATCAAGGCGATGGTCAAGGGTGTCAACGGGCTCGATGATGCAGCAAAAGCGCAGCTGACAAAGTCTCTGCAAGAAAGTCTTGCAGGCTCGCTTAGAGCAGAAGCAGCGCAAGGATTGAAGGGCGTTTTGAACAGCGCTCGTATGCAAGGTCAATCGCTAGTGCTCAATGGTGTCGCTGGAGCCGGCGGAAACGTAATCGGTGAAATTGGACAGCAGTTGATTCGCGACGGCAAACTCAACATGGATCAGTTAGAGCTGGCTGCCCTGACCGGGGCCGGATTTGCCATTCCAATCGCCTCGGCCATGAAAGTCGGAGGCTACGGCTTCA
>CAZCZI010000081.1:17926-32181 GCA_964503045.1 uncultured Candidatus Obscuribacterales bacterium
CGCAACGGAGTGCCCAACAAACTTGACGAATTAATCGGCAAATACAGCCAAGATTACAAAGATGTGAAGTGGTATCACGCATTTACTTCACCGAGGCGTTACTTCGAGGCAAACAGTGTTCGCAAACAGCTTGAAAAAGAGCTGATGGATGAAGCCAAGCAAGTGGCTAAGCAACTGGGAATGCCCGAAGGTCTTGTCACTAAGAGAGACCTGGGACTTGTAGATGAAATCAAAGGTGCAGCCGGTTCTTACGGTGCCGGTGACGACTTCCTCAAAGTCTCTGCCCAGAAAGGAACTGAAGACCTTTCGCACCTCACACCATCTCTTACACTTAGACACGAGATGCGCCACCGTGCAATGGCAATCGAGCGCACAGCCATCGCCAAAGCAGATCCTGAAGCGTACCGCTCACTTATTCGTGACGAAGTCGTCGGCAACACCGGCAAAGGGGGTCTCAGAGCCTCCAAAGATGCTGACGGCAAGTGGGTTCTCGAACAGCGCCTGTCAGATATGCCCGGCACTCCGGCAGACCGTGCCATCACGAAGGAACAAGCTACATACCTCAAAGACAATCTAAACGCCTATCTCAAAGAAAATGGCGAGGCCCTGCAAAAGTCCGGCAAGCTGCCTAACGACAAGCAAATGGCGGACTGGTTGGCTAAGAAAACGGGACAGCCGGCAGATCCACGCTTGGTCAAAGAGATGGTGGCCGAAGTCAACCACTATGACATCACTCATAAAACATCGATCATCGGTGATGATGTCGTTAACGGCAAACCCGTTCTCAAAGCCACTATTGAAGCCAGAGCGCAAAAGTATCGCGACTATGGCGACGTTCACGACAATCCGAAAGCACAGGCTTTGGTCAAGAGCATTTCCGACGATACCACCGGTATCGCCGCTCAATCAGACGATGCGGCCGGCAGTTATTACAAATTCTCGGTAGAAGAACTGCGTGCAAGGCGCATCGAACACAGAGAAAATCTTACCCGTCTGAACAAAGAGCTCGAGACTGTTGACGTAGGTAACGCTGCTAAGCGCAAGGAAATCGAAACTTCAATCGAAGCCTACAAGCAAGCGATCAAGTACGACAACGCCAAGGAAGGCTTTGTAAATGATTTGCTGGCTGTGCGTAACGCACCGGCTGCGGAACAAGCAGCGGCTGTGGCGAAAGCTCAACAATCCGCTCGCGATCTTCTCAAGATGGCTCCTGAAGATGATCTCGGTGAGATTGGAAACCACGTTGTAAGAAACGGAATTTTGAAGCCATCGGAAGTGGTGGCAGCAGTTCCAGATGCTCAAATGACCAGAATGACCGCCAACCTCGTTTCGAGTGGCATTTTGGATGGTCCCGCCGGCGTCACTCGAGTTTTGTCGGAACTTCCCGATGCCAAAGCTCGGTCGTTGATAAACGGATTGATCGAAAGCAAGACTTTCTCGCCACGCGAAGTTCTGAGTATTGCTCCCGAGTCGCAGCTGGGAGCAACTGCAGAAATTATTTTGAAGAACAAATCGATGACGTTGAAAGAACTCAACGATGCGATGTATGGACCTCAACAGGTAATGAAGCTTTCCGACGAAATGCTTGCCCGCGGTCTGGCCACCAAGGAAGAGTTGCTCAAATCCACTGAAGCTGGTGTCAGAAGAGATATGCTCGCTGAGCACTTCAACACCAAGAGCGATGCCAATGTCGCACAAATCAAAGAAAAACTGGCACGCGAAGGCGATACTCCACCGGTTACACAAGCTGCACCGGATTCTCCTGAACCGAGGACTGGTCCGAGACCTGGTCCTGCCGATGGAGGAGATGCAAGACTCTCGTCAAGCACCAACAATGGACAGGGCAATACTACAGTTGTTCAAAACGGACAAACAGCAAAAGTCGGTGGCGGTTCTACAGTCGAAGCGAATGGCACCGGACGAGTGGAGGTTGTTGCCGACGGCTCTGGCAAGCCAGCAACAGTCGCACTCAAGGACTCCGCTCAAGCAGATGTTAACGGACCCGCGACAGTCACAGCCAACCCGGGAACTCATGTAAACGCCAAACCCCAAGCCGGTCAGCAAGCGGTTGAAGGGTTGGATCTTCACATGAGCAGGGGTTCGACTGCCACCATTACCGATGGCGCTGGTAAAGTCACTGGTTCTGGTCGAATAGAGATTTCGGGCAACAATTCCAAGCTCGAATTGAACGTTCCTGAAGGCGAGACGATGCGAGTTATCGTCAAGGCTGGCGATCCTGATATCAAAGTTTCACCCGACAGTAAGGGGCGAATTGAAGTCTACATCGAAAACGGCCGCGAGTTGCCAGATGGGTTGCGTAAACATCAACTCGAAAATGTAAGCGACGATCCACGAGTCGTCATGCTTGAAAAGGCCGACCTCGAACCTAGGCGCGTCGAATCTGACAGCGGAGTCAAAGTGCTTACCCGCACCGAGTTTGATGAGTCGATTCGTAGAGTCGCCAATGAAATGAGAGAGTCAAACTCGCCAATCACTCGCGAGCAATGGCGCGATATGTTTGATGGAAAACACGACTTTGGCGATGGACAGCCACCACGCGCGTTCACGGAGCAAGAGCGCAAGATTGCGATGGAGATTATGCAGCAATCAGCGCCAAACATGAATAGCGCCTCTGTTCAAAAACAAATGGAGGCCGTCGGCGACCAGTTGAAGAAGATGAACTTGAAGAGTACAGACACGGTCACTGTCTATGTATCCAGCAATGCAAGCGATGGGCAAGCTCTGGCGCACACATTTGCGAAAACGAATCAAGCAAAGATCGAAGTCAAGGTTCTCTCCCCAGAAGAAATGCGTGGCATGCAAGGCAAAATTGATCGGTTCAACGCTGCCACTAAGGAAATTGACGAAGCCAATCGTCGGTTGACTGAACTGAAGAGTGCACCGACAAAAGATGTAGAGGCGATTAAGGCTCAAGTGGCGCGCATTGGTGAGCTCAGAAGAGGTTTGGATCAAAGTGGATTGGCGAACGAGATTCCAAAGTTCCCTGTGGTCTTCGATGATTTATCCAAGATGACTGCGGAGCAACGCCAATTCCTATCGAGTCTATCCACCAACAATAAACTTGTCGTCGCTGACCTCAACGGTTTTAGCAGAGGTATGAACGTCGAGGATTTCGCAACCACTGCCATGACCGGTAATGCAGATACGATGAATGCGAAGTTGAACGGAATTGTGAGGGAAGTCGAGGCTATCAAAGCGAAGAATCCTGGAATGAGCGATGCAGATGCTGTTTCCGCCTATCTAAAGGGTGGAGACTCACGCGTTCTCAAACAAGAAGGCGGTGGCCGGTCTGTCATTCAGATGTCCGAAGATGTGTCGATCGCCAAGAGAAAAGAGTTGCTGGACGTTACCGGTTACTCTGATTCTCAACTCGTCGACAGGTTGTACGACCACGCAACCAATCCGATGGTTGACGAGAAAGCAATTTATCAGTATCTGGCTGACATTGAAGCGCAGTACCAAATCATACAAGCAAAACGGGCGAAAGAAGGGTTAGCGCCTTTGAAGTACTCCGTAGCTGAGTATCAAAGCGCGGCGATGATGTCTCTTGAGCACAATACACATTTCAACGACTATCCGACGATGGTTCGCCAAATGCACAGCTTGGATAATGCCATTAAGGAGAACTTGAAGGCTTCGGGTCTCAATGAAGGTGACTATCTCATCGTTACTGGTATAGAGAAAGATGGAAGCAGCCACCTAGTAACTCATTTGTACGGTAAAGCTAATAACATTCCTCCTGAGCGTTTTATCTCAGTTGATGAGCTGAAAGCGTTAAAGAACGATCCTGAAAGAGCCAAACAAATCTTGGGAGGCAAGCGGCTCATCACCCTCGATGACTATCGCAACAGTGGTCAGCAGCAAGCGGAGCAATTGGGAAAATTGTATAGGGACACTCTTAGCGGCATAAAAGATCCGGAAGGGAATCCCTTGGTGCAAGACGTCATTGCTGCCAGTCTCGCGAAGCACGAAGTGCCAACACAAAACCCATTTACTCTCTGGGGTGGAGCCGAGTTGTTCCCTGTGACACCTCGAGGACCTCAGCAGGGGCTTCCGGGGCAGTTGCGAGTACATTCGCTGGTTGGAGAACATTTTGTCAACGCAAACAATCCGCAATTGCTTGAGCGACGAGGCTTGAAGCAGTACCAAGATATTTTGAAGGAGATGGGTGGCGATTCAATGTATCAAGACTCGTCGATTGGTACAGCGATCGTTACCCCTTACGGAATGCCCAACAACAATCCGCTATTTCTGGCCTTTGCCGAAAGAACTTTTGGCTTGCCGCAACGGTATCGAACGCATGCTCTGTTCGAGCAAAAGCCACCACAGCCTCGAAACGGGAAGTAAGTTGCGCACCCTTTAATGGCCGCTATAGTGACTGTCTTTCGTAACTGCAAATGGATCGAGCAGCTTGACTTGGCCTTCGTACAGTCCCAGCTGATTTCCGCCGCCGTCGACAAGGCTGTAGCCTGAATTTCCCAGAGCCGCTTTGAATTGCGTAGCCATTGCATCTGATACCGGAGTTACAGCTTTCGGTTGAACAAAATAGTGCAGTTGGAGCCCGCCTCCTGCATCTCTTGTACCTTTTTCAATCATTGGCAAATCAAACCAACGGGTGCCCAGTATCTGATCCAACGATCGATTCGTAATCTTCAGCACGTTGCCGTCGGACAGCTCCAGTGCTACGGAATCTCCGCCGCCTCCAATCACACTTTTCACTTTGCGATCGAATCCTTCGAATGCACTTCCGTAGCGTTCGAGATTGTGTGACTTGGCGTAAGGCTCGCCGGTAAGTGATCTAAGCGCGTCGGAAACGGTTTGCATGTTGGTTGTCGGCTCTGCGATTTTGCTTTCTGGAAGTCTTACAGGACCATCTTTGGTGACTATCTTTCCAGTGGCAAGGTCTTGTCTGAGTTCAGTCAGGATTCGAGCGAAGTCCTTGGCTGGCAGTCTGGTGGTCGGATTTTCAGGATATCCGAGGTCGTGAATGATTGGGCGTGGATATGTTGATACAAAATTGCGAGCGATGTCAGGGTGATTTTCTAACTTAGCCTGAATTGCTCTCTTTATCAAAGCATGATGCTCCGGGCTTCCTAGCTGAACTATTGTTCCATCGTACTCTGCAGTTGTAGCTGTCGACGGTCTTCCGAAGGCCTTCGCCTGTGAACCTGACAGAGTTTGTGCGATTGCTTGTTTTGCAGGATCACCAGACCATTTCAGCCAAACATAGAAACCCTCTACTGAGGCGAATTGCCGTCCGTCAAGTGTGAATGGAGCATGCTCGAAGTTCGACATCTGAGATTCGGCTGGCTCAGCGCTCTTAGATCCAATGTTGACTGGGCGCTCTTCGATTGGTAGATGGGAGAAGTCTGGTGGTGTATGTCGTGTTGGTTTTGCTGTCTTTTGGGCTAATAGATCACCCGTTACTGCATCCTTTTTGCCTGCTAGTTTTGGATGCCCTTCCGGATAGATGACTGAGGATTTGCCACCGTCTATGGTGACAACTACACCGTCCGATTTGACAATGACGCGTTTGCCATCGGGTGTGGTGGTATCGGATAGGTACTTGCTTGCGGACACTGTGTTTGCCGCCTCTTTCGGGAGAGCTGTGCCAAGCTCGCTGGTCGCGGAATTGCCGTTTCTGGCTGCATGGATTTTAGCAACCAGGTCGGAAATTTGAAGGCCGCCTGTTTTATCTCCAAGTCCAATCAACGAAACTACTTCGGGTGTCTTCGGTTTTGCACTGGTGAGTTGATCTAGTTTGGCCTCTCCGATAGAGAAGAGCGCGCCGGTGGCCGCAAATGTTAGGGCTGACTGGGTTCGCTCTTCGCCGGTGGCAAAGCGACCACTCTTCAAAAGGGCGGTTGCGTCTGCATGTACAAGACCGGCTGGCAGACCGGCAATTGTATTGGCAGCGAGGCTGGAGGACAGAGCGCGCGAGCCGAGGCGCTGTCCGAGCTGTTGGACACCGACCCCTGTGCCTGCCATGGTTGCGAACGTCAGTGAACTGATGGCGCCATTCTTGAAACGATCCTGCCAGAATGTGGGACTATATGTGCTGTCGACAGGAGTGAAGACCGTGCCATAGACACCGCCTGTGATGGCGAGATCTCTTATACGCAGGCTGGCTTGGGAAGAAAGCGGTAGTGAGCGAGCGGTTATCTCTGATGGAGAGCCGAGAGTCGACTTCACGGCTTTGTGAATGAGAAGAAAGGGAACAATGCTGCCGGCGGTGGAGCCGATCTGTTGCGATGCCCAACGCATGGTGCCGAACTCAGCCTGGTCTGGTGCGTCGATTTTGTGGACTGTGTTCAAGAGGTCGGTGTCGAAGCTGCGGTCCACCAGTTGGGCGACCGCATCGACCGGGGCTTGGACCATCGAGTACGCGAATGAACGACCGAGATCTTCCAGGGCGGTCGCGTTGGAAGGTTCTTTCGGATTGAGTTCGAGACCCTTGGTGGGGTTTTGATTATAGGCAGAGTCAAATAAATGCGAGGCGGGAGTCTTTTCCTGCGGTGCCGCTTGAGCGTCAGCCGAGCGCTTTGAAGCCGAACCCTGGGGATTCGCGTCTTGCTGTAGCTCTTCGTTTTCGGGCGGCATTCTTGAGGCCTTGTCTAATCTGATCTTTTGGATTGTCCTTATTCCGGCGCACGTCTGCAATGGGACATACCGTGGGGATGGAGTCCCCAATATACGTATTCCACGCACAGATGCATTTTTTTTGTGCGCTTGAAAAGAACAATAGACCGGTCGACTAATAAGCAGCAAAGAAAAAAGGCACCGAGGCGATTTCGCGCCTCAGCCCTTTTCTCCGGGGGTGCCAACCTCTAGTGTCGACGTCATGTGCAAAAAAGGACCGTTCAACCTGAGAATTCAGGCTGCCCAATCCCACTCTGCACGCAACTAGTCCCCTTGTAAGTCCAGCGTCATCTGCACTCCGGTCACCGTGCAAAACGAGAACGTGAAGCTCCCGTTGCGAGCCGGTTTCGGATTGCGGCTGAATCCTGCCGGGAAGTGCTCCGACGTGATGGTCACGTTTAACTGTTTGGCGACGGCGCGAGTGGAGTGTTCCATCGCCACGCTGCCGGACATGAACGTGTAGTTGCCGTCGGCGTCTTTGACGAAGCGGCGCTTGACGAAGTCCGCCTTCACGGCGCGGTTGGTGATGTAGACCAAGGCGAACAGCGGCAAAGTGAGAATCCACGCTACTGGCTTCAGCAGCTTGTACTTGCTGAGCCAGGCGACGATGCGTCCGAGGCTCGCCGTGAGCCAGGTCAGGGACTCCGCCCAATAGTGGCGGATGCCATCGCGGATGGTGCTCTGCACGGCGCCGCATAGAACTTCGCGTGCGGCAAAGTCGAAGAGGCGCACCTTCTCGAGGTCGCCCTTCACCTTGAAGACCATGTCATCTGAAAGGGGGTTTTTGAATCCGTAGAACATTGTTGTCCTCCAGAGTCTGTCCTGTTGACAGAATGAGCGAAAACAGTTACCGGCACAGGCTGGAGACCGTGCCCTAATGAAAGGGACACGATCTCCAACCACCGGCTGTTGCCCGCGCCGAATTGCGTCGGGTTTGCGAGTTCGCCTACTCCGGCTTGCGACCGGAGAGGCTCTTCTCCTGCACCAGTGTGAAGTACTGGCCGGGGGTCCAGCCGTACTTGTCCACCAGCTTCTGCATGCGGGCCAGCCGCTCCGGTTCGCCCGGAGTGTCGACCATGAAGTTGCCGATTGCGGGAGTCTGCAGAAGAATCATCATGCCACCGTCGGCGGAGGCAGAGTCACCGTCGCGACCGGCGATCACGAACTTGCGTTCGTCGATGCGCTTCCAGCCCCAGCGAGCACGGTTGACGTGGAGCCAGTAGTGGAAGGAGAGCGGCTTGCCGGGCTGAGGACGCACGGCCCAGTCTTCGTCGAAGACCTCGTAGCTGTGGTTGACCCCGGTGGCGCGGCCGGTCGCCTTGTCGTACATCAGGTGCGAGCCGACCACGTTGGCGGGCTTGATGCCCATGATGTCGGAGGCGGCGATTGCCAGCTCCTGATCGCCGTTGGAGACGATCACGACGTTGATGCCGAGCGACTCGAGCAGGCGGTTTTCCTCCGGCACGCCGGGGTAGACCTTCGAGGCGTAGATGCTCTCGGCAAACGCCTTGACCTGCGCCTTCTTCTCGTCCTCGGTCAGACCGACCTGAGTCGGCCAGTAGATCTCCGACCAGAAGTCGAGCAGCCCGATGCCGTCGGCATCGCGACCACCTTCCTCCTTGGCGTTCCACAGGCGGAGCACCTCGTAGGGGGAGACCGACTCGGCAAACGGCGTCAGACCGACCAAGCCGAGGATGCCGCGCGACAGGCGGATGCCCGTGCGTGCAAGCCAGCTCTTGCGGCCAAGCATGAAGCGCTCGATCACGCGAAGCTGCTCTTTCGAGAACTTGTTGTTGTCGGCACGCCACTTGAAGAAGAACGTGAAGATGTCGCCCGCAGCCTGTGTCTTGTCGACATCCTTGAGCCAGAACAGCTCACGACCGGCAGCCTTTTCGGAGGCGACCCAATCGCGGAATTCCGGCGTCTTGAAAAACTCGATGCGCTGGCGCGTGGACAGCTTCGCTGCTCGCACGTCACCAGAATCGATGGCTCCACCCGAAATCGCGTAGAGCACTCGACGCGCCCTCTCGAGCGGCGTCTCTTGAACCGATGAAGTCGTCATCTTGGTTTCCTTTTCGGAAATTTGGAAAGAAGGGGACGCGCCGCGAATCTCAGTTGCGCGGCTGGCACCAGTCGCGGTGCCTTCCCCCTCGGGTTTCATTGAGTCTTTTTAGAAACGTACGTAAGGCTCGACATCGAACTGCTGGCGTAGCAGCTTGAAGGCGAGGTCCTCTTTCACGAAGGACGCCCTGGCGCCCAGACCGATCATCTGCTGGTTGAAAGTATCCAGCCCACTCATGGCGACGACCGGCAAGCCGGCTGCCACCAGATATGGTGTCAGATCGGTGCCGTCCAGAGGGCTTCCCTTCAGGCGGTAGTCGACAAACGCTACGTCGTACGACGCTGCGTCCAAGGTTGATTCCTTGCCGTCCGGATTCATGAGGATGACCTTGCCGTCGGCGATACGTGCGCGGACAAACCAGCTTGCGCTGTAGCCGCACCGCTCGAAGCCTTCGGCAAGAATCTCGCCGAGAGTGAGGTCGTCTTCGACCACAAGAATTTTGCGCTGACTCACCACTTACTCACCCCGCGCTGATTTTGTTGGATTTCAATTGAAAATCTCTTGCATCATGCAGTCGCACGACGGCGGCGACGCGCTGCCCGCTGAAAAACGGGTACGCGCGCCGCCGCCTGTGTCCGGCATTACATCAAGAGTCCAGCGATAGCCGCCGTCAGCCACGAGGCCAACGTCGCAGCGATAAGGGCCTTGAGGCCCATGCGGGCGATGTCGCCCTTGCGCTCGGGCGCCATCTGGCTGAGTCCACCGATGTTGATACCGATGGAGCCGAGATTGGCGAAACCGCACAACGCAACGGTGGTGATCATCTGAGTCTTGGCAGACAGAGCGCCTGCACCGTGCGACATCTTCGCCAGGTCGATGTAGGCGATGAACTCGTTGAGCACGGTCTTGGTGCCAAGCAGCGGACCGACCCGAACTGCCTCGTCCCAGGGGATGCCGATCAACCACGCAACAGGCGTGAAGAACCAGCCGACGATCTCCTGGATGGTCCAGTGCACACCGAACTGTCCGAGGATCTTCTGCAGGATGAGGTTGACCAGCGCCACCAGTCCGATGAAAACGATCAGCTGGACCATGACGTTGGCGGCAACCTTGAAACCCTGCCAGCCACCATCGGCGGCGGCTTCGATGAAGTTGACGGCGGTGCGCTCGTCGGTGAGCTCGGTCTCCCGATTGACTGCGTCCTTGTCCGTCTCCGGCACCATCATCTTGGCGACGACGAGTGCAGAAGGTGCGGTCATGAACGACGCCATCAGGAGGTAAGTCGGGTCGATGCCCAATCCGACATACGCCACCAGGGCGCTTCCGGAGATGGTCGCCATGGCGGCTGCCATGATGCCCAGGAGCTCCGACTGCGAAACCTTGGCGATGTAGTTCTTGATGAGCAGCTGCGATTCGACCTGTCCGAGGAAGATTTCCGCGCCGGTGGAGAGAGCTTCGGCGCCTGACACACCCATGCTTCGACGAAGCAGATATGCCAGCCCGCGCACGACGCGCTGCAGGATTCCCCAGTGGTACGCCAGCGACGTCAGTGCGCCGACGAACACGATGGAGGCACCAATGACGATGGCAAAGACGAACTTCGTTTTGGCAAGCTCTTCACCGAAAACGAACGCGGCGCCCTGCCGCGCGCAATCGAGCAGCGACTGAATGCCGTTGCCGAAGGCGTCGAAGCCGGAGCGAACAGCCGGCACGTTGAGAATTAGAAACGCCAGCACAAGCTGGATGCCCATGCCCGAGAGCACGAGCCTCCAGTTGATGGCACGACGGTTGTTGGAAAGAAGCACCGTCACCCCGAGGATGATAGCGATTCCCAACAACCCAATCAGCTTTTCCATAACTAAAGCCTCTTTCGTAGTGGCCCGCTTAATGCGAGCACGTTGTTAAAGCAATTGCCGGCGGTACCATTACCGCCGGCTGAGAAGCTGCTGCTCAGGAGTTGCCACCGCCGTCAGGCGGCGGGCTGGGCCGGTTCTTGCTCGTTCCCGTCAGTCGTTGCCACCCCGAGACCACCAACGTGGCGATACCGAGGATGATGGCAAGGAACAGCAGGAAGGCGAGCAGTCCGACCAGTTCGAGCAGGAAGAAACCGATCACCGTCATGGGAACTGCCAGGACTAACGATGTCGCCGCGTACCACGACTCGGGCCAGAAAGGCACCCAAGGCAGGACGTGGGCGTTTACGATCGCAACCGATGCAGCGAACATGATGATGCAGCAGAAGCAGCAAACCAAGGTCCAGACGAAACCGACCAGACTGAATGCCATCTCTGCAAAAGCAGCGGCCGCAGATGGGAGAACCCGCCTGAGCCGTTCACGATAGGACGTAAGCATAGGAGTGTTACCCTGCGCTTTGATGTGGAGGTCGCCGCATGTGCCGGCACCAGTCGATGTAGTCTTCCTTGGTGGCATCCGACATGGTCTTCGCGGCGTCGTGAAGCCAGTTGGGTTTGAGGGTGCGCAGAAACGCGACAATCCTCGCGGGATCGCAGCCCGTAGCCAGGTGGAAGTTGGCAGTCTCTGCGCCCATCGCCTCGAACAGAATCTCTTCGTCGCGGTTGGCGCGAAGTGACGCTAGGTCGATCTTGGAGCAGTCCGGTGCCAGTCGGCGCACGGTCCACTCACCCTTGTCTGCGACGGAGGGATCACCGAAGTGTTTGCCCGACTCGTCGTATTTGGTGAGCATTGTGGCTTTGGTCTTGGGGTTCGCCCAGAACCAGGCCGATTGGACCTTGGCCTTCACCTCACGAGCAATCAGACCGCCTTCGAACTGGGCCAGAGCCGCAAAGCGCTGGCGTCCGAGGCTGCCTTTTCCTGCCAGTCTGCGGTAATGCCGCGTCGGCAGGCTGTCGTCGGGAAGTGAGCTGATGAGAATCTTGAGGGCCTTGTCGGGCATCTTGGCGATTGCCGTGAGCTGCTCTTGCATGTGCTGCCAGAACAACTGCGGCGAACGCAAACGGCTGACAGCCATGCGTCCCAACTCGAGGTGATCTTCAGCCAAAACGAACGGCTTTACGACACCCTCTTTCATGCGTTTGCGATAGCCTCTGGCCACCGCGCTGAACGCATCAGCCTTGGTGATTTTCATGCGTCCCAGAACGATTGCGAATCGTCCCGAGGTCGTGAGTCTGACCAGGTCGTTGGTGAACGGCACAGGGGCTTTCTCGTCGCCGTCGTTGATGCCCCAGATGAGGCGTCCTTCGCTGTCGCGCCAGGTGCCGAAGTTCTCGACGTGCAAATCAGCGGCGCCGAGCACGAGAGGGGCGTCCGCCAACTCGGGAAGAAGCTCCGGAAAGAGCTGAGCCCAGCGGTAGAAGGTGGCACGAAGGAATACGAAAGGATCGGTGCACATCTCGCGATGCTTGACCGCGAGATCCGCTCTTACGATGGTGGTCTGTGTTGCTAACCAGTCCTCGAAGAGTCTTGTAGATTCGATAATGTTCATTTCAATCACCTTTCGGTTCTTGTTGTGAAAACAAAAGAATCACCAGGCAACCCCGTCTAGACCTCAAAAAGCCCTTGAACAAGCTGCTTAACCCCTCTCACAAACAGTGAGATGGATGAGGCGAGAAGTTTGTTTGAGAAGGGGTATTGAAGGGGGTTTTTGGAGATGAGCCTGGAGGAAAAAAACTTGATCACAACCTGCCAGCGCAGAGGTCAATGAATCCAGGAGTTATAAGCTGAGTTGCCTAAATGTTAAGTAATAAAGTGGCGAATAATCCCCAAATGGTCATGTTTCGGGTAGGTTGTCAATAGCACAGCTAGCGCAGGGGGAGATTCAGCCCTTCTGCCAGCTGCGCCAGGTACTTCGCTTCTTGGGCAGTGGGGAGTTCACGCAACTGTTCCTGCCTACCCCAAAAATAGCTCCGACCGCCACCAATGTTCCATTTAGTGCCCACCCCGCAGATTAAAGCCATCATTGAGGATCTTGCATTTGGTCGGGATGAAAGAACACTATACATCCACGTTCTATCCTCACTTCCCTGAAAGTAATCAAAGACCCGAATATCCAGCTCGTTCTAGTTTTGCAAACTAAATTACCTGGAGATTCGTCTCTTTGGACGGGAACGTCGTTTTTATGCAGGAAACGAATGCTTTTGCGAGGTGTCACAACCATCGCAGAGGCATCTAACTTGTGGCGTCAAATCACCACAGGAGGCCTACCATGAGAGTACTTATAGTCGAAGACTCTGAGCTCATGGGGAAGGGTCTTGAGGCCCTCCTCCTGAGCCAAGGACATCAGGTCCTTTGGATCATCGGCATCCGCAACGTCAGTGGCGACCGATTCGTCGGAATCTCCCCTGACAAGCGGCCGTGCACGTTTGATCCGAATTCTTTTCAAGTCGCTTTCGTCGACGGACAGATCTACGGTATCGCTGATGAGACCACCGAAGGCAAGAAGCCCGGTGAGCTTTTTTGCGGCAACCTCGGTCCCGATGTCGTGAAGGCACTTACGGCACGCGGCGTTGTATGCGCGGGCATCAGCACCGATCCGAAGCTCAACGCCAAGATGGTGGAGAACGGTGCGAAGCTCGCTCACAACAAGGCTGCCATGTTCGTGGCGCTGGTGAATGACCTTCTCTCGGCGGATGCCATTCCCACCCTCGATGAAGCGGCGCTCGCGTCGATTAACGAGTTCGTGGCGAACTGCGGCAATGCGGAGTTCAAACCGCAGCGTGAACGCGCAGATGCCTTCCTCATGCCGCTTCTCAAGCTGGCGTGACAGGTGTCACCGGCGAGCCGGCTCTATCTGGTGGTCTGACACCGCATGCGGTGCAGGGCGCCAGCTAGAGCTGTGTTCAAATCCAAGAACCTGCCTGGGAGTGTGCGGCTCTCCAGGTGGAACTATGTCGCCAGGCGGCGACTTCTCTAAACAACCGCACCCCAACAAGGCCAGGAAAAAACATTATGGGCGTTCTGAAGGTCATTCTGATCATCGTCGGAGTTCTGGTTGCGATCGTGGCGTTCATCGTCATCGCGGTCGTGATCAAGATTCGTAGCTTCGCCAGCAAGGTGAAGCGCGCCGTCCTCGTTCACGAGGCGCTCTCGTCCGGGCTCAGCCACGCGGAAGCGGCAGCGAAGCTCGGCATGAAGGAGAGCAAGGTCGCGGAAATCGCGCAGTACCTGCGCGACAACCCGCGGGCCATGGCAGCGGTCGAGGTCATCATCCAAGCGAAGAAGGAGTCCGAGCGCGCCGACAACGGCGGCAACGGAGTCGTCATCGATGCCACCGCCACCGAGGTGGTGGAACCGGCAACCCCGCTCCTCGAGGATCACACTGCCGCAGCCGAGAAGGCTTCCACCGACCTGACCCCACCGCCGGGGTCTCCCACCGGTGACGGCAGCACCAAGCAAGACCCGCCGGCAACCAACTGACCAACGGTCGGTAGTTGTTCGACACGGTCTGCCCAAGGGCAGGGAAGTGGGCCGCGAGCCCCTTCTCTGTCCCTTGGTTTTGGAACCTGGTCTATTCATCCATATAGTTGTCGAGGTGTCAATTTCTTGGAAGTTAGCA
>CAZCZI010000082.1:0-32142 GCA_964503045.1 uncultured Candidatus Obscuribacterales bacterium
GCAGCTGGACTATCTAAAGACAGCCACGGCCAAAATCAAGGAATTGGAGCAGCAGAAGGCACACTAGCACGGTTTGGGGGATTCCAGTACTCTATACGTATGGAACCAATTCAAGACCAAGCAAGCAGTGACGCGGAAGAGCCAACCAGCCGTAAACCCGCGCGTCTGCGGATGTGTCTTACGATATTGGCCGCGGCTGCGATGTTTGCAATTCCATTTACGGGCGTGACCTCAGGTGCCGTCGCAAACTCTAGCGACGAGACAGTGTTCAAAGGCATCACGCTCTATCGCAGCGGTAAGTATGCGGCGGCGTCATACAGATTTTTGGATGCCTCTGAAGCGTCCAACGCATCGGACAGCGTGAAAGCAACATCGATTTATTATCTTGCAAGCTGCTACTACCAACTGCGCAAATGGAGCGAGGCAGAACGGCTCTACGATAGGCTCGTGTACGAGTATCCTAAGAGCCCGGAGGCACGCATGGCATATCCTGTTTTGCAGAGGCTGCGACCATCATGGCGACCACCGGTGGTGCCGGAGCGAACGCATCCGCCCGGCAATTCATCATCCAGCACTGTCAAAAACCACGCCACAGAGAAGCCGCCAAACCTAACCATGGCACCATATCCGGCCACTCTTCACTCTGAGCTCACTCCGAGATATGAAGAAGAATATGAGGCACTGCCACAGGAAACCACCGTTCACTTTGAACGCGGCGAACAGGGCCACATATTGATCGATATCTATATAGAAGGGCGCAAAGTCAAGGTTTGCTTCGACACTGGTGGGCAAGCACACTTTGGGCTCAATCATTTGGTGGAGGCCAAGATTCCACCGCCAACCGGCAAGATGACATCGGAAACAATGGGATGGGCAGGAATTAAAGTACCGACGTGGGTAATGCCCGTAAACATGCGCATCGGCAATATGACTCGACGAGTAAATATCACGGTGGAAAAGGACAACAATGTGATGCCACTTGTGGGTCAGACTTTCTTGAGAGATCTCGATTACGACATCGATAACGTGCATAACGTGATCAGATTGCGCAAGAGGAAGAAAGGCTCAGCAGTTGCAATCAAGCCGGACGATTACGAGATTCCATTCACCCGCGAAACAACTGCACCATGGGTGATTGCACAAGTAAACAATCAGAAATACAAAGTGTTTATTGACACGGGAGCAACCCGCACCGTATTTAGTGCGGAAGCCGTAAAACAGCTAGGCATCAAGGTTTCAGAAGAGGCTACGACCGTAGAATACGGTGGCGTAGGCGGCAAAGTGGTCATGAAGGAAGCAACTGCTGATATAAAAATCGGACCGATCTATAGACACAACTTTACCTTTCTCGTCGGCGGTGAGTTAGGATGCGCGGTTGGTCAAGATTTCCTCGAGAAGTGGCGCTTTACGATCGACCAGCATAAGAGTACAGTGAAATTCTATAGGTAAGACTTCTCAGCGAGTTCATATGGTGTCGGCAAAGACACGCACATCTAGAGACGAGCGAATCATTCTAAGGTTCGGTTGGGGCTGCCTCGCTATGGCAATACTCTGCTTTATCTGCCCGAAAGCGACAGCGCAAGGTAAAAGGACAATTGAAGTCTTTCACCTCACTCAAGAGCATCAGGCGATTGGTGTCAGCAATTGTTATTACGCAGGGTCAAACATCAAATTTGTTTGGAGTGGCGGTGATCTCATAACCATCTTCAAAGGCAGCACAGAAGAAGTCTTCATATTCAATCCTGAAAAACACGTGGTTTTCGAAACCAATTTACGCAAGTTCAACTCGACTGGATTTACTTTTACATCCGCATCACTTGGCGCCTCTAAACACCTACGCTTGCGAACACATGAAAAGTTTTCGTTCCAGAACTTCCCTGCAGAGAACTGCGATGTTTTGACCCCGAAATACGATGACCGTGATATGAAACCCAATGCAATTCAACAGTATGGAAAGACCGGCTATCTGAAGTGTCTTGATTGTCCTGGAATTGACGCAAAGACCGCGGATTTTGCTGCGACCAGTTATGGATGTCCGCCCCACGGAAAACCACCACTTGAGCTAGTCTTGCACACCATGTCCTTCCCCACAAATCTGCTTTTTAGAGATACTAAACTGAACCCAACCAAGCCAGAACTAACTATTCGACTAAAGACCGTTTCAGTAAAAAGAGAGCAGATGCAATCCACATTTTTTGATACGCCGGCTTTCACAGGATACAAGCACGTTGGTTCAGAAAGAGAAGTGGTAGGAAGCACCGGCACTGCAGACGCAATCAAAGATATGTTCCTTCCGGAGTAACGCAATCAGCAAAATGACGGAGCCGGATGTTTTGGGAACAACCGGCACCGCCGACGCAATCAAAGACTTGATGCTGACTCCGTGATCTATTGCGCGCGCTCTGTCACGAGATCAGTCTCAACCGCAATTTCAATCCGGTTTCGCATCAAACAGTTTAAACACTTCGTCACACGTGTCCGATCCCAATTCGCGATACCCAGCCTTCACCGCCTGCCACTGCTGATAGTTGCACTCGGTTCGAAACAATGCGAGATCCCGAGCCCGTTCAATCGCAGGCGGGGCCTCGCCATAGTCCATGGTGGCAGTGTAGCCGGTGATCAGCAGTCGTTCGGTGTTCTGTCGATAACCGACGTTGTTCAAACGCATATCGATGAACAAACAATTACTCTGATGAACCTCACAAGCCAGCTTGCCCATGTCGAAAAATGGACGCAGGTTTTGCGGAAGATCTTCCCTTTTGGGAGGATTCCGTTGCTCAGAAACCCCAGCCTGTTCCTCTTCCGGGTAGCGTGGGGTTTCCCAAGGATCTATTCTGTTTTGAAGAGCGTTTGGATTTTTTGTTATTGTCATTCAGTATCCTCGCGAATCTCTTTTCTTACGGTGCACTTGCGTGCACATACTTCGTTCCCGCGTGCAACGACGAAAAATCCCGGGATAGCCCACTTGTTAGGAGAAAAGATCTGCGATATGTTGGAAGAATAGACGCTTGGTTGGGGCGTGCAAAATGAATGCGAGCGAAATTCTGCGGCAAGTGAAGGAAGCGTACGCTGGCTTCAGTTCCTACGCTGATCGAGGAACTACGACACTAAATATGAATTTCGGAGAGATGCTGAGAGACCTTGGAATGAGTCAGCAAGACTTCGAAAAAATGCAAAGGGAAGCGCCTAAGATGCAGGCTCCGCTCGTCGAGTGTCCGCAAGAATTCGCAACATTTTTTGCTCGTCCGAATAACTTTCGGTTCGAGTGGAGAGATTGGCATCCATTTTTTGGCAAATCAAAGCCACCCAATGAAAATGCGCTGTGCTCAAACGACAAGGCAACTTATTCCAAATTTTTAGGCTCTCTTGAACGAACCAGGCTTGATATGGCAGTTGCAGGCGCGACCGGGATTTCGGCGGGCTCGGTCCTTATGATCTCGAAACTACTAATGCCAAATTACATAGACTCTGCTTTTGACTGGTTTGACATGATCGATGTCCGTCTTCAAAGTGAAGTGGAAATCGACGGCTCACGCTGCTTCCATCTCGTGGGAACCGTCCTAAATAAAGATGATCATGAAGCATGGATTACTGCAGATAACTTTTTTGTCCGAAGAATCTCTAGTCGAATGAAAATATCAAAAGAGGAGGCGGATGGATTGCAGCAAGAAGCACAAAGTGTGCTCGAACAAGCGGGGATGGATGAATCAGGTGTGCCACCCCTTGGAGCACTGGACTATCACACCGTTTATGACTATACGGAAGTCGCGATAAACAAAACAATCGAGTTATCGCTTTTCGACGCTATCTGAGAGTTACTTCTCTTCGCCCGCCGGCTTTTCCAACTTCGCCAATTCATCACGTAGCTTGGTCAGCGTCGTTTCAAATCGCGGCAAACAATTCGCGTGCTTCTCATTGCCCGCGAACTTCTTATCGTGAATATCACGCTCAGATTCGATCTTGCGAATTAGCTCGAGAATGTGAAAGGTGTTCATACAAACTTCGGAGCCAGAGTCGGACGCAGCCCGGCTTCTTCCTTCAGATACCCTTCGAGGCAGGCACTTATGTCGGCGAAAGTTTCAAAAGAAACATGGTGGATGCCATTTTCCTTGCAGTGTTTTCGGAGCTTAGATTTTGCAAAAACCAAATCGGCTTGGGCCGACCAGCAGAAATCGCTGCGGCCATCACCGATGACCACTCTCAACGGACGGTTGCTGTTTGCCAAAATCTTGCATTTGCATAGGCCGGAACCGCATTCACTGATCGGCGCGGCAAAGGGAAACTCCAGAGCCAGCGCTCCGTTTTCGCCTTCTACAAGATGGTTTGCCCAGACATTATCGACAACGATCTTCTCGCGGTTGAGAATGTGTTTGATCACTTTGTCTATGCCGTCGCTCACAACTCGCAAGGGCACGTTGTTCTGTTTGCACCAAACAGCGAACTGCGCAAAAGTCGGATCAACTTTCACTACAGTTTCCAACACATTGTGTATTGCGTTCCATCCACCTTGAATGAGTGGAACTTGAAGAGCCATGCACTCACGCGAACCGATTTCACCGGCTTCCCATCGAGCTTCCACATCATGCCACGACGGATGAGCAAGTTCTTCCAGCAATACATCTATGGTATCGCCGGCAGTGATCGTCCCATCAAAGTCACAGAAGACTTCAATCTTTGCGCTCATTATCTGTCTTTCTTACACTCGGTGATGAGGAGATCGAGCAGGTCATGGGCGAGATCCATTTCCTGGTAGCTAATTTCCAGTGATGGAGCCAACGTTACGACGTTCTTCCAATATCCGCCGATATCGAGAATGAGACCCATCTTGCGTCCGTTGACGTTGAGATCGCCTTCGAGTCCGCGTTGGAACATCGCATCAGCAAGCGCGCGGCTCGGTGTATAGCCGTCCTTCTCGCACATTTCCATACGCAGCGCCAGTCCGACACCATCTGCATCTCCGATTTCGGGATGACGCTTCTGTAGATCTTTTATCAGGTCGAGGAAGTATTTTCCTTTGGCGTTCACTGTAGTTTCATAATCGCCTTCTTCGAAGATCTTCATCACTTCGAGCGCCGTGGCCGTTCCCAGGCTGTTTGAAGAGAACGTCGAGTGAGTCGATCCTGGTCCAAATTTATCGGGTGAAATGAGTTCTTCCTTGGCCCAGATTGCAGACAAAGGGTTCATTCCATTGGTCAGCGCCTTACCGAAAACCATGATGTCCGGCTTGATATTGAAGTTTTCGACTGCCCAGAGTTTTCCTGTTCTGAAGAAACCCATCTGGATTTCATCATCTATAAGAAGAATGCCGCGCTCGCGACAGATTTTGGCCAAACGTTCGAAATAGCCTTCGGGTGGGGCGACGTAACCGCCGGTTCCTTGAATGACTTCAAAGAAGAAGCCGCCGAATTCTGATTTCTTGGTTTTGGGGTTCCACCAACTTGTGTATTCATGATCGAATTTGCGTTCGACTTGCTCGACGCAGAACAAGTTGCAAGAGTCTACCTTCTTGCCGTACGGGCAGCGGAAGCAATAAGGGAATGGAATGAATTCGGCACGATCGCCAAACTCACCATATGCTTCTCTATATCTATAAGAGGATGTGATCGCAGAGGCGCCGAGTGTGCGTCCGTGATAGCCGCCTTCGAAAGCCAACATGCGGCTCTTCCCGGTGGTCTTTCTAACCAGTTTGAGCGCATCTTCTACAGCTTGTGCGCCTCCGACATTAAAGTGAACACGACCCTTTTCGCCAAGGTTTCTCTTGATTCCTCTGACGATCAAGTCGGCAAGCAACACTTTCTCTTTATGCAGATACTGGCACGCGAGTTGCGGAAGCTTGTCGATTTGCTTTTTGAGCGCGTTGTTTACTTTTTGATTTGCATATCCGAGATTTACTGCGGAATACCACATTTGCAAATCGAGATAGGGAGTCTGCTCCGTATCATAAAGATAGCTGCCGTCGCATGTGTCGAAGAACTTCGGGCGCTCGGCATAGTGAACGGTATCGCCATACGAACACACTTCGTTTTCAACCGCAAGCAACTCGTCTTCACTGAGTTGATCTGACGCTTCCAACACATCGATCTCGCTGACCGGCACGTTGTTTGTGCTCAGGCACAGCGCTTCTGAACGCTCGAATAGTGAATCAAGCGCTTGGACATCAACATTTGCTGATGCGCCGTTGTTGGCAGAAGCGGTTCCATCAATAGACATAAAATGACTTCCTCAGAATTTGAGATCGATGATCGGGCAAAAGATCGATTCTCTGGGCTTTGCGGCAGCTTATCCCGCCACATTTACACCAACCTTACAGGGCAGGCAATGATTAGGACTGATTAATCAAACTCCTTTGATCGATCGTGATCTTGTCGTTCACGAAGGTCCGATTCTGCCACCATGACAACACTCTCTCTTGAATTCGTTCTAAAGCGCAAATATTCTGCAGAATTGGCCAATAAATGGAACGATCTCAACTGCTCGAAGTTTTCAGGCATGACATGCGGATCTTCGCAACCAGTTGCCGACCTGGTTGCTATCACATTTAATACCATCGATTCATCCAATCGATATCTTATAAAACATCGCTAATCATAACTGGAGTTATTCCGCACGTTCGTTATGAGCTATTTCCTCGATATCAAATAATGTCGTTTGAAACTTGAACATTTTCTCCAAATCGCGGCCAACGGCTGCCGATGCAATTTCAGCTTGCGCCACCATATGCGGTGCTTTACTTGCTTGCCGCCTGCTTCGCAAGAATGGCTTTCGCCTGAGCGTAGTATTTCTCTGCCTCTTCCTGGCGTCCGGTCTTTCTTAGGAGTTTGGCATAATCTCTCAAATTATCGGCAACGTCAGGGTGATCCTCACCCAGCTGTTGTTGTCGCAAACGCAAGGTTCGCGCAAGCAGTGGCTCACATTGGTCGTACTTGCCTTGTTGGAAATAGAGACCGGCTTGGGTGGTGATTGCTTCGGCAAGTTTCAATGGATCAAACGGCACGGCGCTTTCCATAATAGTTACGACTCTGCGCACAAACGGCTCGGCTTGGCGGAACTGCCCTTGAACACACAACACGCCTGCAAGGTTGTTTAGGTCAGAAACGAGATCTAAATGCTGTGGGCCGTGCTCCGCCTGCTTGATGGCAAGGATTTTTTCGTAAACTTTCTGCGCTTCGGCGTATTCGCCTTGATCGTAATAAGTTTCCGCAAGTCTGGCCATTGCACCACTAAGCGCCGCCGCGACGTCGGCCGGGTCGGGTTTGTGCTCGGCTTCGATTTCCGGCTTGAGCAGTTCTCCCGCTGTGAGCTTCAGTCCTCCAGGGGGGATTGTTTGATTTTGATCGAGACCTTTTGCATGAAGTGCCGCATTTTGAGTCGACGCAGCTTGTGCCGCCGGAGCTGCCGCTGCCGGAGCCGCCGCTGCTGCCGTTGCCGCCGGTGCTGTTGCCGCTGCTGCCGGAGCCGCTGCCGTTGCCGCCGGAGCCGCCGCTGCCGGAGCCGTTGTTGCTGCCGGAGCCGCTGCCGCCGCTGCCGTTGCCGCCGGTGCTGTTGCCGCTGCTGCCGGAGCCGCCGCTGCTGCCGTTGCCGCCGGTGTTGCTGCCGGAGCCGCTGCCGCCGCTGCCGTTGCCGCCGGTGCTGTTGCCGCTGCTGCCGGAGCCGCCGCTGCTGCCGTTGCCGCCGGTGTTGCTGCCGGAGCCGCCGCTGCTGCGGCTGCTAACTGAGCAGAAACGGTTCCCGGCGCAATGGTCTCACCGAGATTGTTTGCGCCAGCAACACCTGTTGCTGCCGGTGTTTCTCCGCCTGGACCGATCTCCGCAAGAACTGCCGACAGACTCCAATCTTGGGCTGGTGCAATTCCTTTGCTAAGTGAAAGCTTTTGCTTTGCACTTCCTGGAGCGCTTGTATCTTCAACCGCCGGGGCACTTTCAGCCGCCGCTGGTGGTTCTGCTGGCGGCGCCTCTTCCGCCACTACCGGTTCAGCTTCTGCCGGTGCCGCTACTGCAGCCAGTCCCAAACCTCCACCACCGCCTGTGGTGACAGTGATTCCGGACCCATCCGAAGCGCTGCCTGCTGATGAAGTAACAGAAACCGGCACAGGACTTACAGGAACCGCCGGTGCTGCAAGCGCTTCGGTTGGTTCTAGAGCAGGAAGTCGCGTTTCTGAATTCGTTGCCGCGACTTTGGCAAATGCTCTTTGCGCACCGGTCATGGTGCCGGGTGCCGAAGCAGCACCAGGTGCAGCAGCGGCAGCGATCACAGCCGCTTCGGCTGCTGACTCTGATTCTTGTCCATTGCTGGCTTTCTCTTGGGCTGCCACGACCTGTTCTGGGGTAATCGCCGGACGAACACCACTGTTCAAACCAAAGTGTGCCAACAAATCAAAGTTGCTCTGCGGAGCTGTCAAACTATCAGCCAATGCCAAGGATGGAATACTGTCGACAGTGCTTGCAGGATCAAATTCACCGGCCGGCCCGTCGAGGTACGACGCCTGCGGCGGTGTCCAACCCAGCTCAAGAAGCGCTTCTTCAAAAGTGAGTGTTCTTTCCGCACTCTTGCCTACACAATAGTCCAGAGCAACAATTGCATCGTCCTGACCAAGCGCGTTTTGAGCCATCATGGCATGCGCGTTGAGCGCGGCTTCCATTACAGACTCTTGCACATAGCCAGTCATAACCAGAATCTTCGCCAACACTTCCTCATTTTTCAATGCGGTTTCAAGCGCAGCGTGAATATCATCTTGCGATGCGATTCGCGAAAGCGATAGCAACTTATCGAATGGAATCAAAGGTCTATCGACAGGAGTTGCCGGGCCAGCCTCTGCAACGGCAGTTTCCCACGAAATGCCCGTAGTCTGAATCTTCCTCAAAGCTTCAGCAGCGCCGTTTACGTCGAGTTGTCCAACCTCAATCAGTTCTTGCAAATGCAAGGCGACATCCAATAGATCGGAATGAATAAACCCTTGGTCAACCATGACTTGACCAATCGGCAGGCTCATTGAAAGCCCCAATTCAAGAGCACTCATAACGTCGGTTTCGTTTAGTATGCCGCCTTGAACCAGAAGCTCGCCAATTCTTATTTTCTTCTGCCTGTACGGAGCAAGCAGACTTTGCACCTTCAGTGCACGATCCGGACTGTGGCTGGTAGTTGTGTCCATGCCGGCGGCAGCGCGTATTGCATCGATTGCCGCATCACGATCGAGCATGTCATCGCGAATGCGAACCTGCAATTCCAGAGCATGATTCAAAACCGATTCTTGAATAGCACCGTTGAGAACAAGCACGCGCCCCAACGGCAACCCTGTTGCCTGGCTCCTTTGCATAGCTTTGTGAAACTGTTCGTACTGAATCAACTCAGCTTCCATCAACAGTTCGCCGAGTTTGTTCGTGATTGACTCCTGATGACTTTTCTCTGCTGATTCCGCTTCGCGCACAGCCTGCGCAAAGGAAATTCCGCCCTTGCAAGCAGTCTTGAGGCAACGCACTGCGAGGTTTTGGTCGACAGCCTTGTCGCGAATCATAGACTGCGCATCAACCGCGACCTGTAGCTCGCGATTAGTGATGTAGCCCGCCATAATCAGCATCTGCCCAATGTGCAAGTGTTTGCTGCCGGCCAACCTGATCGCTTCATCAAGCTGCTTTTGTTGAATGACTCCCGCTTTGCACAGCAACTCGCCGATTAAAACATCAGTCGGGTAACGGTTGAGTGATTGCTTCGGTCTTAAAAAATCGGATCCCACAGTCGATTGCCCACGCTGGAACTATCGCAAAAAATGCGCCCCTCTATGTAATTCCTGCCCGGTCAGCCATGACTTTAACGCTTTCAACCGTGGCGTCCGGTCGACGTTTCAGTTCCCAAGCTGTTCTGCCGAGAGGAACTCCGCACACAATGTACCCAATATCCCCCCAAACCATACGTCCTAGCGGGTTTGAGTTTCCTTAAAAGGCGCTACACGAATCTCGTTTGAGACACTCCGAGTCTGCAAAACCGGGTCACCGTTTCCGTTGAAAACCTTTACAGAACTGTCGGTTCGCAACTTTCCGTCGACAAGAAGCTGGTAGCGATTCATCTCCTCGTCTTGAAAGACCGAGGTCACCTTGCGGGTTTTCTTGTTTACAATCACATGCGCTGCCTGCACCGTTACCAGCGCGCTCCTTCCGATAATTTCCAGACCCCAACGCGAAACCCGGTGATAATCCATCGCAGTGCCCCGATCGGTCTGCCCATATTTCTTAGAGGGTTTGAAATTTTGCCAAATCCGCCCTTCTGAATCTTTGTACGAGCCAAAAATATCAGTCGTTCGCGCTGGTTGTTTTCCGACCGCCAAAAGCTTCTTGCCGCTTGGCAGCTCGGTGCGGCTGACTTCAGTTGCATCGGTTCGTTGCCAGGTACCTGCAAGCCAGGCAGGAACTTCATAACGATTATCGGTAATTTCAAATGTGGGAACCGGTGGGGGCTTGGTCGGCCCAGTAGAAGAGATTGGAGGTTTTGTGATTTGGTAGGCCGGAAGCGTCGGACGCTCCACTCTGCCAGTTTTTGGTCCTTTTCCGACCCCGGTGCTGGGAGCTTTGCCGGTTTCGCTTTGTGCAATGCCAGAACCCTTGCCTGTTTCTGGGCCTGTGCCTGCGCTCTTGCCGGTTCCACCAGTACCTGAACCTTTGCCAGGGCCAGAACCCTTGCCGGCTGGACTTCCCGAGCCTTTCCCGACACCGCGTGAAGTGCTGCCGCTGGGCCCAGAACCCCCAGCACCCGCCCCTTTGAAGACCTTTCCGACCTGGTCTCGCTCATCCATTGGTTCCAAAGATTCGCTGTGGGACACACCGCCGGAGAGCCGGTATGTCTGCGGGCTCGGGTAACTTTGTGCTTGAGAAGGATCTTGGGCTGCAACCGGATGTCCGCAAAAGTGTCCATAACTATATAGGATCAACATGACGCCATAAAAACCCCGGCGATGTCGAAGTGGAGCATCCCAAACCCGGCGGTTGATCGATGTCATCAGACTTGAGTTGCAGGCGCTCTGTGGCGCCGATCCTTCGGGTGAGGGGTCGCCGCGTCCGATTCTTCCTTTTGCGCCCGGTAGCGTTCGTCACGTCGTCTAGCTTCGAGCCAGACCATAAGTACCGACACGTCGGCTGGGCTCACCCCACCAATGCGTGCCGCCTGCCCCAAGGTCTCAGGGCGAATGCGATTTAATTTTTCTCTGGCTTCCTTTGACAGGTTGTCTAGAGACAAGAAATCCATATTCGCGGGAAGCTTTACGTTATCGAGTTTCTCGGTTTGGGCAACTTGGTTTTTCTGCCGCTCGATGTACCCGGCATACTTGATGTCGGTTTCAATCTCCAGGGCATAAGCGAACCGCGTATCTGCCGCTGGCGCCTTTCTTTCAATTACGGAGTACGGAACCCGCGGACGGCGCAGTAGCTCCTCGAGCGTTACCGACTGCTTCAACTCCTCTTCAAACTCGGACAATACTTCGTCCCACTCAGGCGACGGATGAATGCGCGTGGACTTTAAGCGCTTTTTCTCAGCGTTGATGTCAGCTTGCTTCTGCTCGAAAATCTCCCAGCGGCGATCGTCAACCAGCCCAATCTCGCGACCGATTGGAGTGAGCCGCGCATCAGCATTGTCTTGACGCAGAAGCAATCTGTATTCAGATCGCGACGTCATCATTCTGTACGGCTCTCCAATTTCCTTGCTAACGAGATCGTCAACGAGAGTAGCCGTATAACTGGATGAACGGCTGAGTACGAGCGGCTCTCTCTCAAGCACATACAACGCGGCGTTGATACCGGCGATGATGCCTTGCGCGGCGGCTTCTTCGTAACCGCTGGTTCCTAACATTTGTCCGGCGGCAAAAAACCCTGGCAAATCCTTTGCCATCAGAGTGTGTGAAAACTGCACGGCAGGCAGATAGTCATACTCCACTGCATATGCAGGACGAACCATCGATGCATTTTCCAAGCCCGGTAGTGAATGGACGATCTCATGCTGCACCGCTACAGGCAGGCTTGTGGAGCATCCCTGCAAATACACTTCATATGTGGATCTTCCTTCAGGTTCCAAGAAAAGCGAATGACTTTCTTTATCGGCAAATCGAACGATTTTGTCTTCAATTGAAGGGCAATATCGCGGTCCCTTTGCATCGATCATTCCGGAGTACATCGGTGATTCGTGCAAGTTGTCGCGAATCAATTGATGTGTCTTTGCGGTTGTTCTAGTTTGATGACACGGAATCTGCTCGAGCACCGGACGTTTGTCCAAGAATGAGAAGAATTGCAGGTCTTCGTCACCAGGCACAGTCGGCAGAACCGAAAAATCTATCGTGCGTCCATCGATGCGTGGCGGCGTTCCAGTTTTGAGTCGCCCCATCGTAAAGCCGAGAGCTTTCAAAAACCCTGATAATCCAAGTGCCGGAAACTCGCCCGCTCTGCCGGCCGGCATCGTTTCTTTTCCGATCCAGATTGTTCCTTCCAAAAATGTGCCGGCACAAAGAACTACAGCCTTACAGGCTATGCGATCACCGAATGCGAGTTCGACACCGGCAACGCGACCGTCTTCGATCAGAAGATTCTTCACCATTCCCTGACGCAGTGTCAGGTTTGGCAGCGACTCCACGTAGCACTTCATCCATGCCGCATATTCACGCTTGTCAGATTGCGCACGCAGGGACTGCACCGCCGGACCGCGACTGGAATTGAGCGTGCGCAACTGCAGGTATGTCGCGTCAGCGGCGATGCCCATGACACCGCCCAAAGCATCGACTTCTTTTGCTAGATGCGACTTGCCGGGACCACCAACAGCCGGATTGCACGGCATTGCACCGATGGTGTCCAAATTCACGGCGAGCATGAGCGTATTCAAACCGAGCTTAGCAGCTGCGTTTGCTGCTTCGACTCCGGCATGTCCACCGCCAATGACTACGACGTCGAACCGCATGATTGCTACCTGCGTCACTACCGATCTGGGCGCCTTTTCTGATGTAGGAACGCCTACGAAACTGCAATGATATCATGTAACGGACCCAACCGCTTGGCTACCAAAGCTTAGAACGGCATCAGGTCACGTGCGAGCTTTTTCATCATCTCTACCGTTGCCGCCTCTGCTGCAAAAACCTGTTCAAATCGCCCCGATTTTATGTTTCAATCGGATACACGCAAATTGAACGGTTCACAAAACAAGACAAAATAGCGTACGGGACAATAACGGATATAGGGAGCATCAATTGTGACGCAGTCATACTGGCTATTCATCGACTTCGACAACACGATGATGGCGACCGAGTATGTCGCTGTTCCATCATTGGTGAATCGCTTCAACATGCTTTATGGCGAGACGATTGGTCGCGATTTGACGGTAGATGAGTTTAAGGAAAATTTTCATGGACAGGCACGAGAAGCGCTCTGCGAGAGCTTAGCGAAGCACTTCAATATCGATGTCGAGTTTGCGCGGTTGTTCGAAAATCGCGAGTGGCGCATGATGCAGGTGCTGCATCAAACCGGTGTGGAGATGGCTCCGGGCCTTGTCGAAACGCTCAACGCACTCAAAGCGCAGCGCGGTTTCAAATTTGCATTTGTCTCAAACAATCCCATTCAGCGCGGATTGGCAGCAATGAGATACGCAACGAACGGCCGTGGCGAAGAGCTCGCACGACTGTTCGGAACCGCCTTCTTCGAAGCAGGCGACAAACAAAAGCCGCTTCCCGACCCATATTTGCGCGCGATGGAACAAGTCGGCGCCACACCCGACATGAGCTTCGCCGTGGAAGACAGCGTCACCGGGCTGATTTCGGCATTAGCGGCGGGAATCAAAGCTTTTGGATTTGTTGGGTTTGCCGACAGCAAGGAGGAAATGCGGCGCAAGCTGCTCAAAAACGGCGCTCTTGCTTGTTTTGCAAGTTGGTCAGAGTTGCCGGCGCTCATCACAAAGCACGCTCCAATGCATTCAAGCCACAATTAAGAACGCTGCTCAAGCGCAATTTTAGCGGTTTCAGGCAAGACCTTTTTGTGGAACAGTTTGACAGTAAGAAGCCAACTTTGTTACAAAGGATCTAGGTGACAGGGTCACCGCCGCTTGCGAGAGTTGAATGGAATCACAACATAGGCAGCCTCCACATACATCGATGCGCTTCGCGCGCGTGAGTCTCGCAATTGCATGCATCGCCGCAGCGTCGATTTTTGGCGACACACCTTCATTTGCAGATGAGACCGTAAAGAAAGCAAGCGCGGATTCCAAAGACACAAACGCCGAAAAGTCGGCACAGCCAACCACCGACAACGCTGCAAAAAAATCCGCCCCCAAAGACAATGCAGAAACCGCCAATCTTCCAGAGGTTTTGCCGCCCTCACAGTTTTTTGGCAAAGCGCAAATGGGCTATGCAGCGGCGCGTCTTTGCCCTGAAATCATCGTCAAATTGTTTTGCTACTGTGGTTGCGACTTTACCGATGACCACCACAACTTGCTAGACTGCTTTGCCACCGACCATGGTGCGGACTGTCACATCTGCCAGGAAGCCGCAATTCTTGCTCTAAAAATGAAGCGAAACGACAAACCGCTTGCGGACATTCAAAAGGCAGTCGATCAAAAGTGGGAAAAGGAATACCCGTTTATGGAGCCCAGTCCTGCCTTGAAGAAGTATCGAGCATCGCGATTGTGGAAACCAGCGGGCTCAAGCACTTCAAGTAAAGCTGCAGGTGCGCCCACTGGTCAACAAGCAAAGCAATCTGATAAAAAAACTCCTGGAAAGACAACGGCTTCAGGTACTCCGAAGGTCAAACCGGGTAGCAAAGGCTCATGTTGCGGCGGAAAGAAGTAGAATAGTCTCTGCTACTTAAGGGCAAGTCCAAATAATGCAAAGAACAACAAAGTTGATAGCGACCACATTGGCGCTCCTAGCAACGCAGCCTCTGTCGGCGCTATTTGCTCCGGCATCGGCGGTCGAGTTAATTAAGACGTCGGCTGCAGATAGATCAGAAGCAAATGCATACCAGAAGCCGAATATCGTCGGACGCAAGCCGAAAATCGGACTAGCACTCGGTGGTGGTGGTGCTCGTGGAGCCGCCGAAGTCGGCGTGCTCAAGGTGCTCAACAAAGCCGGAGTTAAGTTTGACTACGTAACCGGAACCAGCATCGGTTCTGTCGTTGGAGGCTTCTATTGCTCCGGCGTTGATCTTGAGTGGCTGGAAGACGAGTTCGAAAATGGTCACATCATGAAAGAGTTTATGACCGTTCCTCTCACAATTCGGATTCTCGCCGCGCCGATTATGTACATCCCTCGCCTTCTCGGGGCCAACCAATACGACGGGCTTTACAACGGCAGCAAATTTAGAAAGTACTTGATGAGTAAAGCGTCAGAGCATCACATTCAACACCTGCCGATTCCGTTTGGAGCAGTCGTCTTCAACGTTATAGACGGTAAACCGTACATCATTCGCTCCGGAGAATTGGGTTATGCAATGCAGGCAAGCTGCGCTGTTCCATCTCTGCGAAAACCGGTTGAGATCGACGGACATCTATTTGCAGATGGCGGCGTAATCTGCAATTTGCCTGTCAAACAATGCAGAGAGTTGGGTGCAGACATCGTCATTGCAGTCAACATCGATGAGGGTTTCTGTAAGGAGCCCCTCGACACGTTCAGAAAACCCGGAAGCATGGCGAAGCGCATGATTACCTGGGGTCTTTGGGATATCGACGAGCCTCAAGGTCAAATGGCCGATATCGAGATTCACCCGGACGTGACAGGAATTTCTTTGATATCGACAAAGAAAAAAGATGCGCAACGAGGCGTGAAAGCCGGCATTGAAGCAGCCACTGCGGCACTTCCGGAGATTCGAAAGAAGCTCGAGGCGGCGGGGATTGCGCTCACTCCGGATGACACCGCGTCGGTTGAAACGAAGTAATCAATCACTCGCAGCGTCCTATCTGCCATTCAGGTCCTCAGGTTTTCCTCAGGTCCGCCACCTTACACTGCGTGAACGCTTTAGGGGAGTGAGTCATGCATTTTTCATTCATATTTTCCAGCATCATCTACGTATGTGCGGCATCCACCAGCTTTCAGCTCATATTGGGTTCAATCTTGGCGATCAAAATGAGAAAACCGAATCTCGCAATACTTTTTCTATGCATGGGTCTGGCTGGCATCCTTATAGGTCTATTCCTTCCTCCAATGCTTGACGCTTTTGTGCAAGCACAAGGACTGCAAGCTTCGAATCTTACTAGCACTATCGTCGATGTCTTACTAACATTCTTAACCGGCTTGGTGACGCTCGCCTTCTTAGTTGGCTATGGCTTCCTTCCAACAATCATTGCCTTTCGCAAAGAACATGAAAAGCGAGAATTAATTGCCGCAGTCAACGCGCTTTGCCCGCTACTTCCTATCATATGGCTGGGTTTGCTCATTTACGCAATGACTGAACACGAGCAGGAATACTCGCCCATGCGATTCATGAAGCGCAATCCGTCAGGCAAACTCGAAATTCCAACAAACACTCAACCAAGCGTGAGCAACGCGGCTTGCCGCATGAGCATCAGCATGAATCGCAGATAGCTTTAGTGACAGGGCCAAAAAAGTTGAACCCGCTGTTTCCAGCGGGTTCACTTCTCGTGATGGGCAGCGCGCAAATAAGAAAAATAAGCGCGCAGACCTCAGTTGAAACTGTTGAGCAAGCTGCGAATCGATGTGATTGTCGAACCCGTGCCTGCAGCCGGCGAATCGGAGCGCAGTGAGAAGTCCATTTGCATAAGCAGAGGAATCGGAGTCTGCGCGGGAAGCAACCCAACTGGATGCGCAAACTTGGGATCAACCATGCTCGGACTCAGCAGAGTGGTGTTGCCTGTGGTGCGAAATTGAGTGTTGTTTTCCACAGTCAGCGGAAACGGAACCATCGTTTGATTGCCAGGCGGATAATAGGGATATCCGGGAATAGAGGTTGGAACATCAACCATGCCACCAAAAACGATTGATTTCTTGACCCAGCCCGCAGGGTACGGCGGATAAGGAGTGCTGGGAGCAACCAGCTTCAGCGCTGCGTGCGCCATGCCGCGCGGATTCAAGCGAGTCATGAATGAGGTGACGTTTTCCATTCTGACTGCACGACCAGAAAAATTATTTCTCGTAGAGTTGATTATCAGGCAGTTAGTCAATGACGGACTTGATGAGGAGTTGTTGCTCACAGCATCTCGCAAGCCGGGCCCCAAAACCGAGTTCGTTACCGAAATCGAGGGAATCGGTGGCATGTAGCCGCTTCCACCATCAATTCTAATGCCGTCGGAATCGGCACGATGATATGTGGAATTGTAGATCCAGCATTTGTCAAATCTCGGGCCGCCAGGAGTTGGTCCGGAAGTTGGAACAATCACATTTGTCGCATTATCGTGAATGATCAACTGATTCATTCCGATTGGATAATACGGCGAAGACGCCACAACACCAGCCTCGCTGCAATGCGAGATCTCAACGTTTGAAACCGTGATTGGAAACGGCGCTCCGCCTGATACATGCAGGCCATCTTTTGCACCGTAAACAAGAATGCCAGAACGCTTCGAACCATTCAAATTGAGCCCGGCATTGTTGGCAATCTCAATTCCTTTGGAATCCGCCGGCGGCGCGATTACGCATTGCCCATTGTGACCTGCTTCAGTCGAGACGCTGATAGAAAACCCAAAATACGCCGCTCCTGTTGTTTGCACCTTCAATGGTGTGCGATAAATCATGCGACGTGCGCCACCGTCAAGCACGATTCTGTCGGCACCATGATAGTTGTTGATGAGATTTATCTGACTCCACTTCACTTGATCCATCTCATTCCAAGCCGTTGCCCATGAGCGACCATCAGTGTTATTGCCGTTCTTCGACACGTAATAGGTTTTCGGCCCGTTGTCCGAAGTGTTGGGTGGTGTCAGCGGTGGTTCATTGACGACTTGTGCGAACGCCGGTGCAGATGAGATTGAACCAAGTGTCAAAACCGACACCAGGAGCCCTTTTGCCTTGTGCCAAGAAGATGAGGTAAGACGATCGATAAACATGGTGTGCCTCCATAAGCCGGTGCGAATCTACGCCCGTGTTCGCGACCTGACTTCGCGGCACGTATTCAATTTGTTGTCTATTGAGAAACTGGGAAAATCTGCTGAGAGAGCGTGAGAACACAGAGAAACAGAGAGAACTCAAAGAAAATCTGGGGTGATTTTCTAGAGATGTCGTTGGGATTTCTTGGGAGCGACCATGGGGTTGGTCTATGCATACAGTTTAAGAACGCCACGTGAAGTGATGGTGAATTCAACGTGAAACGAGCGTGAAGAATCCAAACAACTTGTGAGGGGTCACGTATAGCCCAAAAGAATGAACCCGCCTTGTGAGCGGGTTCTTTCCTGTCGCATTTTAAATCTATGTATTTGCGATTTAGTCAAAAGTGCTGAGCAGATTTTGAACCGATGTGATTGTCGAGCCCGTTCCTGCTGCCGGAGATCCTGGTCTCAGCGTAAAGTCCAAGCGCATCAGAATTGGAATCGGTGTTTGGTTTGGAAGCAATCCAACCGGTTCAACAAACTGCGGATTGACCATGGAAGGAGCCAATATGGTCGTGTTGCCGGTCACTCGGAATTGAGTATTGTTCTCAACTGTGATGGGGAACGGTATTGTCTGTCCCGGAGGATATGGAAGCGTAATCGTGTTCGGAATCTCCACCACACCACCAAATGCAATGGTCTTCTTGACGCTGCTTCCAATCATTCCATAAGGCAACCCAGTAGCTTGCAGCTTGATGCAATCATGCGCCATTTGATGAGGATTCAAGCGGGTCATGAATGACGTCACATTTTCCATACTCACTGAATAAGAGTTAACATTGTTGCGCGTTGCGTTGATCATCAAACAGTTATTCAGTGATGGTCTCGAAGAAGAATTGTTGGAGACGCCATCTCTCAAACCGGGGCCCAGTACAGAGTTCGTGACGGTGCACGCAGTAGCTGGAGGACCATAAATGCTGCCATTGATTTGAACGCCATCTGAATTTGTTTGATAGCTAGAGTTATAGATCCAGCATTTGTTGAGTGTCGGTCCACCGGGATAGCCGTTGGTTGGGACAAGGACGTTGGTTGCGTTGTCGTGAATGATTAGTTGGCTGAGCTGAACTGGATAATACGATGAATTGACATACAGCCCTGCTTCGTTGCAGTGCGCCATTTCGACGTTCTTTACCATCATAGGAATTGGTCCATTCGCATTGACATAGAGCCCGTCTTTGGCACCCCATACAAGGATTCCCGAGCGTTTAACACCGTTCAAACTGATACCACCGGTGTTGATCTCAATGCCTTTGGAGTCTGCTGGTGGCTGAATAACTACCTGCCCGTTGTGTCCTGCTTCTGTCGAAAGCGAGACGGGGATTAGTCCATAGTAGGACGGTTGGAGAGTTGGATGCAAAGGCTTGTTGTAAATCATGCGGCGAGCGCCACCATCAAGCAGCAATGAATCGTGTCTCTGTGCGCTTATTTGAGACCATTGGATTTGATCCATTTCGTTCCAAGCTGTCGCCCATGTCAGACCATCAGTGTTGTTTCCATTTTTCGACACATGATAAATGCGAGGATGATTTGGATTGGGATCAAAGCCAGGTGGCTCATAAGGCTGAGCAAATGCGGGAGTATAAATAGATGCCGCAGCACCGAGCGCGATAGCTGACAAAAGGAGGTTTCTCACTTTACGCCAGGATTGTGAGAATTTATCGCTCTTCATGGTATGCCTCCAAAGCATGCGAAAACCACGGGCTGTGTCACCGCAACGCGCGCAGTTGAACCAGCTCCGACAATGTTTTGTTGAGGGGGTTGATGCTCACAGTCTATGCCTCGAGTGTGAAGTGATGGTGAACGCAACGTGAAATCAACGTGAACCAAAAATCCGCCCACTCAACAATGACAAGCGTTCAAAGATACACACGATGAGTGATTAGCGAGCGGTAACGGTTTTGGGGTGTTAGCTACGAATTATTTACAGGGAAAACTGAGGGGAAATTTCGGGCGCGATCAGGGAGTATTATCTGAACGATTGGAGACAGAGAAGTCCTTAATGAACCGCCCTACTTGGATTCTTCAACAGATAGACTCAACATCCGGCGAACAGATCGTGTGGATAACTGAAGACATCTTGCGAATCGATCAGACCGCGTCTGCAATTACTTATGTTCTACATAAGGAAAATGATTGGAACATTGTTATTGCAAACAATGACACTTGCAAGATCTACGCAAACACTCTCGATGAATATTTGGCTGAACAAGCCGAAACAGAAGCGACGGGCATGAAAGAACTCGAAGCCTTGAATGGCGGGGCAATCATAAACACGTTTCTGCCGATGGAAAAGCTTGGTCAAACAACAATCGCAGGTCAAAGTGCGACTGAGTACAGCATTACACAATCATGGACTGCTCCTAAATACTCCTGGACCAACGACTATCACGCCTGGTTTGCCAACGACATAATCGCACCTGAAGCCGGGCTCTCATTGATCTATATGTTCGGACGATCACTTCATCACGACAGAGCACTTCTTCGACTTACTTTGAAAGACGAAGTTTTGCTGGACACAAAAAGGATTGAGAAAAAGACAATCGACGCCAGGAAGCTTATTTCAACTCCTGAAGACTTTGACAGAGTTGATTCGGCAGAAGACATAGAGAGTGACACATACGTTGACGAAGCAAGCATGAGCGTGTCCTGGCAGGAGCCGTAATGCGAACTACGCACGAGCTTGCTGCCATGCGGGTTCCAATTGTCTAGTTGGAAGTCTTCATGATTAGATGATACAACACCCAAACGCGGTAATACTCATCTTGCTCGAATGCCTGTTTACCCTCGCAAGATCGGGGATGCCCTTGAATCTTTTCAATCGCCTGCCGCATGTCCTGCAGCCAGTGAAGCTCTTTTCGTTCTTCGGGCGTCACAAAGATACGGTCGTCGCATGAAACAAAGGGAGACTCAGCAACAGCTAAATCCCCCTTTTTTCAAGTCAATACGCGTACGACTACTTAGCCGCTGCCTTCTCTTTCATCGCTTCTTTCATGCGCTTCTCGAGTTCTGCGCCATTGACGTCTTCAACGTGGGTTGCAATCCACCACTCGTTGCCGGAAACGTCTTTCACGCCGCCAGAGCGATCGCCGTAGAATTGATTCTCAGGCTTTCTCACTTCCTTGCCACCAGCTTTGATGGCTTTTTCATAGACTTTGTCTACATCGTTAACGTACAAATAAAGCATCGTCGAATTCTTTCCCTTCTCCGGGCAAGCTTCAGACAACATGATGTGCGAATCGCCGATCAACAGCTCGGCATGCTTGAGCTTGCCGTCTGGTCCGCGCATCGCTTCGAAGACTTCTTTGGCATCGAATGCTTCTTTGAGAAACTTGATAACTTCGTCAGCCTTCTCAACAATCAGATAAGGGGTCACTGTGTGGTAACCCTCAGGAATAGCTTTAACTGCCATACGTCACCTCCGTGTGTGTGGGTTAGTTTTATCAGTTCAGAGCGTCGACTCAACCAACGGTAAGGAAACATTAGCCTTGTAAGTGTGACGATTTGTACTCAATTGTAAGAAACGATAACCACAACAATCTCTACCGCTATGATCTAGAAGAAATGGAGCAGTCGGCATGAACGATCTGTTTATAGCTCGTTCTCAAATGGGCATGTCTCTTGCCTTCCATATAGTTTTTGCGGCAATTGGAATCGCGTTGCCGTTGATGATGTGTATTGCGGAATGGTTGTGGTTGAAGACCGGCGACGAGGTCTACCATGAGCTTGCCAAACGTTGGTCGAAAGGCGCGGCGGTTCTGTTTGCAGTGGGTGCGGTCTCAGGCACAGTACTTTCATTTGAGCTCGGTCTATTGTGGCCCGGCTTCATGAAATGGGCTGGCGAGATCATCGGCATGCCTTTTGCTCTTGAGGGTTTTGCATTTTTCACAGAAGCGATTTTTCTCGGCATCTATCTTTATGGCTGGAAGCTCGTGCCCAAACCCATGCATCTGGTCTCCGGAATTATTGTCACCGTAAGCGGTGCACTGTCAGGGCTTTTCGTCGTGCTAGCCAATGGATGGATGAACACACCAACAGGTTTTCGCGTCGAGAACGGCAAGGCGGTAGACATCGATCCTGTTGCCGCGATGTTCAATCCAGCAGGGCTTCCTGAGGCGGTACACATGTTGATTGCGGCATATGCAGCAACAGCATTTGCCGTCGCCGGCGTGCACGCCTACTTGCTTATTCGCGATCGATCCAACATCTTTCATCGCCGCGCTCTTGCAATTGCATTAGGATTGGGAAGCGTCATGGCAGTCGCACAGCCACTTAGTGGCGATTTCCTCGCACAGCTCGTCGCACGAATGCAGCCGACAAAACTGGCAGCGATGGAAGCACATTACGAAACTAAACGCGGCGCACCTCTCATCATCGGAGGTGCACCAGACAGCGACGCCGCAACAGTCAAATATGGAATCGAAATTCCCTATGGTTTGAGTTTGCTCGCGTTTCACGATCCAAACGCAGAGGTCAAAGGACTGAAGGACTTTCCGCGCACCGACTGGCCCAATGTTTTTCTGGTGCACTACTGTTTTCAGGTAATGGTCGGATGTGGAACATACATGATGATCGTCGCAGCCTGGGCGGCCTTCCACTATCTGCGCAAGCGTACGTTGCCTGATTCGCAGTCTTTTCTGATTGCAGTGATTGGTGCGGCCCCACAGGGTTTCATCGCAA
Source organism: uncultured Candidatus Obscuribacterales bacterium (assembly GCA_964503045.1). GTDB lineage: Bacteria > Cyanobacteriota > Vampirovibrionia > Obscuribacterales > Obscuribacteraceae > CAYZJR01. Next base: position 22,729 of record CAZCZI010000082.1, read on the forward strand.
CCGAAGCGGGTTGGTTTGTCACCGAACTTGGACGTCAACCGTGGGTCATACACGGCATCATGCGCACCAAGCAAGCGATCACGCCGATGCCGGGGTTGATTGTTCCATTCACGCTATTCACTTTGCTATATCTCATTCTTGGGGCCGTCGTAGTTTGGCTTCTGTTGCGCCAGTTCGTAAGGAGCCCGCAGATAGCTGAAGATGGAACGATCACTAAGAGCAAACATGAAACAGGAAGTCATCCCAAGCTGTCGGACGAGCAGCTGTTGAAGATAACTGAGGGACTGCTTGCACTGACCGAAGAGCAGAAACGGGTCGGGCAGAAACACGCCGATAACAAGTTAGCTGAGCCGACCGACAAGCTTGAGAGCGAGTCAAGTAGCGACCAAGCAAATTCCAAGAATCCAGCTGAGTCCCCAAAGCCAACTGAGTCACAGGAGGAATAGGGATGATCCCCTTCGCCCTGACTCCTGAGAACATTCTGGGCTTGGCGATGATCATGTCGCTGACATTCTATGCCCTAATGGGCGGTGCCGATTACGGCGGCGGCGTTTGGGATTTACTTGCGTTCGGACCACGCGCGTCCAAGCAGCGCGATACCATCATCAAAGCAATCGGACCAATTTGGGAAGCCAATCACGTATGGTTGATCCTCGTCGTCGTCTTGCTCTTCTCCTGCTTTCCACCAGCATTCTCAGCGATCTCGATCTCGATGCATGTTCCACTCACAATACTTCTTATCGGCATTGTTCTTCGTGGTTCTGCATTCACGTTTAGAACTTACGACTCGCGCAAAGACGAGGTTCAACGTCGCTGGGGACGAGTGTTTGCGATCTCCAGCACAATCACACCCGTAATTCTTGGTATCATCGTCGGTGCCATCAGCAGCGGTGATTTTCCGATGACACCCAACGGGGACTTTGTCTCCCAATACCTCACTTGGTGGATGAAACCTTTTCCAGTCGTGGTCGGCTTCCTGGCATTGTCTCTATTTGCCTATCTTGCTGCGGTTTATCTAACATCAGACACCAGCGATGTCGACTTGCAAAACGATTTTCGTGCACGCGCATTTATCGCTTTCACCGTAAGCGCAATCGTTGCCACCGCCACATTTTTCCTCTCAAAACAAGAAGCTCCGGGTATCTGGGCGGACATTTCTGTTGCTGTTCCTTTGCACGTAGTCACTGCAATTTCTGCCTTCTGTTCAATCATTTGTCTGTGGAAACGCAAATTTAGGATCGCACGCTTACTGGCTGCTGCTCAGGTTGCGCTCATTCTTTGGGGCTGGGCAATTGGTCAATATCCTTATTTGGTTCGCCCCAATTACACATTAACGAACTCAGCCGCAAACCCGCATACACTGCGGCTTGTCATTGGTTGTCTGTTTTTAGGAGCGTTTCTTTTGTTCCCTTCTTTTTATTATTTGATTCGCATATTCAAGCTACAAGAGACTCCGCCTACAAAGAAGGAAATTGACATTTAGAGACAGAAATCGGACACAAAAATCAACGAAAGTTGTCGGCAAATGGTGTTAGGATCTGCTTCCTGCACAACCCGAGGACGAGACGATGACAAAGGCAAAACATTGGAAACGCGAAGGTTTTCATACAGTGACACCGCGTTTGGTCTTTAAGAGTGTCCGAAAGGCGCAAAAGTTCTACAGTGATGTTTTTGGCGCCAAGGAACTCGGTTTCTTTGTAGGACCAGATGGAAACACCGTCATTCACGGCGAGATGCAGATTGGCGATTCCATCATTTGGATGGTCGACGAGATGCCGCATATGGGGACTAACGCACCGGAAGCCACAGGCACGCCAGGATGCTCGCTGATGTTGTATGTCGAAGATGTTGATGCACAGTTCGATAAAGCTGTCGCCGCGGGCTGCACTGTGAAAATGCCGGTTGCAGACATGTTCTGGGGCGATCGATACGGAATGGTGCAAGACCCATTTGGCTACAGCTGGGAAATTGGAACGCACAAAGAAGATCTCACGCCCGATGAGCTGAAGAAGCGCGGGGAAGAAGCCTTCAAGCAGATGGCGTCGGCGAAGTAGCAAGAATCGCAGAGAATGAAGACCGGCGGACCGCTATTTTGCGTCGCTGTCCGCGGGTTGCCCATCAGTCCTTGCGGGTTTCGGAACCTCAACTACAAGCTTTCCATCGCGAACAACAACATAAGGTGTGCCAGTATCTTCGGCGAGTTTTCGTGCCCGCTGGCCTGCTCTAATCAACGCAGCCATCGAACCAACCATATCAGGATCGTCACTCGCTAGTTTCTTCTCTTTAGCCATTGTTTGCTCCTTCATCGATAAGCACTGGCTTCTCACCACTATTGTCGTACAAACGCCAAAAGTCAACCTCAAACTTGTAGACAGTGTGAAGGTTCTTAATTCCAGAATCAAATCTCCGGCTTACGACTGCGTCAGGCACGAAATGTCCTCCCTGTGCAACTCTAGCTGCAACGCGTGCGTTCCTCTGCATTTTTCAACGCCAAAAATACCAGTTTTACTTCGTAATCTAATGCCCGCCAATCGCGAATCAGATTTACATATGTGCGCCCAGAAAGCGTGGTTTCGAATGCAAAGTCATCTCCACGTCGTGCGAAGGTGGATTTACCGGCCCCGTTAGGTCCCGCAATAATCAGAACTTTGTTCCTAGCCACGAATTTCGAACCAACTGTGCTAATAACAGTAGTGGTTCTACCATTTACCAACAGCATAGAACAAGCAAAACTAGAACGATTGCCCAGACGTAGGATCCAGGACGACTATGGACCTTTCGCAGATATTCACCGGCATGCCATTCATTTGGTATTTGTTTGATCCGACAAACATCCCAGGGACGTACATTTTTGGTTTCCTCGGCATTCTCGTCTGCCTTATCGCCGTCGTCGCGACTTGGTACCAGATCATGAACGAGCCGACGCATTACTGAGATAAGCCATTGATGTCTCAGCTGTTCCACCCAAGAATTTGCTCCTGACACACCCCAAAAAGAAATCCCAAACTGGCGCCCAAATTTCACATCAATGTCACACTTGCCATGTACATTGCGATTGTTGGACGGTGGTTAGTTGGTTTTTTAGAGATTGGGTCCGCGGCGGACACGCAGCCCGGCGGCGCCTTAGGAGGAATTGATGATTCAGAGACAATACCTTGATGTAAACGGCAACTCTTTTGAAGTAGATGCATTCAGCTTGAAGAGCGCCCTTTCCACCGAACCAGGTATGTTTCAACATTTCGCCACAGCACTTCAAAGATTCGTAGTTAGTATCGACGCCCTCATGCCCAGAAAAGGCAAAGTCGAAAGAAGATGCAAATCGTTCGTGCACCGCATGCCGAACCAAACCAACTGCCAGATGATTTGCCCAGATTGCAACACCGGCATCAGACTCTAAGTTTTGGGAAAAAGCGACCGCGTAAAAAATTTGAAAGCCCGGGCGGTGCCTGGGCTTTCTACATTCATTGCCCGCCGTTTTCTAGATAGGGGCTTGGAAAGGGGCAGGGCTTCACCTCGTGATTCCCAATAAGCTGGTTTTGGACTACACCATACCGGGACCTAGCTCCAATCAACTTCGGCAGATCCGACTTCGATAGGACACCTTGTGGAATCTTGCTACTCTCCACCATCTTGATTCCAATGTCTCCTTGATGAAAGACGGCGCCCTCTGGCACGTCACGAAGTGCATAAAGCAACGGAGCTTGTTCTCCTTGCATTTTAGCTTCAAGTTCAGCTCGCTTGGAGTCGCTGAGCGCAGGGGCTGCCGCCCGAGACGACATGTATGCGTAGAAGAACCCAATAACTACAAACAGCAAAGTAAGAACAGCGCCAAACTTCGTCATAGTGAGATACTCTCAGCCGATCTGTTTTTTCACCATATCATGAGGTGCAAACAGAGCGGAGCAAGGACCGCAAAGTGTCATTCACATTTGGAAACTCCACGATTTTAGAAATGCGCCCAGCGCAACAAATCCCAGAAAAGGCGAAAGCCCAGGCGGTGCCCGGGCTTTCTTTCATCTTTGAAGATTTAGTTACTTCTTGATGGTGATGGTGGCTTTTTCGCCTTCCATTTTGACTTCGCCTGTGTAGCCGAATTCTTTTGCGAATTCGCTGACGCAGGTTTGGAAGCCTTCCATCATTTTGTCTTCTTGAGCGCAGGACATTCCGCCGCTCTTCTTCATTGCTTCCCACATTCCACACTTGTTGTAAGTGAGGTGTGCTTCTTTTTCATCGCCCCAGAATTCGATTTCGGAACCGAATACGTTGGTTTCGAGTTCGGCTTTGGCTTTGATGATTTCGATGGGTGTCTTAACGCCCAGCTTCTTGTAATACTCAACCATCGGCTTGCGGCTGGCAGTTTGGAATTCTTTGCCGGCTTCTTCGCCATGCTTGCAGAGAACGGACATCGCTGCCATGAAGTTGTTAGCCATCATTTGGGAATACAGTTCTTGAATTTGTTCTGTTTTCCATGTGGTTTTGGTTTGGGTCTTTTGAAGAGTTGTCATTTAATTCGTACTCCAGTACAAAAATCGGGTGATGGGGCTAATTGTAAGAGCTAACCTTCTCAAGTTAGCTGGATTTAAGAGTGAATTCGGCTTTCATCTTGTGATCTCCGAATTGCGCGGCTCGGCTTGTTGAGCCCGTTTCAGCTATCGCATGTAGTGAGAGCTATTCATGCACGTAAGCCCAATCTTCGATGAGCTCGGTGTCTCCGCTGTAGATTTCCTTGGGATACTTCTTCGTCGGCCAATAAAAGATGCAATCCCAATTAGACGGTTGAAGGGGGCAAGCAACTTTAAGCTCCCATTTCACATCCGGCGCCGGGCGCTTCTTTTCGCTATTCTTAGTTTCCCACTGCTCGAATTCATACTCTTGTCCGGAACCCCATTGAGTATCGGGGACGGCACTCAAGTATTTTGGAACCAAAGCCTCCAACTCTTCAGGCGGACGACCGTTGTCAGCTTCATACTTTGTGATTGCCGCAATCAACGGTTGCGAGCGCGCGATCAGGTCATGCAAGCACTTTTCGCGCACGTGTTGCTTGATCAATAGTCCGGAACCACAACCGATGATGATGGCAATCGCGCTCATGATGATTCGCACACGCCTTTGTGGTTTGTCTTTCAGCACAAACCATAATGGAATCCCGATCAACGCACACAGAGGAATCGCAGCAAGCGATAAAGCTTTCACCACCGTGTAAACACCGAAGTACCCCTCTCCGCCAATGGGCGAGAGAATTGCGTATTCGTTTGCGCATATCAAACCGGCGATGAGCACTCCAATGCCGGCAGCCAGCCCAATGTTTAGGGATGGCTCTGCGTCTTTACTAGAAGCTTGTGGTTGGGACTCAGATTCAGTCATTTCAATTCCAATTTACCCAGCCACCTCTATTTTTCCGAACAAGCCACTTGCGCATCGCTTATTATTTTGATATACATCTAATTAGATATACATCTACATAGATAACCATCAAAGGAGATGGAATTATGGCTAGTATGGAATTTTCGAAGATACTTTCGTTTTTCAAGGCGCTGTCCGACGAGAGCAGATTGAAAATTGTCGGGGCTCTCGCCTCCAACGAGCGCAGCGTCGAAGAACTCGCGACACTACTTGAGTTACGCGCGCCGACAGTCTCTCACCACCTTGCAAGGTTGAAAGAAGTCGGGCTCGTAGAGATGCGTTCTGAAGGAACGACTCACATCTATCAACTCAACACGTCCGAAATGCGATCGCTTGCGAAACGAGTGTTGGCGATGGATACGATTGAGACGTTTAGCGAGAATGTAGTTTCCGATGCGTGGGAACGCAAAATTCTCGGTGACTTTTTCGAAGGTCAACGCCTCAAGGAGATCCCCGCCAGCCGCAAGAAGCGCGATGTAATTTTGCGCTGGCTGGTTGAACGTTTTCAAAGTGAAAAACGTTACTCGGAAAAAGAGGTCAACACGATCATCGGTCAACATCATCCCGATTTCGCGACCTTGCGCCGTGAGTTGATCTGCGCGAAGTTGCTCGCGCGCGATGCCGGCACTTCGACGTATTGGCGCGTATGAGGAATTCGGGCGCGTATGAGGAATTCGGGGGCGAATGAGGAATTCGGGGGCGAATGAGGAATTCGGGCGTCTAATCACGCGCCGCGTGATCACGCGGCGCGTGGCCATCGTATGTAGTGGCAATGCATCGCGTGTAGTGGCAATGCATCGCATATGGTGGCCATGCGGCGCGTGATCACGTGCTTGATGACACTAGTTGCTAGTTGCAAACTACAACTTACTTCGACCTATACCTTAACCACAGCCTTGATCTTGATTACAGCTTCTTTTAGAAAGAGCTTCAGTTGTGATATTGATTCCGTATCACACCAGATCAAAATCACTGATACCAAGCCGTTTCTTCTCAATCGTTCCAACCAAAACTTTGAATATTTCAGCGCAAAGACGATCCCTAAAACGCACGCCAGTACGTACTTTCCCGGCTTCACTCGTGGTTTCCCCAGTGCATCAAAACCTGATTTGCGAATAATAACAGTACACGATGCAATCGGCGCGCAATCAAAATTGTCTCGATCAAGCATCAGCCGTTCCCGCCAAAATAACTGATGTTGTGTGATTCTCGACACATCATCTCGCCCGTCACACTCCACTCTCGCACAACCAACTCTTTCCCAACAAGACAGCTTGCCTCGCCGAGCCGCGCGTTCTTTTGCGGCAGCACCAAGGCACCTGTGGCGCAATTGCGCTGAGGTTTCTTATGGACAAATCAGAAAAATCAGATATTCAAGAACGCAATGAAGATAAGAAACACAAAGAACAGAAGGAAGGAAAGACTCTTTTTGACGATGCATACAAAATTGCAGCACAGGTCGGTGAAGTTATTGAAGAGCACCCGATTGCGACCGCGGCCGCGGCTGCTGCAACAGTCGCGGCTGTCGTTGCACTAACTAGAGGCAGAGCAGCAAGAGCGATTGCGCCACTGGAGGGTGCGGCATCGGCAGAGGCAAAGGCAGTTGGAAGCCTTGTACCCGCGACTGAATCTTTGCTTGCAAACTCAATTGCAATCACGGCGGAGACACGCGCTCTTGCCTCATCAGCACTCGTTCTGCGAGCGCCGGTTTGGCAGCGCGCTGCAATGATTGAAGGAGCGAGTGCAAGATTGGCTGGGTCTCCGAATTTTATGGTTCCTGCGACTGAAGAACTGGTATCAAAAGGAATTGCAATTTCAGAACAGGCACGCAGCATAGGTTCTGCGGAACTCTTGAAGATGCCGCCTTGGTTGAGAGGAACGATGAGATAGTCGCCAAGCCACTAATAGCTTTTTGCCGAGTCGCCAACAGTCTTTTCAGCACTCGTTCTGCGAGCGCCGGTTTGGCAGCGCGCCGCAATGATCGAAGGAGCGAGTACTTAGTCAAGAAATTCGTTTTGCGCCAATGAGTGATGATGATGTTAGTGCCATGAATGAAAACAGATAAAAGAACATCCAGTGACCTGTGAATGTCCTATCTACAATTGATTGATCTCGCAATTCCTCGGCGCTCATAAATTCTGGGTTTGGCGTGGAACGCATGAAGGCACTTGGTTCAATGCAGGCATGGGCACGATCGTGGGAAATCTGGGGCATCACATTTGCGCAATAGTGAAAGTTGCAAAGGCAGTAACCAAACGTTGCAAGCAATACGACTAAAAACACGCGAGGTATGTACTTCCAAAAATCCTTCCTGATTCCGCCCGTGTGAAGTTCGAACATGGCAACAACGAAGACGAGCATTGCGCCAAAGTGCAGTGCCCAGACTAAGGGAACGTAAACGTGCGTCGGAAATCCAAAGACAGCTGCAATGTGAACCACCAAACTTGCGAAAAACCCGACCAATGCAAGTGGCACAAAAAAGTTTGGTAACATCAAAAAAACCTCGTAGCGCCATACTAATACAAGAACCGGAAATTCTTGACAACCGCCGAAAATTGTTTAGATTCTGACAAAAATGATTACTTGTATCTTTGTGCAAGCCGCATTGCAGTTTTCAAATAGACTTCCGCCTCAGTGTATTCTTTCATCTGCACCAACAGATGACCGACTTCCTGATACGCCTCAATAACCTGGTGATTTGATTCTCCAAGCGCCTTTTCGTGAAGATGCAGATCTCTCAATCGGAGTTCTTTCGCCTTTTTAAAGTCATTTCGAGACTCCGCATACAGTGCAAGATACGTGCAAATGTCCGCTACATAGCGATGATCTTTTCCAAGCATCTTCTCGGTTATGTCCAGCAAATGCTGATAGGCTTTTTCCGGGTCAGCTTGCTTTTTGCTAGTGTCTTCGGCAAACCAGGTGCGCATGTTTATGACTTCGATGAAGTCACCAATTTCCTCGCGTCCTGCACAATCTTTGATAATGGAAGCCCAGAGTTTATCTGCTTCTGCAATCTTTCCAGACTCGAACTTTTTCAGCCACAAATCCATCCTGTCAGTGAAGTTACCGCCGCTCCTGTTGTAAACCGCCTTGTCGAATGCAGCGTCTAGATCTCGCGCAGGCTCAGCCAAGGCAGACTGCGCAAGAAGCATTGAACCTGCGATTTCGACTAGCAAAAGCTGAGTCATAGCCACAGCAACAGGTGCAGAAACGTGCTTGAGATTGTACGCCACAGAGTATTGCCTGTCCGCACTATACGGGACTCATTCTATCACTGGCATTTTCGATTGGCATTTATCGATACACAGCAAGAACCTTACGTATTTCCCGTATTGTTCAACTCGTCATCACTGGTAAAATCACCATAATCCTCTCCGAATCACCATAGTCCATGAAAACAGATGCGTCACTAGGTGTGACCAGCGAGTTATTCTCTACAGAAAGCGTTGTCGAAACTGGACGCGCGCTGGCTAACGCCGTTTATGACGAAGTAGCGAGTGTTGGTTCAAAGATTACCAAAGTTGCGACCGAGCATCCATATGCCACTATTGGTAGTGCCATAGTTCTTTCAGCAGCGGCGATAGCGTTGCTAAAGAGGATGCCTGTAACCCGCGTCGCTCGCGGTCTGGAAGAGTCTTCCACGAGTGTCTTCCCGCACTACGTCCAAGAAATGGACGCATCAAAGAACACGCTCATCATCGGCAAATTGAAAGACTTAGAACGGTACGCGTATAAGCCTGGTGAGTTTAGTCTCTCATGGACGACAACCAGCAGAAATCTAGAAGTTCCAAAAAATCTCCAATTGTTGGACCATTGGCTAATCAAGGGAGGACAAGTAAGAGACATAAGTGAAGCCACTTTGAAGTCGCCCAGTGAGCACTTGTACTGGGAACGTGCCTTCATAAAACGGTATCCACCGGCTGAAGGAAGTTATGTGCACCTGCCGACAGGGGCGACAACGCCTCCTGCCGAAAGACTTCCATGGCAATCTCTGAACTTTAACGAACCTCG
>CAZCZI010000083.1:0-8082 GCA_964503045.1 uncultured Candidatus Obscuribacterales bacterium
ATCAGGCTCGCAGAGATTTTGAAGCGATTGCAGTCGATGAAGGGTCGAGATTCAACAAGACCGCAGGTTATCTCGCAGTGCGAGCCATGATCAGAAAGGCGACGCTGTCTGAAAAAATGGATATGGGTCTTCTAAAGGAAGCAGCGGATCGAATCAAAGTACTTCACGCAGACTCATCTTATGCAAACTTCAAAGATGATTTGACGGCTCTTTCAAACTTTGTTGCCGCGAGAGTCGAGCCAGCTGCGCATTTGAAGAGGCTGGCGCAAGAGCCAATCGATCAAGAAAACGTCAATGAAATTACCAAGACACTAGACAGAATCTTGGAGCCGGGTGGTGACGATAGCGCTGAGGTCTCCTATGAGAAAGCACCGAAAGATCTGAAGGAGATTGATGTAATCGACTGGATTCTCGATTTCCAGAGCTCTGATGATGCGAGCTCTGCGCATGCAGTCGAGCGTTGGAAAAATACTCACACAACACCATGGCTGGTTGCCGCAATCATGGGAGCCGATGCGGAGAGTACAGCTGCCAAAGATCTAATTGCAGCAGCCAGAGCTGACAAATCGAAATTCGCACAGTGGACACTTTTCTATCACGCCAATCGGTTAGAAATGGATGGTGGAAAAGGTGACGCAGTGCGCACCGCTCTCGACAAAGTTTTAACGGCGCCTCCGGCCGACATTCCCGCAGGCACTCTCAACAAGCTAAAACTTCAAAGGTTACCGCTTTCTCGTAGCCTGGATGAGCTCGTGAAATTCGGAGTTCAATCACCACTGGCAGTGTGCAGCAATGGAGGAACGGCAGAGATACCGGATGAGGCGCAACAAATTGAAGAGACTGGAAAGCCTGAAGTTACGACTCCGCAGTTTACCGCAGAGCTAGCCGATGTTCTCGCCAACAAATTGCCGTTGAGCATGCTTAGACAGGTTGCAGCTAATCCCAAACTGCCCAAAGATCTTCGCAACAATCTTGCGTGGACATCGTGGGTTCGAGCGGTGTTGATCGGTGATGAAAATGAGGCGAATCTTCTGGCACCTCTAGTCAAATCACTGAAACCCGCTCGCGGAAAGTTGCTTGATGCATACCTTGCCTCGGCCACACCAGAGGCAAGGAAGTTTGCAGCAGCATTTCTCATGTTGAAGTATTCTTCCGCCGAACCCAATGTCACCTGGGGTCCTCTCATGGAGGATGAATATGGCGACGGCAGCGGCTGGTGGTGGTCGGACGCACCAATATTGAAAGTCGAAGATCCATATGATTCAGATACTCCGATCGAGAAGTTCGATCCACTATTTTTAACCGCTGCTCAAAAGGCGCAAGTGGCGCAACAGCTCGCTAAGCTCAAGAAGGTAGAAACAGCACCCAACTTCTTTGCGCACACTGTGTTGGCGTTTGCAAAAGCGCATCCGGCAGATTCGAGAGTTCCCGAGGCACTTCACCTGGGAGTAAAAGCGACTCGCTACGGCGTGACAGATGACACCACAAAGGCACTGTCCAAGCAGATGTACCAAGTGCTGCACAGCAAGTACAAAGCCAACATTTGGACTAAGCAGACTCCGTACTACTACTGAAGCCTCGCTACTGTTGTGATCGCCTATTCATGCCGGTTTCAGACTGGTGATCCTAACGATTGTTTCGGTTCTCTTCGACGAGCCGAATAACCCAAGCAAAAAAACTCGTCCAGGGAAAAAATAAATGGGAACTTCCCCCACCAGCCAGCGTCGTTAGCGCTCATTGTGTTTTTCAAGCTGGTCTGTAAGCCTCTGCCGAAGCAGCGGAGGATACTTCCAGCCGCCCACAGCGTTGTTCGCCTGAATCTCAAGGAGTCTCACTAGATGCCCAAAATACTTACTAACAAGGCGTGGCGAGCGACCTTTGCCACGCTTCTTACTCTCGCGTCCACCTCGGTTGCAACTCTTCTGTCACCACAAGCAAGCTCGGCATGCCCATCAGAATCACAAAGCATTTATTGGAGCCCAACCAACCAAGATATGCGTCAAGGGCAAATCTATCTCATTCCATCGGGTGGTTACGTTGTTCCTCGAAGACAGGCAGCACTTGGTGGATCGCCACGATATTCTCGAGGCTATCCGCAGGGATTTTCACAGGGTTACTCGCGCGGCACGTCGCCACGTTTAAGCTACGGATCGCCAAACGTCTCGTCCATACCAAACATTCCTCAACTCGAAAGATTTGCTCAATCGGGCTCCGATTACTTGGACTCGATTGCGGAAGGCGGACTGTTGCGGTGGGATGAAGACCGGCTTCCGCTCAAAGTCTTCATATCCGACGGCAGTAACGTGCCTGGCTTCAGAAACTCGTTCAACAAGATCGCAACTCGCGCATTTGACGAATGGGCAACCGCCTCCGGCGGTAAACTCGCGTGGAGAGAAGTAACCAGTCAGCGAGACGCCGACGTTGTTCTTACATGGACACCCAAACTTGATGGTCCGGAGAATTCACCGGAAGCCGGTCGCACAAGCACCAAGGTTCGCTTAAACAGAGCAACGGGAATCGGTGTAATTGACTTGGCACATATCCAAATTCAAACACTCATCAATCGCCAACAGGTGCCTGATGAGGAAATGTGGAGAATCGTGCTGCACGAAGTCGGGCATGCTTACGGTCTGCAAGGACACTCTCCAAACAACGGTGACATCATGTACCGCGCAGTCAACCCACACCAAAGCCCTCAATTGTCCTCGAGAGACGTTGCCACGATCAATCACCTGTACGCTGGTTATCCTACGCAAAGCAATATCGCAATGCACCGCGGACAATAGTGTCCTGTCCGCGCCGCGATAAGCGCGAATACAAACGTCGCTAACCCATACCGCCAGGAATTACGTGCGGAATGTTGTCGGAGCGGCGTTTTCCTTTTGGTCCTGCTGCTGGTGACTGCGCGTCTTCTGGTGTGATTTCGACCGCCTTTTTGAACACTCCGGTTCGCTCCCACCCCTTATCTTTCGGCACTATACCACGGACGATTGCAACCGAGCACGGTGCATGCTGTGATACTGCCTGAGACACGCTGCCCAAAATCAGCTTCTTCAGGCCCGTTCGCCCATGTGAACCCATGACGATGAGATCAGAGTCGTGCATTCTCGCAAGCTGAGCCACTGCATCGCTAGGGCTGCCAGTGCCGAGATCGATCGTGACATTGTTGTTTCGAACCAACAGTGACAGTTTCTTTGCTTGAGCCTTCAATATCTTTTGCGCCGCCGAAATCATTTTCTTGTATGGAAACAATATATGTGCGGCTTCAACTTGACTTATGGAAGCCGTTGTATCAGGCACGCCCTCTAGAATCGTAGCCAGGACAAATCTAGTTTCCGGTGCCCAGCGGAAATTGCCCATCCACTGGATAGCAGCTTCGGAATAAATCGACTCGTCAATCGCGATTAACACATCGGTAAACCCACTTTGTGCATCACGTGTAGTGTCATAGTCGGGCTTCGTAATCAGTACCGGACAATCGGCGGCATTAAGCACAGCTTGCGAAACGCTACCCAAAAGCAGCCTGTCGAGCCCCTTCCTGCAGTTAGACCCCATCAATATGAGCTCTGCCTTTATGACTTCAGCCAGTTGCAAAATTTCGGACTTTGGATCACCTTCTCTCACGATCACTGACAGTTCGCAGTGCGGAAGCACAGACTTCAGCTCAACAGCTAGCTGGTCGAGAGATGCTTTCACCGCACTCATCTCGTCTGATGAGCGCACGATGCTCAATAAGATGATCTCAGTGCCTTCAACCCACTTCATTCCAATCAATGCGTCGATCAGAAATTGCGAGCTTGGTTTGTCATCAATGGGTACGATTACTTGCATGGTTCCTACAGCTCAAAATAGTCCTGCATATCGCAGGCCGCACTGATTATAGCCGCGACCAAGCGGGTTGACGACTATTCGTCAACGTTTGTATCCTTTGAATACCCCAATAAATAAATGAATGAATCCCAGTCCTAGCCGTCAGCAGTGATTTTCGCGATCAACTCTTTCAGCACATCATCAGCCTTATCGGTGTCGATTTGACAGGTGCCCGCCTTTTCGTGACCACCTCCGCCATAACTCAAGCACAGCTCACCGACATTGGTTTTGGAGCGGCGATCGACAATCGATTTTCCAATTGCAAACACGGTGTTTTGCTTTTTCAAGCCCCAAAGTATGTGCATTGATATGTTGCATTCAGGATGCATTGCGTAAATCATAAAGCGGTTGCCCGCGTAGATTATCTCTTCATCTTTCAAATTGAGAACAATCAAATTCTTGTGAATTGTCGAGCAGCGATTCACCTGTTCCTTGAAAAGTTCTGTTTGCTCATTGTAGAGTTGCACACGCTCAACAACATCGGGAATCTGCATGATATCCCCGATATCGTGATCTTTGCAGTAATCAATGAGATCCATCATCAGGTTATAGTTTGAAATTCTGAAATTGCGGAATCGTCCAAGACCAGTGCGAGGATCCATTAGGAAATTCAATAACACCCACTCTTTCGGGTTCAATATTTCATCAACAGAAAACTGCGCCGCATCAGCCTTGTCGACTTCGGTCATCATTCTGTTCCATCTCGAAGGAAATGTCTTTTCGCCTCCAAAGTGATCCCACACCACTCGCGCCGCAGACATGGCTTCGGGATCAATGATGTGGTTGTCCTTTTTGTCTTTGTTTCTAATCGTTTCACTCAAGTGGTGATCGAATGCCAGATGCACACCGTTTACGTAGGGCAGGTTGGTTGTGATATCGCGACTCGAAATGTCGATTTTTCCGTCTTGCATGTCCTTCGGGTGCACGAATAAGATATCGTCAATCATATTGAGATGCTTCAGCATCACAGCGCAAACGAGCCCATCAAAGTCACTGCGGGTTACCAGTCTGTACTTGGTTTGGGTAGATTGGGACGTAGTCATCGCGTTAACAGCCTCTCGTTGTGAACTCACTATCTTGCGCCGTAAGGCCTTTATAGTCTGACTTTAAATGCCACTTTACATAAAGGAGTAAACGCTACCCCAAAATAAATGGCGTAGGGTAGACCTTCGACCTCTCGAGGCAATTCTATGTATTTTTGAGGAAATCGAGCCGCGGCAATTCAATTGACTGCGTAAACATGCTGTGCTCTTCCACTTTCATGATTCGGCTCACATTGTCGCGTAAAACCATGCAGAGCTGATCGAGCGGCAAATCATCACCATCGTAACCGAATGGATCCTCAACATCCTCAGCAATGAGCTCGATGCCAATCAGAAAATAGGCGGAGATCAATACGAGTGGCATGCTCCATCCAATGGAGAACTGTTGTGACATGTACCAAGGAAGAAAAAAGAGATTCAATGCAATACCTTGTCTCATAAAAGCACGATAAGAAATTGCGATGGGACTGTTCTTGATGCGCTCGCATGAACCGCAGATGTTGACGAAAGAAGTGGCGAAATTCGAAAGCGACATGGCACTAAATCCGTCAACAAGATTTGCCTGTTGCCAGTGCGCCAACATGTCATAAATCTTGCCTGAGACATACAATGGAAGATGCTTGGCGTCAGCATCTGGTACTCGGCCGATACCTGGTAGCGGCGTGCTTGGTTGCGTGCCGCGAAGATGGTGTTTGAGTGAATAGGCAAATGAGATTATCAACTCACCAAAGCGCTTTCTGTCCGACGGTAGAATGGTGTCCAGCGAACGCACTTGCAAACACAGATTTCGCGAATCATTTATCAACTGCCCCCAGAGTTTGCGACCCTCCCACCAACGCTCATATGCAGAGTTGGTGCGAAATACAAGGAGCAAACCGAGAATAATGCCTGTCGATCCGCCGACTGTTCCAAAATCTTTCAAAATACCGACCGGAAATCTTGTTGCAATTTCGTTGACGACAAATGTGTATACAGCCATGGCTGCTACCCATAGCCAAACCCTCTTCACGACCGGTATTCGATGCGCCATTACAAACGGCCGATACCATGCGCGCAACGTCTTTCTGAGCCCAGTACTTGTATCCGGAGCGGGTGGAAGCGTGTCGACAAACCGCATACTGGAAGTGTCGAAGTGTGATGTTTGAGATTCTGTCGTCGATGTCGTCGTGGTAGGGCTCAAAACCGGTTCTCACAGCGGGGGACTGGCATTATCCCGTAGTAACCTTAAATTGCCAAGGAGCCCCACTTAAACTTCACTAAAAGCCCCACAGGTTGCCTATTGCGAGCTTTACACGCACAGTTACTACCGGCGCAAACGCCAGATGCCTCCCAACAGCTCGGTTATAATCCAATCATGGGCAACGGCAAGGTTTTTCTAGTTTATTCCAACACGGGGGCAGGTCATCTAACCGCCGCTGAAGCGATTAAACGTGCCCTTCTAGAGCTGTCGTCGCAACGCAATGTCGAAGCGCCTGAAATCATTATGCGCGACATTATTGAAGAAAGTAATTCAGTCAACCGGCTGTTCACGCACATGTACAACCGTCTTTTGAAAGATCATCAAGACTGGATGAAGTACTACTTCGATTTGATTGAGTGGATAAAGCCAAACGAGTCAGAGCTTGGATATCGACTGTCTCACAGCTACACATCGAGTCTTCTTTTGGAATTGAGACCGACAGTAATCGTGTCAGTGCATCCAATGGTAAACCACTTCCTGGCGCGCACTTTGAAAGATTTGCGCCTTTCAGGAAACGTGAAACTTATTACCGTATTGACAGATCCTAATGCAACCTTGTGGACGGGTTGGGCGTGTCCTGATGCCGATTTGACGATAGCTCCCAATGATCTCGCGTTTCAAAAGTTAGTGTCGCTCGGAATGAATCCCGACAACATAAAAGTAATTGGTATGCCGATTCTTCCAGAATTCATCAAACCTCCAACTGAATCGCGTGAGCAACTTTTAGGCAGACTCGGACTCAACCCCGATGAGCTTACAGTGGCGATCAGCGCTGGCTCGCAAGGTGGCGGCAACATGCCAAAAATCTATAAAGCGCTGCAAAATGTACGAGATCCCGTGCAAGTCATATTCGTATGCGGCAAAAACGCAAAGCTCAGGGCTCAGATGTTGAAACGCGCACAGAGCTCCCCCTTGCGCACGAGGGTGCTGGGCTACGCGAAGTCAGTCGCTGACGGCATGAACGCTTGCGATCTTCTCGTCACTAAAGCAGGTGGATTGACCACATTTGAAGCAATCGCGAGACGACTGCCGATGGCAATCGATTTGATCAAACCGCCCATGCCTCAAGAAGCCGGCACGGTCAAAATGCTTATCGACACCGGCTTGGCAAAGCCAATCAAACATCCTGAAGACATCGTGCCGATCGTAAACAAGCTGGAAGTCGTTCGCGACCGCCTGAACAAGCCACTACCAAAGGTGCATAATCTCGACAACGTGGATGCTGTTTACGAGATTGCCGATATCGTGCTCGAATATTGCGAACGCGCCAAAACACTCACTGAAGAGCTGCACAAATAGCCGGTATTACGCAGGAAACGCAGTGGGTACTTTCTCGAAGTCGAGTTCGGGTTGACCAACTTGAACCATGTAATACACGAACATGTTGAATGAAACTTGCGCCAATATCTCAACGATTTCGCCGTCGGTATAACCTGCGGTTTTCAATTCAGTGACGTCGGAGGCAAGCACTTCACCATGCCGCACAACCACGTTGCGGACGAAACTCAAGCCATGATCTTTTTTGGGATCTTTCGAAGTTTGCTGCTTCGCGAGTTTGATCTCCTCATCGCTCATACCGGCTTTCTTAGCCATCATGACTCTGGCTGCAAGTAAATACTCGCTAGAGTATGTTTCTGCAATCGCGATGCCAATCATGGCGATCATCTGGGCATCCAGAAGGCCTTTCGACAGCACCTCTCTCGATGTCAAGAAAGCTTCCAGCGCTGCCGGAGAGTTCGCCATCTGCTTTACGACATTAGGAACAAAGCCCATTCCCTTCTCGAATTGCAAGAGCAATTCCTGAGGTTTACCGGTGATTTTGGTCGTGTCCGCCAATTGAATAGCAGCCATCAGATGTTCCTCCTTGACTCAAGTCGGAAGATCTTACCGCGCCAACTCGGGAATGGCTACATGCTGAATTGTCAGTTA
>CAZCZI010000083.1:8182-11618 GCA_964503045.1 uncultured Candidatus Obscuribacterales bacterium
GGTGTGAGAATGTCCAACAAAATCCTTGAAGAGAGCGAAAAGCTCGTTGGAACAGCCATTGAAGGTCGCTTTGTCCTTGAGAACATAATCGGACTGGGCGGTTTGAGCACTGTTTTCAAAGCCCGCCACAGGCAAGCTGACCTCGACGTAGCCGTCAAAGTGTTGCACTCGAGTTACTCGAACACCGAAGAAAGTGTTGAACGGTTCAGACGCGAAGCAATAATAATCAACGTTCTGAACCATCCAAACATCGTCAATTTGTATTCGTTTGGTGTGTTGCAAGGAAAGGTCGACAAACTCGACGGCGAATCGGTCGACCTTGTCGAACCAAGACCGTACCTGGTTCTCGAATTGCTTGATGGTGTCGATCTGGACTATGTGCTTGAGCGATCGCGTCTATCTGAAATCCAGGCATACAGAGCGATGCTCGGAGTGCTCGAAGCACTAGAGTTTGCACACGAACATAATGTCATTCACCGCGACATAAAACCGAGCAATGTAATGCTTTCAGGAATGCGCGGCAATCTCGATCTTCTTGATTCCGCAAAACTCAACGAGTCGATAAAACTGTTGGATTTCGGCATCGCAAAATGCAATAAGTGCCATGACAAAAAGCCGCCGGCATTAACTCAACCTGGTGAAGTCTTCGGAAGTCCTCTCTATATGAGCCCTGAGCAATGCAAAGGCATAGATCTCGATCACAGATCCGATATCTACTCATTCGGTTGCATGTACTATAAAATACTTTGTGGCGAGCCTCCATTCAAGGGCGAAAACGCGACTCATACTTTCGCGATGCATATTTATGAAGAAGCAGACAGCGTTCGCCGCGGGCCCTTTGCTGAGCTAATATCCGATGAAATCGATCAGATCGTAAGAAAGTGCCTGCACAAAAACCCTGACGATCGGTGGAATTCGGTTAGTGAGTTGAAGTCAGCACTAAACGACCTGTACAAAAATAATTGAACAATTAGTGTCTCACTATTAGGAGAAACGAAATGAAGCGTCGCAACTTAGGCAACGGTGGTCCCTCGGTATCGGAGCTCGGACTCGGTTGCATGGGTATGAGCCAAGCATACGGACACGAAAACGAGCGTGACGAGGCCGAGTCGATTCGAGTCATTCATAGGGCACTCGAACTTGGTGTCGACTTTTTCGACACTGCAGAGGTCTACGGCCCATACACTAACGAAGAACTTCTGGGAAAGGCGCTTCGCGGAAAGAGAGACAAAGCATTCATCGCCACGAAGTTCGGCTTCAACCTCACTACGCCAAAACCATTCAAACCAGACAGCAATCCAAAGACAGTAAGAGCCGCTGTAGAAGGATCGCTTAAGAGACTTCAGATTGAAACCATCGATTTGATCTATCAGCATCGAGTCGATCCCAATATCCCTATAGAAGATGTAATTGGCACACTGGCAGAGTTGATCAAAGAAGGAAAGGTCAAATATTTAGGACTATCAGAAGCCAGCGCATCAACTATTCGAAGAGCGCACAGCGTGCACAAAATCTCCGCAGTTCAGTCGGAGTATTCCCTGTGGGAACGTGGACTCGAAGAAACAGTTATCCCGACTCTGCGTGAACTCGGAATCGCATTGGTGCCATTTTCACCGCTAGGACGCGGCTTTCTCACTGGACAAATTAAGAGATACGACGATCTTCCGGAAGATGATTTCAGAAGAAACGATCCGCGCTATCAGGGAGAAAACTTCCAGCGAAACCTTGATCTTGTTGACGAGGTCAAGAAAATCGCCCAAAAACATTCCGCAACCGCGGGCCAAGTCGCTCTTGCTTGGGTACTCGCACAAGGCGACGACATGATTGCGATTCCTGGAACTAAACGAGTGAAGTACTTGGAAGAAAATTGCGCGGCAACGAACCTAATCCTTTCAAAGGATCAACTCGCTCAATTAGATACATTAGCGAAAAAGACGTCTGGTCCTCGATACAACGAACAGCTGATGTCTCTAGTAGATAAGTCCTAAACTAGCGAAACTTTTTCAAACGAAACGGGTATGAGTTATCGTCACCAAGTCATTGGAGCGTACGCTGTGCACATGAAAGACAAGAAGCATAAAAGGCGACTGACGACCTTGGCTGCCGCGGCGCTGGTCGCTTTATCAGCGTATTCTCAGAGCCTGGCGAAATCTCAGGAAGAGGGAGCCGAGAGCAATGCATCCGCGGGCTCGACATCGTCGACCACTGCCGCCGCACTCAAAAATTGCGAATTAGCAGCGCAATACAACGCGAGCCACAAAGGAATTTCGATGGTCGTCATGAAAGACGGCAAGTTGGTTTTCGAAAATTACTCAAATGGGGGTTCTATCAATTTTGCGCATGAGTTGGCCAGCGGCACAAAGAGTTTCAACGGAATTGCGGCAATTGCAGCTGAGGAAGACGGTCTGCTAACGCTCGACGAAAAGGTTGCAGATACTATCACCGAGTGGAAGAAAGATCCAATACGTTCACAAATCACAGTCAGGCAGCTCCTGACTCTCACATCGGGAGTAAAAGGAAGCATCGGACTCGCACCAACATATGTCGAATCTATCCATGCAGAAGTGGTGCCACCAGTTGGAGAAAAGTTTCAATATGGGGCGGAACCCTTTCAGATTTTCGGCGAAGTTATGAGGCGAAAATTGAGCAAAAAGCATGAGACACTACTCGACTATTTGAAAAGAAGAGTGCTTGATCCTGCTGGAATCAAAATCGGCAAGTGGCGCAACGGTACAGATGGACTCCCGCTTCTTCCTCAAGGTGCGAGCTTCACCGCAAGAGAGTGGGCAAAGTTTGGAGAGTTTGTCCGCATGAAAGGCAAAACTGCCTCAGGAAAACAAATAATTGCCCCCGAAAGATTTGACGTTCTTTTCGAAGGCACCAAGGGTAATCCTATGTACGGTTTGACGTGGTGGCTGAACAGACCGATAGATGATGCCCTTCGCGCCAGCGTAAAAACGCTGACCACAGCCACAGATCTCAAATACGGAACAACCGGTGTACCCAACGATATGGTTATGGCAGCAGGCGCCGGCAACCAACGTCTTTATGTGATACCCAGCGAAAACCTCGTTATTGTCAGGCAGGCAGCGGGAATCAAAGACATGATGATCGGAGGCGGCGACCGTGACTTTTCCGACAATGAATTTGTCCGACGCGTAATATTAGGAACCCCCGGACCGGGACGCATCAAATCAGGTATCACTCCTGCCGATGGCGCAGGCGACGGTGGAGCACGACGCAATCGAGTTTTGAAAAAGTTCGACAAAGATGGAGACGGCAGACTGAGCCCAGCAGAACGACGAGATTTTTGGGAGTTCATGCAAAAGGCGCGACAAGGACAAGGGCGCGGACAGTGATCACGCGGCACGTGATCACGCGTTGCATGGCCACCACATACGATGCCGAGTCACCACATACGATGGCCACGCGCTGC
>CAZCZI010000083.1:11718-32010 GCA_964503045.1 uncultured Candidatus Obscuribacterales bacterium
TTGCATGGCCACCACATACGATGCCGAGTCACCACATACGATGGCCACGCGCTGCATGATCACATGAAATCAGGACTCATGCGGTCGTACCCGAGTCGTCGCGATTCCTCATTCGCCTGCAAGATTACCTTTATTGCGTCATCCCCGAGATGATCGAACATTTTTTCAAGTTCTAGGGCTACCAATGGCTCGTGTGTCCTTTAGATATACAACTCCAAAATGCCGACCAAACTATACCGTTGTTCCAATAAATAGCACTAATGAATATATAGAAATATATTCACCTGCAAATTAACAGTTTCACCATTAGTAGATTGGCTGCCTGTGAGCTTTTAAGAACTTTACCTTTTCCTTGAGATCGGCAAAAATATCCTTCGAGGATAAGTAAAGTGAAAGTTGTCCTGGCTGAAAAACCATCTGTCGCCAAAGACATCGCCGCCGTGGTGGGAGCGAGTCAAAAGAAGGACGGATTCTTTGAAGGAAACGGTTACGCAGTGACCTATGCCTTTGGGCATTTGGTAACTATTGCAGAACCAGAGGCAATGAATCCCGCCTGGGGTGGTCCCTGGACAATTGCTCAACTTCCGATGATTCCAACTGAGTGGAAGTACGAGGTAGCTCAAAAAACCACGACTCAATTCAATGTAATCAAACGGCTTTTCTGCGATCCGAAAACCAATTCAATTGTCTGTGCGACGGACGCCGGAAGAGAAGGCGAACACATCTTCCGACTCATCTACAAACTCTCCGGCACAAAAAAACCAGTCGAACGCCTTTGGATCAGCTCACTGACCTCCGATGCGATCAAGAAAGGCTTCGACAGCCTTAAATCGGCAAGTGAATTCGACAATCTCGCCCATGCTGCGTCTGCACGCGCACATGCAGATTGGATTGTCGGGTTGAACTTCACACGCGCATATACATCGATAAACAGACAGTTGTGCACAATTGGAAGAGTGCAAACTCCGACACTGGGGCTAATCGTCGATCGGCAAATTGCAATTGATAGCTTCAAATCAAATGCCTTCTTCGAAATTCTCGTAAACTTCGCACCTGGGTTCACGGCCAAGTACATTACTCCCACTGAAGAACCGCAAACTCGCCTACACGATCAAGCCGCTGCCCAAGCCATTATCGATGCAATTGCTCCGGTACCGAAAGGCACCGTCCAATCCGTTTCGACTACGGAGAAAAAGACCAAGGCGCCGGCTTTGTATGATTTGCTGACACTTCAGAAAGACGCAAACAAGCACTTCGGTTACACCGCACAAGAAACGCTGGACATCGCGCAAAATCTCTACGAAGAGCACAAACTCGTCTCATATCCGAGAACAGAGTCTCGCCACATTTCGAATGACATGGTGGCGGAGTTGCCGCGCATTCTCTCGACAGTTTTGAAGTCACCAACCACAACTCAGATTGCGCGCGATGCCTTCAAGAAAGAGGGCATCGTACCTGGCGCAATCACAGCATCGCTTCTTCGCCCACGGCTCAGCAAAGCTTATGTCGACGACACGAAGCTCACCGATCACCATGCGATTATTCCGACATACAACACTCCTCAAGCAAATTTGCCGGAGCGCCAGCGCAACATCTACCAACTTATCGCGCTGAGATTCATGTCTATTTTTCTGCCACCAGAAATTCGAGACGAAACAGTCGCTTTCTTCAAGATCGCCGATCATTCATTTAGAGCAAAAGGCTTTGTAATCAAGGATCCCGGTTGGACAGTGATTGAGCCTAAGTCAAAGGAAGAAAGAAAGGAAAGCGGCAGCGACGAAAAGAAAGAGCCAAGTAAGGGAAAAAAGAAAGACCAGGAAAAAGGCAAAGAAGCGGACGAAGACGCTCAACAGCTCCCTCCGTTGTCGAAGGGTCAGGAAGTTGACAAACTGAAGGAAGAGCTGAAGAAAGGCAAGACAACCGCACCAAAGCCATATGATGATGGCACCCTCTTGACCGCAATGAAAAACGCAGGTCAGGATATCGACGACGAAGATCTTGCTGCGTATATGAAGCAGCGTGGATTAGGAACACCTGCAACACGCGCAGCCATCATCGAAAGACTCTTGCGCTCAGGCTACATTGAGCGCAACAAGAAATATCTGTTCCCCACAGATAAGGGCAAGGCCCTGATTCAACAAGTGCATGAAAACTTGAAGGATGTCGCACTAACAGCCTCGTGGGAACAATGCCTCGCCGACATGCAAGACGGAAAGTTGCACATCGAGAAATTCGAGGGTGACATCGCTGATTTCGTAAAGCGCATTTTGCCTGATGTCTCCAGCAGCGCAGCGACAATTCCCTCGGTTCCTAAAGAAGGTGAAACCAGTTTTGGACCGTGCCCGCAGTGCCAATTAGGTTTTGTTCGCCCAACACCGAAAGGTGCTGGTTGCAACAGATGGAAGGACGGATGCACCTTCACTATTTGGCGTGAAATGTATGGCAAGGAGCTGTCGGAGGCTCACATGAAAGACCTGGTGCAACACAAAGTGACAAAACCGATCAAAGGATTCAAAAAGAAGGACAGCAAAGAGAAGTTTGAATCCAAGTTAGTCTTATCCGAAGATTTCAAAGTCAGATTGGAATCTCAAACCGGAAGTGGATCAGCAACCATATTCGGACAGTGTCCGCAGTGCAAAGCTGGACTCGTGCGCAACTCAGCCAAAGCAGCCGGTTGCAATCGGTGGAGAGAAGGCTGCACATTCACGATATGGCGCACTCAATTTGGCAAAGAACTCACAGATGATCACATCAAAGATCTAGTCGAAAAGAAAGCAACAGAGCAAATCACCGACTTCAAAAAGAAATCCGGTGAGGGAACATATAGCGCCAGGCTCATAGTAAATGAAGAGTTCAAAGTTCGTCTGGATTTCCAAACGCCAAACTCGCCGCAACGAAGAGAGCAGGCGCCTTCAAACGGCAACTCCAAGAATGATGATACGAATGGCAGGGTCAGCGCCACAACTAATGGCAGCGGAGACAGCGATATCATCATCACCGATGATGGTGCAATCGTGTACATGGATGATTAGCGTGAATTCGGACTGCTTAATTCATCAAAGATCGAATTGAGCGTAAGGAAATCCGGAAACTCATCTTGCGGTGGTGACATGTCTTGAGTGGGTGACATATCGATCGGATCTGCAGCCGCGCGTCCGCGTCCTTCTCGTCGGGTGCTGGGCGGCGGTTCATCGCTTGCTGCAGAGGGCATCGGAGGACGCGCAGGTTGCAAGCCGGGCTTCGTCTTGCGTCCAAGCGGCTGTTGATCCAATGGTGCAACAGGTGGTTTTACCGGTTCCCACACTTCGGATGAACTGCTGTCTGTATTGGCTCCAGTGGCATCTGTTCCGGTAAGCGTTCCTTCGGCCCGAGGCGTCACGAGACGCGCTTCATTTTCAGAGCCATGAGGAAGTGTGGTGCGTCCACCAGGTCTTTGAGTTGAAGCTCCCTGCACTTCTTTTTGAACTTCGCCTCTGGCTGTTGTTCCCAACACAAAAGCCTCTGTCTCCTGCGAAGAGGAAATGTAGTCTTTGTATAGCGCCTGCTGCATATCCATCAGTTGCTGCTTGTTAGTAGTCATCAAACGTCGCATGGTTTGGTATGCTTCGATGGTATCGACTTTTTCACCATTCTTGAGCTTGTTCAACATCGTCTGAATTTCAGCCGGCGGTGGGTTTTTGCCGAATAGCGAGTATGACCACTTGCCGTCAGTGTCCTTAGACAGTTTGTCGAGAAGTCTTGCCACACCACGATGATCTTGGACATTCTCCAGTTCGTGTTCGAGGAATCTTATGTTGTCCCAATAACGGTTGTATACAGGAAGTTCTCCTCTCGTCCAGTCCTTCATCAGACCGTCTGCAATTTTGACTTGTTCTGCTGTTAATTCCTTTCCTCCCCGCGCTCTTATCACCTCAAGCAGATGTGTATCAGAAACACCGCCAAGTTTGCTTCCCTTGTACAAACCTCGGATTGCCTCAAGCTCGAAAGCAGTTGGTGGTTCGTGAAGCTTGTAGCCATTGCCCATGGATGCTTCGAATTTATCGATGAAATTGCGAATGATCAAACTATCTTGTTGATTGTGCACAAACTCGTGATAGAGAGTGTCGAGCAAGCCAGCTGGATCTTTCGCTGAAAGTGCTTCCGACGCTTTCAATCGAATGGTGCCATCATTGTAGAGACCATTTGCCTTTCCGAGTTGAGATTCGTCAACCAAAGAGATTTGAGCCTTTGGAAGACCATGTTGCTCTGCGTACTTATCCATCATCGCCTGCAGCTCGGCAGTTCGCTCTACGACTGCTTTGTGGTACTTCGTTCTGATCTCCTGTGCGGTAGTAAGTTTTTCAAGACTTGCGAGATCATCCGGGCTTTTATTGAAGAACTCTCGAACTGGTCCTTCCTCCTTTGCTAGGCGACTCAACTTCGGAGGATCATTGGCAAGAATGATGGCATCAGTCTCGTTCATTCCACTTCTAACCAAATCATCTACTAATTTGTCGTGGACATTGTAACTGAAGTTAGTTTGAGCCTCTGCAAGTTTGCCTTGATTTGCCTGATAGTCATGGAATAGTTTGGAAGAATCATCCCAACCGTTCATCAGATCGGTACCTTCTTTGGCGAAGCCCTTAATCGCTTCAGGTGCTGCCATTTCGTTTTGGCGAATTCGCTGCAAGATGGCAACTCGTTCTTCCATCGGAATATCAGCTTTGTCGAGAATTGCTAATACTTCAGGTGAAACGTCTTTGGGTATACGCACCGTGTTTCGTGGCAGTGGATTGACTTCAGTTTTGGGACCTTCCAAATCATCTTCGGGTCTTCTGGGAGACTTCAAGTCTTCGCCGCGAGGTCCTTGAGTGTGTTCAGGTGGTGGAATCGTGTCACCATGAGGATCTACAGATGCCTGTGGTTGGGGATCGCCATGTAGAGGTCTAGGGTGAACGTCACCATTAGCAGGCTTGGGTTCAGGTGGAAGGATAGCCTGCCGATCGGGTGGCGGAGGCAGTATTGCATCACGATTAGGAGGTGTCGTACCTTCAAGAACTAGGTCACCATGTTCGTTGTAATGCAGCTTAGCGTCTTTGATTCCAGTTTCTTTGGCAAGCTTTGCAAGTTGCTCTGCGTTCAGCTTTTCGCCTGGTTTGAGCTTGAATGACTCGACCAAACCGTGATACATGCTGCCGCCGACCTTGAAGACTGTTGTGAAGGCTGCAGCACCTGCTGCGCCAAAGGCAACACCCATGGCCGCTGCTTTTCCAATTCTGGCCATGTTCTCGGAGACGCTCTTGCTGTTGTCCCAGTCCATAGTGGCACCGAGTGCGTTGGCCGTGCCGCCACCAAGCCCGCCACCAACCATGTTGAAGGCGTATTCGGTGGCAAGGCGTTTCAACAGACCCTTACCCTCCTTGTCAAGATTTTCTTGCAATGCTTTCTTGAGACCGGCTTTGAGAGCTGCCTTCTCGGCGTCTGTTGCTCCTTCCTTGGCAGCGTCAGCAACAATTTTGTTGAGTATTTTTTCGGGCACTTCACAACTTCCGTGAACGATTGCATTTCTCACGGCAGTCTGCACTTCTTTCTCTAAAAGTTCTTTAGCGCCTTTCTTCAAAATGGCCTCTCCACCTTCCATCAAAGCTTTCTTAGTGGCTGCTTTTGCTGCAGTTTCGCCAACCTTCAAAAGGCTCCCCACTTCACCAGGTCCAAGCATGCTGACAAAACCGTCGACAAAGCCTATGGCAGCATCCTTACCAACACCTTTGGCACTCCAATCATAGTCAGAACCCATGATCACCGAATTGACCAAGACTTTCAACGCGGCGCCACCAGCTCCGGTAGCGAGCAATAAACTTAGACTGACACCATCGGTGAAGACAGCGCCTGCGACCGCTACGACAGCAATGACTACGTCAACTACTGCGTCAGCCGCTGCCCCCTTAGACTCGATAAATGCATCGAGAGATTTGTGTAGCCGCTCGGAAAGTTGCTTCTGCTGTTCAAGCGGCAGCTCCTTAAACTTAGAAGAAAACTCTGCCATCTTGGCAGAGAATTGATTCAGGTTGTCTTCGGTCATGTGACCGGTCCCATCCCAGGCACCATTTACAAATGCCTTTCCGACACCATCGTAGCTTAGGTATGCCTGATCGCGAGCGTCATTATATGCTTCACGCGCTGTTGTAACTGGGCGCTTCAATATGGTTTCAGCTTCAATCTTTTCAGCACCACTGAGTTTGTCGATAAGATCCGCAGTCAAATCATGACCGTATTTTTTTGCATACTGCTCTTTCATGCGCTCGATGCCTTGCGGATTATCTTTCATTTCCCGCAGAGTGTTCATAATTTCAGCAGACCCGCCCCAGTGATTCAGTTTGGCGCGAATCTCGTCTTCGGGCTGAGCTTTTCCTTGTTCCAAAATAGCAAGCGCAACTTTGCGATCGTCATCACTCAGATAACCAAGAACTTTTTCCTGATAATCTTTGTCTTTGAGAATCTTTTGCCTTTCCTCCGGCGTCACGTTGAGAATGTCTTTGAACGAACCATCCTTATCGTTATTGATTACGCCCTTGTTTAGCTGCATTCTCAAATCGGCAGCAACGGTACCGGTTTCAATCAACGGCTTGGCGTATTTTTCATAATCAGCATCGCCCATTGCAGTGCGCGCAGATTTTTCAAACTCTTGTGCAAATTTCTTGTCTTCTGCTGTCTTCGGATGAAGAATTTTCTCACGCAGTGCGGGATTTTTCTTAAACTCTTCTTCCATGTCTCTTATTGGATTGGCAGAGTGCGAGCCAAAGGCGGCATCCATCGAAGCCTGATGTTGCTTGCCGTCATTCAGTGCCGCATCAGCCAGTATTACCGGTGCCGTTGCCACACCACCAAGGGCAAGCATGCCGGCGGTCGACATTGTCTTGGACTCTTGGTTTTCCTGAGCGCGCATATTCATCTTGACGATGAGATCGGCCTCGGGTGATTCGCCTTTTGCTACCTTTTGCAAAATGTGTTTCGCAGCATCAAGGGAGGGGCCGTCGCCAAGTTTGTCTTGGAGCAATGCATCTAGTTTCTTGCGATACTCGGCATCGGTGCGGTACTTCTCTTGCTCTTCCTTCGACATGTGGGTAAGGTCTTCCACCATCGACTTGCGATCGTTTTTGTACCAATGAGTATCGTCTTCTAGCTTTTCGAGGATTGATCGCGAGCCGGTCTTTTTGGAATCCTCGAAAGTTTTTGCTGCGATTTTCTGATCGTACAACTTCATTGCATTATCTATGTCAGTCTGATCGACGCGTGCGCCTTTCAAGTCATTGAGCGCCTTGAGAACTTGTTCGCGGTACTCCGGATGCTTCTTGGCGTATTCCCAATCAGCCTTCGACATGTTTTCGATTTCTTTTGTGACATCACCTTTACTGTCGTTGTATATGACACCATGATGCGATTCGATTTTACCGACGAGCGAACCACCTTTGTGTTCAATCATGTCTTCCCACTTCGCTTTCTTCGCTGAGTCGAGCGGCGCAGAATCTTCGATGGCTTGGTGGATTTCCTTATATGTTTTAATTGCCTTTTTGTCTTGTTCCGACAATTTGGATTCATCGGCTTTGTCGGCAATCAATTTTTTCCCTTTAATGAAAGCAGCTCTTTCTTCCGGTGACATTTCCTCGATGGCTAACTCAATCGCCTTGTCAGAGTTGGAGACAACGCCAATGTTTTCGCGAATCTTGTTCGCTGTGCTCATATGCCCATCACGAGCCAAATCTTGCGCACGATTCAATTCTTTATCAGTGACATTAGAATCAGAACCTTTGCCGATCGACGCTGGAATAAGCGGAACCAAATACGGTAGCGCGTTATACCAGTGTCCCTCAAATGCCTCTTTCATCTTCTTGTCGCCGTCATTCTCCATGAATTTCTTTCTGGCTTCAGGCGACGCAGAGCGCATGACCTCACCGAACATTTCAATGTCTTTGGACTTCAAGGCTTTATCTGCAAGAGACAGCGTGTCCTCTGTCGTGCGTTTGTCTGTTCCTTTCAAATAGACTTCCAAATAATCTTTGGTCTTTTGTGAAAGCTTGTCGTCGTTCATCAAGGCATCGCGCAAATGCACCTTATAGCGATCGAAGTATTCTTTGTCGAGCTGCACAATTTGCTCCGAGTTCATCGTCGACAAAGTGTCTCGAATGTCCTTTTCACAATTGGCATCCGAACGACCGTCAATCCACTGTTTGCGTTCGACCAGCGCTGTGTGAATTCGTCCGGCATCATCTGCATGTCCTTCTTTTCTGTTGAGAAGGTTGTATGCCTTGTCCTGCTGCGCATCTTTCAAGCGATCTTTAAACTCTTCGTTTATGTCGATTCCATACTTTTCTTTGTATACACGCTTGAGTTCTTCCCGTTCCTTGTCACTCATGCCTTGCAGCATTTTGTTGACTTTCTCGTAATCGCTGTCAGAACGCCACATTCCATTTAGCGCTGAGTGAATATCTTCGGCGCCCTTCTCAACCTTTTGTGTGCTCGCTGGATTTTCGTTTTTGACGGTGGTTTCGACAGCATTATGTTCAGTGGTTGTGATTGCCACCGAGGTTTTCTCAGCGCCCGGATCGACAATCTCAACTCCGGGAAGATGCGCCTGGTCACCATTGCTACCGCTGTTGGAAGCAGGCTTGTTGATCTTCTCGGTGGGGAAAGAATCGCTTGCCAACTTATCTGAAGCGCCTTGAGCCTCAACTGAGGGGCTTTCCACGACTTGCTCAATAGTATCTGCCATTGTCTGGCACTCTCCCAAATGCTTGGAATGCGGCGAAAGGCAATGCTGTTCGACTTATTCGGCTTTAGTAAACATGCAGCGGAAAATCCTCTTTCCTGCTGTGCCACCTAAATTAATTCAATCTAGGTGTGAAAATCGTGTACTCTGACTTGCCGTAGCCGGAAGAGTCCGACTAGTGACCCTTTCTGGCATAAATCGAACTGTTTGTGAGGAGAAACAATGGTCACTCGTCGCTCAGCCAACAAAGGCATAAATCTGGCTGCCCTGGTGGTCTCAGCCTGCTCTGCGAGCGCATCGTTGCAGGTACAGGCCGGGCCAGCGCAAGAGGGCAAGCCGACGGCAGCTGCCACAATTGGCAATTTTGAGCGTTTTAGAAAGCAAAGTGATCCGTGGAAGATTTTGAATGATGCTCAGGTGAAGAGTGGCATCAAAGCTCTGATGGGCAACAAAGACGACAACTATTGGAGCTGCACCCAATTAGTCGGCGAGCCGACAGTCGAAGGCAACGATCTCTTTCTTGGCGCATGTGTACGAGGTTTGAATGGTTACATGAATTCAGGCCTCGACATCAATTTGGCTACAGGAAAAATCTGTGTTGGTTATTTAGATAATGATGTGTTCCATATTTTTGGCGTCAATAATGAAGCTGAGATGCCGAAGCAAATGAAAGATTTTAATCACGAGAGTTTGTCTGACAAAAAACTTTCATTCGACAAAGCAGATTGGACGCCTATTAAGAAGCCTTCAACACAGGCAAGAGGTTCGACCAAACCCTTGAACGTTTCAGTCTTGACTGGAACATATTCACGCAAAGGAAATCGATTCGAAGAAGCTACTCTGCTTGTGAAGCAGTTGCCAGGCAACAAGATCAGGTTTCAACTCTCGGCAGCGAACGGTGGGCATACCGGGGAAGCGAGTGGCACTGACGCCATTAAAAACAATGTTGTTAGACACAACGAAAATGAAGACGGTGTTATCACAATGAAATTCAATGGTAACAAAGTTGAGATCACAGGTAGGGATTCATACTTTTGTGGAATGGGAGTCTCTTTATTAGGAACATATATAAAGAGTGATGATAAAGCTCCAACATTTTCAGACTAATTTTCAAAATCTTGTCGTAAGTAGGATGGCTCGGAATCCAAACGAATCAAAACGAGAGAATGCGCAGGAGATAAAGCAGCATGAAAACTAAGAATTCGCATGTCATTGGTGCGCTGAGCATCGCGTTGTTGTGTGCGTCGGTGTGGTCGTGCCAACCAAGTCTTGCTGACGACGAACAGTGGGGATTCGTAAACGTTGTTGGCGAATTCATCATCAAGCCCAAATATTTGAGCGCAGGAAACTTTAGCAGTGGCTTGGCGGCTGTTCAAGTCGCAATCAAGAAAGAAGACGACACCGAAGAGCGTTGGGGTTTTGTAAACAAGAATGGTGAAGAAGTAATCAAACCACAGTACGATGAAGTGCTTGGATTCAACGAAGGAGCGGCTGCAGTCAAACTTCCCGATGGTAAGTGGGGTTATATCGACAGCACAGGAAAATACATCGTTGAACCGAAGTTCAACAAAGCTGACTGTTTCTCTGAAGGTCTCGCAGCTGTAGCGGACGACGTTGGCTGGGGATACATTGACAAGACTGGCAAGTGGGTGATCAAACCACATCCAGAGTACGACTTGGTGTGTCGATTCTCAGGAGATCGTGCAGCAGTGCTCATCGGCGAACACACCGGCACGATGTCAATTCACTGCACCGATGACATATACGTCGCGCAGGGTGCACATTGGAATTTCATCGACAAAACTGGAAAAGTTGTAATTGACTCGAGCTTCGAGAGCACCGGTGTATTTGGTAATGGAATAGCTCCAGTGGCAGTCGGGACGAATCAAGGAACCTCGATTCCCAACAAATGGGGTTTTCTGAATACGCAAGGTGTACTCGCGATTAAACCACAATTTGCCAATGTTCATGCACCGTCTGAAGGAATGGTGGCTGTGCAGACAGGACAATGGAAAAAAATAGGACACGGTTTTCGCAGCTGGACACCTGGCAAATGGGGTTACATAAACACGACCGGAAAACAAGTAATCGAATCGAAGTTTGATGGTGCCGACCCGTTTTCCGAAGGATATGCAGGCATTCTTGTCGATGGTAAATGGGGCTACATTGATAAATCAGGCAAGGTCACAATCAATCCGAAGTTCAAATGGAATGGCGCTTTCAAAGAAGAACTCGCACCAGTTTGCATAATGCCTGAAGAGTCGAAATAGTTAGCAGCTAATCCGGCGGAAATTCATGCAAGGGCGGATGCACTGTATTGCCTTCGCGCACATTCACATCATCCAGCTGCGGCAGCGATTTCAACGCGGTAAGAAGAATCGCTCCGGGATCATTCTTTGAAGCAGTTGTCACCGGTTTGCTGCAATTACAGGCGGTGCCTTTGATTTCGACGTTAAGCCGCAAGACCATGCCCTTCGACTCGTCCTTCGTAGTTGCGTCGATGAACCGTTTTAGCGGTTGTGATTCCAAATCGTAAGCCGCAATCACATAACCGTATGGTGTCACATTCAGTGACTCGGGTACGAGTGGTCGTCCACCTGTATCAACCACTCTCAAATCTTTTTTCGTCATATTTTTGCTGCCTTCATACTGCACGCGTATGAAAAGCTTTTTGGAATTATGGACGGAACGAATCGAAATTACCGGACAGTCTTTGACATCTGTCTTGAGCCAAACCGATGGAGAAGTCCAATCAGCGGCAGTCGGCTGATCAGTTTGGATCAAGGGAGAGCGCACTTCTAAAAACCGCTCGGACAGAGACTTTTTCTGACTCGATACAGAGCTTGCGACTTCACCGGTAAGAAGATTTAGGTCGAGAGCACGGTGACTGTAATGATTCTTGGGGCTATGTGTGTTTTCGGTATATCCGATAAGCACCCAGTTTCCATCGCGCAGCTGATACTTGTGCTCGTAGGTTGTTGTCTCTTTCGCACCAAAACTGTGATCGACAATCAACACTCCGTGCTTGATTGTCACTCGTGGCGATGATATTGCTGTTCCACCTGAGAGCGCAATTGCCGAGCGGTTCTCCTTGTTTTTCACAAGTTTGCCGGCAGGATCTCTAAACGCAACCACAAGCTCCCGCTCTTGCACCGGCGAGCCATCGTCAGGAAACCCGAGAATGAAGGCAGCATCTAAGCGCCCATCCTTGTTGAGGTCGCCGTCAGCTTGAGATTCGATTTTCCAACCGCCCGCGGCAAACTCGGCTACGTTAGCCGCTTTGTTGGGAACAGCAGGAAGATTCGACGCTGCAGACACTGCCAAGGCACTGCTGGAGAACAACGCACTTGCGCACATCATGACAATTCCAATGTTGCATCTATTGGACATTCTTGCCTCACCACAAGTCCTTTTGCCCCAACATTTTATCGTGGGGATGCAAAATCCGTGCAAAGCACTTTTAATTCTTCCTCGGATTCGAGACTAGGTCTGATACCAAGCCTATCGCTGTTGCAAAACCATGCTGGCGATGCGTTGCATTGGGCCTCTAGACAGCCAGGTGTCTTCGGTCATTGCTGCTTGCAAATAGAGAAGCATTGCCACGATTCCTGTCCATCCGGTCTGGTGAGAGGCACCGAGTCCGGCACCATTGTCGCCGTGGAAATATTCGTAGAACAAAACGTAATCGCGCCAATGGGGATCTTCTTGAAACTTCTTGGTATTACCGTATGTGGGTCGTTTGCCGTCATCATCGGGAAGGAAGATCGTGATCAGCCGCTCCATCAAATCTTGAGTTATTTCGTAGAGAGTGAGTTCTTTCCCCGACCCAGTTGGATATTCGATTTTGAAATCGTCGCCGTAGTAGGAGTAGTACATAAAGAGCGATCTGAGTATCAAGTAATTGACTGGAAACCAAACAGGTCCGCGCCAGTTAGAGTTGCCACCAAACATTCCACTGTCGGATTCTGCCGGCAGATAGTCAACACGGAATTCCTCACCGCCGTAATGAAAGACATAGGGATGATCTTGGTGATACTTCGACAGGCTGCGAATGCCATGAGGGCTCAGGAATTCGTTCTCGTCGAATACCCGTTTGAGAATCCTGCGAAGCTTTGACTCGTTGCATACAGCCAGCATTCGCCTGCCGCCATGTCCTTGCTCAATCGGTAAA
Organism: uncultured Candidatus Obscuribacterales bacterium; assembly: GCA_964503045.1. GTDB lineage: Bacteria > Cyanobacteriota > Vampirovibrionia > Obscuribacterales > Obscuribacteraceae > CAYZJR01. The sequence goes on from CAZCZI010000083.1 coordinate 24,636, forward strand.
TGCATGTTATTGCAGATTTCTCTCTGCCGATCGACAAAACGCAGCGCTTTCTCCTTGAAGTTAGGGATGTGGCTAAATGCCTCGTCCTCGAAGACTACAACCGAGCACAACGGCAAAAGTCCGACCATGGAGCGCACCTTGAGCTGCATGGCTTCACCATTTGGAAATCTCAGTACATCGTAAAAGAATCCGTCGTCTTCGTTCCAAAGCTCATCTCGGTGTATTCCTGGTCTGTCCATTGCAGCGGCAATCCACACGGTGTGCTCGAAAAACTTCAGAGCAAACCGCTCGTATAACGGAGAATGCTGCGCAAGCTCGATTGCGATATTGAGCATTTGCTGACTGAAGAAAACCATCCATGCTGTTCCATCAGCTTGCTCCAGAAAACCTCCGGTCGGCAATGCTTTGCTTCGATTGAAAACACCGATGTTATCGAGTCCGAGAAAGCCGCCCTCAAACACATTATGACCCCTGGGATCTTTTCGGTTCAGCCACCAAGTGAAGTTGATCAAGAGCTTGGAAAAAGTGTATTTCAGAAACTCGAGATCGCCTTGTCCATTGTTTCTCTGTCGATCGAAAAGATAAGCGTTGTAAGTCGCGAACGCATGAACTGGTGGATTGACGTCACCGAAATTCCACTCGTACGCAGGCATCTGACCATTGGGGTGAATGTAGTTGGTGCGGAGCATCATGTCCAATTGCGATTTGACGAAATCCGGATCGAGCAGATAGAACGGAGACGTATGAAATGCCAAATCCCAAGCGGCATACCAGGGATATTCCCATTTGTCTGGCATCGAAATGATGTCATCATTGAAGATGTGAAACCACTCTTTGTTTCGCACCTTTCTGTCGCAGTGAACCATGGGAGTTACGTTATGTTCTTTAAGCCACAAGTCAACATCGTAGTGAAAGTACTGTTTGCTCCAGAGCATTCCGGATAGGGCTTGGCGAAACACATTGAATCGTTCCTTGTTATTGCGCAACTTGTCTGGTGCAAGTTCTTCGTAGAATTCATCCGCGTCGGATTTCAGGCGCTGAAAGATGCGATCGAATTCTTCCATCGGTTTAGAGTGTTCAACGGCGCTTAAACGAAGACAAATAACCTCGCTTCCACCTGCTGGTACGTTGAGCTTATAGTGTGGTGAGACTTTGGTTCCCTTGCCGTCCGGATTCACGGCATCTTTGTCACCCGTCACGACATAGTTGTTGATGCCGTCCTTTACATACTTGTTGGTATTTGCAGTGCCGAAGATTCTCTGATTGTTGGTTTCGTTTTCCGCAAAGAGAAGTGGCACTTGTCTGTCGCAATACAGATAGAAATCGGAGATAACCTGCTCGACAATTTCATCGTGGGGACGCGCCACTACTGCCGCGCAGTCCTTGCGATTGAGTGATTCGATAACCGGTTTGCCTGTGCCTTCTTTTCGCGACCAGGTGTTTCTGAACAAGAGTGTTGGTAGAACATCAATCGATGCTGCCTCTGCACCACGATTGAACACAGAAATCTTGACAAGAATGTCTTCCGGTGAATTCTTGGCATATTCGACAAAGACATCAAAGTAGCGATCGTCGTCAAAAATTCCGGTATCGATAAGCTCGTACTCGTAGTCCAACCTTCCTCGATTACGGTTGTTTTCAATTAACTCACCGTATGGGAAAGGCTTCTGGCAGTACTTGTACAAGTACTTCATATAAGAGTGCGTGGGAGTGTTATCCAGATAGAAGTAATATTCTTTTACGTCTTCCCCGTGGTTTCCCTCAGCATTAGTCAGTCCAAAGAGCCTTTCTTTGAGAATTGGATCTTTACCGTTCCACATTGCAACAGAGAAACAGAGAATCTGGTTTTCATCGCTAATTCCTGCAATTCCATCCTCGCCCCATTTATACGCACGCGAGCGGGCCTGGTCGTGGGTAAAATAAGCCCAAGCATTGCCATCTTCGCTGTAGTCCTCACGAACAGTGCCCCACTGTCGTTCGCTTAGGTACGGGCCCCATTTCTTCCAGGGAGTACCGTTTTCACGCGCTTCCAGTAACCTATTCCGTTCAGAACCCACAGATGTCATTGATCCACCTACCCAGTCGATATGCGTATTATTATGCCGCATATATCGAATTGAGTAGTACCAATTGTTGTCCGAACGATTTTATATCACTCGGTCAACTTCAATAATCTGGTCAGCTCCGCATCAAAATGATTCGCAAATGCGCGTTTAACCTTGTCATCGAATGGCTTGGGCCCACCGCCAATGGTCCCGGTATCGCGCAATTCCGTCATCAGATCTCGCCATGACAGATGCTCGCTTATATTCGACTCAGTGTAACGATCGCCACGCGGACTAATCACACTAATATTGGCAGGGACAAGCAAGGCAGCCAACGGAATGTCTTGCGTAACCACTAAGTCATTAGCCCTGGCGTTTTCAACGATGTATGCATCAACCACGTCAGGACCAGCATCCACTTGCACTAGAGAAACTAGCGGTGAATCGGGCAGATTTAATTTCTTGTTGGCGACAAATACGACCTGCACCTTAAGCCGTTGACTTGCTCGCAATACGATGTCCCTGATGGGCCCGGGGCAAGCATCTGCATCAATCCAAATTTTCAATTTGCGATCCATCACAGTCATCATAGCCTAAGAACCATGAGCAGCTTCTGGTATGCAATATTTGCCCACCGCCGTCAAGCGAGATTGCGAACAATGGGATCCTGCGGTCTGACAGTAGAGGAGAGAGAGGGAATCGAACCCTCGATACCCGTAGGTATTCCGGAGTAGCAAACCGGTGCCTTACCGCTCGGCCATCTCTCCAACTAAATCGCATGCAAAATCGAACAGAGAGGGAGGGATTCGAACCCTCGGCACTGTGTGTGCTCCGGTTCTCCAAACCGGCGCCTTAAGCCACTCAGCCACCTCTCTAGGACGGCTAATGATGCGAGATTTTCGCGTTGTTTAGTGATGCTCGCTTGGTATCACATCCAATCGAGCAACAATACATTTATTGGTTTAAAAAATTCAATGCAGTAGCCTAGCGGCTACTGGAGTGGCGCGCCAATAGCTTCGCTAGCAAGTATCTGCAATGTGTCATGTACTTAAACATGGTGTGCGACGCCTATAAGTTCTACAAGATCTACCTTATCAGAAGATGCGTCGGCCGTCCAGTGAAATGTGTGCGAGTGATCACACAACACGTGATCACACAACACGTGATCACGCAGCACGTGATCACGCAGCACGTGATCACGCAGCACGTGATCACGCAGCACGTGATCACGCAGCGCGTGGCCATCGCATGTGGTGGCTGCGCATCGCATGTGGTGGCCATGCGTCGCGTGATCACGCACCGCATGATCATTCATTATTGCTTAGCGCCGCTCAACAGCGCTGATACAATCCCTATCCGGCAAGCGCTGCGGTCTGTCCATTGCAGACTGGAGCTGCAAACTCAACGAGCTCTGGTTGTTCGCGGCGCGCTACCGCTCTGATGCGATCGAGCTCAGAGATAATGTTGTCGAATTTCGGGAAGAGTTGATCCCGTTCTAACAAAATCGCCTTAACATCGGTCTTTTGAAGAACATGCGCAAGAATGTCGTAAACCGGTTGAATGATTTGCGCACCATGAGTATCGACAATGATCGATTTTACTTTACGGTGACCAGCAATGTGAATCTGCACAACTCGATCGATCGGTAGTTGGTCGACGTAAGCAATTGGATCAAACTTCATGTTGTAAGAGTTCACGTAGACATTGTTGACGTCGAGCAGCATTCCGCAGTCTGCTTCTTCTAGCACTTCGGCAATAAACTGAGCTTCGGTCATTTCGCTGCCCGGCAAAACAAAGTAGCTTGAGATGTTTTCGAGTAAAAAGGGAACTTCCATAAACTCTTGAATCTTCTTCACGCGATTGGCCACGTGAGTCACGGCTTCCTTCGAAAACGGCAACGGGAGAAGATCGTGCAGACGATTGTGGTCATTACCAGTGAAGCAGAGATGATCGCTCCACCAAGGTGCTTTGATTTCGTGCAAGAATTTCTTGAGCGACTTCAGATAGTCGTAGTCGATATCACCGGTGGTACCGATAGACAACTCAACGCCGTGAGGAATAATTGGAAACGCTTCAGCACGAGCCAGATTCTTGCGTTGGACGACACCGGCCTTCATGTAGTTTTCCGATATCACTTCGAGAAAATCGATCTTTTCTCGGCTTTCCAGAGTCTCATCAGCAATCTCCGGGCGATATCCAAGACCGACTCCCAGAACCGGCAACTTCTTTTTGCTTTCTACAAACTGGCTTCGCATAGTCTTTTACTCCCGTGACTGGCGTTGCTTGTTAATGAACGATTAGGTGCTAGTTCTAGGCTATTGCATTGCTGTGGGGAACTTGTGAGGATTGCCCGGGGGTAAACACCCCTTTTTGCCCCATGAAGATTCCGACTCGCGCAAACTGTTGAAACATGTAAATGACATCTGCAGTCGTTTCCTGGGCGGTTTGTTCGGGAATTAGCTCAATCGCTTCCTGTACAAGCTGCTCAAAAGATTTCTGCTTTTGTGCCGATTCAAGCAGCTTGTAAGCGACTTCTCCGAGTTCTTGGACCCGAATTTCCTCTCTATCTTCGGGGTCTTGATAGACCACCAGGTAAAAGTCCTTCACTTTGTACTTGTAATGACGCCAACGCCCGCCAGCGACCCGTTTCGCGACTTTGTCCGCCGGGTAATCGAACTTCTTGAGCAAAATGGTTGAGTTCACAACCGGATAGTACTGCTTATACGATTCTACCGACTCAAGATCGAGTGGCTGCCCAACTTCCAGTTCGGCACCACTGCCGATTACAGAAAATCGAATCCATTCATACTCAGCGAGATCTGCCAAATACGGATATTTCTCCATCAATTCATTTTGCGTTCGTAGGAACGCAGGAAAGGTATCGCGACCTTCAAAAGGATCGAAGTGTGAACTTGCATACTCATCCCAATATTGGTTGACAATTTTTCCTTTGTCGTTGCCGATAACTCGCAGTGTAAGCGCATAGGGACCTTTGGTGAAGCGCATGCGACGCGCCACGATATCTTGGTGATAGACAGCCACACGCTCCGGATCTAGCCCTTCCAAAAACTCCTTTGGGACACCGGGCAATTCACCCGTTGATTTGAAGGTCTCAAGATCGTTCGAATTGCTCCATAGACGCATCATGAGGTCTTGTACTTCTTTCAGCGATGGTTTCGTCATATTGGTTCAGCATCCTTGCTTTTGCTGGTCGTATGGTAGTTGTCGTCACGAACTGCCGACACCTTCAAGTTACGAATAACTCGTGAGGAACGTGTGAGGAGCAGCGAAAGATAACAGCCTATATTATCTATTACCCTCTTATAAGTCGCCCGAAACGAATGCCAGCCTGCCTAGCAGAACACTTTCACTTGCAAAGCTGATATTTTCTATGCACGTATTGCGAGGGCGCCGCTATGCAACTTCCCCTTATCGTCATCAACTTCAGCGTCAAGCCTGATGCAGAGGCTGAATTCAATCGGTTTTATCACTCAGAATTTCTTCCTCACCTGCTCAAAGAATCGCCTGAAATCAAAAACATCAGGCGCTACGAAGAGTTCGGAGTTGGGGGCTCTTTGCGCTGGTATAACAAGCAGTTTCTAACTATCTATCAGCTAAATGGAACCGATGACTTATTCAAAACTGATGCGATTTTCGAACGTCCATCGGTTATTGATGCAGTTAAGAAATTCCGCGAGTGGAAAGACAAAGCACTTCGAAATTTTTCGCGAATAAACTTTCAACACACGTGGTCGCACCAGCGACAACCGGCTGATGGAGCCTTTAACGGGCGCCCATTTTTTCTATGGCAACTAGAAATGAAAGAAGAACTCGACAAAGAGTTTCAGACTTGGTACGAACAAACATACTTGCCTCTGCAAATTGCTGAAATTCCGACTTGGGCGGGAGCACGGAGATACGAAAGCGTCGGAAAACAGCCAGTGCGCCGCCTCACTTTCTTTGAAGCTGCTGATGAAACGACGTTCTCGCGATGTCTCACTGACTTGAGATCGGCTCATCGAATTGGCGACAATCTCGATTGGCAAAAGAGAGTCGAGGCTGCAGTGACATGGCAAGACGCAACGAGTTTTCGACCGTTTTATCGTTGGCCTGATTAGTTGAATCATGAAAGCTGCATACATAGACGAAACCGGACCTTCAGAAGTCATTAAAATTGGTGACTTACCTCAACCACCAATTGGCGAAGACCAAGTCTTGGTCAAAGTTGACGCAGTCGCCGTCAACCCAATTGACACCTACATCAGAAGCGGGTCATACAAGCTTGATCTGCCGTTTCCATTCATCATCGGGCGCGATATGGTTGGAACTGTCATCGATGTCGGAGTCGGCACAAATCAATTCAAATCGGGCGACAAGGTTTGGTGCAATAACCAAGGTTACGCCGGACGACAAGGCACATTTGCAGAATACGCCTCCATCGATCATCGACTGCTCTATCATTTGCCTATGGGTGTCGATCCAATTAATACGCTTGCTTCGGTTCATTCCGCATTGACTTCTGTTTTGGGTCTTTCGATAAAAGCACAAATCAAAAGAGGCGAAACTCTGTTCATCAACGGCGGCTCTGGAAACGTCGGTACATGCGCCACGCAATTGGCGAAATCGATGGGAGCAACTGTGATTGTGACAGCCGGCTCTGACGACAAAGCAGCTTATTGCAGGGAGTGCGGCGCCGACGCCGTCATCGACTACAAAAAGGAGAATTTAATCGAAGGAGTCCGCAAGCACGCTACAGAAGGGGTCGAAGTCTACTGGGATTTGACGCGCTCACCCGATGCGCAAACAGCTCTCAATTTAGTGAAAGACCGCGGACGCATCTTACTTTCTTCAGGCATGGCCCACGAAACGAAATTCAAAGTTGGTGATTTCTATACGCACAACGTCAGCATGTTTGGTTTTACTATCACAAATTTGAACGTTGCAGAACTCGCTGAATACGCCGACATTATCAATCAGGAATTGGTCAAAAACACTTTTTCAACACGAATTGCAAGAACTTTGACTTTAGATGAAGCGGTTCTTTCACATCAGCTTCTAGAAAAAGACGAAATGGCAGGCAAAGTGATCGTGTTGATAAACTAGTTACTTCGCATCATGAAAGATGATGCCCATCGTGTATCTGTGCCCTGACAGAAGCTTGCTCACGCCGTGGCGCATATTCACGCGATAGCTCCCTCTAGAACCTTTAACTGGTCTGTTATGCACAGCAAAAATGACACCATCACCTTGACGCAAAGGCACCACCATTGGTCTCGTCTGCATCCTTGGTTTTTGTTCCGTCATAATAAACTCGCCACCAGTGAAATCCT
>CAZCZI010000084.1:0-30690 GCA_964503045.1 uncultured Candidatus Obscuribacterales bacterium
AGTTTGTTGTTACCGGCAATGATGGAACACCGTTGTATCGGACCAATTCGAAAACTGATGCATGCGAGTTGGCTCAATTTCTGCGAGATTTGTCAGAGCGCGAGTACCAAGTGGTGCACTCATCGCCGCCTGGCTAACTCTTTGAAACGGGGCGATAACCGCGACCAAACGTGATATCATTCCTGCGCCTTCGGCTGCATATAAAGATGGAGATGTTTAAATGAAATACGGCGCAAGAAACAAAATCATGGCGAAAGTAACTTCGGTAAAGAGCGACACGATTATGTCGCTGGTGAAGTGTGAAGTCGGCTCGCCAATCGAAATGTCTTCGGTGTTGACCACGGAGTCATTGGAATCTATGGGGCTCAAAGTTGGCGATACAGTTGAACTGATCGTCAAGGCGATCCACGTGCTGCCTGTCAAAGAGTAATCGCAAACAGCGACTCTAAGGGCGTGGTATCAATCTGGTAATCCCATCACGATTTGCAAAAATCAATTCCCACCGAAACATGAAGGCAGCTTCGGTGGCATTGTTGTGCGGTTCGCTTTGGCTACTGTGCGGTGACGCTTCTGCATTTCCTGGTATACCAATTGCGGTGAACCAGCCCGTGCAGCAATCAACGTCTTCGTCGAGCCTGCAACAAGGAGCCCGACAATCACCGCCATCTTCGAACACACGTCAGGCGCCGAAGCAACATCATTCTCCGTCGGTGAAGCAGGAAGCGCAAGTAAAACCAGTTCCGCTTGCGAATGTTCAGGGGGTACTTGAACAGGCCAAGAATTCGGTCATCAATGGTGACGACGATGGCGCCAGGCAGATGCTGGTTGATAAACTCGCGGAACTCGAGAAGCAAGGCGCAACTTCGACCGACATCATGTTGATGATTTCGATAATTGATGCTGCGCAGCATCGATATGAAGAAGCAATCAAGTACCTTCGAAAAGTTCAAACAACGAGATACGACACAGATTACCAATCGGTCAGGGAAGGAGCTCTTCTGTCTTGCCGTATCGGAGATTGCCTGTACAAACAGGGAAAACTCAAGGAAGCGCTGAAAGAGTATTACATCGCAGTCTTACAGGCGAAACCACTGAAGGAGAGCGATGTCGCGAAGAGGCATATCCTCGAGAATACAGTCGGCTGCCTGATAGGAATGGAAAAATACAAGGAGGCGCAGCCGCTGGCTGAAGAGTTGGTCGCGGGGTCGAAAGCCTGCGCACAGGATGGTGTTCCGTGGCATCTGGCGGACTATCTTTGGGCCTCGCTGCGTCTGGGTGACGTGTATAAGTATTCCGGTGTAACAGGCAAGCAAAGCGAAAATTCAGAGGTTGTTTATCACCTAATGATGCGGCTGATGAATGCCAGATTACAGTTGGAGAATCAGGGCGGTTTACCCTTGATTGAGCATATTAAGCAGCTTTCGATAGTGGAGTATGTTAAGGAGAACGCGCCGGAGAGCATTGCCGAAGAGTGGTGGTTGTCCTTCGAAAATACGTTCAAGAGTCTTCCGCTGATAACGTGGGAAGACCCGAAAGTGACACCGTGGGCAGTGCTGATTTGCGTACACGGGCTCGGGTTGGAGAATCGTGCGTTTACGATGTTCGGGCACCGAATGGCTTCCAGAGGCATACAGACATGTGCTCTTGATGTGCGGGGTTTTGGCTCGTGGATGGCGGAGACTGGTTCTGAAAGAGTGAAATTCGATCAGTGTCTCGATGATATCCAACGCTTGGTGCGCGCCTTGCATAAGCATCGTCCAGGTGTGCCCGTCTTCGTCTTAGGAGAGTCCATGGGCGGCGCCATCGTCTTGAGGGCTGCTGCAGAACTTGGAGACAGCGTTGCTGGAGTTATTTCTTCGGTGCCGTCAGCGGAAAGATTTCAACAGAGAAAAATGAGTGCCAGAGTTGCGTTCCATTTCCTAAAGGGCGCTAACAAGCCATTTGATATTGGATCGCAAGTAGCGGAGCAAGCGACATCAAACGAAGAATACAGGAAGCTTTGGGAAGCCGATCCAAAAGCAAAAATTGAGATGACACCCAAGGAGTTGATCAATTTTGCTTTGTTTATGCGCAGAACAAAAGCCCACGTTCGAAAGATCGATAAGACCCCGGTGATGATCATTCAAGGGTTGAGCGATCGTCTTGTAAAGCCACAGGGCAGCTTCGCCTTGTTTGAGACTATTCCATACGAGGATAAAGATCTTCTTTTGCTCGGGGTGAGAGAACATCTAATCTTCGAAAATGCTGAGCATCCGGAATCTCTTTTGAATCTAGTATGTGATTGGATGAGAGAGCATGCCACACCTCCAAGCGTGACGACAGATATTGACAGTACGAATCCGGTAAAAAAGTCGTCTCCTGCAGTCGTGCCGGCTTCGAAGGCGCAAAAAAGTTCGCGCAAATCGAAATCGAAAAACGAAAGCCCTGAGAACAAATCCAAGTGACCGATGGCGACTCGAAACCTAAAGTAGATCGCGTGGTAATGGGGCGTGTCATCTGCTTCGCCGTGTTCGTCATCCTGGGTGTTATGCATTTTGTGAAAGCTGAAACTTACGTGAAGGTGATGCCGCCGGTAGTACCGTTTCATCTTGAGTGCGTATACATCAGCGGACTTGCCGAAATCATCGGTGGCATTTTGATTCTGTTTAAGCCCACTCGAAGATTGGCTGTTTATGGGCTCATTGCGTTACTCATCGCCGTGTTCCCCGCAAATATATACATGGCTATGCGACCAGATTTGTTCCCCAAGATTCCACATTGGTTGCTGCTTTTTCGCTTGCCGTTCCAACCAATTTTTATTTACTTGATCTGGAAACTCCGCAAACCATAGAGCGACGCCTGGCAATAGCAGCGGTGGACCCCTTTGCAGGCGTGATGTAACTAACCCTGTATGCTCCGTGTCGTCAAGATGAATTTGGGGCTACAACGTGATAAATATCGTATGTCTTGGTTATATGCTCGGTTCTTTTTGTAGACCGGGCGCGCAAAGCTTCTGGAGGCAACGTGAAGAACATCGGCATCATTACATCCGGCGGAGACTGCGGTGGGCTTAACGGCGTCATCAAGGGTGCGGCGCTGACCGCGTTGAGCAAGGGAATGACGGCGTTCATCATTCCGAACGGTTACGCAGGACTTTATAACCTCGTTGACTTCAAAGAGCTGACGAAACTGACGAAAGAGCGCATCGAAAAAATCGATGTTTTCTTGGCCGGAAGCGAAGCGGGAAATTCGCGAGTCAAAGTCTCGAAGATCAAAGACGACAAAAAGTACGACCGCATCAAAGAGGGTTTGAAGAAATTCAACTTGGATGCATTGGTCATCGCCGGTGGTGACGACACCGGAAGCGTCGTTGCAGATTTAGCCAAACAAGGCATTCCATGCGTTCATGCACCGAAGACGATGGATCTGGATTTGATGCCGTACAGCGTCGGCGGTGACTCCACGATTAATCGCATTGCTGAAGCTGTGAGAGATCTTCGCACCACGGGCAGAACTCACAACCGAATCATCGTTATGGAAGTGTTCGGAAGATACGCAGGCCATACGGCTTTCCGTGGCGCAGTCGCGGCTGATGCTGATGCTGTTCTGATTCCGGAAGTTCCGGTGGATTTTGACGTGTTGTACAAGCATGTCAAAAAGGCGTTCATCAAGAGAATTGAAGAAAGCGATGTTAAGGCTGGAACGGCGATGGTGATCGTCGCGGAAGGGCTGCGAGACGCATCTGGAAATGAGCTTGTCGACATGAGCTCGGAGCCTGATTCTTTCGGGCACAGAAAGCTGATTGGCGCCGGCAGATATGTTGTGAAACAGATCGAGGATCGCATCAAGGCAGATCCTGAAATCAAAGAGTTCATGAAGCGCACAGGGCAGTTTGTCGAAGGTGTTTACGAGATTCCGGAAGTGAGAGAAATCAGACCAAGCCATTTGGTGCGGTGCGGATTTACTTCTGCAGTAGACGCCAACTTTGGCTTGGAAGTGGGTTCGGCAGCAGTTGAATTGGTGTCGAAAGGAACCTTCGGTGTCACCGTCGCCTCCTATCGTGGTGGCAAGATTCAGTACATGGATGTGGCAGATGCGATAGTGCAGCGCCATGTCGATCAGGCTGATGTCGCGCTCTACGAAACGCTCGGCATTTCTTTCGGTCGCGAACCTGGTAAGGTTGCGCCGGAGACTGAGAAGTTTAAGGGAACGCCTATTCGCGTGTACTAAGGAAGCCTTCGCGGACAGCAACTCTCTTGATATCATCGCCCAAGACAATAATCATTCCCACGACTGGTGCCAAAAGCGGTATCAGCCCGATGCAAGCGAACACTATCAGAAAAATGTGAAGCATAACTTGTTGAACACTTTGTGGAGTCACGTCCAGGTATCCATAGAATAGTCCAAAGCCAATGGAAATCGGGATGAGCTGAGCTGCTCGGCGGATTAAGTGTTTTGATGATTTAGGTTGTTTTTTGTGCATTCGATTTGTTGAACCAATCTCAAAACTGACCCCAATCCGCGTTGCGTAAACTCGAAATCATGCACGTAAAGAAGAACAAAAATGCCGAAACGCCACTAGCGAAAGCTGCGCTGACGAGCAACTCCACTCTTGATTTAGCACAGCTGCAAATTATAGACATCAGAATCAAAAACACACCAACGGAGATGATCGCTGCCGGACCAAGTTCAGAAATCATCTGTGTCGCATCTCTGGACAAAAGCGGAATCGAACCGTACCCAAGCCCAACCAGGAAAAATGTTGCGATGAAGGCAACCGACATTTGTATGAACGATGACGGACGGCGCTGGGCTAGTAGTGCGGGCGAGCCAGCTTGGGCATACCGCGTGTCAGATTGACCAGCATATCCGCATCGAACATAAAAGCAACAACGGCTCATTTGTTCCAACCCACCCTGTTCCTAATTCCAGTAAAGCATAAGCCACCTCAACCCGGAAGGGTGCAACGAAACCTAACTTAACGAAAGGAGGCGCTTGCGTGATTGGTAATGAACGATAGCGTTCAGCGAAATTTTCACGTATCATGCAGTGTAACCATTCGCAGTGGCATCGATGAATTACTACACCTACATTCTCATCTGCTCCGACGACACGTTTTACACCGGTTGGACTAATGACCTTGATGCGCGTCTTAGCGCTCACAACGGCGGTCGCGGTGCGAAGTACACGCGAGCAAGGCTGCCGGTAGCACTCGCTTGCAGTTGGGCGTTTTCAAGCAAAAATGAAGCGATGAGTTTCGAATTCGCAATCAAGAAATTGAGTCGAAACGAAAAATTCAAGCTTTTGAGCGGCGATTATCCGATTCATATCGACGAGAAATTGAACGGTCGACCGCGATGCGTGTTCGCGCAATAATCTAGGATGCTCTTTCCGGATGCGCTCTTGCAAAACATGCACTCCCTTGAATTAATCTACCGCGACGATAAACTCTTGGTCGTAAACAAGCCCTCGGGAATGCTCGTGCATCGCGGAGTGGACAAGGACAAGGTAACGGTTTCCGATATCGTCCGCGACGAGATCGTGAAGGCACCTGTGCACGCGCTGCACAGGTTAGACCGAGGAACCAGCGGCGTCTTGCTGTACGCGCTCGATGCCGATACGGCACGCGAAATGCAGCAGGCGATGGAGAGTTTTCTCACGACCAAGCGCTACGTCACTCTCGTGCGCGGACCAATGACTGAGGCGATCATTGTGGATCATCCCGTGCCCGCACGCGAAGGCGATAAGAAGGTCGACGCCGTGACAGAGTTCATCCCGCTTGCACACGTCGACAGATGGTCGCTCATCGAGGCGCGTCCGAAAACCGGTCGCCTCCACCAAATCAGGCGCCATCTCAAGCATCTATCCCATCCAGTGGTCGGTGATGTGCGTTATGGCAAAGGCGAGATTAATCGCATGTTTCGCCAAGAATATGGGCTGCATCGCCTCGCGCTTCACGCTCTGGAAGTCGAATTCGAACGCGAGAACACGCCGGCGGGCGGTAAGTCATCAATTGTGCTGCGCGCAAACATCACAATCGACCTCGCAGAGCCGCTTCGACTCCTTGGCATCGACTCCGGCGTTCTCAAGGGTTTGGGGGTTGAGTTCTAAGTGCCGTGACGCTCTCTTAATTAAGAAAAGTGCGCGAGCCTCCAAATGGGCTACCTATCAGCGCTCCGGAATGTTCCTTTTAGATATAAAGATTCTTCACTGTTTTGGAACATTTTTTGCGCCTCAATCCGCCGTGTGCAAGGCTTTCAGTACTATAATTCGAGCGTTATCAAGCTCTGGAAACCAGGAAATTGAAACGTCAAGAATCAGATACACAAAAACGGAGATCCGAGATGGATTCGTCAACTCTTAGCACCCTTTCGGTGCCCACAGTGTCAGGCTATGAAGTGAAAAACCCGAAGCTGATTGCTTGGGTGAAAGATATGGTGGCGCTTTTGAAGCCAGCCGCGGTGTATTGGTGCGATGGCAGCCAGCAAGAGTATGACCGTTTCGCAGAAGATTTGGTTGCGCAAGGCAAGTTGATCAGACTCAACGCCAAGAAGCGCCCCAACAGCTTCCTGGCTCGCTCTGATGTTGAGGATGTCGCCAGAGTCGAAGACAGAACTTTCGTTTGCAGCCCGCTGGAAGAAGACGCTGGTCCCAACAACAATTGGATGGCTCCGGCGGAGATGAAGAAAATCTTGACGCCGTTGTTTGATGGCGCGATGAAGGGACGCACGATGTACGTGGTTCCGTTCAGCATGGGTCCTTTGGGCTCTGAGCTTTCACACATTGGGGTGGAACTCACAGACTCTCCCTATGTGGTCTTGAGCATGAAGATCATGACCCGCATGGGCTCTAAGGTTATTGAAACATTGGGTGTCGACGGCAATTTCGTGCCGTGCCTGCACTCAGTCGGTGCGCCGCTTCAGCCAGGGCAACAAGACGTTGCGTGGCCGTGCAACCCGACGACGAAATACATCGTTCATTTCCCGGAAACCAGAGAGATTTGGTCGTACGGCTCTGGATATGGTGGCAACGCATTGCTCGGCAAAAAGTGTTTCGCGCTGCGTATCGCCTCAACCATGGCGCGCGAAGAAGACTGGCTTGCCGAGCATATGTTGATTCTCGGGATTGAGTCGCCCGAAGGTCGCAAGTCGTATATTGCGGCGGCGTTCCCCAGCGCTTGCGGCAAGACCAACCTGGCGATGCTGATTCCGCCGCCGGCCCTCAAGGGGTGGAAGGTGACGACCATCGGCGACGACATCGCTTGGATTAAACCGAAAGAAGATGGTCGTTTCTACGCCATCAATCCCGAGTTTGGATACTTTGGCGTGGCTCCGGGAACCTCCGACAAGACCAATCCCAACGCGATGGCGACACTCAAGGAAAACTGCATATTCACCAACGTCGCGATGACTCCGGATGGAGATGTTTGGTGGGAAGGCCTGACTGAGACACCGCCGGCCGAGTTGATCGATTGGCAAGGAAAGCCATGGACACCGGACTGCGGGCGCAAGGCGGCCCATCCGAATGCACGCTTCACGGCTCCTGCATCGCAATGCCCATCGCTCGATGAGAACTGGGATGATCCCACTGGAGTTCCCATCAGTGCCTTGGTCTTCGGTGGTCGACGCTGCAACACGATTCCACTGATTGTTCAAGCTTTTAATTGGGAACATGGCGTGTACATGGCTGCGACCATGGGCTCGGAAACCACAGCCGCGGCTGCCGGCAAGGTTGGAGAGGTTCGCCGCGATCCGATGGCGATGCTTCCGTTCTGCGGATATCACATGGGTGATTATTTCAAACATTGGCTCAAGATGGGCTACAAGGTCACCAAGACTCCGCGCATTTTCTGCGTGAATTGGTTTCTCACCGATGAAAACGGCAAGTTCATGTGGCCCGGATTTGGTGAAAATATGCGCATCTTGAAGTGGATCTGCGAACGCGCCGATCACGGAGCGGCCGCCGACGAGCACAAACTCGGATGGATGCCGCTCTATGAAGACATGGATTGGACGGGGCTCGAGAGCATCACCGAAGAGAAGTTCGAGAAGCTCACTCAACTCGATGACGAAGCTTGGGCAAGAGAGCTAGAACTGCATGGTGAGTGGTTCGCCAAGCTCGAACCGAAATTGCCGCGCGAGTTGTCGCTCATTCGTGAGTTGTTCGAACTGAGCTTCAAGCAGGGCCACGACGAGCATCTCGGGCATTCATAAAGGCGCTCGCCAACAGAGTTTTAATCGATTGGTCAAGTCAGAGCTTCTTTGATGATCCAGGAATTTTGATCGTGCTTTAAACACGCATATGGGTCTTGCTTTTTGTTGCCGAATTCTCCGGAAACGTTTAGCCCCGTGCGCCGTTTCCGGAACTGAAAGCGATTGTCCTGCAAGGATTTCCAGGCACCGATTTTCGCACGGGGACAATCTTCTCCGGAAACTGGAATTTCGACCTTTCCGGAAACGTTTAGCCCCGTGCACCGTTTCCGGAACTGAAACTGATTGTCCTGCAAGGGTTTCCGGATACCGATTTTGCGCACGGGACCAACCTTCTCCGGAGAAAACTCAACCAGAAAAGAGAAGGCACTAAAGGCAGCAAAAACCTATACAAAAATTCCAAAAATCCCAAAAATTTCGCCATCACAATTGGACGCTAAACCGGCCCGAGCATAAATGTTCACCCCTGTAGTAATCCTGAACCTAAGCCATCCATATAGAAGGTTCGAAACTGCAAAGATGACACCGCTGGGATTCAACTAGTTCCAATATTTTTTTGGCTGAGCTTGGATTTCGTAAAAATTTAGTTACACTTATCTATAATGCAATGAATAAAAATACAAATTGGATGTATGATTATGCAATCACGAATTGACCGACATCACAAAATTTTGGAGCTTATCTCCAAGCGTGAAATCGGAACTCAGGGAGAACTTGCTGAAGCACTCGAAAAATCGGGATTCAGCGTCACGCAAGCAACTCTCTCTAGAGATATACGAGAACTAGGTCTGGTCAAGATCGCAAGCCAAGGAGTCTACCGCTATGCTAGTCGTCAAAACATATCTGCAACGTCGCCGACGACGACGCATGCGTCGCTTGCGAGCGTAAAACGCTTTGTACGAGATATCGATTGGTCTGGCACTACAGTTGTAATAATCACGGATAGCGGCGCAGCCGCCCACGTAGCCGAAGCCATAGATCAGCTTTCTTTAAAGCAAGTGCTAGGCACAGTAGCCGGTGACAACACGATATTTATCGTAATCAGAAGAAACGCCAACGCAGCAAAAGTCGTAGAACAGCTCGAGTCATTGCTCGGCTAACTCACCGAATCATCAGATTCACGAGTTAATAAGTTCAACGAACAACACGAGTTACTCGAGTTCATCGCGCTTTTCGCTGTTAAGTCATAACAATCGCTTTGACGGTCATTTGTCAAAGCTACTTGGAGAACTAACAAATGAAGAAGATTTTGCTCGCTTACAGCGGCGGCTTAGATACGTCTTGCATCCTCACCTGGTTGAAGGAAACGTATAAAGTTCCAGTCGTTGCCTACTGTGCCAATGTGGGACAGGATGAGGATTTTGACCTCGTCACCAAGAAAGCTCTCGACACCGGTGCAGACAAATGCATCATCGACGATCTGACTTCCGACTTTGTCGAGAACTATGTTTTTGAATCAATCAAAGCAAACGGAGTTTATGAAGGCACCTATTTGATGGGAACTTCGCTGGCTCGTCCCTGCATCGCGCAAGGCATGATTACAGCGGCTCTCAAAGAAGGTTGTGATGCAATCGCTCACGGTGCCACCGGCAAGGGAAACGATCAAGTGCGTTTCGAACTCGCCGTGAAGTCGCTCGCGCCGCAGTTGACCATCATTGCCCCCTGGCGCGAGTGGAACTTCAAATCGCGGACAGATCTCATCGAGTACGCGAAAACGCATGGCATCCCCGTGCCTGTAACAGTCGAAAAGCCATATTCCATCGACGCCAACATTATGCATGTCAGCTATGAGGGAGGTATTCTCGAAGATCCCTCCCAAGCACCTCCGGCAGATATTTATCTGTGGACCACAAACCCGGAAGATGCACCAAATCAATCTGAGGAAGTAAAGATTGAGTATACATGCGGCGTTCCAACAGCATTGAATGGAACAAAAATGTCACCGGTCGAACTCCTCAAATCAATCAATGAGATTGGTGCCAAGCATGGAATCGGCAGAGTCGATCTAGTCGAGAATCGTTTCGTCGGCATCAAGTCGAGGGGCGTGTACGAAACCCCCGGCGCGACGCTTTTGATGCAAGGTCACAAAGCAGTCGAATCGCTGACTCTCGATCGTGAAGTCAATCACATGAAAGAGACATGGGGACTGAAATTCGCAGAACTCACATATAACGGATTCTGGTTTTCTCCCGAGATGACTCTAATCAAAAAGATCATCGACGCATCACAAGCACCAGTAACCGGCTGGGTAAAACTGAAACTCTATAAAGGCAACTCAATCGTTCTGGCAAGAGGCGCAAAATCAAGTCTCTACGATATGAAGCTCTCGAGCTTCGAAGAGATGGGAACCTTCGACAAATCAGACAGTGGTGGGTTCATCAACGTAAACGGTATTAGATTGTCCGCATGGAGCAAGTGTCATGAAAGTATTGAGAAAAGCCTTCAACCAACCGCTTGATCCGGCGATCACCACATTTGTTTCCTCTGTGGAAACTGATGCGAGTCTCGCGACGGCAGACATTCTCGGAAGCATCGCTCATGTGAAGATGATGATGCAGACTGGATTGATCTCCCAGCAGCAAGGCGACAAGCTTCTATCCGGATTGTCCGTTTTGAAGCTGCAAGCCGAAAGCAGTGAGCTCGCTCTTGATGCCGAGTATGAAGACGTTCATATGAATGTCGAACACAAGCTCGATGAGCTAATCGGCATCGATGCGAAGTCTTTGCATACTGCAAGAAGCAGAAACGATCAAGTAGCTCTCGATTTGAGAATTTATACAGTTCAACATATCGATTTGATTTCGGACTTGATCAAGCGGCTTTGCGCAGAACTCATTGCCAAAGGCGAACAATGTATTGATGTCGTGATGCCGGGATACACGCACTTGCAGAGAGCGCAGCCGATCTCATTCGGACACGCTATGCACGCGTTTGTCGAAATGCTTATTCGGGACCTGGCAAGGTTTCAAGATGCCAAAAAAAGAGCGGCGATTTCGCCGCTCGGCGCCGGCGCGATTGCTGGATCTTCTCTTTCAATCGCTCCTGGCATTTCGGCTGCCGAACTCGGTTTCGATGGCAACTTCGCCAATTCGATCGATGCGGTGAGTGACAGAGACTTTGCGTGTGAGTTTGTCTTCGTTTCGTCAATGACGGCTGTTCACCTCTCGCAAATCGCGGAAACTTTCATCACCTGGTGCACCAAAGAATTCGATTTCGTGCATTTTGCTGATTCGGTAACAACCACATCCAGCTTGATGCCGCAAAAGAAAAACCCAGATCCCATCGAGTTGGTGCGGGCGAAAACCGGAACCATCTCCGGAGAGCTCGTAAACCTGATGATGACGCTCAAGGGGCTGCCCATCGGATACAACAGAGATCTCCAAGAGACCAAACCACCCGTCATCAAATCAGCAAACACCATCGAGCAATGTCTCAACGCGCTTACTCTCGTCGTCAAAGCGATGACTGTCAACGAAACAAAGACTATTGAAGCTGCCTCTGATCCTGAATTGATGGCGACAGATTTGGTGGAGTACCTCGTGAAGAAGGGCATTCCATTCAGAGCCGCACACGAAACCGTCGCCGCCATTGTCGTCGATGCGCGCGAAGCATCGACACCACTAAATGAGTTTCCCTTCGAAAACTACAAGAAATTCAGCGACAAATTCGAAGCCGATGTATATGACGTATTCGATCCAACCTGCTCAGTAAATTCGAAAACAACGTCAGGCGGAACCTCAATGAGCAATGTCAAAGCAGCACTGAAACAAGCAGCAGCGCAACTAAAGACAATCGGCTAAGCCATACTCCCTCCTATACACCACACACCACTCCTCCAAAGCACACCAATCTCCACACTGTTCACTCCACACCAACGTACTCGAAAAGGAACACAAAAATGGTAAGCGTTCTTCCCGTATTGAAGCTACTCAAAAAAGGCACTGACAGAAATCCGCCATCGCAAAGAATGGCGCCACCAGTCGGAAAGTCGGCTCTGAGCGGAATCATGCAAGAGCACGCGCTGCGCGGCAAAGATATTCTCGGTATCGCCGATTTGCTTGCCGCCGAGCTGTTTCTTATCCTCGACACTGCTCAGCTTCTCAAAACTCACAAGTTTGATGAAACCCAAATGAATTTCGCGAAGGGGCAAACATTGGTGATGCTGTTTGAAAAACCATCACTGAGAACCCGTGTGACATTTGAAGCCGGCATGACGCAACTCGGTGGCCACGCCATTTACATGGAAGGACCCATCGGTGTCAGAGAGCCTGTGGGTGATGTCGGAAAGAACCTCGAAAGATGGGTTGACGGCATTATGGCAAGAACCTTCAGTCATCAAACTGTCGTCGATTTGGCAGCGGCTTCCGAGATTCCAGTGATTAACGGGCTTAGCGATAAGGAGCATCCGTGCCAAGCAATCGCTGATTTCCAGACGATCTTCGAACACAAAGGGAAATTCGCGGGATTGAACATCGCATTTGTCGGCGACGGCAACAACGTCGCCAACTCGCTGATGTTGTTTGCAGCGAAGGTAGGAGCCAATTTCTCGATCGCCTGCCCGGAAGGCTACGAGCCGCTGCCCGAAATCTGGAACCTCGCCGTCAAATCTGCTCAAGTTACCGGTGCGAAGATCAAGATCGTGCACGACCCGATTGAAGCAGTGACCAACTCTGACGTGGTATACACCGATGTCTTCGTCTCGATGGGCGAAGAGTCGCAAGCCAACGAGAAAGAGAAAGCTTTTGAAGGCTTCATGGTTACACCCGAGCTCATGAGTTATGCAAAGAAGGACAGCATTTTTATGCACTGCCTTCCTGCGCATAGAGGTTCGGAAGTCGCGGGTGAAGTTATCGATGGACCGCAATCAGTGGTTTTCGATCAAGCGGAGAACCGCTTGCATGCGCAAAAAGCGTTGATGGCGTTGACGATGTAAGGGTGAAGACGAGCGAGCAAACGAATAAGCAAGCGGAATGACAAACGAAGACAGTAACGAGTAAATCGATTCCACTAATCAGGAACCAGTAAAATGAAAGGCACAACAAGCACATTGGCTCAAAACCAAATAACATCGAAGAAAGGCATGACTGCCAAGGTTTCGGTGGCTGGTGCCACTGGCTATGTCGGGCAGGAACTGTTGAGACTGCTGCTCCAGCATCCACAGGTTGATGTGGCGTCTGTTGGTTCTAACAGCAATGATGGATGTTTCTTCTCGGAACTTTCTCCGCAAATGAAGAAGCATTTCGATCAGATCTGCAAACCCATCGATCTCCATGAGTTGGCGCAGGATTGTGATGTTCTCTTCCTTGCCCTTCCTCATGGAACCGCAGCGGAGAAGCTCAACGCGCGAATTCTGAAAACAACAAAGGTGATCGATTTGAGCGGTGACTTCAGATTGGCGACTGCTCAGGATTGCCAAAAGTGGTACGGCTATTCACCAGCCGACCCCGCGATGGTTGGACAAGCCGTATACGGATTGCCCGAGATCAACAAAGCACAAATCGCAGAAAGCTCATTCATAGCCAATCCCGGATGCTATGCGACAGCCGCGGCACTCGCACTTGCACCGCTTGCTAAAGCTGGAATGATTGTTGAAAACAGCATCATATTTGATGGCAAGTCCGGCATTTCGGGAGCCGGCAAATCGTTGTCGCCTTCGCTTCAGTTCAGCGAGTGCAACGAGTCCTTGAAGGCGTATCAATTGCCGCAGCACAAGCACTGCGCCGAGATCGAGCAGACTCTCAGCAAAATCGGTTCTGCCGAATTTGTTTCCACATTCGCCGCACACTTGGTGCCAATGAATAGAGGAATTCTCATGACCACATACGCGCAACTTAAGTCGAATGCAATCTCTATCGAAGATATTGATTCTGCCTACGAATCTATGTATGGGCAGCAACCGTTTATCCGATTGATTAGCCCAACGCTGCCAGAGACGCGATGGGTGAAGGGCAGCAACTACTGCGACATCGGCTACGCGATCGACCGACGAACCAACAAGATAGTAGTCGTAAGCGCTATCGATAATCTCGTAAAAGGCGCAGCCGGACAGGCAATTCAAAACATGAATCTAATGCTTGGTTATCCGGAAATTGAAGGTCTACAACAAGTTTCTTATGTGCCTGGTTGAGCCAGGTACTTCCCAAAAAGTCCCAAGTTGAGGTGGGTTTTCCTCAACAGGAGGTAAAGAAAATGCTTAAGATGGCTGGCGGCGTAACGGTTCCACAAGGATTTTGTGCAGCTGGGATGCATGTGGGTCTTAAGCGTAAGCGAAAAGATCTGGCGATTCTTAGCGCGAGCGTTCCCTGTACTGCAGCTGCTGTATTCACGACTAATGTCGTTAAAGGTGCTCCTGTTTTGTGGAGTCAAAAAGTCCTCACATCAGGAAAGTTGGCGAAAGCAATCGTTGTTAACAGCGGTCACGCAAACTCCTGCACTGGACCAGAAGGAAATGTACACGCGGAGCAGATGGCGGTTGCCACTGCCAAGCAACTCGGCTGTGATCCGGATCAAGTATTCGTGGCCTCCACGGGATATATCGGCGTTCCCATTCCAATCGACAAGATTGTGGCAGGCATTCCCCAAGTTGGAGGCGCCTTGTCCTTTGAACTCTCTGGTGGAACCTCAGCGGCGGAAGCGATCAAAACAACAGACTCTTTCACCAAGGAAATTGCATTTCAATTTCAACTAGGTGGCAAGACCGTGAGAATCGGCGCGATGGGTAAGGGTTCTGGCATGGTGCATCCGAACATGGCGACTATGTTGTCGTTCATCACCACCGACGCTAACATCGACGGATACTTGCTTCAAACTGCAATGAGAGACAGTGTTGCGTCGACATACAATATGATTTCCGTGGACGGTGACACCAGTACCAACGATATGTGCATCGTCATGGCCAGCGGTTTAGCAGGCAACAAGAAAATCGACAGCATGGAAGATCCCGACTATGCGATTTTCAAAAATGTTCTGCACAAAGTCAACGAGTTTATGGCCAAAGCAATCGCCAGAGATGGTGAGGGTGCCACCAAGTTTCTCGAAGTGTCCGTGTTTGGCTCTGAAAGTCAGGAAGACGCACGGAAACTGGCTAAGACAGTGGTTTCCTCCAGTCTCGTGAAGACAGCGCTGTTCGGGCAAGATGCAAACTGGGGCAGAATCATCGCCGCGCTCGGAAGAGGTGGAGTGCAATTTGACCCGTCCAAACTGTCCATCAAGTTCGAAAGCGAAGCTGGACAGTTGTCGCTGATGCACACAGGAACTCCAATTCCATTCGAGGTAATAGACGCACAGAAAATCCTCGGTGAGAAAGACATTCGTATCTCGATCGATCTCATGGCCGGTGCCTCCGAGGCACGCGCCTGGGGGTGCGATCTGAGTTTGGACTACGTCCGGATAAACGGCGCATACCGATCTTAAAGCCGGCGCGTTGAGCCCAGGACGTGCTCCTAACGCAAAGAGAAGCTCGATTGATCGGTAGAAAGCTTTTGAAAAAGGATACGAAAATGACTAAGCAAATGACTAAACCAATGACCAAACAAATTGCGGCAGCCTTTCTGCCTGACCCGACCAGCAAGGTGAAGACGCTCGTAGGTCAAACTATCGTCATCAAGATTGGCGGCAGCGCTCTTCAATGTCAAAATGCTGCGAAGCAGTTGATGGCTGATGTAGCGGAGATCATCTTGCAGGGTGCGAAGGTGGTTTTGGTTCACGGCGGTGGACCGGCGATCACCAAGATGGTCGAGGCAAGCGGGAAAGAATGCAAATGGATTCAGGGGCTTCGGGTGACTGACGAGGATGTGCTGGCAGTTGCGACTGAGGTTTTGGACTCCATGAATGCGACTCTCACAGACGAACTAGCATCGCACGGGGTGCCTGCACTGGGCATGAATTGCGCATCCAACCAAAACATTCTGACGGCTCGCAAGAAGCTGATTGCAGCTGCCTCTGGCGCGAAGATCGATATAGGACTGGTCGGAGAGATTTCTTCGGTCAATGGTGCGGCATTGGACGCGCTAATGGAAACCGGAGTACCAATCTTCGTTTCTCTCGTAAAAGACAAGGATGGGCAACTCTACAACGTCAACGCCGACAACGTAGCGATGGCAATCGCTGTTGCCCTGGGTTCAGACAAGCTGGTGTATCTAACAGATGTTCCCGGTATCAAGCTAGGAAAAGACATCATTATGCACGAGCTTCCAATTGACGAAATCAGCCTTATGATTGATAGTGGCACTATTAGCGGTGGCATGATTCCGAAGGTGAGAAACTGCGCCGCTGGAATTCGGCAGGGTGTGAAATCAATCATTATAACGAGCGCAGATGTGGCTGACGAGTTGGTTTCCGCAGTGGTGACCCCGGGCTCAAAGGGGACAGTGATTGTGTCCAAAGGCTCTCACGAATCAGCGAAGACGGAAATGTGGGAGATGACTGCGTAAGAGTGTGCGGTTTGCGCTGATTCGTGTGTTGTATGCCAAAATGAAACGAGGTCACCATTTGTTCACGAATGGTCAATATGATCGCGTTACGAGGTATTTACCATGTGTTCTTGGCGATGCAACAGCCGCGATGGAAGCTCAGCGAAATCTCAGCATCTAAAGAATGCTGAACCGCAACCTGAGCTAAAATTCGTGCCATCCGATTCGTTGCCATGCAATGAAACGTCTGCCAACAGTGTTAAGTTGGAATCTTCATTTGCGATAAACGACTACGAACTAGGTGCCCTGATCGGTGAAGGCGGAATGGGTGCCGTCTATCGCGCTCACCACAAGGCAATAGACAAGACGATTGCAGTGAAGTTTCTCCACAAAGCGTTGGCGGCAGATCCTGTAAATGTTCAACGATTCAGGCAGGAAGTAAAAGCGGCCTCTTTGCTCACCCATCCCAATCTCGTGGCAGTCTACGATTCAGGCATTGCCGCTGACGGTACTCCCTACCTTGTTATGGACCACATTGATGGCGAAACATTGGATGAGGTTCTGCGCAGAGAAGCATTTATTAGTACCGAGTATTTTCTCGATCTCTTCATCCAAATTGCCGAAGCACTTGTTCACGCACACTCCAAAGGTGTTGTGCATCGCGATTTGAAACCAAGCAACATCATGCTCATCAAAGCCAATGATCAAGATCTGGTGAAGGTCCTGGATTTCGGCATCGCGAGGGTATTGCAGCGTGGTGAAGAAGCTACAGCCGCTCGGCTCACGACAACAGGCGCCGTATTGGGAAGCCCCGTATACATGAGCCCGGAGCAGTGCCTCGGCAGATCTATAGACGAGAGATCCGATGTCTACTCTCTTGGCGCCGTGATGTATCACGCCCTTACTGGCCAACCTCCGTTCGTCGGCGAGGGTCCGGTTGAGTTGATTGTGCAACACGTGCACGACAAAGTGCGCGCACCGAGCAAGCTGCGCCCTGATTTGAAAGTGCCGTTTGAACTCGAAAACTTGGTTTTGACGGCTCTGGAAAAGTCTCCGGACAAGAGGCAGCAAAGCGTACAACAGATACTCGATGAGCTTTTAGCAATTCGCGATCGCTCCTTAGGCATGCTGCCGTGGTCACCGCGCACAACTGCGAAGCGCGCAATGAGGGACTTCAACCCGAAAATTGCCGTCATTGTCGCTGCGGTATCATTGGTGGTGCTCGGTGTGTCTTGGTTTCTTAATCAACCGAAAGGCAACACCGTTAGCTACGTTCAACCCGCCGTCGAGACACCGACCGCAATACCGAGCACCACCGACACGCCCGCCGCCACTCCGGCGAAGGTGACAAACCAGGGCGGATTTGCCATTAAGAATGCGCGCCAAGAGCTGATTTACCAAAGCAAGGCATCAAACCTCAGCGAAGCCCTGCAGGAAGCCGCACGGGCACATGTAAAGCTGCATGGCGCGATGCTCTATGATGCGGTGATTAAAGACGTTGATTTGACCGGCATCGATTTATCTAACGCCGACATGCGGAGCGCACGCCTCGACAACGTGATCTTGAATAAGGCGCAGTTTCAAAATGTCGAATTGGTGGGCGCAACTATGAATGGTGTTCAAATGAACAACGCAAACTGCAGCGCAACGGGTTTTCCGATGATGTCGGTGACCCAGTCATCATTTGATGGTTCGAAATTCAACGCCAGCTTCGACTCCGGCAGCTTCGTCAACTGCACGTTCACCGGAGCCGCGTTTACGGGTTGCAACATGCAACAGGCACAGTTTCGCCAGTGCAGTTTCGACAAGTCCGTGCTGGATCGCTGCGAATTCGGAGTAATCGACGGCTGCTCATTCAAAGGCTCACAGTTAGTCAAAGCTGACTTCAGCCGAGCATTTCAAGTAACGATGTGCGATTTCACCGGTGCTAAGGTTAGCTTAAAAGGAAAGGTTCGTACCGAGATGTCTAGAAGCAACAACATTGAAGATCGGTTCTTGGACTACTGATCCACGACTTATGTGACTAGTGCTGCTCGACTTTCCCTTCGACAGTCTGCTCGACGCGCGGCTCGACTTTCGGAAGTTCGACTTTGGGTGGAGTCGCTTGCGGAGTCGCGACCGGCTTCTGCTCCGCCTTCGCAGGTGCCTGATAGTTGCGCACGTACAAGTTCGTTCCTGCAGGAAGCAACTTCGGACCATTACCGTGTTTCTGATCGTGCAGGAGCGAATTCAAATTTTCGGCGCTATGTTGAATGTCTTCGGCGCGCTTCAAGCCCTCGTTGATCGACGTAGCTTGCTGGTCGCCGTACATCTTTTGCAGGCGTTCCAACAGGCTGCTCGCGTCATTAGGCATAGGCAGCTTATATGCTCTTCCTCTGCGATAATACGTCAGATTGTCATCGATTTCGCTTTTCGTCTTTTGATAAGCGGTGTGTCCATAACGACCTATGTCATTAGATCGTGCTTGACCCTCGCGTGTGTGCTGATTCTTGATTTTTTCAGCCTGGTCAAAAACAGTGCTGACTGTTCTGTCCATCGTTCTGTCGACTGGTGGTGGCGGCGGCAACGCGATCTTTGACTTCTCAGGCAGTTTTGGTTTTGATGACGTTTCGTCATCTACCTTCATGTAACTCAATGCCTTCTTCGCCAACTCTCCGACACGACTTTTGGGATCGAGCGCAAACGCAATGCGAAATTCGCGAATGGCTGCATCGCGCTCTCGCAGATGCACATAGGCGTTCCCCATATAATAATGCATCACAGGATTACCAAATTCCTGCGACAAAGATTGGCCGAGATGACCAACCGCATTTGCATAGTCACCGGCGTTGTAGTCCTCGATTCCCTGCTTGAGCAGCGGACTTTCGGCGTGCACTGATTGCGTGCACGCGCACAAAAATGTCATGACTACAACTGATTTGATTTGTTTTTTCATTCGGATGGGGAGTAATCCTTTAGTTCCTTTAGTTCTCTTAGTTCCCTTAGTTCACTGAATTTCCTTACCTCTATTTTGGCGCGATGCCAGTAAATTTGATTTCGGTCAGATGTAGAAATCTTACCTCACCTAGGCACTGGCCGAAGCCTGTGCCTGGTTTCCAAAATGCTTTGCCGCTGAGCTCGGCGTGGTGAATGTCGGTGGGACCAGGTGGTCCGATGATTGTAGACCAGCAGTAGTTGGGGTCATCGACTAGCGGTTGGGTGTCAGTCGATGCCGGACCTTCGAGTCCGTCAGCTGGATTGTCAGGCTTGAGCCATTCAGGCAAATCTCCAGTATCGGGTTGGCATTTGATTGTCGGGTTTGTGTAATCGGGCGTGTCGTACACCGGGAAGATGAAGTAGCGCTTGGCTGAGGGACTAATCATGATCTTCTTAAGCAGATCCTTGAGTTCATCCATTGTGTAGCTGCCTTTGATTTCCTTGATGCGCTTCAGCATCTTGTCGTAGATTTTGGTGTAGTCGCCAGGCGCCTTGTTGATTGCCTTGAGAATGCTTGCGCTATCATACTCATTGCCGACCGAAGCATAGCCATTCAGCCTTCCACCCTTCGACAGTTTGATATTTTTCAGAGCCCATTGCGATTCTGGAGCGTTCTCGTAAGTTGTCTCCTTTAGCTTGTTTCCTTCGACATACCATCTTGCGATGTTACCGAAAGCAATCGAGATATAGGCCTGTGGAATCGCCATTTTGTATTGGCGTTGCGGATTGGTCACTGCCGCTGCACTCGCGCCCAGGGAGCCGCGCGAACCAGCAGTTTTCGCTTCAGCCTGCCATGCGTTTGGCGGTGGTGTCGACGCCATGTCCAGCGGGTGATTTTTTGTGCTGTTCATCGCGAAGTTGGTGTCAGAGATGAGATGCGGCATTTCATTCACTCGAAATGAAGTGAAGCAAAAAGTCTTGTCGCCCACCGTAAATGGCGTGTAGCCCTGCATATAAGTGCTGTTGCCGGCGGTGACTGGCTTTGCCTTAGTGCCGGTCGGCATCTGGTCTTCCTGATACTCGAGATTGCTCTCTGCGCCGCGATCGATCATTGCCGTTTGGTAGCTGCCTTTTGCTGCCTTCACATCGATTACGGAGTCTGTGCCGAGCAGCTTGGTATGCCGGTTTTTAGCCATCGCACCGAAGTAGTCGTCGAGCGTGTCGGCGTCGTTCAGTTTTGCCACAAGGCTGTCATTTATGCTTTGTGCAAGTGAGTATGCCAGGTCGGCATTGCCGGACGACTGCCCGGTGCACTGCCCATCGTTAGACATTTCGACTTGATTGGCTTGGATTAGAAGAGCCTTTCCCCACACCCTGTTGATGTTGGATAATCCAATCGTTCCAGTTGAATCTGCGCAATCTTTGTATCCGGCATTCGGCATCACTTTTGTCTCGATAGTTTTTTTCGAGACGTTGAGAACAGCCGCATCCACTGCGTTTCTGCACTCGCGTGAACCGCCCATCAACGTGAAAAATTGAAATGCCAGATATACCAAAAAAGCTAGACAGAATGCACACATGGCTACGAAGCCGAGTGATACACCTGATTGAGAACGTATGCGTTTTGCCTTCATGTCACTGCTCGCTATATTGGGGCTGGGGTTGAGACAATCGGTTGAACCGAGCTCGCGCGACACACAGTCTCGGAAAATCCCGGGATGGGGACCGGGAGTTTTACGCTCATGAGTGTTGTTACAGTGACCTGACCAGCGGCGATGTTGTAATCGACGCTTTCAACAGCAGCGCTTTGTACTATATGGGACTCTTGAAGAATGTTTACTACGGTTTCCTTTGCTGCATCTTTAGCCTTCAGCGCCGTGTGTTGCGTTGAAGCGGCTCGTGCTGCGGCTTCTGCCAACTGCTCATTGCCTTGGCTTGTGGTGACCAGTGCGACCACGTTTACTGAAAAAAGCCCGATTGGGATCAAAACGATGAAACCAACCAGTGTTTCAATCAGCGTTTGACCACGGCTTCTTCTTTGTCGCTTGCGTTTCAAAAATGCAATCTCCTAATAAGTGAGAAAAGCTGGGTTCTCCAGTACTCGAGTACCGTTTATCTTGCAGACGAACGGCGTTCCGAGCCCTGGAACCCCCGGGAAGAAGGGAATTTGCAACAATGGATAGATTGTGCAGGTCGTGCTCACGTTGACAAAAACCGCAGTAGTGGTCATCTTGAACGATACGTCAGTCTCGGGCAGGTCCTTCACGCCGGAAAGACCACCCATAACCGTCGTCTTCCATTTTTGGGGTATCAAGCTTTTAACCGGGCCTGTTTTCGATTTGGATTGGCTCATCGGCAGTTTTGCGGCTTCACGCAGCTGCAAGTCGTTCAAACCTACACAGGCGCAGTAGTTGATGCCGACGGCAATCATGTCGATGACAGGAAAGATGGCAAAGATGAATATGAAGAAGAGCGCTGGTCCAAATTCGCTCAGGGCTGACCCGTGCTGGTTTCTGCGCCGTGTCACTTTTGCGACCGAGCTTGGCGCCGGTGCCTTAAATCCCAGGCGGCGGCGCCTGTTGGTGATTACTCTCTGTGTATTTAGCCGACGACCCATGTAGCAACCGGTGAGCCCCTATTGTCAATATACCTGTAACTTATATTCCCAATAGTGCCTTGTTTATAAATACCTGCTTCCGGACTGTTAATATTTGCTGGAAAATGTGAAGGAGTCCTTGAATGACAAACGCTCGAATTGGCACCGTAGGTGATACCGTAAGAGATGCTTATAAGTTTTGGACGCATGTCAATTTGCGATATGGAGATACCGATCGGCAGGGGCATATAAACAATGCTGTATTCTGCACTCTGCTTGAATCCGGGCGCGTTGATTTTCTCTTTGATGGTGAAGAGGCAATCTGCGGGGAGGGCAAGAATTTTGTTATAGCCAAAATCTCCATGGATTTCCTCAACGAGATGAACTTTCCAGGGGTTGTTGATGTCGGCAGCTGCGTATTGTCTATTGGGAACAGTTCTTTTGTGGTTGGTCAGGCATTGTTCAAGGGGGATGTCTGCACATGCACATCACAGTCAGTGATTGTAATGGTCGAAGAACAGACGAGGCGATCGACGAGCCTGACACCAGAAGTGAGAGAGAGACTGCAAAGCCTCAGCCGTCAAGCGACTTGAGTCTTTCAAGTAATGACAAAAGCACCAAACGAGCGTAGGATTATAGTTTTCGAGAGTGTTCTTTTTATCTTTGGGCAGGGCACAGTTGGCTGAGCAAGACCAAGACCAAGAGAAGAACTGGCAACCTGCTGTCATATTGGCTGTCGCGATTTTCGGCATCGTCGGTGCTGTTGCTTTTCTAGTCATGAATGTCTCGCTGACTCCGAAAGAAGACAAGGCTGTGGCGCAGTACTTGGCGCAGCCCGAGGTTAAGAACTCGCCTTTTCCTGAAGAGCTCACAGCTGATTTCCAGCAGCGAGGCAGTTGGTGGGTCGCAAACGGACCTGCCAAAGATCGCGACCTCAAGAAGCTTCTTGATGGAGGCGGCAAATTTCCAAAGTTTCGATTCATAACTAGTGATATTACGGGTGATGGCTTTGCTTTATTGAAGAACAGAGGCGTAAAAAACGTTACCATCGTTGATACTAAACTCGATACCAAGGCAATGGACGCGCTGTCGGAAATCGAAGGAATGGTTGAGCTGGAAATCAAGCATCATTGTAATGACGAAAGTCTCAAAGGACTCCATGGACCAAAGTCTATGGTGGCTCTTTCCGTCAAAGAAGCCGAAATAACAGATGAAGGGGTAAGGATCATCGCAGAGAATTGTCCCCAAGTTGAATACCTCGGATTGAGCGGTGACAAAGGCATCACAGATGGTTGCATAAAATACCTCAAACTGTTTCCAAACTTGATTGCTCTTCACGTGTCCGATACTTCGCTTACCAAACAAGGGCTAGTTGAAATCATCGATGACATCAAGCCGCAGAAGCTAAGTTTGGCTGGATTGAGATTGAACGACGACTTTGTGAAACAGCACTTGAACAAAGATTACCTTACGGTTCTCAATCTCTCATTCAACCCGATTACCGACGAGTCGCTCGAAGCACTTGCCAAACTGAAAAACCTAAACTCGATCACTTTCAAAGACTGCCCGAAACTTTCTGCGCGAGGCATTGCAAGATTTAAGGCTGCCCGCCCTAAGACTGACGTGAGAGAGCCAGACGTGAAGAAGAGATCCAAGGCGGATTTCCTGCTTGAGGAATAGCGTCAAATCCTCTAACCAAGTTAGTTGAGAAACTGCGTCAGAAGGGTGTGGAAATGATGCGGTCCTTCTTCCCATTCCGGCGAATATCTTCCGCGATCGTAGAACCGGGAGTTCACTCCGCGTTGCACTAGTTCGATGATATTTTCATCCTCCCGTTCTGTGCGATCGGTGTTGGCGCCGGCGCCGCGAGTGAGTTTTGATTCGTCGTAGACGTAAGTCAAATAGCTGATTCTGGTGCGATCAACTGCAAGTGGAACCACAATATTGACGGACAGCCCCCAGGGATAGAAGTTCATCATCAGGTTCGGGAACAGCCAATAATAGTAGGCGGCGACGTTCTTCCCATGATCGGGCGAAGACTTAGGAATGTCCATGGCTTCAGCCGGATCGGAGGCAATGCCAATCTGTAAATTCGAATACTTATAGATCTCTGTCTTATAGTCTTTTGGATCTAGTGCCGACGCGAGCGCCGGATGCACATAAGGAATGTGGAAACCTTCCAAATAGTTCTCTACATATAGACACCAATTAGCCTTCGCTGAATAGTCGTGCGACATCTCAGGCCTAAACATGAAATCTTTGATGGGCAGCCAGGAGAGACGCTCCTTCATTGGCTTGATCCACTCCTCGAAATCAATGGTCGGAGATATCGAAGCGAACAAAAATCTTTCCCACTGATGAAACGGAACCTTCGCGAGATTGTCTTGCTCTCTGGGAAAATCCTTCGCCAACTCGAATCCAGGCGCCGACATGTATTTGCCGTCTAGAGCGAATCGCCGACCGTGATATCGGCAACGCATCGATTGCGCATGGCACTCGCCTTCCACCAAAAGACTGCCTCTATGGGTGCAGACATTCGCCATACAGTTGACGTTGTCTTCTGTGTCGCGCGTCAGGACGATTGGTTCATCCAAATAACCCGGCAATATCTCAACTGGCACAACATGCCCCGGCACCGCGACCTTGTCGGTGTCGGCAATCATGTGCCAAGACTTCGCGAAGATCTTCTCTTTAGCTTCTTCGTAATAGTCTTTCTCTCTGTAATAGCGCGCAGGAAGCGTCGAGGCCCGGTCGATGCGGCTGTCGATGAGATTCTTATTGGCGTCGAGTTTTGTCGCCATGGCATCTTCTCCAGATGAAACTGGCGCCGATTCTAAATCTTCAATGGACAAACAGCAAGGCGAATTGCCTCAGACAGCGCGAATACCTCTGGTAGTCTTGACTTTGGGCGATTTTAATCAACCGTTCCACTCAAAGATAAAACCTTGAGAACATGTCTTAACGATCGCATGATTGCCAAGTGCGCCAACCTTAAATCGTGCTAATATCTTAGAGTGAGTTAAGGTATCCACCTGGCGCTCCCAACCATTGTTGGAGCCCGATTTTTGCATGACTGTGTGAACGCTATGAAAAAGAGAAAGCAGCAAACAAAAGACCGCAACTTTGAGGGAACAAAAGACATCCTCAATTCAGACGTCAGCGACGAATTTTCTGCTGGCTGGGAGATTCAAGCTGTCGAAGAATCCGACGGATTGGAAATCTTAGATCCCGCCACTGGCGATGATGATGGCGAGCAAGAAGTCGTTATCTGTCGTCCGGACTATGGCGAGGACTCAACTAGCCGATATCTTAAAGAAATCGGCAGATACAGGCTTTTGACCGGTACTGAAGAGATCGAACTCGCGCGGGCCTACAGATCGGGCAGCATGATAGCGCGAAGAAAGCTTGTTCAAGCCAATCTCCGCCTTGTCGTGAGCATCGCAAAAAAATACGTCAATAGAGGAATGAGCTTCCAAGATCTCATTCAGGAAGGAAGCCTCGGACTCTTGCGCGCAGTCGAGAAGTTTGACCCCGAGCGGGGATTCAAGTTCTCAACCTATGCTACTTGGTGGATTAGACAAGCAATCTCGCGTGCGCTTGCCGATAAGAGCCGTGCGATCAGAATTCCAGTACATATGATTGAGCTCGTAAGCAGGCTGCGCAAGGTGGTTCGCCATCTTTTCACCGTCAACGGCAGAAAGCCGACCGTGGAGGAGATTGCTCAGTGCGCAGGTCTGGATGTCGCCAAAATCAAGGAAGCTCTGCAGGCAGAGAAGAAGCTGATCTCGCTTGATGCGACCGTTGGCGAGGATGATGAAACGCCAATCGGCACCCTAATCGAGAACAAGAGCGCCGAATCTCCCGAAGACGACGCCGATCAGGGTCTGCTCGCCAGCCAGCTCGACCGAGTACTTGAGTCCCTCTCCACAAGGGAGCGCGACGTCATTCGTCTGCGCTTCGGACTTGAGTCTGAAGAGCCGAAAAGCCTGACTGAGTGCGGACAATTGCTCGGTATGAGCCGAGAGCGAGTTCGCCAACTCGAGGTAAGAGCTTTGAAAAAGCTTAAATTGAGTGGTCGTGCCGACGGATTAAGGGCATATTTAAACTGAAGGACAGGTAACGGATGCCTAAGTCCCGAGGAGAAGACAATGATCGAAGTTGACGTGTCGGGACTGGCTTTAGACGCCATAAGTGCTCAGCCTATTCTTTTGCTTAACGACAAGGCTAAGCTCCGAGCCCTGCCCATATGGATTGGCAAGGCAGAGGCTCGCGCAATAGCCTTTGCCTTGGAGCATGTTAAATCTGAGCGCCCATTGACGCATGACCTGTTGCTGCAGGTTATCGATCAGATTGGATATCAAGTCACGTCGGTCGAAATCAACGATCTCGAGTCGTCGACATATTTCGCGACGGTGTTTTTGACGTGCCGAGAGGCATCAGAAGCGGTGAAGTGCATTGATGCACGCCCATCGGATGCGATTGCTTTGGCGATCGCGTCCAATGCACCGATCTTCGTGTCGCCTGAAGTGATGGAGCTCGGCTCCTACCCAATCAAGCAGGAAGACGAAATTGAGGAAAAACCTGTAGCGGAGGTCAAACCCGAAGAGTTCAAAGAGTTTGTGGAGAACCTGAAACCATCTGATTTCAGCAAGTTCTTGGAAGAGAAGGAAAAGAAAAAGAGCACCAGACGCAAGAAGAAAGCAGAACCTGGTGAGGAACAGCCGGAGTCAGAGAAGAATCCGAAAGAATCCAAAGAACCCAAAGAGTTAAAGGAAACCGGCAAAGAGACAAAAGAAACCGGCAAGGATTCCTTGGCGAAAGAAACCGGCAAAGAAACCTCGGCTAAAGACAAAGGGTCTGCTCGAGATAAGGAAAAGGGAACTAGTCGAGACAAAGACAAAGATAAAGACAAAGACACGGGAAAAGGCAAGTCGGAAGACAAGCCAAAAAATAAGCCGTCGGATAGCGACTAATATCGCCTTTGATTTCGCGCTAAAATTTTGATTTGTCACTCGTCCCGCGAGAAGAATCATGTCAACTCAAGAAGTACTCGCCAAACTCGAACCTTGGCGCTCGAAGCACACGCGTGTCGCATGGAAGCCGATTGTCGAAGCAGGTGATGCTCAAACCTCAGCATCGAAATTTTCTGGAAAGCCTTATACAAGCTCAGATTACGAATGGCCCCTCTGCAATAACTGCAATCAGCAAATGCAGTTTTTCTTGCAGTTGGATCTGAGTGCACTTCCGAAAGAGTTGGACAATCGATTTGGCTCGGGACTGTTGCAGTTGTTCTACTGCACTCGCGGGGACTGCCAAGGAATGGGGGGCTGGGAGCCGTTTGAAGACCTGATGAGTTGCGCTCGAGTCGTTCCGGACGTGAATAATTATGTTCCACCAGACGAACTGCACGAGCAAGAAGAGGTGTATCCACCACTGCGCATTGTCGGCTGGGAAAAATTTGAAGAACTACCTGCAACCGCAGAACATGAAGATCTTGGCTTGGAATACACCTATGACTTCAAAGCAAACACTGTGAAGGTAAAATGTCATTCTCCATTTTTTGAGAGTGGCTTTTTCACTGACCCAATGCTTGCCGAAAACATTGCAAACAGCGAAAGCGGTGATAAGCTTTCCGGCTGGCCATTCTGGATTCAAGGAGTTGAGTATCCAACATGTCCGAAATGCAATCAGACAATGACTCTTCTGTTTCAAGTCGATTCAGAGGACAACGTTCCATTCATGTTCGGCGATAGTGGATGTGGACATATCACACAATGCAATGAACATAAGGATGTAGTGGCGTTCGGCTGGGCCTGCGGTTAGTTGAACCTGCAATACATTCCAATTTCAATTCTCGTCAACCAGATTTTGGTTGTCGGAGTATTGTTGCTCGGGACGCTGTTTATAAGCGAATTTACGTTCGACTTTATCAATCGAAAGATCAACCCGATTTTGCATCCTGCAGTTATACCTGCGATTATCTTCGCGCTTATCGAGTGTTGGTGTTTTGTGGGTGCAGATATGCAAATCTGCGACGAAAATCAACAAGTGCGACTGAAGGCGGGCGGAAAGTCTACGAGCGCGAAAATTGTCGATGTAAAAGACACCAGCATTGGGCGCAATTTGAATTCTCGATATCGATGGGCGGACATCACTTGTGAATTCGCCGACAGTAATGGAAGAACGTTGAAGGCAAAAACAATCGAGGGTTACAACTGGGCTTACACCAAGAAGTCACCTTGGTCTTCCGGCGAACGTTGGTCTCAGGGATCAACGGTAAAGATCACTTACATCCCCAACTATCCTGAAGAGTTTAGGCTGAGTGAGTGCGTTGTATATTCCGATCTTCGACATGTCGGTCATCCAAGTGTTGCAGGTGGAATCTTCATGTCGTGGTTTGCAACGATCATTTGGTTGGTGGTTTGGATGGCTGTCACCATTCAAGTCGGGCCATTGCTCCGGCATTGGTATCCCGCTGTTACAAAGGCCTCTAAAGCGATGGACGAGGGACGATACAACGATGCGATCGAACTCTATAAACAAGCGCTGATCTATGTCGAGAAAAGGAAGTCGGGCAAGATGAAGTTGCACGCATTGCATGGAATGGCGAAAGCCTACCATAAAGCCGGCAACCTGACTGAATCGGAAGAGTGTTTTCAAAAGGCTCTAGCAGTTGAAAATGTGAGCAAGTCAATAGAATATTATGTGTCTTGCGTGAAGGACTACGCCGCGTTGCTCAGAGATCTAGAACGTGGTGAAGAAGCTGATGAATTAGAGAGTTCTCTCAAGAGACCGTCTTGAAAAGCAACCGGATTCGGTGGTGAATTATTTGTACATGTAGTCCCAGCCGGTCCCTTTCAATTTTTCAGGACTTACTGGCGTAATCGCAGCTGTCGGCTTTGGCTGAGGTCTTTCAGCGGCGGCCGGTTTTGCTTCGAGGTTTGGAGCTCTCATGCGCAAAATCTTCGTGATGTCCTTGATGTCCTGCTCGATGGCGACTCGCTCTTGCGCAGGTGGTTTGCACTTCAAACATTGGCGGAACGACTCAACTGTTTCAACAAGTTTTTCTTGTTTGAGATAGGCGTTTGCTAAATTGCTCCATGCCATCCAATCAGTGGCATTGAGAGCCAATGCCTGTTTGAATGCTTTTTCTGCTCCTGCATAATCGTTGAGTTTTCGCAGCGCAACACCAAGATTGACGTAGAAATCAGCATCTTTGTCAAAAATCGTTATCGCGTCGCGGTACTTTCGAGCGGCATCCTGAAAGCGGCCTTGGTTGAGATATTTGTTGGCGAGATTGTAGTGAGGAAGGGCGTCGCTGCGATCTCCGGGTTGGAGCACGCCTTTTGGAAACGCCAATCTTGCCTTCTGTTCTTGCAGCACGACCGGGGCGTCTTGCGGATCTAAAAACATCGGATCGTCGTCCATGGATAGCGGCTCAGCGACATTTTCTTCCGAATGCTTGCCTGATGGAATCCATCCGTGAAGATGAGACTCATCGTCGTCATGTACCTGGGAGGAAGTCGAGTCCTTGGGGCTTGCCGCCGGACCCTTTGAGTTTTTCGAACTCTGCGCCCCCGAGTGCTGCGATGAGGCTTTGGCTGCGGATCTCGCCGTGACCTGCGTGCTTGCCGGCGCTGCGACTGCCGAATTTGCGACGATAGTCCCTGCGGACGCAGCCGCCAACAAGATCGCGCTGGATACTCGGATTTGATGTCGTTTTAACATTGTCTGGTTACAATAGGGTTCAATCGCATCGGAGCTACGGATTGAGAACTAACTTTGTTCAAGGCTTGCTAGCACTCTCGTGTTTTATAGCATGCTTGGCCTGTCCCCGAGTTACAGCAAACCCACTTACGTTTCAAAAGCGTGAGGCACCGTCCGGCAATGTTTTCAACTTCATGTATTTGAACGGCGCCAATCTCGGCTTCACCACAGTGCGCCCCAGCAAAGACGATAAGAACGTTCTTTTGTGCTTTCCTGCCGCATTCACTATGAGGAACGGCAAAATCGGCGGCATTTACATTGTTGATGGCAAGGTATACAACAAAGGCATGGTCGACAGAGGTGTGGGTGGTGCAGCAAAGATGATCGGCTCGCGCCTCGAGATCTTTCCGACTGACTATGGAAAGTTGCTTACCGACGAACTCCTCAATGACGTCGCGAAGCAAAATGGAACGCTCTTCCAGCAATTCCAAGTCGTCGAAAATGGCTCTCCTGCAAAGTTTAAAGATAAGAGTTCTTTCCAGCGGCGCGGGATTGCTGTTCTTCAGGATGGAACAATCGCGGTTGTCGAAAGTGTAGATTCGATCACGCTGACTTCTTTTGCAGATGATGCTGCCGCTCTCAAAGTGCGCGATTTGATATATACCGACATGGGTGCCTGGGGCGAAGGTTGGGTGCGCAATCCGAAGAATGGTGAGGTTCTTCCGATTGGAAACGACCGCCAGATGACGGACAGTCAGACGAATTGGGTTGTTGTTACTGAGGCGAAAGCGGAATCGAAAGCTGAACCGAAGTCGGATGCGAAGACGGAAAAAACAGGTCGGAAATCCGCGGCGGTCGAGCCCGGTAGGTA
>CAZCZI010000085.1:0-12893 GCA_964503045.1 uncultured Candidatus Obscuribacterales bacterium
CTACACACTCACGCGCATAAGCGTCACATCGTCGTTGCGCATGTATGCGCGTCCGTAGTCGTCCATATGATCACGTTCCAACTCTGCAAATTTCTCGATGGCTTCCTGTGTCAACAACCCATCCAACCAGTTCGTAACGTCGTTATGTTCTTCCTGGCGTTTGTATGACCAACGCGCGATTGCGTCGGACATCAGATAGAACACGTCCCCCTTTTTCCATTCACCACTGGTGGTGATTCGTCCCGGCTCTTGCTCTTCGCTATGGACTTGACTGCACAGCAAAAACGGCGAGCTATTAAACTGCTCTGAAGCGGTCAAAGGAAACTGCGTCAGAATCTTCCTTTCCCGCGCGTGCATCAAGCAGCAATCGCCGACGGCTTCTGCTTTCCAGGTTCCTCTAGACTTTTTGGCACTGTCGGGGGTCAGTGTCAATCCGACGATCGCGGCGAAGGCACCACTCTCTGCTTTTTGTTCGGCATACCAGGGCAGTTCCTTCCCTGAGATCTGATGAATCCAGCTAGCTCTGAGATTCTTCATCTCCTCGCCGCTTACGAAGCCATCGCACAACAGTTTCGCCCACAGTCCTGAAAACGATGTTTCGGTGGCACCATCTGCGACGGCACACTTAAACTCGTCGACATCGACTTCCGTGTTTTCAAACGGATTGGCGGCGTCCTCGTATTCCTCAAGGCTGTTGCCCCGCTTTGGTAGCCATACGACCTGGCATGCAACGCGCATTCGTTTCTGCCCCGTTATCTCAAGTTGGCAGGGCGCGTGCCGATATCGAGGAACCTGATGACAGATACCAAATCAGCATTAAACACAAAGCCGCGTGTGTTGTAAGAAATGTCGATGCCTTCTTGCCCGACCATCTTCCGCATGTACTCGGGCAGCGGGCTCGACATGTTGAACAAGAGTTTGGCGTGGTTGTCCGGCAAGACGGCCTCCGAATCAGGAAACTCAATCGGTCTGTGGTTTGACGATGAGATGTGCAGGTTGAAAAGCAACACATCGCCGTCGGAATTGGAGAGAGTCATCAAATCGTATGCCGCTTGAAACGGGTCACCATCAGTGGATTCACCGTCAGAAATATTGATGATGATTGGCGGGAAACAATGGGGATGAACGGTGAGCCATTTGACCACGATTGAAGTTGCGCGGTGAAGAGCTGCGCACATTGGGGTTCCGCCTTCGGCGATGGGGTCGAACCAAATCGGGAATTTGATCTTCTGTTCGATGATTCCGCCGACGCCGTCTTCAACCTTCTTACTGCGCTCTTCTACGCGAGCCGGATGATTACCGATTTCGGAGACAGTGACCATTTCTTTGCCGGAAAGAGAGCCCGAAAACGCCGGCACCACCCCTCTGCCACCATAACCGATGACACCAACGTGGTAGTAATCTCGAATGCCTTCCGATTTCGTGCACTTGATGACAAGGTTTTGCAGCAATCGGTTGACGGCATCTGCCACGCCGTTAGCCTTTATTTTTGTAGACCCGACACCGCCGAAGGGATCTTGCATCGAGCCCGATTGGTCAATAAGAAAGACGATACACGACGGGTTTGACCGACTGATTTCAGCTACGTAAGGCATTTTGGTTCTCTCACCTTGCTCAGAAGGCTTTATTTTAGAACCTCCTCAATCGCTTGCCTCTCTTGGCAGCAACATTTGAGGATTGGAGTTTCATTTGGACTGTGAGTCGAGAGATAAATTCAAGAAATGCACGCTCACTCAAGGTCTTGGCAGGAAGAGATCGGTTACCATGATGTGGTTGATTTTTTTGGAGCCGTTATGGCTTGGCCCACTCCACAGGACTACAACGAGGCGGTGCAGAACCCTCGTGTATGTTTCCTCGACCGCGAGCTAAAGCTAGGACGTCCTGAGGTTAACGAGCTGGGTCTTCCACTTGCAGCAACAGGCGCCTTTGCCAGCGTCTATCGACTGCGTTGTCCCAAACGCGACTGGGCAATCAGACTTTTTCTGCGCGATGTCGCCGACCAGAAACCCAGGTATCACGAGATTAGCCGGTTCATCATGACCGATGATTTGGTATACACGGTCTGGTTCGAATACATGCAACAGGGCATCAAAGTTGGTGGCATCTGGTATCCGGCATTAAAAATGGAATGGGTCGATGGACAAACCATGGACTCTTACATTCATGAAAACATCGACAACCGCGAAGCCTTGCAACTGCTTTATGAACGATTTTGCATACTTGCCAAACGCCTAAAAGAAGCTGGTATCGCCCACGGTGACTTGCAGCACGGCAATATTATGGTTCTTTCCGATGATCTAAGGCTAGTTGACTATGACGGTATGTTTGTTCCAACGTTAGCGGGACACCCGGCAAGCGAGTTGGGTCATCCAAACTACCAGCATCCGGCTCGCTCTGGAAGCCATTTTGGACCGTTCCTCGACAATTTCTCAGTGTGGGTCATCCGAAATTCACTTATGGCAATTATCGATTCTCCGGAAATTTGGCATAAGGTTTGCGGCGGCGATGAATGTTTGCTGTTTCGCAGAGCTGACTATGCAAACCCGCTACAGTCGCCAACCTTCTCTTATCTTGAAGGGCACGAAAGTGAAGTCGTACGTCGTTGTGCAAAACAATTGCGCGCACTCCTCAACTATGGTCCCGATGCAATTCCGGAGTTAGATGAAGAAGTGGAGCTGGATTCGCTTCCACCCTTGGACGTCATAGAAGGAGATTACGAGCGCACACCCACAATAGAGATTACGACAGATTGGAGTTTCAAGACCCCCTGGTATCTGCGAGCACGAACAGAAGCAACGGTGTTCTTGCATGAAGAAGAACAGCAGCAACCGACAGA
The DNA here is from genome assembly GCA_964503045.1 of uncultured Candidatus Obscuribacterales bacterium. Classification (GTDB taxonomy): domain Bacteria; phylum Cyanobacteriota; class Vampirovibrionia; order Obscuribacterales; family Obscuribacteraceae; genus CAYZJR01. Next base: position 2,837 of record CAZCZI010000085.1, read on the forward strand.
GCAAATGGCAGGAATGCCCGGAATACAAGGAATCCCCGGTGATCCCGGAGCACAAGGAATGGCATTGCAGCGTCGCCCCTGGCCCCGTCCCTGGGAGTACAGTCAGGCTGTTTCAACTGCAGGTCGATTCAAAGACCCAGAATTGCTCACAGCCAGATGCAATTATGGAAAGCGCGTGGCAGGCGATAACGGCGTGATCTACCAATTTTACAGCGACAAACGAAAGTGGGCGGTCAAACTTTTTTGGCATCATGTTCCTGATCGAGAAATTCGCTATATCAATCTCGCCAAGCAACTAACAGGCGGGCTGAAATCGCGGTACTTCACCAATTTCGAATATCAACGTGAAGGCATTGAAGTAAACGGAATCTGGTATCCGTTGCTAAAAATGGACTGGATTGAGGGAGTTACGCTAGATCGTTTTCTCGGCGAACATTTGCGAGCAAACGATCAACTAATGCTGGAAGAGTTGCGCGAGCGCTTTTCGCAAATGATTCAAGCGCTGTCCACTCGCAAAATTGCGCACGGCAACCTAGATCACTCCAACATCATTGTTGTTGGTGCCGACTACCGGCCCGATTTCAAGCTTGTCGATTACGACACGATGTTCTATGAGCAACTCCGCGGATGCTATTGCCCGGAAGTCGGAAACCCGCTCTACCAGCACCCCGAACGAGGACACTCTTTCTTCAATCCGCAAATGGACAATTTTTCGGCGTGGATGATTGACAGTTTCTTCCTGCATCTATTCACGACGAGACAGTGGCATGCCGGCGGTTGGGATCGTTTCGTAAAGCGTGTCAGACCCTACAAAACGCCGGGCAAAGGATTTATGAAACTAATCGCCGGCGATCGCTACCTCGGCTATGACATCGGAGATGTTTCGGAACTCTCGGGGGAGTCTCTGAAATACAAGGGGCGCCTCAAAATGCGACGGAAGCTTTTGCGCAAGTTCATTGACACCCCGATCGAATACATTCCTGGACTGTCACCCGATGGTGATAGAGCCGCATTTGCCTGGATTAAGGAAAAAGCGCAAATCGCGCAAGGGCAAAGGCCGTAAGTAGTTGGCAAATTTATTGGGTTCGGCGGCAGAATTTGGGTTCAATTTGCGGTCAATTTTTGTGGTTCTGGCCACTTAAGCGGGTACACCCATAATGAAAAGGATCAACAGCCGCGAAGGACCTCTTGGCCATCATAGTCAGTCCTTGCGATTGGGCAATTGGACGAATTCACGGCTAGCGGGTAGACTTGTTCATATGCTTAAGGGACCATGGCGGGGAAGGTCCCAGGAGAACTGGCGATGGAAAAGCTAGGCTGGCGTGTAGCGGCCGTTACCGATCGCGGATGCGAGCGGTCAGAAAATCAAGACAATTTCTACATAAGCCCAGACAAACGGGTGTTTGTTATTGCTGACGGGATGGGAGGCTCTGCCGGCGGAGCGCAAGCCAGTAGGCTCGCAGTCGAAGCCATTGAGACCCTCTGGCTGGAAGCTGCGCCGCATGCCGACGACCGTGAAGAAATTCAGCGTTGGTTGGTTACTGCAATTTCGTCTGCCAACCTCACTGTGTTCAATGTCGCCTCCAGCGACCCGCGAGTTCAGGACATGGGAACCACAATCGTGGCAGCCGTGCAAGCCGAAGACGGCAAACTCCAAATTGGGCACGTGGGCGATTCTCGAGCCTATCTTGTGCGGGGAGCAGAAACCAGCGTTCTCACCCAAGACCACTCATTGGTGATGGACCTTCTTTTGAAGGGAATGCTAACGCCTGAGCAGTTCAAAAACAGCCCATTCAAACACTATTTGACCAGATGCGTCGGTCATAACCACAAGGTTCAAATCGATCAAACTCCGGTCGACCTTCAGGCCAACGATTGGATCATCATGTGTACGGACGGTCTGACGGCTGTTCTGCATGACGAGCAGATAGGCGAGGTGGTTGGCAGCATTAAGGAGCCTCAGAAGGTCTGCGAGGAGCTTCTGCGTTTAACCCTGGAAGGGGGTGCTCCCGACAACGTGACGATTCTGGCAGTTCAATATCAGCCGGTTACTGCCGATTCCGAAGCCGGGGTTGCAGTTGAGGCAAAATCGGAAGAAAAGCAGCCCAAGAAGAAAAAGAAGAAAGAAGCTGCTGAAGAAAGTAAGAGCGAGAGCTAGAGTCGAGAGTTAGATAGTCGCGTAGGTCGTTGCGATGAATACTAGGACTGTCGTTCGTGGACTAATTATCGGTTTGGTAATCGGCGCCGTCATCGTCGAGGCGGCTTATCAAATCTTTGGCCCCGATTTCTTCAAGGAAGCGGCTCAAGCGTTTGTGGCGAAGTGAGCGACGATTGCTTTCGTCCAAGGCTGTTGCCAAGAACAAAAAAATGGGCAGCTAGGGTGTTGCTTTTTTCGAAAATGTTTTGCTGAACAAAGCCGGAAAGCGCCTGTTTGCCGGGTCTCGAATCCAGGAGCCCGCCAGCGTTTTGAGACACGGCTCGATCGCGCTTACCGGCTTTGTTCAGGTAAACTCGCTCGCAAAAAATAGCCATGCCGATCTTGGTTCTTAACGTGATTTTCAAGAAGTTCGAGAATGGGCATAGGAGTTTCCTGGCGGGCTTAGGAGTTTCCTAATTTCCTAGCTCGAGGGCAGCGTCGGACCACCCAGCAAAAGCGTTGGCTTGGGCGTAGCTTCAGGCGATCGAATAACCTCTTCCACCAAGGCTTTGACGATCCAATCCGGTGGTGTCTTACAGTGGAAAGTGCGTTGCTTGGTTTCGGACTGCAGCCACATTCCATCGCTGCCTTTGCCGGTTGTGTAGAGATTGGAATAGCGATAGCCGGTGTGAATGGTGAACATCACAGAGTCTCTCTCAAAAGTTGACCACTTATCGATTTTCAGCTGCTCCAAAACCGCCGAGCCAGGTTCATCAGATTGATCGGGGGTGGGAACGGCGCGATTGCCCTCATACAAACACTTGAGGGCATAAGCGCTCCAATTATCGATGTCCTTTACCGCGAATACTTTGACTGGTTTCTCTTCGATGAAGAAACCCGCTTCAGTCTCGCAAACTGATGGAATCAAGACTTTCTGTGTCGGTCTGTGGACGTATATGCGGATCAAACTCATGGTTGTCCCCCCACTTTATTTCGAAAGCGGCTTCATGGTAGGGAAGGCGATGACATCTCTGATGGATGGTGAGTTGGTCAAGAACATGCAGAGTCTGTCGATGCCAATGCCGATTCCCATGGTGGGCGGCATTCCGTATTCCATTGCTTCGATGAAGTCGAGGTCCAGAGGCATCGCTTCCTCGTTGCCGGCTGCTTTCTTGCGTGCTTGTTCTTCGAGACGAGCGCGCTGATCTTGGGGATCGCTCAACTCGCTGTAACCGTTTGCCAGTTCGCGACCGAAGACAAATAGTTCGAAACGCTCTACTTCACCGGGTTTGGCGCGGTGCGCTTTTGTCAGTGGAGAAATTTCGACCGGATAGTCGATGATGAAGGTTGGCTGAATCAGGGTGGATTCGACCTTTCCTTCAAAGATGGCATTGATGGCGCCGCCTAATGAATCGACATCTTTGACGTCGATGCCCAGACCCTTCGCAGCGTTCTTCGCTTTTTCAATCGTGTCCAAGGTGTGGCAATCGATGCCGGTTACTTCCTTGATTGCATCTTTCATGCGCACTCTTCGCCATGGCCGCTTGAAACTGATCTCTTGGTTTTCGTATTGAACCGTTTCTGTTCCACATACCTTTTGCACGCAATCGACAACCATTTCTTCCGTAAACTCCATGAGTTCAAGGTAGTCTCCGTATGCACAATACATTTCCAGCATCGTGAATTCGGGATTGTGTCGGGTGCTGATTCCTTCATTTCTGAAGATGCGGCCGATTTCGTACACTCGTTCGAACCCGCCTATGATCAGGCGCTTCAAGTGCAGCTCAGTGGCGATGCGCATATAAAGATCGATATCGAGCGCATTGTGATGAGTCACGAATGGGCGAGCATCGGCACCGCCGGCTTCCACTTGCAGTGCGGGAGTTTCGATTTCGAGGAAATCGCGGTCGTCGAGGAATTGCCGAATCGCGCGCACGGCAACGCTTCGCTTGCGCAGCGTATCGCGAACGTGCGGGTTGATGATCATGTCGACGTAGCGGCGGCGGTAGCGCGCTTCAACATCGGTGAAGCCGCCCCAACCGTCAGGAAGCGGAAGCAGGGACTTGGAAAGGATTTCGTATGAGGTAACTTTGACTGAGAGCTCACCTTGCTTGGTGCGGCGAATCTTGCCTTCCACACCGATGTAATCGCCCTTATCCAGCAGGCGCAAACGCTTGAGTTCATCCTCGGACAAATTTTCTTTATGGCAAAACAGCTGGATTTTGCCGCTGTCGTCGAAGAGATCGACAAACATCCAAGTGTTGCGCTCGTTGAGCACGCGACCGCAAACACGCACGACATCCTCAGTTTCAGAACCGGCCGTTAAGTCCTTATATATATCCTGCAGTTGGGCAGCCTTATGCGAGCGCTTGAAACTGTACGGATAAGGATTGACACCCTGGTCTTTGAGCTCTTGAAGTTTGCGAAGGCGTTCATCGCGCATTCTTGTGCTATCGCCAGCAGATTCAATAGTCACGACAGGCCCCTTCGTCTCGTTCGACATTCTTGTAATCCCTTGCATATATTCCAAACAGTTCCACATATTACGGTCGCCAAGCCCACCGCACAAGCATATATGACTTAGATGTTCACTTTCACACCTTTGTCTGGGCTTTGCCTGCACCACTCAAACCAGCAACCTGACTGGTGTTTCATAAAATTTACACAATGCAGCGCAGACTTGCCCATACGATGCACGATTCAGACGACTTCTCCGAACTTAGCAACTGAACCCGGATTCAGGAGCCTGAAAGCCTCAACATGATATACTTCTCTATTGTCAAAAACTCTTGGCGCTGATAGGCAAAACCCGCCTGTAGTGCGGCTAAAGACATGATCGACGATTACTAAACGGAGAACCCCTAAGTGACGCAACAACCACCTTCTGGCAGTTCTGGCGGCGGCGAAAGAATCGTATCAATCGAAGTTCGCGATGAGATGAGGCGTTCATTCATTGACTACGCCATGTCGGTGATCGTGAGCCGCGCCATTCCTGACGTGCGGGACGGCCTAAAACCAGTTCACCGCCGCATCATCTTCGGCATGTACGAACTGAACTTGATGCCTGGGACTAAGTTTAGGAAATCCGCACTCACGGTCGGAGACGTGATGGGTAAATACCACCCGCACGGCGACAGTGCCATATACGATTCATTAGTCAGACTGGCTCAGCCAAGCGCCAGCAGATACTTGCTTGTCGACGGTCACGGCAACTTCGGCGATCTTGACAATCCGCCTGCTGCAATGCGATACACGGAAGCAAGGTTGGCGCCGATGGCAGAGGAAATGCTGCAAGACATCGATGCCGAAACCGTTGACATGCGTCCAAACTTCGATGAAAGCCGCAAAGAACCTGTAGTTCTGCCGTCGCGGCTGCCGGTACTTTTGTTGAATGGTTCTGCCGGGATTGCAGTCGGTATGGCGACCAACATCCCACCGCACAACCTCGCTGAGGTAGTCGAAGGCACCATTGCCAAAATCGACAATCCTGAACTTACATCCAAAGAGTTGATGCAATGGGTCAAAGGCCCGGACTTCCCATCGGGCGGCATCATCATGGGCACTGACGGCATTGAAGAAGCGTACACAACTGGACGCGGCTCCATTCAAGTGCGCGGCGAAGCGACAATCGAGCAATTAGCGCAAACCGGTGGACGCCGGCAGCGCATGGGTATCGTGGTTACTTCGCTTCCTTACCTGGTCGGTCCTGAGGCATTTGCGAAGCGGGTTGCTGACCTGGTTCGCGAAGACAAGTTGAGCGGCATTTCCGATGTCAACGATGAAACCGATCGTCACGGTCTGCGGGTTGTCATCGAACTGAAACATGATGCAAACGCCCAAGTGGTTCTCAACAACCTCTTCAAACAAACACAGTTGCAGCAGTCGTTCGCAGTTAACACGCTGGCTCTCGTTCGCGGGCGCCCAGCCACATTGCAGCTTTCCGACTTGATTCAAGAGTTCATCGACCACAGAATCGAGGTCGTCACCAGACGCACCAAGTACTACCTGCGAAAAGACGAAGACGCAGCGCACATCCGCGCCGGTTTGCTCAAAGCACTCGACAAAATCGATCAGGTCATCGCCACTATCCGCGGTGCCAACTCCACTGAAGATGCAAGAGCGGCGCTGATTGCCAAGTTCAGTTTGGACGAGCGGCAAGCCAACGCCATTCTCGAAATGCAGTTGAGAAGACTGACAGGATTAGAACGCGAGAAGGTGCAAACCGAATACGACCAACTGCAAGCCAACATCGTAGAGTATCAGAAGATCCTTGCCGATCGTCAGCTCGTGCTCGACATCATCAAGAAGGAACTTGCCGAGGTCAAAGACAAATTCAAAAAAGATTCTCGGCGAACAAGAATCGAAGGCTCTGCCGACACTGACTTGACCGCCAAAGACCTTACTCCTAACGAGCCGATGGCGGTGTTCATCACCAAGCAGTCGTACATCAAACGCGTGGCGCTCGACAGCTTCAGAAAGTCACGCCGAAATACTCGCGGCGTAACCGGCGTCAAGGCGAAGGATGAGGACGATCTCCAACACTTCTTCTCCGCCAACATGCACGACCGCTTGCTCGTGTTTACGAACAAGGGTCAGGTCTATCCGCTTGAGGTTATGGACCTTCCGGAAGGTGGAAGAAACGCGCGCGGACTGGCGCTCGTCAATCTGTTGTCGATTGCGCAAGATGAAACGGTGACGGCAGTCATTCCAGTCTCGACGTTCAACGACGACAACTTCCTTGTCATGCTAACCAACCAGGCATACATCAAGAAAGTCCCGCTTTCGGACTTCAGCAACATCAGACGCAGCGGCATCATCGCCATCTCACTAAACGAGGGCGACGAGCTCGGTTGGGTGCGTCCATCCAACGGCAAATGTGATGCCATCATCGGTACGTCCGACGGCATGTGCATCCGCTATAGTGAAGAAGAACTTCGACCGATGGGACGTCCAGCCCGCGGAGTAAGAGCAATCACGCTGCGCGAAGGCGACAAGATCGTCGGCTTCGACGTAGTCGAGCCCAAGGACGATTGCTTCATACTCGTGGTCACCAATGACGGTTTCGGCAAACGCGTCAAACTCGAAGAGTTCAGACAGCAGGGAAGAGGCGGCATCGGCATCATCGGCACCAAGTTCAAGAATGCCTCATCGAAGCTGGCTTCGCTCCGCGTGGTCTGGCACGGCGACGGCGTCATGATTGCCACTGCCAACGGTATCGTGGTCAGGCAGCAAGTTGACGACATCAGCGCTCAAGGCCGCATGGCGACCGGTGTCCGCATTCAGCAGTTGGGCGAAGACGACTCGGTTGTCTCGGTAACGCCGATCGTCGAACCTGCCGATCTCGGCGACAAATCAGAGGACGGCGGCAAAGATGACGGCGGCAAAGACGAGGCCGAAGGCTAATCTCGCAACAGAGCGAAAGCTGAGGACTAACCCGCGACGAGTTGTGCGGACGGAGTTGTGCGGACGGAGTCGCGCGAACGGAGTCGCTTTAAGACGACTTTTTTTTCCAGAATGTCGCTTTAAAGCGACACAGAACTCTGCAATCTCTTTCGGCTTCGTTTGACAGTCAACGAAAGTCGCTTAAAAGCGACTTTTTGTAGAAAAAAGTCGCTTTAAAGCGACAAGCCGCGAGACACAAGCCGCGAGACACCAGCCTTGGTAAAGGGTTGACCAAAACCGAGGCGAAACGCGCACCTATTCCGCAACCATGCACTCATCCAGAGTGATTCCGGACTGCTTGCACTTGGCAACGCACCAGTTCAATGACATTTGCTGTGCCAAGGCTAGATTCTCTTCCGTGCGCCCGGAGAAGACTTTGGTCAAAAGCCGCTCCAACTCAGGTTGATGCTGAATCAACGAAGGTGGAAGCCTCAAAACCCAGTTGCCTTCAGAGATACTAAGTATGTCGAGTTCGCCGTAATCCAAATCAATCCGTGACCCAGGCGCTGAAAATCTCGCCGCCACCGGGATGTGATGTTGAAGGATGTTTGTCTGTGCCATATAGACACCTCGCCGACACTTTGATGGCTCTCTTTAAGAGATCACTATCAAATGAGTATCTTATTATTGGTGATTATAATAACGTTACAGTGCAAAAAATAACAAGCCCACACACTGGCATTTTTCGGTCTTGACCTCTGACTTGGGGAGGGGAAATCCCACTTCTTCCATGGTTTCCCTCATCAGATCAGGGGAAACCCGTAATCGAACTCAAGCGCGAAACCCTGAAAGGCGCTGTTGAAGCCAATTTTGATTAAACCCCTGGCTCTACACGATACTCAATACTTGACATTGGGTACATAACATCTAGTCCCTTGGCACCCTCTTTTCCGAAGAGGCGTTTTGAATCTTACTGGTTTCCCAGGTTTTAGCGACTTTGGAGCTTATTTACACATGACCGATAGAGAAAGTGCTTTGGCACGCAGCCAGGAGCCTGAAGAGGAAACCAAATGCGCAACCAATACAAATAATGTTGCGCATGCACAAGACAGATTTGCAAGCAGCGACAGCGATATTCTCCATGTCCGGCGAGTCGTAGCCGGCAACCCCAACACGCCCAAGCAAGTATTGTCGCGCTTGAGCGATGATGAGATTTCGGCGATCCGACGCGGCGTCGCGGAGAATCCGAAAACACCTGTTGATATTTTGCGCAAACTGGCAAACGATCGATGTCCGGAAGTGCGCCTTGCCGTGGCCGAGAACCCACAAACACCGCAAGACACTCTGTCGATGCTATCTGTAGATGGACATGTGGACGTGCGCTTCGGTGTCGCAGAAAATCCGCACATGCCGGAGGACATCCTTTTGCTGCTAGCTCAGGATGACAATCCGTACGTGCGTTGTCGTGCGCTGAAGACTCTGCAAATGTTGGCACCGGATGTTCAAACACGGCTAAAACTCGTGTTGCAACCACCACTAAAAGAATGTCTGTGACGAGCTAGCTCTTCAAGGCGAAAAATCAGAAAGGTGCAAAGATACTGTTTGCGCGCGCTTTTTGGCTTGCGGTCGGAAATCGATTGCCTTTACAAATTTGCTTATGGTCTCTGTTTCAGAGTGAGATCTCCCGATGATCTTTCGGAGCATCCTGGCTACGGCGTACGGGCCGAGCTGGTTTGCAGCATCGACGATCATTCCGACGCCAAACTGTGTATGAATGCCGTGCTTGTGAGCAATATCGCGATACTCTTCCACCATCTCGTGGCTGAGCTCGTCTTGCGCCTTTTGAAAACCCGGATGCTCCAACGCTTTAACGAGAGCATGTCGCAATTTTGAATCATGACGGAAATCTGCATCTCTCACGTATTCCTCGTGGAGCAAGTTTTGAGCGTATGTCTTTCCATTGGATGCTTTCTCGCCGAAGATTGCATTGAATGCTATCGGATACTCCTCATGCCAGCGAGCGAAGAGTTCGGGTAGCTGGCCTTTCTTTTGGTTCCACTGCATGACTCCGACGGAGACACCGGCAGAGTTGTCATCCCAATTGATTGAACGGTACGAAGTGCTCTCATTCTTGGAAACAACGTCAGAGAGCTGCTTTGTAAATGATGCGTCAGTCGACTTCGGAGGGTTTGGAAGGCTATAGTCTTTCGAGGCGGCCGGCGCGACGAGAGTTGGAATTTCTTTTGATTCTCGATTTTGAGCCGTATCGTCTTTTCTCCCCGGTTGTGAATTGCGGCTTGCTGCCTGCGCCTTGGTGTTTTCAGCGCCAATGAATTGCGCTGGAATTGTAAGTACTTGCTCGGGCTGAATGACAGTCGAATCCAGGCCCGAGCTGCGAACAATGGCTTCAACTGCGGCGTTTACCTCTTGGCCTTCAGGCTTTCTCTTGAGCTGGTCATTGAGAAATCGGCGAGCGATGTTCCAAAGATTGTCTCCCTTCTTTACTGTGTATGACCCATCTTGAGGCTGCTCCACCGG
>CAZCZI010000085.1:12993-16970 GCA_964503045.1 uncultured Candidatus Obscuribacterales bacterium
TTTTCTCTATCGGCGTTTTGGAAGGCGCCAAAAGATTTCGATGGCAGCAACTCTGTCATAGTCTTGCATCTGTTTTCAGGGGGAACTGTTTATACACAAATAGCTGAAATTCTTGACAGATTTGTGGAATTCCCCGAAAACGTCACAGGCGCCCGAAATCTAGGCACTATCGTGACTCTGTGTTTCGGCGATATCGCTGAAGCATTTCCAGCTAAGCGATAACCCTCGAGCCTCGTTTGTCTCACGCTACTTGGGTTTCGGGTTTAGGCCCGTCCCAAACTGCAAACAGCCCACTTCGTGTGAAGTGGGCTGAACGAACATCTAAGATCTCGAATTTAGCGAGAAGGTTCTTCTTCTCTGAGAACGTAACCTTCCCCTCGCACCGTTTGAATAAGGCGCTTAGAGTTGCCATCTTCGAGTTTTGAGCGCAGGTAACGAATATAGACTTCGATGACGTTTGATTCGCCGATAAAGTCGTATCCCCAAACTTTGTCGAAAATGAATTCGCGAGAGAGGACTTGCTCCGGATATTGCATGAACAGTCTGAGCAGGTCGAACTCTTTGGCGCGCAGGTCCAGTTGGCGCTCGCCGCGTTTTACCACACGGTTGAGCTGGTCCATCCACAGGTCTGCGTAAGTGAGAATACCTTCTTGGGGTTTGCGCCGCATGACGGCACGTATTCTGGCGAGAAGCTCTTCAGTAGCAAATGGCTTGGTCAGGTAATCGTCCGCGCCGCTGTCCAGTCCGACCACTCTATCCTGCACGCCGTCTTTCGCGGTCAACATGATTACCGGAACCTTGGACATGCTGCGAAGGCGCTTGCAAACCTCGATTCCGTCCAGTCCTGGAAGCATGATGTCGAGAAGTACGAGATCAGGTTGATCTTTCTTGAATAGATCCAAACCTTGGTTGCCTTCGTGGGCGACCGATACCTGGTATCCCTCGTAGCCGAGTTCAAGCTCGATTAGACGAGCGATGTTGACATCGTCCTCGATAATCAGGATTTTCAAAGAATTCACCTCTGTTCCACTTGCCACAGTTAATATTAACCTCCGTTCAATATGGCACGTTCTAATCTTTTTGTCTAACAGTTTGAAATCGTTACATGAACGCTCTCAGGCTGCCAAGGAACGCGATTACACCGCTTTCATTTAGACCATTTTTGCGCCTTCGTCTATCCTGCCAACTCAGACCAAACCCAAAGGACTCACAAAAACCTGCAAGAGGGGAAACCACAAGATATAAACCGGTGGCCTAGGTAATTGGTGCACTAGAAATCTACCAGGTGTTTAATCTAAGGAAAAGGGGTAGGTTTTCAGGAAGTCGCAATTTGTAATGCAGTTACCATTTCGACAGGAAGTCATTAGTTCGGGTGCCTCGTGGCGGACATACAACATAAGGAAAAGACAGGAGATGGCGGTTTACAAGAGCCGTCTTTAACGGTCGATCCGGCAAATGATTGGGACGAAGGTAAGAACGCCCGTCCCGAAACGCCCGTCGGCGAAGCGCCCGCGCCGTTCACGCCGATCACCGTTTTGCCGAGCTTTTCAGCAATGGCTCAGATCGCCTGCGGCAGCTCTGTTTTGATTGCCACACTTCTTACCATTCCGGATGCCATCGCCATGATTCCCGGTTCAAACTCCGTAATCGAATGGGCGATCATCGTACTGAGAGTCTGGCTTACAGCGGCGATTCTCTGGTTTTGCGGGTGTATCGTTTTAATGTCGATCGTATCCGTCATCACAGGCGGTATCAAAGTAACCGAAAAGGGAGTGAAGCTTTGGCGGCTCGCCAAGACAATTCCGTGGAGCTCGATAGAAGGAATCATCTTGGAGCGCCAGCTGATCTTCTCAAAACTGTTTTCCCTCAAACCACCTGCCATGCGGCTGGTTATCTTGGGTTCGCGCAAGGATGAATTGCTGTTTCCTGAACTTTTGACGCCACACAATGTTCCATCGTTTCTTTTTTCGCACCAGTCCTTCACCAAATTGTTTACCAGGGTTGTCGAACACCGCTTCAATCTAAAGCCGGAGCTAGAGCCGATCGCTGTTACTCAACCGGAAAATTTCGAACGCATGCGCAAGACTTCGAGAATTCTTGCCTGGCAGCGAGTGATACTGTCTATAGTGATGATCTTTGGCACCGCAACTTTCTTGGGACGCAAGGCTGCCGTCAATTTCTACTTCAATTCCGGCAACAAATATATGAAGGTGCGCAACTTTCAGGAAGCGAAGAAATACTATGAGGTGGCAACGGCGATTGATCCGGCATATGCGGTTGCCTGGCAAGGGCTCGGCAAGGCGGAGTTCTTTCTAAATGATCGCAACAGCGCTTACAAACATTGGGCGCTGGCGCTCACTCTCAAGCCCGACTATGTCGAGGCGAAAGAGAGTCTTGCATATCTTCTACTGCAGCGCAGAGATTTCATCATGGCGAAAGATCTCATCGATCGCGCCGTTCATCTTGCGCCCGATCACCCAGAAGCACTGCTGCTTCGCGCTGAATACAATATGCGCATGGGTTATATCGATGAAAGCCTAGCAGATGCAAGAGCTGTTTTAAAATTGCCCAGGCGAACCCCCTCCAACATCTATATGGCACGCTGTCTCATCGCATATGGAGAGCTTCTCAATGGACATCCCACCAGAGCGGCCAAAGTGGTTTCTCCTCTACCTGCGCAACAAGAGCAATTGACGAACAATGAAAATCTGACGTTTCGTCTCTTGGTGGGAAGCTCTGTCAGCCTTGCCAACAACGATGTGGCGGAGGCTGAACGTCTTGCCGATCTGGCTGTGAAAAGAGCGCCAAGTTATGCAGAAGGTCTGATACAGATGGCGCAAGTCCGCATGGCGCAGAAGAAATTCGATGAGGCTCGCGAGCTTCTCAATCAAGCAGAAAAGTTAGCAGACTACAATCCGTGGCCCAAGATTTGGCGTGCGCAGTCATTCATAGGGCAACAGCGCGACAAAGACGCGGTAGCCGAGCTGGATGCTGCAATGTCGCTGAAATCGAGCGGTGCGCCGATTCCGCCCGGTACATCATCGTTCTACTTGCAGTACGTCGAACTGATGCGCAAGAAGTTTGCCAAGAAAGTGCAAGACCCAGCGCTTTCCAATTATGATGCGTTGTCGCTGGCGAAAATCGCATCATTATATCTTTCTCTAAACGAGAAAGAAAGGGCAAAGGACGCCGCGCAGAAGGCTCTAAGAATCGTTGCTAGCGAGAAGCGTGCTTTGGAGGTTCTTCGCCAAATTGAAACTGAGAGCGGCCGTGCCAATCCGAACAAATAGTGTTCGGCGGACCAGCTATTTGCCCGCCTTCTCTTTTGCCGCACGATAGAGCTTTCGTGAGCATAAATCGATGTCGCCGCCTTCATCCCGAATGGCTGCTGCTTCTGTTTGTATTGCGTCGTTGTCGTATTTATCGACACTGGTGAGTTTAGTCAGTTTGGCTAAATGATCTCGTATCGCGCTCATATTGGATTTGATTCGAGAGGTGAGATCGCTGGACACGGAGCTCACGTCCGGCGAATCAAGCACAGACTGCACTTCGGTTTTAGCGATGCTCATCAGTGTTCCTAACTGACCAACATAATAATCAACCCACTTCTTGCGCGGTTGCATTGGTGTGTCAACGGTGGATGTGTTGCCGATATTTTGAAAGCCGTAGGGATAAAGTTGTTCGCTGTACTGGACCGGCTTGTCGTCGATGTATTGATTGATGTAGTCGTCGTACTCAAGAATTTTCATTTCGGTACGATTCATCTCGCCTATCAAATTCTTAGAAGCATGCTTCAAATGTTTAATCGTATCGTGCAAGTCAGTAAGCTTCTGGCTCAGCTGCGGCAACGACTGCGATTGTGCGGTTAATTTAGAACTGCTTTGCGATTGTTTGCCTGAAGAGCTCGCAGGACTGCTCTTAGCGGATGAAGGACTTGTGGAGCTATCTTCCGCCCGCGAGCGAAGAGAGCAATTCAG
>CAZCZI010000085.1:17070-18854 GCA_964503045.1 uncultured Candidatus Obscuribacterales bacterium
CGTACGACAAGTGCTGCAAAGAGCCATTTTTAACTCATTTTTGATTGTCGATTAGAGCAATTGACATCGGTTGAAATTGCCGACAAGCACTGCCTGAGAAGTATTTAGCGCAATTCAAACGCCGCAGAAGCATACTTGCGGTGTAAAAAAAGTGTGGGTGCTCCCCGTATGACATCTCCGGTACATCGAGCGGTTGTTATTGCAACGACTTTGTTTCTCGCGCAAGCTCCCTTTGCATTAGGACAAGATGCATCATCTGCGTCTTCACCCCCTCCACCATCCATCGCCTTGCCGAGTGGATCATCGAGTGCATCACAAACCGCAGCGCAGACCGATCCCGATTTCGAAGCCGGCAAGCCTATGGGAAGCCCAATCAAAGTTACGAGCACAGACATGCTCCGGCGCTATGTCGAGCAGCTGGCAATTCGCCATGGGTTTGCACCGCCACCATCTACGATGCTGACTCGCTCGGAATTGGGCAAGTACTACTTGCAGCTGATGCCGCGATTGGCGGCGCTTCCTAACGATCAGCTAACGGCGCAAGACCTGAAAGAAATCGGAATGCTCACCGACGAGTTTGAAGACTCGATGCAAGAAGTGAAAGGAACAATTGCGCTGCGCGCCTTCAAGTCGTCTATGGCAGACAGCAAAGAGCTGGAATCAAAGATAAGTGAGGCGCACGCAAGATTGGCGGTGCTCGAGAAGTTGAAGATAAATGGTGATTTGACTTTCGTTCCACAAGCAGACATGGGCAAGCGCGACCGCGACTCAATGGCGGCCAACCTGAGGGCAAGAATCAACTTCTTCGCGCGGGTTCACGAAAGCAAACCAGACGAAAGAATGGGGGACGGGTATCTGTTCGCGCGGTTAACTGCAGCAGCCGGTCGTTTCTTTCCTCGCAACCTATATTTACTGAGCCCGATGAACGACATCGTTGACGCGAACGCATCGCCGTTCAACTCCGGACCCAACGAAATTCAAATTCCAAACCTCGTAATCAACAACAATAACAGCAACTCGCTGCGCCCTACAATGAGCTTGGAACAAGCGTACTACTCGCAAGACTTCAAACCGGGACTCGGTCTCAAAGGCAACAGCAAAGCCGGTCTCATTTCAATGGGTGCGATGTTCGACAACAACAACTTTGCAAACAATGAATCACTGCAGTTTCTCAACACACAGTTCGTCAACAGCACATCCTGGCGTCCCAACTTCAATGGACCAGCACTGGCGTTCTCTCTAGAAAAACCAATTCTGCGCAATCGCGCATTTTTTCGCGCCACCAGCGCCATGACCACCATCACAAACAGAGACATTTATGGGTGTTGGGGCACAAACCACGAGCTGCAGTTCGGACACATCTTCTTCAATAAAGAAGGCAATTTGCGCGCCGGTTTTTGGAATTGGAGCTTCAGAAGAGGAACAAATGTTCCATTCACCACACCACAAGATTTGTTCGGAACCAGCATCATCTCGGTAATTCCAGACGGCAATCCGCTAAATGGCCCGCGCCCTGTCGGGATGTATATGAACTTCGATCAAAAGATTTGGAAAGACATCGGCATTTGGGGCCGCTATGCCATGAACGACAAGAATATAGGCCAAGTATTTCTAGGTGGTTTGTTGTCTTCAAGACAATCATTTAGTTTTGGAACCGAGATTCCGATGAAAAGCTTCTTCAAGCGTCGTCCAGATGACGTCATCGGTGTTGCATATGGGCAAATTTCCGGCTACAACCGGCTAGGCATAGTATCGCCTGCGACACCAGCGTTTCTTTCTTTGAA
>CAZCZI010000085.1:18954-28672 GCA_964503045.1 uncultured Candidatus Obscuribacterales bacterium
GATGAAATGTCACGACTGCGGTTAATGCATTAATGCGGCAACCCGAATATGAAGTACGTCAGACACATGGCCGCAAGCACATACGAGCCTGAATTCAAGTCTTTGTACCGCCCTACCGCCAGTTTCATCAGTACATAAAGCACCAGTCCTGCAGTCAACCCATTTGCAATGTTGTACGTGAAAATCATCATGGCAATGGTGGCAAATGCCGGTGTTGCCTCGGTAAAGTCATCGAGATCTATGTTCTTTACAGAACCAAGCATGAGCAGCCCCACCACCATCAGAGCCGGTGCATAGGCGTAGGTAAGATGTTGCAGAGGCACCACCAGCGGAATGAAAAAAATAGAAACAACAAAGAGCAATGCCACCACCAAAGCTGTCAGTCCCGTGCGTCCGCCTTCGCGAATGCCGGCGGCAGACTCGATAAACGCGCCGCTGGTCGACGAACCGACTAGCGAGGAGAGGATGCAAGACAACGCATCAACCATCATCGGCTTTTCGACTTCTTGAAAGTTTCCTTTCTCATCGAGCATTCCTGCTGAAGCACCAACACCCACTAGCGTTCCCAACGTATCCAGAAAGCTCATCAAAAACAGTGTCATCAAAATGGGAAGAAACGTCAGATTCAATACGCCGGCAATATCCAACTTCAAAAAGATGGGGTCGAGAGTGTATGCACCTTGAAATGGAACTGCAAAAATTCCCGTCGGCGCCTCGCCTAAGCCCAATACGAAGCCGATCACGGCAGTCACGACTATACCGATGAGAATTGCTCCTTTCACTTTGCGAAAGAGCAGCGCCGCAATAAGAACGAATCCAAAAATTGCAAGCAACACTTTGGGATCGTGGAAGTTGCCGATTTTGAGAGGAACCGGCGGTGCCTTAAGCAGAATTCCATCGGTTTGCAACAGTGCTTTGTACGGCATGCCGGTAGCGCCGCTGGTGACAATTCCAGTTTCATACAATCCGATCAGTGCAAGAAACAAGCCGATTCCAGCACCAAAGCTATGCTTCATGCTCATTGAAATAGAGTTGGCCAACCATGAGCGCACGCGCAGGCATGAGAGGATGAGAAAGGCGACACCGCTGACAAAAACCGCACCGAGCCTCAACTGCCAGCCGATTCCCATTGCAGCGAGTCCGAATGCAATGAACGCGTTTTCCCCCATATAAGGTGCTACCGCCAGTGGACGATTAGCAATGAACGCCATCAAAAGGCAGCCGACCACGGAGGTAATGATGGTTGCCACCGTGCTTGGTTCAACCGGAATTCCGGCAAAAGCGAGAATGGCAGGATTGACGACAATGATGTAAGCCATCGTCATAAATGTAGTCAAACCGGCAAAAATCTCGGTGCGAACGCTGGAGCCCCGTTCGCTTATCTTGAAGTAGCGGTCTAGGAATCCTTTTAGAGAAGATTGTTGCTTGTCGCCCACGCAATCTCCGACTTGATTGCTTTATCCAATGAGTTGGTCGGTTGAAAACCAGTAGTGTTAACCAACTTATTTACTGAACAAGTTGTCGTCGTCAAAAGCTTTTCGACTTGCTCGCTGGTCACCGGAGATTTGCCTGGCATGAAGGTTTCTGCAGCCTTGACTCCGAGTTTTACAAAGAGCTCGGGAACGCTTGCGATTTTCCCTTCCATGTTTAGAGCCCTGGCGATCTCCTCAGCCAGAGCCTTAATTGACACAGGCTCCGGATTGGCGACGTTGAAAATCTGTGGTCCGGACGGGCACTTATCGAGGCACAACTCCACGGCACGCGCAAGATCTTTGGAGTAGATGAGGCTCTTGCCGGTTGAACCGGCACCAATATGCTTGTAGCGCTGGTTTTTGATTTCGCGAATCATGGAAAGCAGATTGCCACGATCGCCTTCGCCAAAAACCATCGATGGGCGAAGCATGATGACACGCGGAATTCCTTGCAAAGTCTGCAAGTAAACTTCGCTGCGCATTTTGGACACAGCATAGGGAGTTTTTGCTTTCAGTGGAGCGGTTTCTTCAATCTTCTCGAATGGACCGGGACCATAGACTGCCGACGAACTCAAAAAAACCAGCGTCTTCACTTGATTGGCCGCGCATGCTTCTGCCAGTTGCTCAGTGGCTCTGACGTTGATGACCTCGTACTCTTGGTACGGCGCATCGGGTTGATGAACCAAACCGGCGGCGTGAATAACCACATCGCAACCGCGCGTGAGCTGCCGCATTTCGTTATCGCCGGTGCGCGTAAAGTCAGCTTGCTCTAGCTCGACCTTCGACCAGTCGATACCAGCTCCGACTTTCGAACGTGCTTCCAAACGATCGCGAACCTGACCGCGAATCTGATACTTCTTGGAGGCGATAAGCGCCTCCAGGAGCGCCCGCCCAATGAGCCCCGAGGCTCCCGTTACTAGAACTCTTGTGTCACCATTTAACGCCATTTTTCAGCTGCCGGTCTTTGAGGTCACGTTTCCTATCGACTTTGAGGTCTCCCCGTTGTCAGTCCCAAATTCTTGAGTCTGGGGCAAGGGAGTGTTGGGCTTGGCTGCCAAGCCTCGCAAAAGGTTGACGAGGATAAACATGGCTGCTCGGGCCCAGATTGCAGCATACACTAGCAAATTAAAAGGGGCCCAGTACTTTTGCGCCATGTGTTTTCGATAGAAAACTTCCATACCTTTGTGGAGGTTGACAGTAGCACCAATTGGTCTCAGGCGGCTGGAAGCCCCATGAATGTGGTAAACACTAGCTCCTGGAAAGTAAAGAACTGTGTGTCCAGCTTGCTTCATGCGCCAACACCAATCGATGTCTTCTCCAAACATGAATATGTCTTCATCGAGAAGTCCGATTTGTTCCACCACCGCTTTTCTTGCCATCATGCAAGAACCTGACAATGCATCCACCTCACAAACGGCATCGGGATCGAGATAAGTCAGGTTGTATTTCGAGAAAAGTTTATGGTTGGGGAACAGTCGAGACAGGTAGGTGAGCCTGAAAAATGAGGCTTGCACCGAGGGGAAGGCGCGGCGGCAAGCGAGCTGAAGGGTTCCGTCAGGGTTTAAGACTTTAGGACCGGCGCATCCGCACTCGGGGTGACTGTCCATGAAATCGGCAAGCGCGCTGATTGCGCCTTTATTGACGACCGTATCAGGATTCAAAAGCAATATGTACTGGCCGGAAGCCGACGGAATCACCTGGTTGCAGGCCTTTGAAAACCCGAGGTTGTCTGAATTTTCGGTAAGGTCGACATAAGGGTAGTCTCGCTTGAGCATGGCCACCGATTCGTCTTGCGAGTTGTTGTCGACCACGTGAATTGCAAACGTGCGATAACCGGGGTCTTCCTTGATCGAATCGAGACACCGAGCCAAAAGAGCTGGCGTTTTCCAGTTGACAATTACGATCGATACGCGAGGTGCCATGAATTTGCGCGATTCCTGTACGAGCTCCATTGGCTCAGCTAAATCGTCACTTGCGGGCGGAATTTCCCGAAGGCTTTCTTCAGCGTGGAACTGATCTCACCGACGGTGGCATAAGTGTCCACTGCTTCGCATATCAAGGGCATTAAGTTCTCTTTACTTTGAGCACCTTTCAGCAGGTTGTCGAGCGCAAAGTCGACCTTGTCGTTGTCGCGGGATTCCTTAACTTCTTTGAGCGCTTTCTTCTGCGTAACTTCCAGGGCATCGTCCACACGATGTATGGTCATGTGCTCTTCGGCTTCATCGACAAACTTGTTGACGCCCACCACGACTGCCGCGCCGGATTCTACATCTTTGTGATATTGATATGCGGAATCTTGAATTTCCTTCTGCATATAACCGGCTTCAATTGCTTTGATGGCGCCGCCCATTTTTTCGATCTTGTCGAGATACTCATCCACAGCCGCTTCTATGCGATCGGTGAGAGCCTCGATGTAGTAGCTTCCACCGAAAGGATCGACGATACTGCCCACGCCGGTTTCAGTGGCAATAATCTGTTGCGTGCGAAGAGCGGTGAGAGCTGCCGCTTCGCTGGGAAGCGAAATCGCTTCGTCCTTCGAGTTGGTGTGAAGCGACTGGCACCCGCCAAGGGCGGCAGCCATGGCTTCAATCGTGGTTCTGACTATATTGTTGTCCGGCTGCTGCAAAGTCAGGCTCGAACCAGCAGTCTGCACGTGGAAGCGCAGAGTTATCGATTTTGGATTCTTGGCACCGAACCGTTCCTTCATAATCTTCGACCAGATGCGCCTGGCCGCACGAAACTTCGCCACTTCCTCCAACAGATTCATCTGCGCCACAAAAAAGAAGCTGAGTTGGGGCGCGAAAGAGTCGATATCCAGACCTTTTGACAGTGCCGCGTTTACATACTCGATGCCGTTTGCAAAAGTGAACGCCAGCTCCTGAACCGCAGTAGCACCGGCTTCGCGAATGTGGTAGCCGCTAATGGATATGGTGTTCCACTTCGGCATTTCTTTTGCACAGTACTCGAAGATGTCGGTAATAAGCCGCATTGAGCCCGCCGGCGGAAATATGTAAGTGTTGCGCGCAGCGTACTCTTTGAGAATGTCGTTTTGAATCGTGCCCTGCAACTGAGCCGGCGATACGCCTTGCTTTGCGCCGACTGCTCGGTACATGGCCAGAAGAATGGAACTAGTCGAGTTAATCGTCATCGATGTCGACACTTTCGACAGGTCGATTTGATCGAAGAGACGTTCCATATCCTTGAGGGTATCGATGGCAACGCCTGTTTTGCCGACTTCGCCCAGACACATCGGATCATCGCTGTCGAGTCCCATCTGGGTGCACAAGTCAAAAGCCACAGAAAGTCCGGTTTGTCCGTTAGCTAAGAGATATCTAAATCTTTTGTTGGTCTCATCCGCGTTGCCGAATCCGGCATACTGCCTCATGGTCCAAACGCGCGAACGGTACATGTCCGCGTAGATACCGCGTGTGTACGGGTATTGCCCCGGCTGCCCCAGCTGCTTTTCAAAGTTGAATTCTTCGTGATCGCTTGGTCGCCAGACGTATTTGTTGTTTGTCATCAGCTTATAATCTACGTTCGGGTTCGCTTTTCCATATATTGTAAGGGAGGTCAGGTCCTCGTGAAGTACTACGAGAACATTCTTGAAACGGTCGGCGGCACACCGCTTGTAAAGCTGTCCAAGGTCAACGCTGGCCTCAAGCCCCTCATCCTGGCAAAAGTTGAGTGCTTCAATCCGGGCGGTTCCGTCAAAGATCGACCCGCCCTCAAGATGATTGAAGAGGCAGAGAAAGCCGGTTTGCTCAAACCAGGCGGAACAATCATCGAGCCCACGTCAGGCAATACAGGAACCGGTCTGGCGCAACTGGCAGCCGTCAGAGGTTATCACTGCATTCTGGTGTGCCCGGACAAAGTAGCGCCGGAAAAAATAAATCTTCTGAAAGCTTATGGAGCCGAGGTCGTTGTCGTTCCCACCAGTGTTTCAGCCAGCTCACACGAGAGTTATTACTCGGTTGCAAACAAACTGACGATGGAGATTCCGGGTGCGTTTCAACCGAACCAATTCGCCAATCCCAATAATCCAATGGCGCATTATCTGACCACTGGTCCGGAAATTTGGGAACAGACCGGAGGCAAAATCACCTGCTTCGTAGCAGGAATGGGAACAGGCGGCACCATTTCCGGTACCGCGCGTTATCTCAAAGAAAAGAATCCGAAGATCAAAATCGTCGGTGTCGATCCCGAAGGCTCAATCTACTCGGGCGACATGGCTGCTCCATACAAGGTCGAGGGCATCGGCGAAGACTTCATCCCCAGAAATGCAGAGATGAAAATAGTCGATGAATTCGTAAGGGTCTCCGACAAAGATTCATTTGTGATGGCCCGTCGCCTGGCCCATGAAGAGGGGCTCCTGCTCGGCGGTTCGTGCGGAACAGCAACCGTCGCGGCGCTTCGCGTCGCCGAAAAAATGGGACAGGAGGACGTAATTGTTGTTTTGATGCCAGATGGTGGCCGTGGATATTTGAGCAAGGTATTCTCAGACGAATGGATGCGCGAGAATGGCTTCCTGCCGTCGCCTGGTCACAGCTACTATGCAAAGGATCTTTTGGATAGAAAGAAAGGTCGCGGCAGCATCTCCGCGCTGATCACCGTTGCACCAACCGATCCAGTGCAACGAGCCATCGATCTCATGGAAAAACATCAGATCGACCAGTTGCCGGTTGTCACCAAAGACGGACAAAACGTCGGACACATCAATGATCTTGTTGCCATGCAAGTGGTGTTCGAACGAAAAGATCCCTCGACCGTGGAAGTCGGAAGCGTGATGGGCAAACCCTTCCCGCAAATCGACGTCAATTCGGAAATTGAAAACGTCTACAAACAATTCAAGCTTGGAAAAGCGATGGTAGTCGTCACCGAAGGCGATCGTGCCTGTGGAGTGTTGACGAAGTTCGACATCATGTCGCACCTCAGAGAGCAACTGGACAGCGAAGACGTCAAGTCTGACTCCAAGCACGAAGCAAAACCAAAAGCCGGCGCCAAACGCTGAGCCAACCACCAAACGCTGAGCCAACCACCAAACGCGCTTCAATCAATAACAAAGTAGGAGCAACAAATGAAGTTCTCGACAAAGGCAATTCACGTCGGACAAGATCCGGATCCCACAACAGGAGCTGTGATTCCGCCCATCTATCAAACCTCGACTTACGTTCAAGAAGAGCTGGGCAAACACAAAGGTTATGAGTACGCACGCACTCAAAATCCGACAAGAGACGCTTTGCAAGAATGTCTGGCTTCGCTGGAAGAAGGCAAATACGGATTGTGTTTCGCCTCTGGTCTTGCTGCCACAGGCAACGTGATGAATCTTCTTTCCCAAGGCGATCACGTCATTGTCGGCGAAGATGTGTATGGAGGAACATACAGACTTTTCGAGAAAGTCTTTGCCCGGTACGGAGTGACATTCACTTGGGTTGACACGCGCGATCTCTCCAAAGTAGAAGCAGCCGTCAAGCCAAACACCAAGCTCATCTGGATCGAGACACCAACCAATCCGCTGCTTCAACTTTGTGATATTCAAGCGCTTGCCGGACTGGCTCAAAAGAAGGGAATCATCTCGGTCGTCGATAACACCTTTGCCAGCCCATACCTGCAAACACCGCTTGTACTGGGCGCAGACATCGTAGTGCACAGCACCACGAAGTATCTCGGCGGACACAGTGATGTCGTAGGTGGTGCGGTCATAACCAACCGCGCGGATCTATATGAGACCATGAAGTTCCATCAAAATGCCGTTGGTGCAGTGCCCGGCCCGCATGATTGCTGGCTGGTCTTGCGCGGTATCAAGACCTTGGCGCTGCGCATGGAAGCACATCAATCAAATGCCATGAAGATTGCCAAACACCTCGACGGTCATCCATCGATCGAGAAAGTCTACTATCCGGGACTGCCGTCGCACCCGCAACATGAATTGGCAAAAAAGCAGATGAAAGGCTTCGGCGGCATGGTCTCGCTCGTCATTAAGGGCGGACTAAACGAAACCAAGAAATTCTTGTCCGGCACGAAACTCTTTGCGCTCGCCGAAAGTCTCGGAGGAGTGGAATCGTTGGTATGCCACCCGGTTTCGATGACTCATGGCTCGATACCGAAAGAGATTCGCGATGCACGCGGCGTGGTGGATAACCTCGTTCGCTTGTCTTGCGGAATCGAAGACGCCGACGACTTGATCAAAGACCTGGATGTGGCTCTGCAAGCGATCGCTCCGGCAAAATCAGCACGATAGTCTGACCACTCACGCGAGTCTGTGATCGTTCCATCTCAATCTGCGTTCCATCTCAATCTGCGAACCCATCTCAATCTGCCATGGAGGCGGCGCAATTATAGTTTGCATTTCGCATCAAAATGCAAACTACAGTTTACTTCGAAGGGCATAACTGGCGGATTTGCGTTACAAACTTGTCGTTTGACGAGGTACGTGCAAACTATACTTTCCATTTGGAATCGAAATGCAAACTACAGTTGCACCCATGTTACGCGGACATCGCGGTGGGCTAAGGACTAAGGTCAGCGCGACTTCGATGCGCTCTCAGACGCGCCGCACTACATCGGAGGAATCATCGTGGGGCACGCGCGGCACTTCGAGACGATGTCAGCGTGGTACTCGGCTAGTTTCGCTCCGAGATGATCGCTGGGAATGAATACACGTTCGCGCTCATAGGCCGCAGCCGCCGGGTCTTGCCATGTGTCGTACGGATAGTCGTTCGACTTATGCCGTCTGTACCAAACCTCTACACCTTCAGCCTTCCACACTAGTACCACCGGCAATGGCTGTCCGTCGTCGTACTTATCTTTGAAGTTGCTGATAACAGACTTGTTCATCTTCACCGTCATGCCACCGGGAAAGATTTTGAGCTCGTGATCGCCTAATACATCGATGATTTCAGGAGTCGCCTTATGAACGGCGACCAATACAGTGTCCCCTTGCCTGCACCAGGGAAGGGTCTTCAAATGCTCCAGAAACGTTTCCAGCCTCAATGTGGCGCCTTCAGCTTCAGACATCTCCTCACCTTCAAACTGATACGGGAATCCGACTAGTGTAGCCTCACAGCATCTCAAAAAGCTTAAACGCCCAAAGATGAAGAACATATTTTAAGTCACCGAGATTGACATCTGACTGATAGTTTCTTTGCTTAATTTTGCGTCCGATAAACAGATCTCAAACTCTGTCGGGCTTTTCAGGTTTATATTCCAATTTGCGTGGCAGATTGATAAAAGAGTCAAGATGCCTTGGGTCTACTGACTACGCGAGGCAAGAATTCTTCTCTATTGGGACTGGCGAAAGAAACTGCGATGGAAGACAACATCTGCCCGAAATGTAAACAGCCCTTTGACGGCGTTCTCTGCAAAACTTGCACAGTCGGTGAAGTGAGCATTGGAAGCCTTCTTGCATCTGACAACGTGCACATCGATAAACCGGAAGTAGATCCGGATGCACCGACCGCCTTTCTGGTTGACCTCGTATCGAACCGCAAAATCCCGGTGACTGTTCCTAGATGCCGTGTCGGTCGCGACGACCTAAACGATATCGTCATCAGCGGTGACCAATCGATTTCAAGGTTCCACTTTATAATCACGCGTGAAAACGCACAGTATTTTGTTCAAGACGCGAAAAGCCGTCATGGCACCTTCCTTAACGGCAATCAGATCACTGGCGGCCCCGAAATCATCAATGACGGCGACGTTCTAAAGATTGGCGTGTCGTTGTTCTGGTTCGTTATTGAAACAGCAGTTCCCGAGCCGGCTCAGCCCGTTAATGTCGATGCCATCGAAAAGAAAGAACTCGAAGTTTCCGATAAAAAAATTGACAAAGAAGCAGAGACGACAACTGCTGCACCCGCCGCTAGCGAGTTCAAACTACCTGACGGCAAAACACCCAACAAGCTGCAAAGACTGATCTCTGCTGACGAAAACGATGCCGAAAACGAGATCACCGTATCCATGTTGCTTGGTCCTTTGCATGATGACATTGCCGCCAGCCGGACCGCCACAAGAGATGTGGCGATGCCGAAACTCGACAATCTGACTGAAGAGAGACTAACTGAGCCGTCCAAGAAGGATGAGCCCGAACCCGTAGCCGAAGGCAAGCCGAAGAGTAAGGATTCCGCCAAGGAAGAGAAGGAATCGAAGCCCAAAAAAGACGAAGAAAAGGAAGCTAACAAATCCAAGTCAGAGCCCGAGCCGGAGTCGAAGCGTAACGACAAAGACAAAGACAAGGACAAGGACAAGGACAA
>CAZCZI010000085.1:28772-30358 GCA_964503045.1 uncultured Candidatus Obscuribacterales bacterium
GACAAGGACAAGGACAAGGACAAAGCCAAGTCTGAAGCCAAAGAGGAAAAGGAACCAGTAAAAGAGGCCGAGCCAACCAAAGAAGTTGAGTCGAAATCCGAGACTAAGACTGAGTCTGAACCTGAGCCCACCAAGTCCAAAAAAGATGATTCGAAAGACGAACCAGCCAGCAAGTCTGATGTAGAAACGAAAGAAGATTCGAAAGCGGAAGAACCGAAAGCTGAGTCCAAGGCTGAAGAATCGACGGTCGAGTCCAAATCGCAAGAGAAGAGTTCCGAACAAAGTGAGCCGGCCGAGCCGGTTTCCGAATCCAAATCAGAAGAGCCGCCACGAAAAGAAGCTGAGAAGGACGAGAAGGAGTCGACAAAGGAAGATAAAGAAGAACCAGCATCCAGAGAATCTAAGAAA
This sequence comes from uncultured Candidatus Obscuribacterales bacterium, assembly GCA_964503045.1. Classification (GTDB taxonomy): domain Bacteria; phylum Cyanobacteriota; class Vampirovibrionia; order Obscuribacterales; family Obscuribacteraceae; genus CAYZJR01. Next base: position 29,181 of record CAZCZI010000085.1, read on the forward strand.
TCCGACGAAAAGGACACTGAGCCTGCATCATCGGGGGATACGACAAGCGAGTCCGGTGGCCAAGATGAAGGTAAATCCGGGACATTAGATAAGTTTGCTGGAATAATTGACGAAGCTTCAAAGGAAGACCCCCAGTCGGATGCTGAAGAAGCTGCGTCCGCCGAACCTAAAGGCGGCGACGATTCCAAAGTTGACACGAGTATTGCCACAAGCCCAGATGGGCTTGACGAAGAGACCAGCAACGGAGCAAAGACCTCAATGACAAGCGCAGTTCAAGAATCGAGCACTGTTCCCGAGTGGACCAAGAAGTTTTTCTCGGTTGAGCTCAAGCACCTGAACACCGAGCTGGAAGAGCTGAATGAACAGGTTCGTTCGGCACAACAGAGAATCAAGGATGTGGAAAGCCGTGTCTCCATGACAAAGGGACTCCGCAATACGCTGTTGGCCAGCCAGGGAGATGAACTCGTAGAAGCTTGCGGCAAGATTCTCACTTTGCTTGGTTGGAAAGTAAGAATTTCCGATGAGGATAAAAGCGAGATCCGACTTGTTGTCGATCAAGATGAGAAGAACATTTGTATCGCCAGAGTCATTCGCACCAAGGGACAGGCCGAGCGCAGCCATCTGGGACAACTTTCAATTTCCCAAACCAGACATTGGATGGAACAAAGTGTTGAACCCAAAGGTATTTTGATTATTTCCAAAGTTGGAGATACCGAGCCGTCACCACTGAGCAGTTCCGATCTAAATAGCGAATTGGCAGACTATGCAGCCAAGAAGAACGTGTGTTTAATGACCACGCTTCAACTATTGGCTCTCTATAAAGAGGTGGCGCTTGCCGAAGCAAAACCAGAATCATTGCGCAACTCAATCATGACTGGCAACGGTTGGCTTTCCGGCTATAGTTTGGAACCAGGCGAAGAAGAAGCGAAGTCGCTTTCGTCGGTCTAGACATCACGCAGCACATGATCACGCAGCGCATGATCAAGCAGCACGTGATCACGCAGCACGTGATCACGCAGCGCATGGCCACCACATACGATGCGGAGTCACCACATACGAGAGTCACCACATACGATGGCCACGCGGCGCGTGATCACGCGGCGCGAGATCTTGGGGTACGTGAATCACGCGACAGCAAAAAGTTGATGCAACTATAGTGTACATTTCGCGTCAAAATG
>CAZCZI010000086.1:0-29463 GCA_964503045.1 uncultured Candidatus Obscuribacterales bacterium
CTGATAAAAAACCCTGATGGCGGCGTGAAACTCGAGATGCGACCGCATCGCTAAATACGAAGTTCGAAATCGCTCCTCTGTTCTGTGTTTACGCTAGGCTAAGCTTGGCGCTTCCTTACATGTGGTCAACAGAGTTTTTCATTTCGCTGCTGCCACGGCTGAAAACACGCTGAAGGGACTCACAACAAGCCCGCACACTGCATCCTCTCTCTTGAATGCAGAGTGATACCATTTGCGGTGATGGTCCGCATGGTGAAACCACGTATGCAGCCGCAATTCCCCGAAAATGCCACGAACTTGACACGACAATTCCACGAATCGCCCTTAAGCTCAATGCTGTAACCAAGCCAGGCGAATCACTCGTCTTGCCGCTGTGTGTCGGAGCATCGGCGGTTGTGAGTGACTCGTTTCTTATCGTCGATACAAGGAGCACGCTATGCCTTTAGAAACCGATTCCCCATCCGGTAAGCCTGAGTCCGTGCATTCAACGTTCTCCGGGAAAGACCACCCACTGCATCAGCCTGAATATACGACAAATACTCACCCGACTCCGCAACCGCCGGAAAATCACAACAATAACAACAACCATAATCACAACGACAACGACAATCGCAACAACAACGATAATCGCAATAACAACGACAATCGAAACGACAACAGAAACAACAATAACAACCGCAATGACAACACGAATACTTCCTCGTCAAGTTCAAGCGCTGAATCCACATCCGTGTCGAGCGCAACCGGTGGAAGCGCCACTGCATACGGTGGCGAAGGCGGAAACGTAGATCGATCAGGAAACAGTTCCATATCCACAACAAATGTAGACAACAGCAGAACGACCTTCGAACGCCCGGCACCACCAGTGATTCTCCCCAACTTCACCAATGCGAATTGCAGCAACAATTTCGCTGCCGGCGGCACGAGCCCGATTCTTGGACTGACATTCGGCAAATCCGGTTACGACAAAGGATGCGAAGCCCGGCAAGACAGGATTATTGAAAATCAGCGTGAAGCCTGGCAAGCGAACTTCGACTTCCAAAAGCAAGTGTATGACGACAACAAGGTCGCACGCGAACAACAAGTCGCCGCTGAACGCGATGCCGCTATTGCACAAGCATCTTCCGCTCAAAAGCAAGCGGAGTTGACTCAGCAAACTGAGCTCTTGAAACTGGCATGCGATGCATCAGTAGCTCATGGCGAAGTCGCTCAAACCGGCTACGACCGCCTTGCTGCCATCTCCAAAGCTGCTAAGCAAACGCCCGGTGCTCGCCAAATCCTCAACAGCGAAAGCGCATTGACTGTAGGTCAAGCTGCATCGGCTCTCAAATTGGGTTCTGCCTGCGCGGATGGCATCGCACAACAGCTAGGAATCAAAACACCGGATGCCGAAATACTGCCAAAGCTCACAATCGAAGATTTGGGCAAGCCTGCATCGAAGAGCAAGTAGATCATGGGCTTTGATGCACAAGACAAGAGCCACAAAAAACCCGCAGCCGAGCATTCTCACGAAAGCACTGCCGGCAGCCTGCATCAAGAGAGCACTGAATTGATGTCATCGCGTCCAACCAAGCGGATGCAAAAAATGGTTCCGCTTGGTTTGGACGAGGAGGGTCAATACAAAGTGCTCTCGGGAAACAGCCTATCGTCCATTGCAATGAGATCGCTGGCAATGCGAGGCAAATCCCCAAACGATTGGAGTGCAGTCGAGAATGAGATGGACCGCATTGTCGACCTCAACTCGGATAAATATCCGAGTTTGAAGACAAATCGCGCATTCATTCGCGAAGGCTGGAACCTCAAAATCCATGACAAAGAATTAGGTGCCGATGCAACGTGCGAATGGAAACAATGGAAAGAAGCACCGCCAAATCAGTGGACGATTGTAGGCAAATGTGAGCGTGTGCTCGCGAATGATCAATCTTGGGTCGTCGTACAGCCCGGTGGAGAAGCTGTTTTGAACCCAGGCTCGAAAGCATTCGCCGCCCCAGACTCGCGCATCAAGATGGCTCTGCCAGGGTCCTATGTAATTGCAGCAGGAGGTGAGACACACGACTACGGTAGCACTATTCAAACTGTGAATGCGAAGGCAAAGATCATTCAGGAAGATTTGAATTCACTCGTGAAAAAGCCAAGCAATCCAGTGATTTGAAGTTTATGGGGATCGGAAAGACAATATTTCCGATCCTCTCTAACCCAGACCATGTTTCGGACTAGACAGTCGTCGATGATGCGAGATCAAGATCATTAATCCATGGAAAAGCAAACCCTAAGAAGAAACTACCCTAGCTTCGCCTTGATCCAATCGTCATCATATATGGTGCTGATGTAACCTCGCCCGCCGTCGGGTAAAATGATGACGATATTTTTGCCGTTTCCATCAAGCTTTTTCGAGTATTCGATTGCCGCATGAGCAATGCATCCGGAAGAGCTTCCAACAAACATGGCTTCATCGGCGAACAACTTCTTTGATGCGGCGACCGAATCCGAATCGGTTACTTGAATCGCATCATCGACTAAAGACAAATCAAAATTACCAGGCACGAAATCTTGGCCAATTCCTTCGACCAGGTAAGAAGCGCTTGTTGACTCCTTTCCCCGATAGAAGTCAGCGAGTGAGCTGCCAACTGGGTCTGCAAGAACAATTTTGACTGATGGCTTTCGTTCCTTCAAATATCTTCCAACACCCGTAAGTGTGCCACCAGTTCCGACACCACAGATGAACACATCGACTTCACCATCTGTTTGTTTCCAAATCTCAGGACCCGTCGTTTGATAGTGTGCTTCGATGTTTGTCGCGTTCTGAAACTGATCTGCCAGCCAACCACCGCGCTCTTTAGCGATTTCTTTCGCTCTATTCATGAAATGATCGGGATCACTCGATGCCTTGCCGGCAGGCGTAATCACTGTTTCAGAGCCAAGAGCCTGAAGCAATTTCACTTTGTCACGACTCACTTTTTCCGACATCACGGTAATCAGCTTGTATCGTTTTGCCGCAGCAACGAGTGCCAAACCGATGCCGGTGTTACCCGCAGTCGCCTCAACGATAGTGCTTCCCGGACGCAGCTGCCCTGCCTGCTCGGCTTTTTCCACCATGTGAAATGCAATTCGGTCTTTGACAGATCCGCCTGGATTCAGAAATTCGCATTTAGCGAGAATATTGTGTTTTAGATCTCTACTGAAGCGAGTGAGCCGCACTAATGGCGTGTTGCCAACGAGGTCTTCGAGTGATGATTGAACTTCCATGACTGTTCGAGGTTTCCTTGACACTCAGATAGGAGAATATCTCTTTGATTTCCAGACAATCATTAAATTCGACCAGCGGCTTCAATTTCAGTGCAACCTTCTAACCTCGCGATAAAAGACAGAAAGGAGTATTCTTCGCTAGGATTAAGAGACTAACGGACCGGAGAACAGTTCATGGACCTTACCGTACTTCGCCATTTCATGGCTGCGATTATCGTGGCTGAAGAGTTGAGGGTTCCCAACATGAGGCAGGCAGACAAGTACTTAAGCGATGACAAGATGCGCAAACAGTTCACCGGACTTCTTGAGAACACTTATTGCATCGTTGATCTCATGATTGAAATTGGCGATCGACGATTCCTCGAAACTATGGCCGAACAACAAGCAGCCCAGGCAGACGCCGCCAACGAGGCTTATGCTCAGGCACAGGCTGCGGCGCAGGCTCAGGCACAGGCGCTGGCGGAGGCTCAAGCGCAAGCCTATGCAGAGGCTCAGGCGCAGATTCAGTCTCAGATTCAAGCTCAAAAAGAAGCCGAAGCAGAAGCAAGAGCCAAGGCAATTGCAGAAATAGAGGCAAAGAAACGAGCGGATGCCCTCGCGCTTGCAGCAGAACCGCCGCCATTAGCACTGCCGCCGTTCGCAAAGCCGAAAGAAGAAAAATCTGATGAAAGCAAACCCGACGAAAGCAAACCTGATGAACACATCGAAGAACCGCCTGATAGGCTGATCTAAATTCGAAGATGGCGAATCTGATAAAAACCTTGCTCTGTCTAACGATTCTGGCTTTCGGAAATTGCTTAGCAGCCTTCGCGCAGACGGAAATCGAAGCCACTCAAACTGCCAAAAAGCTGCACGCAGCAGGCAAGTTTGAGGAGGAACTGGCATACATCGATCGAATAATCACGGCTCTTCCGAAGAGTGCGAAGCTGTGGACAATGAGAGGTGATGCAAATTTCGAACTGGAAGAGTTCGAAAAGACGATCGAAGATTGCACGAAGGCCATAGAGCTTGACCCCACATACGGTACCGCCTACTTAGTGCGCGGCATCGGATTGAAGAGCCTCGGAAAGTTTAAGGAGTCAATCGCTGACCTCAAGCTAGCAGTCAAATACGACAAGACTTTGATTCGAGCTTATCTGGTAATGGGTGTCGATCACATTCGCCTTAAACAATGGAACGAGGCGGTAGAAAACTTGAGCACCGTAATAAAGCTGGATAAGAGCAAAAAGTTGGAGCCGCTGGCTCGATTCTTTCGCGGTGCCGCCTACGGCAATTTGCAGAAGTACAACTTAGCAGTCCAGGACTTTGAAGCGGTGATGAAAGCTCAACCTGAAAATAGAGATGCACAGGCGCTTTTGAAAAAGTATCGCCCCTTGATCAATCAAGCCAAGAAAAAACTGCAGTCGAAAAAAGGCGGCAAGAGCGACGCGCCGTGGGACGACAAATAACGGCTTCTTGCCGATGAAGCATTAACCAACTCGATTGTAGAAAGCGGATCGGCGGCGCCAGCGCCAACTGTGATCGTTACCGATATCGGTACAACCGCTTATACATGATGAAACATCCGGCTTTTAGAAAGCGGATCGACGGCACCTGTGCCGACTGTGACTGTTACCGATATCGGTACAACCGCTTATACATAATGAAACATCCGAATCAGACGCAATGCAGTACGTCTTTAACCGCTTTGCCAGCTTCGGAAAACTGCAGATAGCCGTCTCCGTTTTGGTCGAGAACCGCGGTAGCTACAGGAAGAATCGAACGAATTACGGCTTCTTCGGCCGGCGAAATCATAGACATCGCAGCAGCGGTTTTGATTATGGTGTCGAATGCTTTGGCGCCACCGGTAACGTCCATGTAGTTTTGGATATCGCCGAACTTTTGATCCATCGGAGTGGTAATTGCGTCGACGGCTCCATCAAATGCTGTGGTCATGGATAAAATCCTCGCCAGATTGAATATGGAATTGGAAGGTGATGGGGTATCGCCCAATGTACATCCGACTTGTGACCGGGCGGTGAGCGCCGGCAAAGCCCCAACTGTAGGAAAATTTCGAAGAACAGTTTGCTTCGCTAGCGCTCATCTCCATGAGAGAATTTCATTAAAAGGTTCAAGCGAAGGGTGAACACAATTAGACCGTTGTATATAGTTTTGGGTTGTTTGACGGCATTAGCTTCCGGGCTTACAGCCACGCTTTTCTTCTTCACACAACCACAGGGCAAAGTCTTTCTGGCAAACTCGGTCGCGCCGATAATGGTGAGTTCGGGCAGGTATGAAAGCGCAATGAGGCTTTACGGTGCGGCACTAGAGGTTGAACCAGACAACCATCAACTCTTGTCAAAGTTAGCGGTTCTTTCATTTCAAACAAGTAATGACACACTGTCTACGCAGTTATTCGAGAAATTGCTTCCGGTGCCGGAGTACCATGCAATTGCCGTAAGGCATTTAGCGCAACTTGCTCTGCGCCGTCGCGCGTATGAAGAGTCATTGAAATTTTGCAACGAGTGGATCAAAGACGACCATGACAGCCCACTGGTTTATCAAACCCGCGGGTCGGCATATGCAGGATTGTTTCACACGCCGGAGGCTATGAGGGACTATGACAGAAGTCTTCAACTTGATTCAAATTCTCATGCTGCGGTCTTGAAAAAGGAATTGAGAACCAGATTCAGTACCGCCTTGCCAGAGAAGTTTTTTGATCCTTCGTTGGAAAACAAAAAAGACGACTATGATTCTATGACTCGAGATTGCATTCGGCTACTGCATACGATGGACGAAAATGAGGCGATAAAGAAAATTGCCGAAGCGATCGCGTTCAAACCAGAACGTTCAGAAGCTCATTTCTTCCGGTCTTTAATACACCATCGCAATCAGCACTACAAGGAAGAGATTGAACAGTTAGAACTGGCCTACAAAGGGTTGCCGAAATCGTTGGTGATCAAACTGAATATTCCTAAGGAGTTTGGAAAAACAACGAAAATCGATCTGCTAGGAAGACAGAAGCGCATCGAGGCAGTTGATATTCTCTATCGAATTGGAAGAGCCTATTCCGCTCTTGGAGACGGACAAAAGGCTCTCACTTACTACAATAAGGCCAATTCCGTAGACTCAACGGACAGCAGGGTTCACTTCGCTCTGGCGGATGCTTACCGTCGCATGGGTGATACCAGACGTGCACGTGCCGAACGGAAGCTTGCAAAAGAAAGTCATGACCATTCCAAAGAGAAGGACTGCATAGAGTACAACGATATGCTTTACGGCATCATGCAAAGTCAGGATAAGGATAAGTCTGCGAAAGCAGCTGCTCATAACTGAATGCAAAGGCGAAGCCTGGCGACCATCGATTATCGCCAGGCTTTCCCGTCACTGCAACTTGATTAGCTAAACAAATTGGCGTCGCGGCATGATGCAACCAACCAGTTGATGCATCCTGGAGTGGCGAGCCCTCCGACCGTTCCTGCACCACCCATGATCACCTTCTTCATTGCATCCTGGGTTCCTGCCGCCATTTTCATGAATCCCATGATCATGGTCGGGCCACCCCAGGCGATACCAAGAATTTCCATTCCATTGGCAATGATGTTGAACAACGCTTCCAGGTTGGCGAGGTTGTTGACGCGAACGGTTCCAGCTGTGTTGACTCCCATCACTACGGTGGCGTCGGCGCCTTGGGGTCCGACGGTTCCGTTGGTGGCGCCTTGCAATTGTGGTGCCTGACCGCCGCCTACATTGTATTGTTGTGTTTGGCTGCCGGTATTGTTCGAGCTGCTGTTGTTTTGAATGCCGGTGTCACCTTGCGACGAGTAAGCATCACCGAAAGATTGCGCATACACAGGTAAGAAGCTAGAAACAAGAGCGGCAATTGCGAAGGCGGAAAAAACTTTGAATGCGTTAGTAAGGCGGACGTGTTTAAACATGGCGTAACTCATAATGAGTCCTCCAAAGGTAAGAGGGATGGGTATTGGACGTCACGACGCAGCACATCGTGATGCGCCCGTGTTTGCTTTTTTTCGGCCTAGTAACTTCGAACAAAGCAGCGCGGAAATTTATGCTGCAAACTCAAGGTACTAAGAGAAAGTGTCACGGTTGTGACTGAAATTCAGACTTGCCGGACGAATGAATTCTATTGGGCAGTTATAAGAAATTTGTGACAGAACTCTCGACTGGCCCGCAGATGGTTCGCAGATGGTTTCGGAAGCAGGTAATGGCGGCACCGACGCCACGCCGCCTAAAATCTCCGAAGTGGAAGTAGAGTGGAAGGCTGGCAATTTCTATTTTCAATTTGCATGAAGCAAGGAGATCTCACGTGCCAACTAGTTTGACTCGCGTGCCGATGCGTTTGACTCGAATGAGCGCAGTTTTGTTGGTTCCTCTCTTTGTTGGAACGACAGCACTGTGCGCCCAAGCCCAGGAGGCACCGGTTAAGACTCACGGGACAAGTATGAAACGCGCTACGGCTTCTGAAGAATCAGGCAAAAACTGGAGCGCTGAATACAAAGTTGGCGCAGACATTGTGGATCTTCTCGACAAAACTGATTTCAGCAATGAAGAAACTCAAACTTCCTCTGGTATGGCGCGGCTCAAAAGAGCTGCCGAAGGCGCGGAAACTCACTTGCGAACCGCACTTGCATTGGCGCGGCAAAGCCAAGCCAAGGAAGTCGACATCGCGAACATTCTGGTCAAACTCGTGCGTTCATTGAGCTGGCAAGAGAGATACAGTGAAGCGAAAACTATGCTTCTGACTGCAAAAGAAATTCGAGAAAAGCATTGTTCGAAGTGGAGTGTCGAAGTCGCCGAGTGCTTGATGGGTTTGATTGGTGTCGCGCAGCAAGAACATCAGAATGAATTAGCTGAAGATTTGGCTCTAGATGCATACGACATTTATATGAAGTTGCTGCCTAGGAATGATGCTCGTTTTTGCGATGTGTTGCCTGTAATCGGTGCCTACACACGCGATCGAAAAGAAGCAGCGGAGTACTACAACCAATTCGTCGACGCCGCAGAGAAGCGCTATGGTAAAACAGGCAAAAACGTATTGCTTCCCATGGTTTTGTCTGGCGCGTCGTTTGCCAACAATCATCAACATGCAGAAGCAGCTAAGATGTATCAACGCGCATTAACACTCTACAAGCTGTATCCCAACGCAGGTCAGCCTTCACCTTTAGACAACATGCGCATTCAAATCGAAATTGCAACTGGCAAAGCACTGTACCACGACTGCAAAGACGACGAGCCGAACGACCCGGGACGGCGAACGCTTCGCCTTGCTGGAAAACTGAAGTCTACATCAGACATGATCGCAGCTCAACCGGCACGCGACAAGTATGGAATCCACGACAATAAGGGCATGGACGACACGCTCAAGAGAGCTGAAACGCTGCTTGCGGCACATGATTTTGAAGCAGCAAAGAAAGAATGGATGAAAGTGCTGGATTTCATGAATGAACCAGGATGGTTTCCGACTGCCATGATGGTTCCTATTGTTCGGCGCTTCGCAACTCTGGCAGACAGTTGCATGCGCATTCAAAAATATGACGATGTAATGGCTCTGTTGTATGGTGCACTGAATTTTCCGTTCCACTCAGCAAACGATGATACTTTGGTGGACGATGTGGTCGAGACGTGGGCTAAACACGTTATCGCTTCGAAAACGAATGTGGAAGCATGCAGAGTCCTTTTGACAGAGGCACTTGCAAAAGTTGATGCAAAACGCCAAGAGAAGTATCAAAAGTGGTTGAATGAGCTACCACCACGTAGGTGACTGAACTCAAAGGCAAGAAAAGAGCTGAACGTGAAGATATAATAAAGTCCAAAACGTAAGCTGCACAGTACGTCTCCGTCTTACTGCGTAAATCTCCCAGTGACATCTCGCCTTATATTTGGTTTACTTATACATCGCGGCTACCCAATCTTATGTGTTACCACTGGAGCATCCCGGATGACCCCTGCAAGGTCTGGACGTCCCCACGATCTTGTTTCGCCATGCGCGATTCAAGCAGCATCCTGCCTCAAGAGAATGCGGGCATTCCCGCGGGATCCGGCAACAAAACCTTCTTCAATAGACGACATTCTTCGCAAGTCACCACGAGTGGTGTCACCTGTTCCCTGGTTGCTTTGCGTGTTCGTTCTAATGTGTTTGATGGCGTACTCGACTTCACTGACTAGACAGCTGGCAGCATCTTTGACACCGACAAGGGCTCCGGCGCAAGTCCAAAAACCAGGCGCCAAGAAAGTGCAACATATTGGACCAACGTTGGCTCAAGTTCCTAAGCGATAGGCATCGTGAGCGACACCATAGTCGTAGACGGCACGCCCTTTCCATTACTGGCGGACACGCTGGTGGCAAGTAATTCATTGGGAATCGCAACCAGAATTGCAGTTTCACCTGAACACCAAAGCTTTTTCGAATCGAGAAAGGAAACACTCGTTCGCTGCGCACTCACAGGAGGCGATCGCGAATCTCTCGAATTCGACGCAAAAGTGATTGGCATCTTGGCCGCAGAAGATATGTTGTATGTAAAACTGCAAAGCGGATTTTCTCGCCAGGCCGATTATGGTACAAGTACACTAAGTTGAGCTTCCATAAAGGGCGTCAAATCGTGAGACTCGCGGCGATTTGGATTGTATTGTTTCTGTTGGTTATGTGCGGCCCGTTGGCTCTGGCTCTCGATACATCGTGGGTAGCCAAAGGAAGGGCAGGAAAGCAAGCACTCGAACAGCAGCAATTCGCTCAAGCCGAGGCTCTGTTTCGAGAGGCTCGCAACGAGGCGATACAGGCAGCTGCAGTGGCCCACGAACGAGGCGAGTGCGACTTCAACCTTGCGCATGTACTTTTACGGGAAGGCAAATTCAACGAAGCAGAACTTCTGTGGAAGTCAGCCATCGAAGATTTCACAAGAACATGGGGTCCGAACTGTAATCGGGCCGCCGATGCACTGGACGGGTTGGGACTTACCTATGAGAAGCAGGGCAGGTACACCGAAGCAGAACAAGCGTTGCGCCAGTCACTAGACATAAAAGCCAAAGTCTATCCTGGCAAACCGATAGCGCAAGCACCAATTCTGGCAGACCTCGCGCAGGTTCTGAAAAATCTTGGCAGATACGATGACGCTCAAGCGATGGCGGAGATGGGGGTTGACATCGTCAAAAAAAATGCACCTCCCGACGACGAAGCAATGGTGCGACCACTGAATATCTTGGCGTCTACCCTCGAACAAAAGGGAGAGTACGCAAAAGCAACCCCGCTATTCGAAGAGTGCCTCAGGATAACACTTCGAGTGCGAGGTGAAAATTCATGGCAAACAGCAACTTTATTGGGCAACTTGGCTCTGAACTACTTTTATTGCAAGAGATTCTCTGATTCCGAACCACTCTATCAGCGGATCCTTGCCATTGATAAGAAGCTTTATGGTGGCACAGATCATCCAAGCGTTGCCGTGACGTACAACAATTTGGCAATGCTGAATCTCTCCTTGGGAAAATACAAGGAAGCAGAAGAGCAGTTTACCGACGCCTTTATGATTTCCCAGCGTGCGGTGGGACGAAACTCGCCCAAGACCACTTTGTACTTGTCAAACCTTGGACGTGTTTATCTTGAGGTAAATCGGCTAAGCGATGCAAACAAAGTTCTAACCGAGTCGGTGCAAGCATACGAACAAACCTTAGGAACCAATTGTGCTGACCTGATTTGGCCTTTGGCTCGTTTGGGCAATGTTGCTTACTTCGAGAAAGACTACAAGAAGAGTGCGGCAATGTTCGAACGCGCAATTGCCATTGCGCAAGTGCACTGGCCTTCCACTCATCCTGATTGGTCTTACCTGAATAGCGGATTGGCTCTGGTAAAGACTAAAGAGGCGTCTCTATCCAATCCGAACCTGAATTGGTCTCAAGCGCTCGGAGTATCGAACACCAAAAAGATCACCAACACCCCGATTCGCGACAAATGGGCGCTCGTCATCGGTGTTTCTAAGTATGGAACAATCAAAGGTGCAAACAACTTTGCCCAAAATGGTGCCGAACTTTTCTACAATTACCTCACTAAAAATGCCGGTTTCAAAGCCGATCACGTGATGCTCTTGACCGATGCACAAGCAACAAGAGAAAACATCATGTCTGCCATGGGTGATAACTTCCTGCCTCGCAACGCCAAGCCCGATGACCTTGTTGTAATCTATATAGCTACTCACGGAAGTACAAACGACTACGATGTCGGTCACCTCAATTACCTGCTGGCCTATAACACGGTTCTTGAGTCTCCCTACGCGACTGCCATTCCACTGCAATACATCTCGCGTACTGTCGCAGAACGAATTCCAGCAAAGCGCGCCGTCATCGTCGTAGAGTCATGCCACAGCGGTGCAGCCACTAATGGTCCGCGCGGAATCGATGCAGCGGCATTGGCACAAGGTTCGGGACAAATGGTTCTCGCTTCGAGTCTTCCCGAACAAGAGTCGATCGCCTGGCAAAACATTTCGCCAATATTCACCTACTCATTGGTTCAAGGTCTTGTCAGCAAAGGCAAAGAGACCACTCTTCAGGAGGGATTCGCTTACGCGCAACGCCAAGTCCCTCAGTATGTTGCAAGATTCGGCAAGACACAAACACCAATGATGGTTTGTGGCTGGCATGGAGAACAACTGAAGCTTGCTCAATAGCGCAAGCGGGAATCGTAAGACTCAGAAAATATTTAACGAACTCGGCCGAAACAATCCGATCCCAGACATCGTCCAAGCTCCTCTAAGGGAAGGTACGTGTCACTAACAAATCTTGGTTGGAGGTCAGAAAATGACAGTACGACTACGGTATGGTCTTGCAGCAGTACTTGTTTCCCTGCTCGCTTCGTCCCACTGCATTCAGCAAAACGCGACAGCCGCGGTTAGTCCCGTCGAGTCACGCGTGTTTTTCGCGCAATCGCAGTTTAGCGTCATCGTGCGCGGCAGGTTGTCGGTGACGACGCAACAAATCAATCAGTACGTGAAAGAAGCAGCGCAAGCTGTGGTTGCGTATTATGGTTTCTTTCCTATCAAACACACAGTGATCGTCATCACTGCCAGCGACGATGATGGCGTTGGTTTCGCAACATCAACCCATGAAGACGACCCTGGATATGGACTGATCGAAATCAATGTCGGTGAAAACGCAAACTTCCACGACCTCGATGAAGACTGGACTTTAGCGCACGAAATGATGCACCTCGCCTTTCCAATCATGAGTCGCAAGAATCGTTGGATCGCAGAAGGCATTGCAACATATATCGAGCCAATCGCGCGCATGCGCACCGAAAAAATCTCCAAGGAAGAAGTTTGGGGTGACCTCTACAAAAACCTCAGCAAGGGGCTCCCACGTTATGATGACGGCGGTTTGAACAACTGCCGAGACTACGGTCGCGTCTATTGGGGCGGCGCCTTATATTGCCTGCTTGCCGACGTGCAAATGCGTATCAATTCAAACAATCGCACAGGTCTCGAACAAGCGCTTAGAGCTATCGCATTCAATGGGGGAACGGCAGCATCAGATTGGACAGCAGCCGAGGCTTTATCCGTAGCAGACAGATCGACAGGGCAAAAGGTGCTTCAGAACCTATATTCTCAAATGTCGGAAACACCAATGACCTATGACTATCGAACGCTTCTTAGACAGTTGGGTGTCACTTCGCGCCAAGGTCACATTTACTTGGACGACAAAGCCCCACTGGCGCACGTCAGACGAGCTATCGAGGGTCACCCATAATAGCTGTCCAAAAACTCCGGATTGGGTATATATCTGATAACGCAATCCCGCCTTATCCCCTCAATCCGGAAGCACCCTCATGGGCAAGCAAAACGGCGACGACCATGTCGATCAACTGGTAGACAGCGTCAACACAGGGCTTGAGACCAGACAACTGTCTGAAGCCATATCGCAAATCTCCCAGGAGATGAGAACAAACAACCCACAAGAGTGGGCGCAGATAGCTTCGCGCATGAACAAGGGACTTGATGCAGCAAACAGCAATTTCGGATCCATCGACATCGTCGGTGTCGAAGACGGCAATCTCGTAGTAGAACGCGCCGATCACTCGCGCGTGTACCTCGATGAAAACGCGAAGGTTACGAGAGTGGAGGCAGCTCAAGTTCCTGGAGGCGCTCCGAACATTGACGGTGTAACTGTTAGAAAGAGTCCAGAGGGCGCGTTAGTTCAATCAGTGCAGCAAGGTGATGGTGAGGAACACCCAACCGTGATCGTCCACATTGATGGAACGAGAACCGACTACGGCTACGACATGTTCGGTGGCGTAAACCGAGTCACAGAGACGGATGCAAGAGGCAATAAATTTTCGGAGTACGAAAACTCTAACGACAATTGGCATAAAGTCATTGGTCCGCCGAATCTTCCAGAAAACATTCACGGTGTTCTCGATGTCGACCAGAGCGGTACGCACACCTTCAAGGATTTAGACAACGGCAGCACATTGACGCGCACCGCCGATGGTTCTTTGCAAATTGTCTCTGCCGAAGGAACAATGCTGTTTCAAAATAGAGCTGTGCGTCAAAATCAAGGTGGCGCAGCACCGGATTATTCTGAGGGGGCGAGCAACGTATCAATAGTACCGAACAACTTCTCAGACGGCAGCCACTCAACTTCGCAAGTTAAGAACGATGCCGTCGCGCAAGGTCCGAACCATGCAAACACAACTCAACAGCACAAAGGCTGGTTCGATTCCGTCAAAGAAAAGTGGCACAACTTCGTCGACAATCTTCCTCCGACAGACGTCATGCAACGCAATTTGATCAAGACTGCACTGTGGTCTGACCCCAACACTGCGATTTCTTTGCTGCAAGCAGATCCGTCACTTCTAAATGGACATGGAAACGACGACGCACTTTTGGCGCACGAACGACTTACGGTAAAAACAAATATTTACGCGAATCCCGACTTCGCCATTCAACAGCTTCGATCGTTTCCGCAGTTGCTCGACTAGCGTGGCTCGAAGATTACTCGGCGACGGAAGCATGTCGTGCTACTGTTTCGCTTCAATCAAATCAAACGAATCGAGAAATTTGAATGCATCATTGGAATTAACCCAATCTGGATTTCCGTAGACGGCAACTTGATAGTAGTGGCCACCGGAAATATAGATGCGTTGCCTAAACAGTCCGCCGCCTTTGTCTTTGGGCAGTGTTCCATCAGCCTCGCGACCAGGATGTCTGCCGTTCTTCAAAGTGATTGGATACTGAGATTTGATGATGCCGCCAATTCTTTCGACAGAGCCTTTCGTCGCTCCATCGAGCGCTTTGTTGGTGTCGAAGTAATACGTCATGAAAGCCGTATTTGCCGGCAGTGGCGGTAGCTTCGCATAGCCAAAAACGCATCCGATGTCTTTGCGATCGAATTCGACCGCCGTGTAATAAATCGGCTTGCTGCCTAAGGTTGCCGGGTCTATCATCTTCACATAGATCTTGTGATAGGGACTGGGCATCAATACTCTGCAACTGAATTCATTCGAGTGAACCGGCAACAGTTTTATGGCATCGCTTGAACTATCAGACTTGCTGCCGTTCATCCATGTTGTTGCGCCAATTGTCGAGACTCCAATTATCGCAGCAGCTACAGTGGCTGTACTTGTGTTGCCGCCTCGCGGCTCCATGCCAGGACGGGGTCCACGGGGCCCGGAGGAAGCACCCATCATTTTGGTCATGCCAAACACTGCCAGCCATGCGACCAGCCCTACAAGCCCACCGATAGCACCGCCTCGCAATGCACCGTCTTTTACACGGTTCCAATCAAAGTTGCCTTTGATATCAAATTTGGTGCCATGCACGGTGAGTTCTGCATTTGTTGCTTTGATAGCATCAAGATTCGCAGAGTTGGAGTAATCAAATTTCGATGGCGGATCAGCCACCGGGATTATCGGCTTAGAAGGAGATTTGGAATAACCACTTGCTACCGCAGCCTTTGCTTTCGGAGCGTGCGAACCGGAAGAACTCGAATAGCTGGTCGTTGGCGCGGGCAACATCGCCGGTGGTTTCGCCTTCACCTTTCTTGGCGTCGAGACTGTCGGGTTGCGTTTGTTCGAGGGAGCCGCGGCTCTACCTACATTGGGTGCAGGCATTGACGGATTGTAGTTTTGGATCTGATCGGGCGGCGGCTGCAGGTAGGAAGCAGGGACGCCCGGAGGAGGCGCGGGTGGCTGGTACTGGCGCAAATATGGATTGCCACCGCTATCTGTCGCTCCCGGCGCATGATAGTCGTCGCTGCTTAGCCCACTGCCGAAAGTGTTGCCGCGCCCAAAGGAACTTCCGCTTGAGTGATGCTGCCGCATTCTTTCAACGGCACGCCGATGGCGCTCAGACAACTCGTCCGCAGACGCAGGCAAAGAGCAATACGAGAGAAAAACAAGAACCAGCAGTGCAAGTGGTTTGCAATTATTTGTCACGCCAATCATCACATAATCCTTCGCAAGAACAACGAGAGCTTCCTGAACGAACAAAGCTTCCTGAACGAACAAAGTTTCCTGAACAACGAGAGAACCGGAATGAATAACAAGGCTTCCTGAGTACTTATTACCAGCCTATCTATACTTTTAAGCGCCGATTTGAGTCACAAACATAAAATCCTGACTCAATTTTATGGTTCCCGGTACGCAACATTGACTGGGGTTTACCCGGTCTTTGAAGGTGGGTACTACTCATTGGCTGATCACGCGGCACGAACGACAATGGAAACTGTCGAACCGTATCTTTTTACTAGCTCGCAACAAGCCGCGCCACCGGAGGATAGTCCTAATGTCTTCGCCCCAAAACAACGGAGTCAAAACCAGTCTGGTTGTGCGTCGAGCGAAGGCGATAGCGGCTGTAATCAGTGCCGCAATAACGATGGTGGTTTTAGGACTGTCAGCATGTTCAAACGATAAGAAAGAGTCGGCGGTCGAGGAGACGTCGCAATTGGGGGTTCCTGAAGTTGCGATTTTCACGTTGTCTGAAGGGAAGAAGTCACTTCCTGAAAGAGAAAAAGTCGCACAAAACACAACAGCTTTGCCGGATGATGCTCGCACCAAACTTATAGGAAGACTTCCCGAACTCAAAGAGGGCGGTGCATCTGATTTCAAGTTACCGGAAGCAACGTTGCAACCACTACCACCCAAGTCCGGAACGACAGAGCAAAGCGTGTTTCCTCCACCACAAGGAAGCGAGGATAAAGGTCCTAAGAAGCCGATACCAAGAGTGGAACCGCTAAAAATATTGCGCCACGTACCTGAAGGTAATGTAGCAAAGGACACCACAATTAGTATCACCTTTTCACAGCCGATGGTGCCGGTCACTACCGTCGGACAGGTGGCTTCTAAAATACCTGTAACCCTGACTCCAATGCCACAGGGCGAATGGAAATGGCTTGGCACTGAAACACTCGCTTTTGTTCCTGATAAAGGATCTTTACCAGGATCTACACTCTTTGAAGTAGACGTACCAGCTGGTATCACATCCAGTACTGGAACCAAACTCGACTCAGAATTTCGCTGGTCGTTTCAAACACCTGTAAATAGAGTCGTGGAATGGTTTCCCACTGGATCAGGTGTTGCTCGCGATACTACTATGATTGCTGTCTTGACTCAACCGGTAGATCAGGAGAGCTTTCTCAAGAAACTCATCATAAACGACTATGAGTTCAAAAAGAATTCCACCCGACTTCAGCTTGTTCCTGCCGCCGAAGCCAGAAAGGACCCCAAACTAAAGGCTTTCATCGAACACGTCGAAGCTGATCCAAACAAAAGATACTGGGTTGCCTTTAAGGCTGCAGAACCGTTTCCCAGTAGTTTAAGTGTCGTCACTAGCATCCCGGCAGGGCTCGACTCCACGGAAGGACCGCTTACTTCCGATCAACCATTCAGCAATTCTTTCTATACGTACGGACCTTTGAATCTGTCGCAATGCGATGCATACAGCGGTCGCCCCAAATCGATGTATGTTCGTTTTACCAACGCTCTGAAACCAGAAACTGTCAAAGAAAAATCGATAGAGATAAAACCACCGGTAGACTTTCATATTTCATACGCGTATGACTCGTCGATGCAGTTGCAGGGAGCATTTAAATCAAACACACAATATACGATCAAAGTTAAAGACTTCGAAGACATTTATGGACAGAAGATTGAGGGCAACACGGGTTCTGCGCGCTTTGGCAATCCAGAACCATATCTCGATAGCCAATACGGAGGGATAGTTACGCTTCAACGTTCTGAAAACAGCATTTATACAATTAAGAGCGCGGGGTTAACCTCAGTCACTGCTCAGATCTACGCAGCGAATCCTTCAATTTGGCGAACTTACCAAGAACACTATT
The DNA here is from genome assembly GCA_964503045.1 of uncultured Candidatus Obscuribacterales bacterium. GTDB lineage: Bacteria > Cyanobacteriota > Vampirovibrionia > Obscuribacterales > Obscuribacteraceae > CAYZJR01. Next base: position 17,566 of record CAZCZI010000086.1, read on the forward strand.
GGGATGACACATTTAAAGGTGCGCAACTACTAAACAGCAAAACATTCAAACTCGATCCTTCCATTGATGATCTCGAGACACCGCTAGATTTAAAGCCGTTCTTGAAAAACGGATATGGAAACCTGATTCTCAAACTTCAATCATCCAAACCGCACGACTATAAGAGCACCATGTGGATTCAGTTTACTGACATGGGGGTGGATGCATTTTCCGATCACAAAAACGTACAAGCATGGATAACCCGCTTGCAAGACGGAAAGCCGCTCAGCGACGTGCAAGTGAGCGCCGGGTCTAGTAGCGCACGCACCAATGCAAAAGGTTTGGCATGGCTGAAAGGGTCAAACACTCAGTTAGTGATTGCGCGACGAGGCGATGACGTCGCTATGCTGCCGGGGTATTGGCGAAATTACTCTCCGGAGGACGTACTTGTCTGGTATGGTGCGTCCGATCGCGGTCTCTACAAACCGGGTGAACAACTAAAAGCGAAAGGTTTTGTGCGCCAGCGCGGCTACGGCCCCAAGGCGAGACTAGTCTCGATTCCCGGTACAGGACTCTCGGTACGTTACACAGTTGAGGACAGCCGCAGCAATCAGATTGCAAAAGGCACGGCAGCAGTCGACTCTCAAGGCGGCTTCGACCTCTCCTTCAAAGTTCCTACTAATGCCAATTTAGGGCAAGCGCGGGCTAACCTTTATCTGGAGAGAAACGGGCAAACAGAAGGCCGGGTTCGCAATGTTATCGGCTATCTGACATTTGACGTACAAGCTTTCCGCCGCCCAGAGTTCGATATGAAAGTAACGGATCTCCAACCGAGATCGTTGCTGTTAGGCGAGAAAGGAACGCTCCAAGCATCAGCTCACTACTATTCTGGTGGCGCTCTCGGTGAGACTCCAATCAAGTGGACAGTGAGAGCAACTCCCGGGCACTTCGCTCCAGCCGGTTGGGAGGACTATCAATTCGCAGGCGGCGAGTATAAATTCCTTCGCGAGAAGGAAGGCGTGTCGCCTGAGAATTATGGGCAATCTCAGATCTATCAGAGCTGGCCGCTCAACATGTTTGACATTTCAAATGCCAGGCTGACAAAGACTTTTGATGGCAGCACAGATTACAACGGCGAGCACGTGCTCGACGTAAATGTGGCGAAGCTATCACATGCGGTGCCTCTATCATTTGAGGTGGAGGGAACTGTTGAAGATAAGACAAGGCAATCATGGACAGACAAGCAGACATTATTGTTTCACCCTGCCAATGTTTATGTTGGATTGAAAAATCAATCTTACTTCGTCGAACAAGGGCAGCCATTAGATTTGTCCGCGATCGTCACGGATCTCGATGGTAAGGTCGTCTCCGGCAAGAAGGTAGACTTGGAGATTTTCCGCGAAACCTACGTGCAGAAAGACAACAAGTATACGACCCAACGAAAATCCATTGCTCAAAAGTCACTAAATAGCGCTGCTGATCCCGTCAAATTGAACGTCGATGCAACCAAAGATGAAGGCGACTACATCGTAGTGGCCACGGTGCACGATGATGACAACAGAGCTAGTAAGACTGAATTGAGAGTTTGGTGCATGGGGGCGTGGAGCCACAATGACGGGCTTGAACAGTCACAAGCCAAACTAATGGCAGACAAGAAAGAGTATGCTCCCGGCGAAACCGCAAACATTATGGTGATGTCGCCCTTCGCTCCATTCAATGGGTTGTTGAATGTCCGCCGCCAAGGGTTCGTACAAACAATCAATTTCGAAAGCGATAAGAATTCGTGTGTGGTCAAAGTGCCGGTCGATGAAGACTTCGTGTCTGGCGCCTCGGTCGAAGTGGAATTGGTCGGCAATAAACCAGTCAACGATCCTGACGAAAAGATAGACAACAACAACAAGAACGACGCGAGGGCGAGCAGCAACAAGAGTGATGCGAGCGCAAACGAAACGATGCCGGCGTATGCCATTGGCTACGTGAATTTGGCAGTTCCACCAAAGCATCATGCTCTGCGTATTTCCGTAACTCCAGCAGAATCTAAGCTTCAACCCGGCGGAGAGACGTCGGTCAATCTCTTGGTGAAGAACAGCAAAGATAACCCGGTTTCCGGCAGTGAAGTCGCGGTCGCCGTCGTGGATGAATCTGTACTCGCTTTGTCCGGGTATCGAATTCAGACACCACTGGACTCCTTCTACAACAATCAAGATCCCGGTGTCACATCCGTGCTTGGGCGAAACAATGTACAGGTAGCTCCACGTACCAAGAAACTGAAAGCTGCACATTATGCTTTTGGAAATTCCCGCGGGTTTGCCCTAGGTGGTGGTGGCGGTGGCTACTATACAAAAGCTCCAATGCTGCAAGGCGCCACCAATGGCACCGTTGGCTCCATGGCAGAGTGCGACGCCTTCGCCGCTACACCAGCACCTAGGGCATGCCCAGCCCTAGCAGGTCGAACTCATGGTTTCCTCGATACCGGAACCCAAATGATGAACTACAATGCCGACAAACAAGCAAACGGTGGCGGCTCACCGCAACCGAAAATCACGATGCGCTCAAACTTCGATGCGCTCGCTACTTTCGTACCGGTTGCAATCACTGACAAAACCGGTAATGCCACAATCAAAGTCAAATTGCCGGATAGCCTCACACGCTATCGCATTATGGCTATTGCCGCAGCAGGCGCCGGTGAATTCGGTAAAGGCGAATCGACTTTGGTGGCACAGCTGCCCTTGATGGTCAAGCCGTCGCTTCCAAGGTTCCTCAGATTTGGCGACATCACCGAGCTTCCTGTGATGGTGCACAATCAAACCGACAAACCTCTCACTGTCGATGTTGCATTACGCGGCAGCAACATTGAGTTGATGGAAAAAGGCAAACGTGTAACCGTCAACGGAAATGATCGCGTTGAGGTTCGCTTCAAAGCAAACGCCAATCAAGCAGGTACCTCGACACTACAAGTGGTTGCATCAAGCGGTAACTTCTCCGACGCCTCCGAGCAAAGCTTGCCGGTCTACACGCCGGCCACCACAGAAGCGTTCGCAACTTATGGTGTGATCGACGGCAACAAAGTCATTCTCCAACCAATTGAAAAACCGAAGAATGTCTTCGATCAATTCGGCGATGTGGAGATCACCACCAGCAGTACCGCACTGCAAAGCCTCACCGACGCATATCATTATTTAGAAGACTATGATTATGCCTGTTCCGAACAGCTTTCCTCGCGCCTTCTGAGCATGCTCGCTTTGCGCGATGTAATGGCCGCATTCAAGACTCAATCAAGCAAAGACAAGGCGACAACAACAAAATTGATGAATGACGACATTCGCTTATTGTTGTCTCGTCAACGCAGCAAGGGTGACTTCGGGCTCTGGAAGGAGAACGATAAAGAAGATTGGCCTTATGTCAGCATTCAGGTCACCCGAGCTCTGATTGTGGCGAAGCAGAAAGGCTTTAATGTTCCCCAAGAGCCTCTCAATAGAGCATTAAATTACCTGCGTAACGTAGAAAACTACATCGACCGCCACGACTATTCGGATGAAGCGATCAGAACCTTGCAGTGCTATGCGCAATACGTACTCAACATGACGGGACAACTGCAAGTTGAAGAAGCACGCATGCTTTTGGCCAAAGGATTGAATGACATCAAACCGGGAAGCAAAAATCATGACCGTCAGTGGTGGTATGGTGGCGTGATCGACAACCTCGAATCTGCAGGCTGGCTGGTTTGTGCATTGTCGAATGATGCTACATCCAAAGATCAAGTCGGCAAAGCCAAGCGCCTGATCGAGAGCCGCATCGATGAAACAGCATCGACTGCAGATGTTCTTGGTGGCTCATATGGTGGCTGCAACTACAGAATGTTCTGGTGTCCAAAACGTTTGAATGCGGTTGTGCTTGAAGCGTTGATGGTCAATGATCCCCAAAATCCTGTCATTCCAAAGCTGGTCAATGGGCTGCTCGGCGACCGTCACAAAGGACGATGGGAATCGACACAAGAAAACTTCAACGTGCTGCTTGCACTCGATCGTTACTTCAACACTTACGAGAAGCTCACTCCCGAGTTTAGAGTCAGCATGTGGCTCGGCAACAGCTTCGCCGGTAAGCAGGAATTCAAAGGTCGCAGCACCGTCAGTAAGGAACTCATTGTACCGATGGCGTACGTCACCAAGCAAGAAAAGCAAGATGTGACGATGCAGAAAGATGGTCAAGGTCGCCTCTATTACAGAATCGGCATGCGCTATGCGCCGAAAGATCTTGCCGTCGCTGCGATGGATCGCGGCTTTATCGTGAAGCGCACGTATGAACCAGTCGATCGCAAATCCGACGTGCGCCAAGACAAAGACGGCACCTGGCACATTGCCCCCGGAGCGCAAGTGCGCGTCAACTTGGAGATGATGGCGCCTTCATCGAGATTCCACGTGGCGCTCAATGACCCGATACCGGCGGGTTGCGAGATTTCGAATCCCGATCTCAAAGGCAGCAAACAATCCAATGATCCACAAAAGTGGACATGGTGGTGGACGTGGAATTGGTATGAGCACCAAAACCTCAAAGACGACAGAGCCGAAGCGTTCAGCTCAGTGGTTTGGGGCGGCACCTACAAGTACTCGTACATCATGCGCGCAACCACGCCCGGCACCTATCAAGTGCCGCCGACGAAAGCCGAAGAAATGTACACCCCTGAGACTTTTGGGCGTTGCGCCAGCGATTTGGTGGTCATTGAATAAATGAATTCAGTGAAGCGGAAACCTTAACGGTTTATCAAAATTTGCTGCCAAGCGATTGAAACAATCTCATAATTCTCGTACTCTTGCCATCGGCGAATCGCAATATTATGGAATGTCGAACGCAAAGGCGTGGAGGTCTGAGACCGTGAAGTCAAAACTCATGCAACCGTCGAGCGTTCAGCCATTTCAGGGCATCGAAGATGACGAGGCTGTCAAGATCGCCTCGTGCGACAAAGGCCTAGAGACCCACCTTGTCGAGAGATCGGCAAGCGATTTAGGCGCCCGAGGAAATGTCCGGAGCCAGAAGTCTTGGTCAGAACGCAATTGGAAAGCGGCATCGATTAGCTGCGCGCTTTTGGCAGCCGTATCTGCCGGCGGATATTTTGGATATCAACACTTTTTTGTAAAACCGAAAACAACCGAGTCGAGCACGCCACCGCCAGTGGTGACAGTCACTGCGGCGCCGGCTCGGTTTCAATCTGTAAAAGAAACGATTGTAGTCACCGGCTCGGTTCATGCATGGGATCCTTTGACTGTCGGTTCGGAAGTAAGCGGATTGCGCATCCAGACAGTAAATGTTGAAGAAGGCGATCGCGTGAAAAAGGGTCAGGTTCTTGCGACGCTAAACTCCAGCTTGCTGCGAGCCCAGTTAGAACAAGCTCGCGCCCGACTCCAATCAAGTCAGGCTACACACAAGAAGGCGATTCAACCCAACCGTCCCGAAGATATTCTTGCTCTGCGTGATGTCTTGGCACAAAGCGAAGCGGCAGTCGCGCAAGAAGAAGCCCATCTCAAGCAAACACGCGTAAATATGCAGAATGCCGAGCTTAACGCGCATCGTTTCCGCGAGCTCGCCAAAGCAGGTGCAGTAAGCGATCATGATTCGGAGACCAGGCAAGTCACTGCAGATACGGCACAGGAAGAAATTCACCTCACCCAAGAGAAAGTGAATGCCGCCCGTTTTGCAGTCGATCAAGCGCGACAACGCCTCGCAATTGCGCTTCAGGGCGGACGCTTGGAAGATGTCGCGATTTCGAAAGCAGCAATTGCAGAAATCGAAGCGCAAATCAGACATTTGCAAGCGCAAATTCAACAAACCATGATTACTGCACCTGATGATGGCTTGATCGCCAAGCGCGATGCACACATCGGTGATATCGCTTCTGCAGGAACTCCGCTATTTTCTATCATTCGCCTCAACCGATTGGAGCTGCGCGCACAGGTTGCAGATATCGATCTGCCGAAGTTCACGCCGGGACAAAGCGTTTCGATTTCCACACATGAGACTGAAACAGGAAATATCGTAGGCAAAGTCAGATTGGTAAATCCGCAAGTTGATGTCGCATCCAGATTAGGAACTGTGCGAATCGACCTCCCGCCACAACCTCAACTGAAGCCAGGAATGTTTGTGCGCGGGCAAGTTGAAGTGGGTCAGCGACAAGCATTGACTGTTCCTCACCAAGCAGTAGTCACCAATCATGGTGAATCCATAGTATTCAGATTGGACAACAAACGAGCAATCAGCACACCGGTTCAAGTGGGAACACAAACAGAATCATTCGTGGAGATCAAACAAGGATTGAAGCCCGGAGAAGTCGTTGTGGCAAAGGGTGCCAGATTCCTTTCCGATCGCGATGTTGTAGAAGTTTCTCAGTAGCGGTGATGTGATGAATTGGAATATCTCCGCTTGGTGCATTCGCAACCCCATACCCCCGATCATGCTGTTTTTGCTTTTGACGGTCGCAGGCATGACGGCGCTATTCGCGCTTGGAGTCGAAGAAGAGCCCAACATCGACGTGCCGTGGGTGAGCGTCACGGTCACTCAGAGTGGTGCCGCGCCGGTTGAATTAGAGACGCAAATTACGCGCAAGGTCGAAGATGCAGTAGCGGGCGTCGCCAATGTCAAACATATTCGTTCGACCGTGAGCACGGGCGCATCCAATACCGACATCGAATTTGAACTTGGTGCCAATAGCGACCGCGCCACCAATGATGTTCGTGAAGCGGTGACGAGAATTCGCCAGCAACTGCCACGTGGAATTGATGAGCCGATCATTCAAAGACAAGATTTCATCGGCGATTCGAGCATCACATACACGGTGGAGTCACCCAAGCGTTCCGCCATGGATCTTTCCTATCTAATCGACAATGATGTCTCGCGTACACTAATGTCGACTCCAGGCATCGGGCAAGTGTATCGATTCGGCGGCGTCGACAGACAGATTTGCGTCAATCTAGACCCCGTAAGGTTGGAAGCTTTGGGCGCGACAGCCGATATGGTCAACTTGCAGCTCAAGTCACTCAACATCAACTTGCCTGGCGGGCGCGGCGAAATCGGCAACACCGAACAATCCATAAGAACTCTCGGCAGCGCTCCATCAGTCGAAGCACTGGGCGCGACGCGCATCATGTTGCCCGGCAATCGTTGGGTGGAGCTGCGGTCTCTCGGCACCATCGTTGACGGCTCTTCAGAACAACGCCATATGGCTTTGCTTGACGGCAAACAAGTTGTCGGCATGGAAGTCGTACGTCGTCGCGGCAAAAACATTGTTTCTGTAGAGCAAGATTCAGAACGAGTATTGAGAGAACTCGAAAAGCGATACGGCGATGTGAAGTTCACCAAAGTCTTCAGCGGCGCAAGATACGTAAAAGAGTCTTGCGAAGCCACGTTCGAGTCGCTGATCATCGGCGCGCTCTTGGCAGTGGCAGTGATCTTCATCTTCCTGAAAGACAGTCGAGCTGCATTGATATCAGCAGTGGCAATGCCCTTGTCGGTGATACCGACATTCGCCTTCATGAAGATGATGGACTTCACCTTAAACGACATGTCGCTACTTGGATTGGCGCTTGTGATTGGGATTTTGGTCGACGATGCCATCGTCGAAATCGAAAACATCGTGCGGCACATGAGCCTGGGTAAAAAGCCATACAACGCGGCAATCGACGCCGCTGACGAAATTGGCTTGGCGGTCGTGGCAACCACCATGGCGGCGGTCGTCGTCTTCCTGCCAGTGGCATTCATGGGCGGAATTCCAGGACAGTTCTTCAGGCAGTTCGGACTGACAGTATCGGTTGCGGTTTTCTGCTCGTTGCTTGTTGCTCGATTGATTACACCATTGATGGCAGCCTATTGGCTCAAAGCGAACGACGAGAAAGAGTCTCACGGGCGCCTGCAACGCTTCTATGACAAAGCTCTCGATGTGTCAATAAGACACCGGCTAACCACCGTTATTGCCGGCGCTCTATTTTTCGCTGCAAGCATTGCGTTGTTTCAAGCACTTCCGAAATCACTCGTATCAAGAATCGATCGCGGCGAGTCCTATGTAAACATCGAACTGCCGCCAGGGAGCCGCCTCAATGAGACACTCGCAGTAACTGAACGGCTCGTGAAGCAGGTTCAGACCAGACCAGAAATTGAGAAGGTCTTCGCCAGTGTTGGTCGCGGCGGCGAACTAAACATGGCTCGCATAGTCTGCATTTTGAAGCCTCGCACTGAACGAAAACTGACGCAAGATCAATTTGAAGATCAGATTCGTCCGAAACTAGTGTCGGTTCCCGGCGCCCGCGTAACCTTCGGCGGCGGCTGGGGCTCGGGTTCGGTGCACATTCTTCTTACCGGCTACGACCCCAACCAACTCAACTCCACGGCTCGTCAACTCACCAAAGAGATGCGCGCTATAAACGGACTAACAGATGTTCAATCCAGCGCAGCAGCACTGCGTCCGGAAATCGTCGTCTATCCGGATTTCGCGCGAGCAGCAGAACAAGGAGTATCGGTCGAAGCGATCGCTCGCACCGCTTTGATTGCCACCATGGGCGACATCGATGCAAACCGACCGAAGTTTGACCTGAGCGACCGGCAGATACCGATTGTAGTGCGTCTCGATCCAAAATTCCGCGAGAAGATGTCTGTCATAGGCAACCTCAAAGTGGTTGGCAACAACGGCAGAATGATTCCACTGTCGACGGTTGCAAGAGTTGAGTTTGACAGTGGATTGTTCAAGATTGACAGATTCGACAGAGCGAGGCAGGCTTCGATATCCGCCAAGTTTGGCGCAGACCTGTCGCTCGGCGAAGCAATCGAGCGCATTCACAAGTTGCCTGCATTCAAGAACATGCCCAAGTCTGTGAAAGAACACAAATCAGGCGACGCAGAAATTCAAAGTGACATCTTCGGCGGCTTCGGCTTCTCGATCATCACTGGCGTGCTTCTGATTTATGCAGTGCTCGTGCTTTTGTTTAGGGGGTTCCTCCAACCATTCACAATCATGATGTCCCTGCCTTTGTCTCTGGGTGGCGCTTTGATTGGTTTGCTGTTCCTCAACAAGCCGATTGATATGTACGCACTTATTGGAATAGTCATGCTCATGGGGTTGGTGACAAAGAATGCGATTCTTTTGGTCGAATATTGCCTTGTAGCCATGCAAAATGGCATGTCGAGACAAGATGCCATCATAAGCGCCGGGCGCACGCGTATGCGACCAATTTTGATGACCACCACCGCAATGATTGCAGGTATGCTTCCAATCGCCGTCGGTCTGGGAGCAGGGGCAGAAGCTCGAGCGCCCATGGCAATCTCGGTGGTCGGGGGCTTGTTTATGTCCACGCTTCTTACACTTGTGGTTGTGCCTGTCGTGTTTACATATATGGACGACCTGCAAAGGTTCATCGCAAAATTCTTCAAGAATGAGAATTCAGCTCCGCCGTCCGCCAAGACGTACGAGAGTGCCGAGGATGATGAAGCCGCTGAATTCAAGCAACTCCTTGCCAGCAGGAAGTGACATAATCAGTAGTTGTTGACCACGCCGTTCCCAAGATGCAAACGAAGCGAACAAGACCAGACACCGAACCGGATAGCTGGATTTACGACAAAGTACTGGCGATCAAAGTTTTGGTTGCCGGGCTACTCATGGGCGCCATTATCGTGGTTGGCGGCGTCTTCATGTCCAATCGCCCTGCGGAGACTCCAGCAGTTGCCACCACCAAGAGTGCCCCCACATTTGCGGAAACTCGCAAAGCAAACCCGACTAGATTGACTCGACACAAGTCAGCTCCGCAGCAGTTTGACAATAATCCGCCCACTGGGGTGCAAACAATCACATATCAATCGGATGGAAGAAAACTGCTTGCCTGGCTGGTCTTGCCCAATCGCAAACCGCCCTATCCAGCCGTGATGTTTGCACATGGCGGCATGGCACTGGGCGCGGAAGATGTTGAGCAAGCGAAGCCTTTCATCAACAGCGGCTATGCCGTGATGCTGCCTACCTGGCGCGGCGAAAACGGCAACCAGGGAGACTTCGAGATGTGCTTCGGTGAAGTTGACGACGCGGTTGCTGCAACGAATTATCTGGCTTCAAGAAAAGACATCGACAAAAATAATATCTTTGGAGCAGGTCACAGTATTGGTGGAACAATCGTGATGCTCGCGGCAGAGCTCACACCAAAGCTGCGTAAAGTCGCTGCTTGTGGCGGTTTCCCTGACATGGCGGCAGCCGGAAAAGCATACGAGCTGGCGCCGTTTGATGACCACAACAACGAGGAGCGCGAACTTCGCTCGCCGGCATTGCACATAAAAGACTTGAACTGTCCGATGCTTTTGTTGTTCGGGACAAATGACAGAGGCGACACTTTCTTTTACGAACAGGCACAAAAGCTTGTATCCGAAGCGCAGAGGTTGAACAAAACTGTTGTCGTGGAGATGATTCCCAACACCGATCATTTGACGGCGATGACTCAGGGAATCCCAAAAATGATCTCGTTTTTCGAGACCGGACCACAATAATGGAAGTCATACCTCTGGCATTGGCGCCGTCGCTTCTTTGGTTGTGGTGGTTCTGGAAGCAAGAACCAAAGGGTCGCAGGGAAAGCGCACATCCACTCGCAAGAGCGTTCGTGTTTGGCGGCTTGTCGACAATACCGGCAGGAATCGTAGCCGGAATTCTTGAAATGTTCATCGGTGGTGAAGGCAATGTCTGGCGGTATTTCCTTGTAGTCGGACCAGTGGAAGAATTGTTCAAATGCTCGGCGATGCGACTTGCAATAAGGAAAGAACCAACATTCAATGAGCATTCAGATGGGATTGTTTTTGCAGCAGCGGCGGCTCTCGGTTTTGCATTTGTAGAAAACATCTGCTATTTCGCCACGGTAAGTCCAATTACCATCGCAATTCGATGCGTTTTGTCCGTTCCTATTCATGTGCTCGATGCAGTGTTTTGGGGAGAAGCGATTGGAAGAATAAGGTTTGTGCCTGGCACGTCACGCAGTATTTTGATTAACGGTCTAGTACTTGCCGCGCTCTGCCACGGGCTTTTCGACAGCCTCGCCATAAGTGGCAGCAAATACTTGCCTTGGTATGTTCTTATAGTTCTATTGGCAGGATTGTATATTTTTCAATGGCGTCAATATGGCGCTCTCATGAAGCGCGCTCTGTTCTTTCAGCATCCTGAGCTAGTTTCGCTAGTGCCTGCCGTCGAGTCGGTGACGGAGCCAGCAGTGGAGCCGGCAGCGGAGCCGGCACCAAATCTGGTTAATGCGCCGAGCTCAAGTTCATCAGCCGATAACAAAGACGCAGCGTGGGACTGGACGTATGTAGCTAAAACCGTCTGCTTCACTTTTCCCACACTGGTTCCGATTGCGATCGCCTGTGCTCACACGAAATCTGTTGGTGACACCACCTTTTTATTGGCAATGAGTGTCATTGTGTCCATCGCCTTCATGATGGGTGTGTGGTCACCCGGTTGCACCATTCGCGAGGTTGCATTAGGAACGGCGATGATAGGCGCTATAGCAGGTGCCATCTCTTGGAGCCAATCAATTGCATCTGCGCTCACACTCGGTATTCTCGGAGCTTTCGGCGCATGGCTTGGCGAGGCGATGCAAAACCACTCCCGACGCTGTCCTTCGCAGACGCACTCGCATCAAGAGAAGGTGTGACAACACACTTCGACAAAAAACACCACGTTCCGCGGCTGGTGATCACGCGACGCGTGGCCATCGTATGTGGTGACTCTGCATCGTATGTGGTGGCCATGCCACGCGTGATCACATGCCGCATGTGAATGGTCATTCACGTCTAGGTGCGAAAAAGAGAACTATTGTTCGCGTCGGCGTTGCGCGCGTGCGCAGGCGAACGACAACTGATCACTGCCGCGAGATCATGCACCGCGAATCGGACACGCATTTCGTGATCACT
>CAZCZI010000087.1:0-7068 GCA_964503045.1 uncultured Candidatus Obscuribacterales bacterium
CTGCTTCAGGCTGACGTTCGCGTGGCGCAGCTTCCGGCTCAGGCTGGCGAATGCGGGGTGCGACTTCGGCTTGCTTAGCCAGTTCGGCTTGCTTGGCGGCTTCGGCTTGCTTGGCGGCTTCGGCTTGCTTGGCGGCTTCGGCTTGCTTGGCGGCTTCAGCTTGCTTGGCGGCTTCGGCTTGCTTGGCGCCTTCAGCTTGCTTGGCGGCTTCGGCTTGCTTGGCGGCTTCAGCTTGCTTGGCGGCTTCAGCTTGCTTGGCGGCTTCGGCTCGCTTGGCTGCTTCGGCTTGCGATGCATCTACGTTGGCTGCACTGCCACCTTCCAAGAAAGTAGGTGAACCATCAAGACTTGCTTGCTGAGGCATTGCATCTTGCGGTTTGGTGGAGGCGCGTCTTACTTCTTGCTTGGGCTGGGCAACGAATGCACCGTACAGGTCAGCATTTTTGCTCATGCCGGCAGCTTTGAGCAGGCGTTCTTCGGAAACATAGGTGTTTTGCTGTCCATCACGCAGCCTGGAGACATCGTCGCTGTCCCAGTTGTTCATCAGATATTGAACGTAGTCGTGAGTTTGTTGCGAGAAGTGTCCGCTACCTACATCACCGACGCGAGCGCGGCGATTGTATGTGTCCATGTACTTTTTCAGGTCGCCCTTGGTGATGGAGTTGTCGTTGTCGCCATCGAGTCCATCAATCACTTTGAACAAGGACATATTAGGATGTCCATTTTCAGTGGCGAGAAGAGGCTTCATCAGTGAGCGCGAGCGAGCTTCGAGTTCGGCTTCGTGCGCTTTGCTCGACTTGACCTTTACGTCTTCTTCGAGATCGCCGTAGGAGATTGAATCTTTGTGTCCGAAGATATCGCTGTTTTGCTCTTTCAAGCGGTTGTAGTTGTTTTGGATATCTTGAAGCTTGTCGATTTCGCCTTGGTTGTTGTTTGTGCGAACTCCGAGATCCAGTTCGCCGTAGTTGAGGCGTTCATCACCGGTGGTGTCATAGCGACTGAAGCCGCCGCCTTTTGCCCAACCGAGAAGTTCGTTGGCGCGTTGCGAGGCATCGCGTCTGAAACCGAGTCGTTGAGCGTGCTCTTCGTCGGAGACGGTTGGAATCGTATCCTTAGCTCCGGCTTCATAGCCAATCGGTGTCAAAGGCTTAGGACCTTCTTCGTGGCGAATGCGAGGCTGCGGCTCGGCGTCTTGGCGCGGTTCGGCTTCGGCCGAAATACGGCGAGGCATCGTGTTCATGTTGGGATCGATGAACGGGGCCCACAAGTCGGTGTTGGGGCTGAAACCTGCTGCAGCATTGAGACTCTTGAAGTCCATCTTGCTGTTGGCGTGAACGCGATCGTCGCTGTCTTTCCATGTGCCGCGCAGACGGACTACATCGCTTCTGTCCCAATTGTCCTTCAGGAATTGAACATACTGAACGTTTTCTTGGGAGTAGAAGCCGCTTCCGACGTCACCATATTTGGAACGGCGGCCGTATTCATTGAGATAACGATCTAGATCTTTCTTGGAGATATTGTTGTCGATGTCACCATCCAAACCGTCAATTACTTTGAACAGCGAGTTGTTTGGATGACCATTCGGCGTGGCGAACAGAGGACGCATGAGATCTTGCGATGTGTCGCGGGCTTGTTTTTCGGCTGCCCACGCTTGGCGGGCGCGCTCATGTTCGTCGCGAACCTTTTCTTGTGCTTGAACATCTTTATATAGTTCGTCAATACCGACTGGCTTGCCGCCGCGGAGATGCTGAAACTTACCTTGCATCTCTTTGAGCATATCTTGATCGAATTGATCGCGGCTGGTTCTGACGCCGAGATCCATTTCACCAAAGTTCAGCTTGTCATCGCCGGTGGTGTCAAATCTTCTGAGGTTGTGATATCCCCATGCATAGAGACGTTGCGCTGACTGCACATTCGCTTCGTCTCGCAGTTTAGCCGCAGTTTCGGGATCTTGGGCTTGCTGTTGTTGTTGTTGATTGAGGTTATCGTTAATATCCTGGGGCATGGCTTAAAAACTCCTTCGGGATGGAATTTTGACAGCCCGGCTAAGGGTATTGGGGAGCGGAGTTTATGGCCGGGTATCGAGGGTGCCCCTATAATGCGCCCCCGGCGCCGGCCTGTCAGGAGGGAAACTACGTACCGAGCCGCCAGAATGTAGTGATATTACGTAGTCAAAAGTGTTGATATCGCTGAAAGGCCTATTGAATTGGAGATTCGAGGTCCTCGACTTTTTGCGGTCGGCTTACCATGTATCCACAAAGAAACCGTCATTGTTACGATTTGAATTCAGCCATCCAAAAACACCCACCAGCAAATTAAACGTGCTAGAGTGGTTATAAGCGTCAAAGATACGCTTGTAAATCTTAAAACTCAGCAAGAACAATATCACTGTTCCGCATATAAACCTTTCATCCGACAGTCAGCCTGCCGCCGCATCAAGCCGGTCCGTTAATTTGGTCCGACCGCACGCAGAGTTTGAAGGAACAAGGAAAAGGAGGATTCATCATGTTCGGCGTCAAATACAAGAAGGCACCACCTACCGTTTATGTCATGCAGTTTCACAATGGCAAAGTGACGCGCGCCGGTGCCGGCCTGTCATTCTGGTACTTCGCACCCATGTCTACGATCGTTGATGTCCCTCTTTCCAGCATCGACATTCCATTTGTATTTCATGAGATCACCCAAGACTATCAAGAGATTACTCTGCAAGGTCAATTGACTTACCGAATTGTTGATCCTCAGCGTATTGCACAGCTCATTGATTTCAGCACCAAGAGCAACGGACGCTACGCAAGCGATCCTAATCCGCTCGATTTGCTGGCCCAGCGCTTGGTGAATGCAGCACAAGTGGTGGCAAAAGCTGTGGTGCAAGAACTTCCACTACCGAGAGTTTTGCAAGACGCCGATCGTGTTGTGTTGGAAGTCTTCACCCGCCTCAAACAGATAGAAACGGTGACTTTGCTCGGACTTGAAGCCCAATCGTTATCGATAGTATGCATAAGACCAACACCGGAGATGGCGCGCGCACTAGAAGCCGAAGCTCGCGAGGGTTTGCAGCGAAAGGCCGATCAAGCGACCTATGCCAGACGCAATGCCGCAGTTGAAGAAGAGCGACGCATCAAAGAAAGTGAGCTAAATACTGAAATTGCAGTTCAAGAAAAGCAACGCAAGATTCGAGAAACGAAGATGGCAGCCGATATAGCTCTCGAACAGCAGCGCGAGCAACTAATCGACCAAAAGGTAGACAACGATCGAAAAGATGCAGACGCCAAAGCCTATGCACTGACTGCAACCCTGAAGCCGCTTGAAGGGGCCGATTGGAGAACGCTTCTTGCAGTCGCCGCCAAAAACGGAGATCCACGACTGGCAATCTCTCTGGCGTTTCAAGAGCTGGCAGAGAACGCCGGAAAGATTGGACAGCTCAATGTAAGCCCCGATCTTCTGCAGACACTACTGTCGACAAAAGATCGCTAAGTGAAAAGCATAAAGAGAGAAATGAAATGTACGAAAAGATCATAGTAGTGACTCGC
This sequence comes from uncultured Candidatus Obscuribacterales bacterium, assembly GCA_964503045.1. Lineage (GTDB taxonomy): Bacteria > Cyanobacteriota > Vampirovibrionia > Obscuribacterales > Obscuribacteraceae > CAYZJR01. Next base: position 3,531 of record CAZCZI010000087.1, read on the forward strand.
AAAACTCGGTTGGAAGAACTTGTCGAACGCTTCAACACTAAAGCGCAGGCAAAGTTCTTCATCGAGCACGCGGGCGGCAACTTCTCGGAATACGAAAAGGAGCATGAAACATACGTTCAGGCACTGGATGAGCTGAGATACAGTCTCAATCTAGGATTGAAAGTGCACTTCATCGATCGCTCGTTCTTGCCCACTTATTTGTTTACCCGTAGCGACTTGATTGTGGCGTTAGGTCAAGACGGATTGGTTGCAAACACGGCTAAATATGTAGGGGAACAACCTATCCTCGGTGTCAATCCGGACCCTCAACGCTACGATGGCATATTGGTTCCACTCAAGCTTCAAGACGTTAAGCGCCATATAGATATGGCAGTATCCGCCACGGCTGCAATCGCCTCGGTAACACTAGCGGAGGCTTCGCTCAATGATGGTCAGCGATTGCTTGCATTCAATGATCTATATATAGGCGTTAAAAGCCACACGTCGGCTCGCTATCAAATTTCATTCAGCGGTCAGTCGGAATCGCAGTCATCGAGCGGCATAATCGTTTCTACTGGAGCCGGTTCGACCGGTTGGCTATCCTCGATATTCAACATGGTTGCTTCCATAAACTACGCCTACAGCAGTGTGAGCACTTCAGCTCCTCAAATTGCATGGGATGCTGATTCTCTTGTATTTGTTGTCAGAGAACCTTTCCAAAGCAAGCACTCCGGCGCAAGCATCGTTTTGGGCTGCATAGAAAATGACATCAAGCTCGTCGTGGAATCTCAGATACCCGACGGCGGCACCATATTCAGTGACGGCGTCGAAAGTGATTTCTTGCAATTCAACTCCGGCGCAATCGTAACCATAGGCGTAGCCGATAGACAGGCGCAGCTAGTGGTTAACAAAACAAAACCACACGATACGCGAGCTACTTCTTATTCGCATAGAAGTAACCAGCGATCTCGGTATTCTGCTCTGGGTACTTCACGATGATGTAGCCGGAAATGCGATTATTCTTCAGCTCGCCAAATTGCAGCCGAAGACTCGATCCTGCTTCCTTCAACGAACTGGTTCTTTCACCATTTTTGTAGATTACTACTTTATGCCTTGCATCCGATTGCTGGGCAGTGACTGCCACCGAACGACCAGGAACCAAGGAACCGTGAGGCAGTACCAACTCCAGTTTGTTGTCCTTTCCTTGCTCAAACGCCAACGTCTCGCCAGAGAACGATGCATTTTCCACCATAAAGGTCTCGCCTTTCAGCTTACCCTGCGCCGGCTGCGACGGAAACCGCATGCGCGTGGCATCTTCAACCTGCAAACGAGTCGGCGCCATTGCCGCGGTCGACGACTGCCTGACAGAGGCAGACGGTATCTGAGGTGTGGTGCGTTTGCGCGGTTCCCACTCATGGCGGTCTATCTTCCAACCGCCGCCGAGTTCGTTCTTCAAATACACAGTGCCGTATGAGACGGCGGGAAAGGGTTCAGTCCACGTGCCCATCACGTGCAAGCACGCCTCACTCTCCGAGGTTTCGACTTCAGATGTCACTTGGACGTTGGGGGGTGCCTGCTCCTGAAGAGTCTTGAATGCTCCTTGCTTGTTTGCGCCGAGCCCTTGAATCATATCCAGCAAATCCTTAGACATGAGGCGCTCGAGCTGAGCGCTTCTTCCACGGGCCAGAAGCTGATAGAACTCGGATACCACACTTTTCATTGCCGCGTCTTGAGCTTGAGCCGACCCAGCACAAACGAACGTTATTATTCCTGCGATGCTCAACGATAGAGGCATCACCGCCATAAGAAGGGCTCTTGCAAATCTCATCGGTGAGCCTCCGAAACTTGAGTCACCGCCTCAAACAAATGAGTCTTATCTCATCATATATGGTAAGTCAGAGCCTGTGGGCGTCACAAAGCTTAAAAGTTGTCAGGCCCCCAAAAACCCAAAAAGACAACAACGAGCCACCGGCGGTGGCCCGTCATCGAAGTCCGAAGGCAATTGGTCTTTGTGTTACCTGACGATCGCTCTAGACAGCCAGAACGCGCGTACCTGTCTATAGGCCGCCAGTACTTTTACTTTCAACGGAACTGTGGTTACCGTGGGTGCTGTCACTGGTGCGGGCGATGGTCCAATTACAAGTGGTCCGCTTGCGAACGATGACGTCGCAGCAAATCCCAAGCCTAGGGAACCAGCTAATACCGCTGACAAAACTAACCGTTTCATGTGCTTTCTTTACCTCCGAACTTCGGACACCGTTTAGTGCAGGCTAAATCTTCTGTCTTTCACTATGATAGAAGATAACTCCACTACTAGACCTTGACAATATAATAGCACGGTGGAGAAAGATTAAATCTAGTTCCCGCACTGAATTTATCCCACAGGGAGCCGTAAGTTGTTCGATTTTATTCTCGTATTAGGTTGCGGCATCCTAGGGCTTTTAGCCCACGCCGCTCGAACTCGCTCATGGATTGAGTGGGGTCTTCGCAGTCTTATTGCTTGTGTGTGCGTCTTCGAGGGTTTCTCGATTTCAGGACAAACAAGCCAGATGGGCCATGGTTTCGGCACAGAGATTCTGACCGGTATGTGCACGGCAACCTGCGTCATGTTATTCGTGCCGGTCAGAAAAGTGCTTTCTGCCGTGCTCACGGCACTTGACGGTGTCGTGTCGCTGAGAGCCTTAACCGGACCAATTCGCCACAAGATGGGAATGCTCGATTCAATAATGTCGATTAAGGTGTTTCAGCCGTACTCGATACCGCACTTGGTCGGGCTCTTCCTTTATATCTCGACATTCGCCTATTTCTTGATGAATACCGAAATGTCGGGATTCCAGTTTCCATCAATACCTCTACCGGTGCCCGTCACCATTGAGCAGTTGGTTTCATATAACGGATTGGGCCTTGTGATTCTGTCTTTCTGCGGAGTCGGCATATTCGTGGCTCGTCGCCCGAAAGAAGCCGCATTTAGACTCGGTTGGGTCAAACCAACCTTGCCTCAAGTTGGAATTGGTATTGGGTTGGTGGTATTCAGTTTCGTCTATGACCTTCTCTGGTCGCTATTCACACACAATCAGGGCGGAGACTTAGCATCAAAACTGTCCTCATACAATTCAGGAACATTCTCGGTGACTGGCGGGTTTGAAGCAGCAGTGTTTCTTGCACTCGCCACAGCATTGTGTGCCGGCATTGGAGAGGAAACCTTGATTCGCGGCGCCTTGCAGCCTGCATTTGGAATTCTCCCTGCCGCTTTTCTGCATGGAATATTGCACGCGCAATTCAGTCACGCGCCAATGTTCATCATTCAAGTGGCGATCTGGTCTTGCTGCATGGGTCTGGTGCGCCGATTCACCAACACGACTACGACAATCATTGGCCATGCCGGTTTCAATCTGGTGACGACCTTCTTGTTCGCGTTCAATCCATAAGCAGGCGCTCCGTTCGCTCGCTCACTCTCTGAACCTGACTCGCTCAGCACATGGTCTGGGAGAACCCTCGCTCGCAGGAAATAATGTATCTATTTACCGATACGAATAATAATCTCGTCAGGTCCGGCTTG
>CAZCZI010000087.1:7168-28744 GCA_964503045.1 uncultured Candidatus Obscuribacterales bacterium
GGAAATAATGTATCTATTTACCGATACGAATAATAATCTCGTCAGGTCCGGCTTGATTCAGGCGCTCACGAGCTAGGCGTTCGATGCCCGTTGATGAACGGTAGCTGGACAACCCGTCACGAAGCTCTTTGTTGACCTGCTCCGCTTCCTTTAAACCGTCTTTGAGCGCGATTGCTTGCTTATGAAGAAAGGTCTGACGCTCGATGCTCCCATACACGGCTCTGCCCGCGTGATAGATGGCCAATAGCGTAACCAGCATGATTCCGACTTGCTTAGCTGCGTTGACTTTGCCTTTGGATGGTTTCATAAACCGAAGTGAGGGCACCGAAACAAAAATGCACCCTCACATCATAGCTTCTAAAGAGCTCAGGCCCGCTAAAAAATTTCAGATCTTTCAATAGCGTTCGGATATATACGACGATAGCCTAACCTGAATACAGAACCGCCTAGTCTACGAATCTGTATTTGACCAGAGCCCAAATAGCAGCGACTCCATCTCGCCAACCAATCTTTTTGCCTTCGCTATAGTCCCTTCCGAAGTATGCGATCGGCATTTCATAAACTCGCAGCCCTTGCTTGAGAACTTTCGCGGTAATCTCCGGCTCGAAATCAAACCGATCTGATTTGATTTGTACTTTCTTGAATACATCAGATCTCATCGCCTTATAGCAAGTCTCCATGTCGGTCAAAGTGCAGTCGTAGATGACGTTTGTCAGAAAACTGAGAAACCGATTTGCACAAAGATGCCAAAACTTGAAAGCACGTGTGATGCGTCCTCCGCTTATGCGCGAACCAAACACTACGTCGGCGCGGCCCTCTACAATTGGTTGGAGCAACTCTGGATAGTCTCTTGGATCGTATTCGAGATCGGCATCTTGAATGATTACGACTTGGCCGGTGATTTGTGCTTGCGCCGTTCTTAGTGCAGCTCCTTTTCCCCTGTTTTTGTCGTGATGAATTACTTTTGCACCAGGATAGTCCGACCGATCGAGTTCATCGAGAATCTGGCTCGTACCGTCGGTCGATCCATCGTCGACAATAATGAGCTCCTTTTCCAGTCCAAGAGTATCTGCAGCAACAACTGCATTGAGTATTTTGCAGATCGTCGCTTTCTCGTTGAAAGCCGGAATCAGAATCGAAATCTTAGTAAAGGCTTGCATTGCGGCATTGTACAGCGCAATCGGATTGCTTTTCCAGAGGATTGGAAAAGCGTTGCCAGCTCACGGCTGAGATTGTTACGAGTTTCGTTGCAACCAGTCACCAACAAGACTCGACGACCTTGCGACCTGGTAGTCAGGTGAATCTGAACAAAAACAGTTTTTCCGTGCCTACAACTAAACTAGAGTCGGGCTAGGAGTTGTTGGCACTCCGGGCTTTCCCTCGAGTTCACCCAGCACTTTCTCAACTTGGTCGCGAAAATCCTTCAACACACGGTCAGCACGATCTGGATTTGTGCACTCTGCGTAGAGTCGCAGCAAGGGCTCGGTTCCACTTGGTCTGATCAATAACCAATTTTGCTCGTCGAGATACAATTTCAACCCGTCAGAGCGGCCTACACGTGAGACTTTTTCGCCCGCTAACAGCTGCGGAGGGCTGTTAGAGAGGTGTTCCATAACAGCGCGCTGGGTCTTGATGGTGAGATCCAAATCATCTCTTCTCAGGACAAAGGAGATGCCGCACTCTTTGATCAACTCATTCCAAATTTGAGACAACGGCTTCTTCTCATAGGCCATCATCTCAATGATTAGCAAATTGGCGAGAATGCCGTCTTTCTCAGGAATGTGTCCCTTGATAGAGACACCACCGGACTCTTCGCCACCAATGAGAATGTCGCTTTTACGCATTTCTTCGCCGACATACTTGAAGCCTACCGGAGTTTCCAAAATGCCCAAGTCGTACTTTTTAGCGAGCAGATCGAGCAGGTGAGTGGTGGCGACGGTTCTGACGATGCCACCTTTTTGTCCGCGATTCTTCACTAGATGGCGGGTCAAAAGACATAGAAGCTGATTGGGGCTGAAGTAATTTCCCTGTTCGTCGATGACGGAAAATCGATCGGCATCACCATCGGTGACAATTCCAACATCCAGTTTCTTTTCTTTGACAGTGGCGATTAATTCAGTAAGACACTCCTTCTTCGGCTCCGGCACGCCACCGCCGAATAACACATCGCGCCAGTTGTGAAGCGTGGTGACTTCCAGCCCGCACTCTTTCAATAGACGATCCAAGTAGTCCCGGCTGACGCTGTAGAGTGCGTCGAAGCCAATTTTCAGTCCAGACTTGCCGATGCGATCAAAGTCGATCAGTTTTTTCAATGCCGCCAAATACGGTGGCTGAGGATCGAATGTTTCGACCGGCAGCTTCTTCACTTCAAACGACTCGGGAATGTCATTTAGGTGGCTGGCAATTTCGGCGGTCACTTCGTTTGTAGCCGGTCCTGCAAAATGCGGAATGTACTTGACGCCACAATATTCGGCAGGATTATGACTGGCGGTAAACTGCAATGCACCGGCAGTAGGCTCATACTGCGTTGCCCATGCGATGCATGGTGTCGGCACGTCTCGGCAGGAAACTTTCGCCTGAATACCCATGGTCATCAAAACTTGCGCGGCTCTTTGCGCAAACTTGTCAGCGAGAAATCGGGTGTCATATCCGATTAGAACTGGCGGTTGTTGTCCGGACTGATAGTAAGTCTTCTTGATGTATATGCCCATGGCATACGTCACGCGTTCTACGTTTGCAAACGTAAATTGATCGGCGATGATTGCTCTCCAACCATCAGTCCCGAATGTGATTGTGTCTGACATCAGTTTGTTTACTCCCTCCAGATACCTATGTTCCAAAAAAAATCTTACACTGCACACATGTAAATCGACATGTAGTCTCTTACTGCGTCCCAGGCAGATCTCGCCTGGCCCTTTCCACGGAAGGGCACCTCCACCAGCAATGTTTTTGCAGGCCAAACATGCGTTGGGCACTCTTTCTTGAGCGCACTTTCGGAGTCGAACTGAATCAACGAGCCATCGCGTCCGTAGAAACGGAAAATCCCACCGAAATGTAAAAGCGGCTCAGTACTGGCTCCCAGAGCCACTCCAACCGGGGTGGATAAGCTCGTCTCCGGATGGAAACGGGTCATCATTCTGAAACCGTCGGCGGTAAAGAGTGCGGTCAAGCCATATAACCTGCCACTCTCGCTTTGCAGCAAACGTCTTTCGCGGTGAATGCCGCGCACAGCATCAACGCTCCAAAACTGTCCGTCACTTTTGCGAATGCTCAAGCAGCCACTCGGATCTACAGTCATCTGTTCGCCTTGTGCCATTACGCGCCCATTAGCATCGCGCACGACAACACCATGGCGATCTTTTTCACCGTAGCTATGCATAGTTCCTGCACGATCAAAGCGAGCAAACGAAATCAAATGGCCTTCGATGTTGTAAGTGAAGGCGATGAAAATGCCGTTGGTCGAACGCACTTCCTTGACGCGACCCAACATGTCTTTGACCACTTCTGAGCCGTTTGCAAAAACTTCTATTCGTTCGCTGCCGCTTTCCAACTCAAAGCTCGGTTGCTTGCTCGACAGACGCGCGGCCAGCTGATGGCGTCCGCCGGCTTGCTTAGCTGCTCGCGTCTTGATTGAATTGATTGGCTCGATTCTTGGTGGCTCGACTCTCGCTGTCTTTGTTTCTTCATGCTCTTCGAGCACGTTTTCGAGGCTGAGCAAGAAGGTTTCAGGCTCGCCAAAGATCGCCTCTTGTGAGGCATCTCCATGTGTTCCGAACATCGAAATGGACAGCGAATCGTCGATGTCCGGCGATTCCTCGGAAGTGGAAGGAGCGTTGAACCACTCATTGAGCAAAAGCGCCGTATCAACACGAGGTTGCGCCGGCGGTGTGAACGCCGACTGCACCAATGCGCCCTGCATGACGATGGGCTCCGCAAGAGGCGGCGCAAATGATTGAATTGGATCTTTCAAGTCAGCCGTCACCGGACCACGTCGGTTGCGAACCTCCAATTGCAAGCTTTGAGCGATGCCGCTTATCTCTTCGTCAAGACGCTTGACCACTGCAAAATCAGGCGTGCGCGCAGGGCTCAAGAAGGAGCGTTCTTTCTCTCGTGCTGCATCAGACAAGTAGTTAAGCAGGCGCTGCGCCTTGTGACCCGATATCTCCTCAGCCTGCTTGAGCTCGGCATCAGAACGCGTTGGCACTTGCGCTCGAGCCGGCGCTTGCCCCGGATTACTTGGATTTTGTGATTGAGATAAATTCGAAGTTGTGTTGGAGTAGGCGATCTGCCGAAAGCGTCCTTCAGGACGTCCCTGCGCCCGCAGTCGATGGCGAGGCCAATAGCTCGGCTCCATCTGACTTTCCCGCTGCCTCTCTCGCATCCAGCACGCAGAAACATTCTTTGCTTCGCGCGTACCAGCCTTTCGCCGCTAATAATAACATGTATTAAGGGCACCACCCCGTATTAGGCATGGTCGGCGCATTGAGAGATTGAGTAACTTTTGCTCAGCTATATGGTCGTGTCTCTGTTTCGAGCCAACCTCGAACCTGCAGAGATTCCGCCATTCGTATGCCTGTTGTGCGTTCATCGTACATAGCAACGCAGAATTGACCCATGGTGATCTTGCCCTGGCTAAGCAAATATTCAGCTAATTGCAGCGATTTCATTTCCTTGTCGGTAACGTAACCGGCACTCAAAATCAGATCGGATATTTTCATATCGGGGAACGAATTCATCTGGTTGGAGAGAGCCTGAACTTCGGCTAATCCGATGATCTGAGCAGATTTCAAAAGCTCGACCAACATCGGCAAACTTGGTTCGAGTGGCTGAGTCTTTACCATCTGAACCGGTTGCGCAACAGGAGCCGCTCCCACTTCTTCGATCATCTCGAAGGTTCCTTCTTCAGGAATAACCTTACTTTCGATAAGTAGCGCCCTGACGACGATCATGTCGTGACTGAGCCGCAATCTTGGCTTCCTTAGAATGAAGCCGGCGTCCAGAAGTTGATAAAACTCAGGCTTATGCTCTTTGACATCATGCGATCGCAAGAACTTCTTGGCTTGCCGAAAGTATCCCGCCAAAACAGAGCTCGGGCTCACATCGCAGTCGATCTCAAGTACTTGATAGAGATTCTTGGGTCGTTCCTCTGACTTGATTGCAGGCAACAGATCCGGGAAGAGTTGATATAACTCGCGACCAGCCCCAACCACACCTTCCGTGTCGTTTTCAGCCCAACTCTGGCGCAGCGCAGCGCACAAAATCTGGCTTTCAAGCTCTATTCGATTGGCTCCACCAGTATCAGCCACGCTGCTTCGATTAGCCTCCCAAAAACACCCTTATTGACCGGCAAGCCGTCAGTTTTTCTCCACTTCGAAGGTCAGCTCGGTATGTCCTACTCTTATTTTGTCACCTGCAGACAAAACTTGTCTTTTCACAACCGGGTGACCGTTAAGTAAGGTTCCATTTGTCGATCCCAGGTCTTCCAGCCAGAAATCGCCATCTTCGAAGGTTATCCAGGCATGGTGCCTGGATGTAAATGTGTCGTCCGGAATTACGACTTGATTGGACGGGTCGCGTCCAATCTTTACTTTGCTGTTCTTGAGCGGGAATTTTTGTCCAGTCTTCTGTACGACGACAATGACTGACTTGGGCAGCGCCGCGTCTCTTCCTTCTTCAGTCGATTTCAAATAATCGAGTTGAAGACTCTTGAGATCGAGATCGGTAACCGTTGCGCAATAAACGCATCGGGTGCCGACAGGGGTGGGGCGTCCGCAACTCGGACAGGGCTCGGAATTTTCGGTCATGATTTACTCATGGTCAGCAAAAACTCTCTCTCAGGTGTCTGAGACAGACGACTATTATAAGGGACCGCATTTTAGGCCGTGTGGAAATAGAAGCGAAATCGAGTTCACAAAGTCTCGAATTTCTCTTCCCGCCCCCCTGACAATGATTAAGACCCACCCTTGCGATCTTGAGAGAGCGCGGTGAGTAGATCTTCTGCTCTTCTCACAATTGCAATTTCAGTCGATGTTGCATAACCGCTTGATACTGCAAGCGTGTAAACCGAGTCGCCCTCGCCGGCAACAATCTTCTTTTCCAGCTCTTCCGCTTGCTGGTTGGTGACCAGACCGGCAATCATCATCAGATGAAGAGCGAGGTCATTTTCCTCATCCAGGCTGGTTGCCTTCTTTTCAATTATGCTTTGTTGAGCAGATTCTTTTATAGGAGCAACTGCAGAAACTTCAGCAGATGGTTGTTGAGGGGGCGCCTCCGCCGTTTTGGCGCCCTCCGGCTCAGCCTTCTTGCCGCGAATCGACGCAGGAGGCGTCAGAAACGAAGGTGGTTGCGACAGAAACGATGGAGGTGGTGTCAAGAATGATGGCTTGGAGATAATGGAGTCTGTTTTAGGTGGTTCGGAAGGTGTTTCCTCTGCCGGGGCCGCAGAAATAGTTTGGCTTGGATCTTGGGCTGGCGGCGCCGGTGGTGGCGTCTCAGCCGGCTGATCGACAAAAAGTGGTGTCGACTCTTCGCCGGCAGAAGATGCTACGGGCGCCGCCGGAGGCAGAGCCGGGACAGGGGCGGCAGGCTGTGCTTCCTCAACTGGCACCGCGTTGAAGTCTATTCCGGATGTAGGTTCTGGCTCTAACTGAGCACTATTAAACTCAATCCCGGAGTTCGACTGAGTCTCTAGCTCGAAATCATTACCGGAATTGGGGACTTCATTGAATGAAATGCCGCTTGCCTCTTCCGATTGCGCCTGTGCGTTAAATTCAATACCACTTGCGAATTCGGCATTTGCCTGATATTCGTCATTTGCTTGAGCCGCACTAACTGAAAGGGGAGCCGCGCCGGCATTTTGGTCTTGGTCACCAACCATGCCAAACTCTTCATCCGGGAAATCAAAATCACTAGATGCTTGTATTTCTGCCGGCGCCGGCTCGTCAATCGAGGGTGCATTCTCAATCGGCGGCGGCTCGTTTGTGCTGGGCACATCCAGCGAAATGTCCTCGGGTTCGCCCCAATCAAGTAACGGCATTCCTCCGGAAGATTCAGTGCCTTGTCCAGATTGTGGCGGTTGAGTGCTGACATTAGGCATTTGCGTCCAGTCCTTGAACGCGCTTTGAGCCGGCTTTTCAGCAGGTTTCTCCTCGTCAAAAACTTCTTCGCCGCTCGGCACTACCTGCGGTGCCTCTTGAGGAGCCTGAGGCTGCATCGCCGGTGCTTCACCAGCAGCCCTTTCCCGTGCAGCAAGTTGATCGCGCTGCCATGCTTCGGCTTCTTCTGCAATTTGTCTTTCTTCCCGCTCACGAATCTTCGCTCGAGCCGCTTTGACTTTCGCTTCGTCATCGAGAAATTTCTTCAGCTTCTCCGCTTCGTTGAGATTTGACGACGGGCGAGGAGAAACCTTAGCAGGAGTGGTTGCCGAAACGCCGGCAGAAAATTCCAACTGCGGTGGAACCGGCACCTTCAGCGGTGTCGCATCAACAATTATTCCAGCATCACCGGTTTCGGGAGTAGCGGGTTCGTCAGGTTCGGGAAATCTTTGGTGTGGCTGAAGTTGAGATCTCTCCGGCTCGACTACCGGCAAAGGTTCTGAGTCCGTCCCAATAGACAAGCCGGGCTCGGTCGGCTGACTGAAGATCGACTTGGGAGTATATTGCGCCACGGACTCATCCGAGACGAATAGCTTGGATGGCTCCTTCGGCGGTTCTTCAGCAGGTGGTTCTTCCGGTTTGATGAGAGCAGAAAATGGTGCGCCTTGAGAATGATTGATTGGTTCTTCCGCAACAAGTTGCTGCTCTTCGGGTTCTTTTGGCATCTCCCAAACTTCAAACGGAGATGAGAAGAGTTGCTCAGACTTTGCTGGTTCGCCTGGCCCGGATTCAGTGGAAGGTTGCGGTAGAACCGGCGTTTCTGCCTGCGCACTCGGTGCCGCCCACTTATCGCGAGGTTGTTCAGCTGGCGCCGGCGTTTCAGATTGCGCAACAGGCGAAGAAGTCCACGGCGACATAAAAGCACTTGGTTGAACAGCTTGCGGTTGCGACGCGGCTTGCGCTTCACGTTCGGCTTTCTCGAGAAAGCCGGTTGACAATTGACCACCAAGCGAATCGGATGCAGGTGCTGGAGTGATTGGCGCCTGCGCCACGGGAATCTGTGATTGCGACTCTATCAACGCCTTCTTTAAGACTTCAGGCGACAATGCAGCGGAAAGTGAGTCAGGTGGTTGCGATGCCGCCATTGCCCGGGCAAGAAGCCCTGGTGACAAGGCAGAAGCAAGAGACTCGCCGTCTTGAGACTTTGGTGCCTCAGGTGGTTCCGGAGCGTCCTTTGCCATCTCAGATGGTGACCTTGGCGCTGAAAGCGCCTCTTTTGAGGGCGACCTTGGCGCTGAAAGCGGCTTGTCTTGAGAAGGAGGTCTGGGAGCAGCAAGTCCTTGCTGTCCGGGCGGTCGCGGCGCAGACAGCGCTCCCGACTGCGATTGCGTCTGCCGTGAAGCAGGCTGTGAATTTTGGTCGTCGACCTCAGCTGATTGAGCCTGTGCAGCCGGTGGAGAATGCGCCACCAAAGGTGATGGCGAATGAGAGGAGATATGCGGTGATGTCGCCAGCTGCAATTTCTCGAATTGTCCGGTTGCTTCAGACTGCGTGGCTTCAATGAGTATATCGAGCTCTTGCTCGGTAACGTAGCCTGCACTGATGATCAAGTCGCGGCAAGAAATGTTGGGAAACAAGACCATCTGATTGAGAATTGCTCTTGCTTCGCTGTGTCCGATCACTTTGCGCGAAATCAGCTTTTCGAGAATTTCCGGAATTTCCTTGCCGACTTGCGTCTCGTCTTTGGTACGCCCGGATAAAACGAAAACACCGTCTCCACCGATGATTCTGTTTGAGATTAGTTGCGCTCGCAAAACAGCGAGGTCATGACTCAGTCTCAGCCGACTCTTGCGCATGACAATTCCGGCATCAAGCACACGGAAGAAGTCAGTGCGTTTTCGTCTAAGGGCACTGCCTTTATTTTCACGCAAGAACCGCCGAATAGCATAGTGATAAGCCTTGCGAATCACCATTGGGCCGGCATCGGGATTTAATTCTAGAAGTTGGTAAAAATCCGAAGGATTCGGATTTGCCGAATACTCCGATACAAGGTCAGGAAAGATTTCATTGAGAATTCCAGCGGCGTTGACGGTTCCGACCGGATCTCTCGAGCTCCAGCTCTGGCGCAAGGCCATGGTCAGAATTTGACACTCCATTTCAAGGCGTTTCGCCCCGCTGAAATCAAGCACCACTAGCCATTACCCCAGACCAAATAAACGAGCTCAAGATTGTTCAGTTCTTCTAAAACCAGCTTTTATTACAGTGCCATCTTCATCAAAGTTCCAATCCAATTAGTTTCAGAACTTCTCGATTTTCACCATAAAATTTGCGAATCGCGGAAATCTCATCGGAAGTAGCGTGTTTTAGAAACTCTTTCAGGGCCGCGAGCCTTTCATCGCTTATTGCCTTGCTGGCAAAAGTGATTTCTCTGGGTTCTAACTCAGGTGCCTGCGAGCGCCGCTCTTTGGTACGGTCATTCGGAGGTTGCTGAGAGTCGCCAGGTTTACTGGGTTGAAGGCTAGCCAAGACGGTTTACCCAATCTCCTTTCTTGGTCGGCGCAATTGAGAGTATTAGTATTCTAATGCCAAAAAACCGCCTCGAGGCGGTCTTTCGCATTCAAATCTTAGATTGTCTTCTTCTGTCGAAGCTTAAGTCGTTATTTGTAGTATCGGATGACTTGAGAACATCCAATTCTTACTACGCTGTAGCCACCTCCGCTGCCTCACCAGCATCACTCTCCATCTTTTTGGTGCGGAAGCAGTAGCTGCAATACACGGGGCGGTACCCTTTTGGCTGAAAAGGAACCCGTGTGGGCGCACCACACTCAGCGCAGTTGACTTCGGCAGTCCTTGCAGGGTCTTCACCGTTGCGCTGAACTCTCATCAAAATGCGACAGTTCGGACAACGCTTGGGCTCGTTGACCAATCCTTTCGCACTGAAAAACTCCTGCTCGCCAGCGGAGAATACAAACTCTTTGCTGCAATCGCGGCAGGTCAATGCTTTATCGTCGAATGACATAGTCCTGAGATACCTGTTATCGGGGTTTTCCCTAGCATTTCGTTCGTCGCCTTTGTCGGGCGTTCCGGAGATGCTATATCGCCGTAAATGATGGGCAACTGACCCATGCTATCACGCACTTATGTCCCATGGGCCCATCGAGTGCCCTACTCTGGGGGTATTACCATAGAAATATGGCAATCCCCGTAGCGATCAGTGCCACACACGGGGGTTTGAGCAGGATTTTATAAGCCAAAGCACCATCTTAAGCGGTTCTTGCGAAGTCGCATCTTTCACGATAGTTCGTACCACCCAATTGATGCGGGATGTGCATCAATAGCCAAAAGATACGTATGCGAAAGTGCCTCGTCATGCAAGTTGAGGAGCGCTTTTAGACCACATCCATTCCTCTTTGCCGTGAGTATGCAGTCACCTCAAGCGGCACTGGCTCTCCACAAAAGAAGGCTGCGGCAGCAACCATTGCAGCGTTGTCAGTACACAAATGTGCGCCCGGATAATAAATCTTCGCCTTAGCCTGAGCATCGAATTTTCGGCGCAGGTCAGTGTTCGCAGCCACACCACCGGCAAGAACTATACGGGTTACCCCTAGCTCCTCTTGAGCCGTAATGGTTTTCCGCACAAGAACCCTATTGACGGCATCCTGAAAACTTGCAGCCAAGTCTTCTATTGGCAGGGGTTGCGGTAGCTTTTCCACGGTTCGCAAAACAGCTGTTTTCAGACCGCTGAAACTGAAGTTGTAGCCCGCCACATTTCCTTCCGGAAACTTGAATGCTTTTGAATTTCCACCGGCTGCGACCTTGTCTACTTTGGGACCGCCCGGATAGCCAAGACCAAGTAAGCGAGCCACTTTGTCATAGGCTTCGCCGGCGGCGTCGTCTATGGTTTGCCCAAGAATCTTTCCCTTGTCAAACGACTCGAAGTGGACGATTTGAGTGTGTCCACCCGAGACCAAAAGCGCCACGAAGGGCGGCTCCAGATCAGTGTCTATGTAATTCGCGCAAACATGAGCCATCAAGTGATCCACACCTATAAGCGGGATGTTCCACGCCCAACTCAAGGACTTGGCCGCTGACAAACCGACCAACAATGTTCCAATCAAACCTGGTCCTATGGTGCAGGCGATGCCATCCAATTGATTCGGATTTAGCCGGGATTCTTCGAGTGCGTCGAGAATGACCGCGTTGATGGTTTCTACATGAGAGCGGGCTGCCACTTCCGGAACCACACCCCCGTAAACCTGATGGATAGCAGTTTGCGAGAAAAGTTTGCTCGACAATAGCTGGCGCCCGTCTTTGACGACAGCGCACGCAGTCTCGTCACAACTGGTTTCCACACCAAGGTAAATCAAATTATTTGCCCACCGCCTTCATTGCAAAAGGCGCCACCTTGTTTTATCGCCCCACCTAATTATTGTCTCATCGCCTGTAGAGCCGATTACGGACGGCGCCAATTGCGTAACGATATTCACAAAGCGTGATTTGCAAAGCCCGAAAAGCAACAGGATTCAAGTGCCCGAAACGCCCAACATTTAACCTTTTCGCCGCTCTCAATCCTATTGACAAGCCCATTGTACGAGAGTACTATTCTGCCATCTAAGCCTGATAGTGTGCCCACTTTACGGGAACAAAACAATCAGGCTGAATCCCGGAGAAATCGGGGGTTCAAGCTTACTAGACCGCAAAAAAGCCCACACCTCTCTAGGTTGCAACGCCATGAATAAAATTCTGAAGTTCGCTCTTTCCACCTCGCTTTCAGTGCTGGCTACTTCAATGCTCGCTCTGACAGCAAGTGCCCAAAACGCAAACTTCAATTTAGGCGGTGGTGATTACGGCGGAATCAACTTCGGACCTAACGGCCCGACGGGATTCTTAGGCTCTGGTGGCGACACGTTCCGGATGGGTCCCAATGGATTCTCCGGCAATGTCCGAACCGACAATGGCAACTTCCGTTTCAACACAAACAACGGAAACTTCAATTTCGGTGGTAATGGTATCAATTTCGGCGGCAACTTCGGTGGCCAGCCGGGATTCGGCTCGACTGACGGATTCGGTGGCTCGATGCGTGCACCCGGAGACGGCGGAAGCGCCTATGCTTCTCAAGGCGACACCGGCAACCAAACAAACAACAACCAACGGACCGGACAAGGTCCCAATGGAATGGGTGGTCGGTTCAGAAGCCCAGAAGCATTTACGGATAAACAAAACTATCCAATTATGGAGGAAACATCAGTAAACCTGCTGTCCGAGTTTAGTGTTGATCAAGCGCCTCTCCCCTCAGGCTCATTCAGCTACGGATTCAATACTTCCGCCCCCGCGAGCGTTCCTTATATGGGTGTTCGCAGCAGCCGCAGCTTCCCCAGCTTCGGTGGCAACTTGCCCAGAGTGTCAACGGGATCGGTAGATATAAATACAGTAAGTCCGTAACTTTGAATGGGTCATTATTGAAGGACCCTTTACCATGTTCAAAAAGTTAGCCCTTGCGATCTCATTCGTTTCGGTTATGTGTGCTACACCCGCCTTGGCTCAAGGTGCGTTTTTCGATTCATTCGATGGCGGCAACTTCAACTTCGGCTCGAACGGCCCTTCGGGATCGCTATTTGGTGGCGGCAACAACGTACGGTTTGGACCGAATGGTGCAGGTGGTTCGTTTAACACCGACTTCGGCCGCATTCGCTTAGACACAAACGGCAACTTCGGTTTCAACGGAGACGGCTTCAACTTCAACGGCAACTTCGGCAACGGCAACGGCAATTTCAACTTCGGTGGCTACGGCGACTATTTTGGAATGGGCGATCGCTCGGACTATTACCCGATTCCGCCAAGCCCTGGCTTGATTAGCGCTTTTCAGTCGCAAGGCGACACTGGTGATTTCGGACGCAGCTCGTTTAAAACGGGACAAGGTCCTAACTCGATGACCGAGTACTTCTCGAATCCGACAATGACGCAAAGCACCACGATGCTGCCCACCGGACTTGGTGGCTTGGCTCCGTGCTTCGGCTTGGGAAGCGGCTATCGCCCCGACTTTATGTTCGGCGGCTCGCCGATTCCAATACCCGGATTACCCGGTTTTGGACCCGGCTTCAATTTCGGAAACGGAAATGGAAATTTCGGATTCAACAACGGCACCTTCTCCGGTAGCTACAACGGAGTTGGTGGCACCTTCAATCCCGGCTCAGGCAATTTCAACATTGGCGGCAGTCTGCCAGGCGGAATGCCGGGCGGCTTCAATGTTGGCGGCAACGTCAACAATTTCGGTGGCGGCGGACTTGGCGGCTTCTTCCCCTAACATCTTTTCGATTCACTTCTCCACTTGTTCAATTGCTCGTTAATCACTCACAAGTTCAAATCCCTCTCGTTTCTCTAATACTCCCAACCGTTCTACCGTTCTACTTCTTCCCACTGTTGCTCCTTCGTCCAATTCGGACAACCCTCTCAGTTATGCTCGTCAAAGGTTGCACCAATGCTTTCAATAAAGACTATTCTCGTAGTCGCGGCGTGCTCGGTATTTTCGAGCCTGTCGTGCGCTCCCGCGTTCGCCCAGTTTGACTTCGGCAGCTTCATGCCACCAGGCAGCCAAATGCCTGGAGGCGGCGGCTTCCCAGGAATGCCTGGTGGCGGTGGCTTCCCAGGAATGCCTGGCGGTGGCGGTTCGCGCAACCCCAACTTGCCGTTCAATCCTGGTGCCACGACACAAACACGCGGGGCCAACGACTATCAAAACCCGCACCTTTCGCCGGGGTTCTTCGGCTCTCGCAGCTTTGCACAGCAAGGACAAGCATCAATCAGGAATGGCTTGCCGCCCACATCCATGGACAGCTTCGTTCTCAACGCTGAAGGACAAGCAGAAGCAATCTACGGTGATGAAGGAACCGACGGTCTTCCACCATACGACGAATTTACCCCTCAACACCGCATCAACATGGGCATCACCGGAATTCGCGATTCCGGATTGACCACCGGACATGGAAGCATGTTGCCCCCAGCATCCGGCGGAGACGAGTTTGTAGACACCGAAGGATTCACCATGTCTGGTGCCAATGGCGGTGCCTTCCAAATGTTTGCTTACGGCTTCGGAATGCCGATGAATGATGCTGACTTCTTTTCCAACTCAACAGGCTTTGCACCGACCAACCCATTCCAAGACTTCTACGGCGACTACGATTTCGGTAGTCTCCTGGGTGGAATCGGCGATCTCTTTAGTGGCGGACAATTCATGGGTAGCAGCTTCGGCAGCGGAATGCCATCATTCGGCAACGGATTGCCCTCGTTTTCAGATCTCGGCGGCAGCTTCCTCTCCAACTTCTCCGGCAACTTCAACCTAGGTAATGGCATCGGTGGCAGCTTCGCCAACGGCGCACTCAACCTTGGCGGCAATATCGGCGGAATGAACTTCAACACCGGCCCGATGAATCTGCCTTCGTTCTTCCCATAAGCCTCAAGCCTTCCATCCATTTGCTTTGCTCGCCATTCGACCAGAGGTCCACTTTCAATGTTTCAATCCAAATCCTTAGTCGCGCTAGCGACCATCTGCCTTTCCGTGTATGCGGCTAGCCCGGCATTCGCTCAATTCGACCTACCAGGCTTTTCGCCACCCGGCTCAGTGATGCCAGGTGGTGGCGGTGGCTTCCCAGGCATGCCTGGCGGGGGCGGAGGCGGCGGCATTCCCGGAATAGGAAACATTCCAGGCATGGGCAACATTCCAGGAATGGGGGGCGGCGGTGGAAATCCATTCGGTGGTCTCTTCGGAGGAGGAGGCGGCGGTGGCGCCGGTGGTGCCATGGGGGGCGACAGCGGAGCCAACCCAGGCAACTATTGGAGCTCAGGCAACCCACCACCACTTCTGCCACCGGTAATGCAGTCCGGCATGGCTCCAAGCGGAATGCCGAATGTCAGAAACGGTCTTCCGCCAGCATCTCTAGACAGCTTCGTGCTCAATGCCGCTGGTCACGCAGACCACATCTACGGCGATGAAGGTGATTTAGGATTGCCTCCATACGAGCAATTCACCAAAGCACACCGCATCAACACCGGTATTCTCGGAATTCGCGATGCCGGTCTCACTACGGGTCACGGCAGCCTCCTTCCAGACGCAGTCGGCGCCGATGAATTCACCGGCAACGAGTGGAGCCAATCTGGAGCCAACTTCGGAGCTCAACAACTGGGCGCCGCCGGACAAGGAATGGGCGGCAACGGTGGCAACGGTGGCAACGGCAACGGTGGCAACTTTGGTTTCAACGGTGGCACCTTCTCCGGAAGCTTCAACGGAATTGGTGGCAGCTTCAATCCCGGCTCAGGCAATTTCAACGTGGGCGGCAGCCTGCCAGGCGGAATGCCGGGCGGTTTCAACTTTGGCGGCAACGTCAACAACTTCGGTGGTGGCGGTCTCTTCCCGTAGTGTAGCGCCCTGAAGTAAGAGCTCCGCTCGCGCGCACCCCTATTTCAAAATTCCCAACATGTGCAAAGTTGGCTTCTCAAGCCAAATTCCAAGCACGACTCCCAACGCGATCACAGGACCCAGTGCCAAAGTCGACTTCGTTGGCATCGGCCGTTGGTGCTCCTGATCTCGTCCTATTTCGTGCACTTCAGGAACCGGCGATTCATCGACCTTCTGGTTCTTCTTCCGCAAACGCCTTTTGGCTATTTCCACCCATGCGATCAAGCCATAGACTAGGGCGAAGTACCCCCAAGAAAGCAGCAAGCCACAAGGCCCAAGAAAGGCACCGGTAACCATCATCAATGCTGTGTCTCCGCCACCCATCTTAGCTTTTGGATCGGGCAAAACCATGACTGCCCAACCCAATGCGCAGCCGCCGATGGCCATCAAACCCTGATTGACACTGCCTAGAGCAAAGTTGAGGACAATGCCTGCAACCATTGAGGGATAGGTAAGCCAGCCATAAATCCGCCTCGTACGGAAATCGATGACAGCAGCGACTACCACCACTGACAAAAGCACAATTTGGATGACCGAAAGGGACATCGAGGCTATTTCAAAATTCCCAACAGATGCAAGGTTGGCTTTTCAAGCCAGATTGCCACCATGGTGCCTAATGCAATCGCAGGGCCTAAAGGCAGCTTCGACTTCATAAGTCCCACAAGTTTTTGTTGATCTTCAGCCGGAGCTTGCAGTCCGTATGCCGCAGACTTGCCCATCGCATAGATAGATTTC
The DNA here is from genome assembly GCA_964503045.1 of uncultured Candidatus Obscuribacterales bacterium. GTDB lineage: Bacteria > Cyanobacteriota > Vampirovibrionia > Obscuribacterales > Obscuribacteraceae > CAYZJR01. Next base: position 23,450 of record CAZCZI010000087.1, read on the forward strand.
ATACCTTTCGCCATCATCAACATGGCGAGCGCTCCGTAAATGAGTGCGAAGTAACCCCACGACAAAAGCACACCGCACGGTCCAAGAAAGGCTCCAATAGCCATCATGAGCTTCACGTCGCCATAGCCCATTTTCTTTCTAGGATCAGGCAAGACCATCACCACTCCGCCCAGCAAGCAGCCGCCAATCGCCATAAGACCTTGATTGACGCCACCCATTGCAAAGTTAAGAACGATGCCCACGAGCATTGATGGAAAGGTCAACCAGTTGAAGATTTTCTTGGTGCGAACATCGACAATCGCGGCGACTACCACCACCGCCAATACCACAATTTGGATGACCGTAAGAGACATTAGGACTCCGCCTTATTCCGCCGTTCCGTCATGAAAGGCCTTACCAATCTATACCTCAGACCACCGCAATCGCATCAATTTCTATACTAACGTCTTTAGGCAACCTGGCCACCTGAACCGTCGCGCGAGCGGGCTTGTGCTCTGCAAAAAACTCGCTGTACACGCGGTTCACGATGTCGAAGTCACCCATGTGAAGAAGGTAAATCGTCGTCTTCGCCACTTTGTCTAGCGATGATCCACTGGCTTTCAAAATGTTGGACAAGTTAGTGAGCACTAGGCGAGTTTGCTCCTCGATAGTGCCATTGTGAAGGTGTCCAGTTGCAGGCTCGATAGGAATCTGACCGGAAACAAAAACGAACCCGTTGCAGGTAATGGCTTGGGAGTACGGGCCGATTGCCTTAGGTGCAGAGTCTGTCGAAACAGTTAGAAGCATTGGAAGTTCCTCAGTAGGCGAAGAAATACAAGCCGCAATGATAAAGGCTTGCCCACCTGCCTGCATGAGATCACGGTATGGATGGACCTCGCGAGCTCAAGCTACAGGTTTCGCTACGATGCTATCGCCGAGCTTGGTTGCGGTCTTTTCAATTGTTCCAGCCGGAAGCTCCAAACATCCCTCAGCTTTCGAGATGAGCGGTGAGATCCTAAACGGTCCAATCTTCTCCACAACTCCGACCACGCACATGGATTTGTCCACGAAGACACAGTCAATCGCATAGGTCATTCCGATCATGTGAATGCTGTTGCATGGCTTCAGAAAGAGCCCCCTGCCTTCCTGCAAGCCCTTTGTTCCTAGCAATCCCTGCAAGCGCGAGAAAAAGCTGACAGCAATAACGGCTCTGGAAGCCAGTTCTACCTTTCTGGTCTCATTGAAAAAGGAGTAAATCGCTCTGTCTTTCATTTGCTCAATCAAAGTAAAGTTCGGGATTTTCCTTCAGCTTAGCAAAACCCTTATCCTCCGCCTCATAGGCGTTGATGGCTTTATGCCACTGAGAATCGGTTCTTACAAAAAGACCGCTGCACGCTTCTTCTTCTAAAACCTTGGTCCATCCTGGTTTTAGCTTCATCAGGTTGAAAGCTGCAGTACCTTGATCTACGAGCGCGAAATCCGCAGGTGCATATTTCGTATCCAAAATAGCGTCCCAGCTCCCGATTCCATCGCGAAAACAACGGTTTGCCAGCATCGCTACGTACGAGTAAACCTGCTCATCGCGCGTGTCATCTGAGACTCTGACATCGGGTCCGACATGGTAGATGGAGAACATGCCCCAATTGACGTCGACCGCCATGTTACCTTTTGCGTGAATGTGTTTGAGCAGGCGCATTGAAGCATAGGGTACTTGAAGAGTCTTGATGATAGTCAACTTTCCGGAATTGATCACAGCGACTGCCACCATTGCAAGCGCCATTGCTACACCTACACCGGCAACGATGTTGGCTTCGCCTTTGCTTATTGGCCGTTCAATCTTCTTGGCTCTTCTGTCCCAAAGATCAGCAAGATAATCAGCGCACAAAACCACCGTAGCGACTGCAAACAAACCCATGTGCCGCAATCCAATCAGCGGCGCCACGGCAAAGATGCACCACACGCCAATCAAAGGCAGGTCGCGCTTGCCGCGAGTCAAAATGATACTGGCGAATGCACAAGCAGCAAAAGCAAGATAGACCAAACCCTCCGGCGATGCGATTTTTATCGGCTCCCACTCCCAGCCGCGCACTCGCGGCGCAAAGCTGAATTGCATGACGTGCATCAACACATCAATGCCATGCGGATTGACAAACGAAGCCAACAGACTGGCGACGGCGACAATCCATGCCGCTCCACACATCGACATAAACGCCGGAGGGACAGTAGTTTTCGACTGATCTTTTATCTGCAACACATAATGCACAGTTTCGAGAAACGCCCAAAAGAAAACGGTGACTATTCCAGAAAAGTAGGCACCATGCAGGTTTACCCAGAAGGCAAAAATTGGAGGTATAAGAAAAGCGGCGCGCTTGTTGCCCTTTTTAAACTGGACAATCAAGACAAGAACAAGTCCCAGAGCCACAAACGTAAAGGAGAGAGCCCGCACCACATGCAAACCAGGAACAATCAAAAACGTCGCCGGCATCAAGATGAGTGCTCGCCCAACGACATCGAGTCCAGGATTTGTGCGTTTGAGAACCCACCAGAGAATAGCGATTCCGGCGATGCCGATTATGCCTTTGAATGCAACCAGACCAACCCAACCTGTATTTTGAAACATCAAAGCAAACAGGGTCTCGCTTAGCCATTCATGGTCGAGCCAGTGGCAGCCGCCGGTGAGATACGAGTATTTATCCGGCACAGACGGGCTGTGCGCCGCCATGTAATCGAGCCCAAACTTGATGCGTCCGAAGATATCGACGTCAATTTGAGTCAGCCAAACGGCATAAAAGATCGCTCCCAACACAGCAGCTTCAATGCCGAGGTGCGCTCTTGCTTTGGCATCACCTCCGGCTTTACCAGTACCGGCGTTTATCTCGTTTGCCTCGCCCGTCATTACTCCCCCATACCGCCAAATAGATTGTATGCGCTTTGCTAGCTAAAGCAAAACCGGCTCCCATAGAGAGCCGGCTTGCGAGTTGCTTTGCGCATGCGTTACTTCATGCTCTGCATAATCGGTCCAATAGCCGTAACGATTGTGACGACGGCGGGACCAAGCATTGGTGCAAGAATCAGAGGCATGACGAAGATCATGATGACAGGCACCATCTTAACCGGCACCTTCCCGGCTTCTTCTTCTTTCTTTCTCTTCAAGCGGTCGCGAAGCGCGTCTGCTTGTTGTCTCAACGGATAGCTGATGTCGGCGCCTTTCGCTTCTGCGGCGATGAGGGCCGATGCCATGTTGATCAGTTCGTCGACCCCGCATCGTTCGCCCATTTCTCGCAGAGCATGGGGCACCGATTTTGCGAAGATTTTGACATCGTTGATCAACTGAGCCATTTCGACCGAGAGAATTGGACAAGATGTGGTAACTTCCTTCGACACCTTGTCCACCGCCATCAACAAGCCCAAACCGGCTTGAGCGCAAACGATGAGAAGGTCGATGATTGTCGGAAGTTCTCTCAAAATCTGGTCCTGGCGCTTTTTCACGCGTCCGGAAAGGAAGAAGTTGGGAATCAACCAACCAACCAGCGCGGCTGGAACGCTCAGGATCAAGGCGAGCGGATTGGAGGTAGCGCCAACAAATCCGAGGATAAGCACCGAGCCTGATACCAGCGACCGCAAGCCGATATAAATCGCCAAGTGCTGCGGGGTTCTGTAGTTGGCTTGTGTGAGCAGCTGTACTGTGCGTTTGTCTGCAAGTGCAGGCAAAATGCTCAGTACAACTTCGCCTACTGTTCTGCACAAAAGCAACAGTTGCGAGTCTTTCGGCTTGTCGGCTGCGGATTCGTCTGTCTCTTTACGAGGACGAATTCTCACCTGATAAGCATCGACATATTGCGTGAAGACCGGCTGCAAAACTAGCAGTCCAGCCAACACGACGGCGCCGAATGTAAGGATTGCAAGCAAAGTAACGGACATTCTATTTAGACCTCGAACGTTGTCATTTTAAGGAGAATCCAGAATCCAACGAACTCCCACAAGACCAAGAGCAACAGGACGATTCTGGCAATCGGGTGGTTCAAGAATGGAACGATATAACCTGGCGTGGCGAGATATGTCATGAGCGTGATGCCGTAAGGCAAGCATCCGATGAACATGGCCGTTGCTTTACCTTGCGAGGTCAGAGCGTTGAGGAAGTCGCGAAGTTTGAATCGTTCACGAATTGATTCGGCGATAACCGACACGACTTCTGCGAGGTTGCCCCCTACGTCTTGGCTTATGAAGATTGCTTGGCACAAAAGCTTGAAGTCGGGAGCTTTGATTCTCTGCGACATTTCCGCCATGCAGTCTCTGAATGGTTTACCAAGTTGAAGCGAGATCAAACCACGCTTAAACTCTGCACGAATGGGCTCTGGCGCTGTTTCGGCAAGCACCTTGAAGCATTCCATAACCGGCGAGCCTGCACGAAGAGAGGACACCATGGTTTCTAAAACCAACGGCAGCTGTTCTGTCATGCTGGCTTGGCGCTTTCTTGCTTGCCAGTTTAGGTAAGCAATGAAGCCTGAGGCACCAATGGGAATACCAAGCACGAATCCCACGATGGAAAGTTCAGGAACGTTGCAGAAGAAGATCAAACCAAACACCGCACCCGAGATAAGCGAAACGCAAATCCAGGTCATACGCATTTGATCGTACTTCGCTTCCATACCAGCCAACGCGAGAACCTTCGAAAGGTAATCTGTGCGCTGAGTTAGGAAGATGCTGTCTTCTGTTTCTTCATGATGCTTCTCAGCCATGCGGCGCTTGTGCTTACCCAAGCGCGAGACCTCATCGGCCCACTGACTCCTGGTTGCCGCCATGACCATCAATCCGACGATCATAATGGCGCCAAAAACAATCATCCCTACATCGCTCATAGTTTAAAAACCTGCAGCTGGCAAATAAAAAGAGACTCTACTGAACAATCTAGATTAGGCGAGGGCGACGCTCTCGCACCGCCCCACCCAATACTTCAAACCTCTACCGCAACCACTCCAGCTTGAACGGAACCGCTTCCTGTTCCAGCTGATCGAGGAACCTTGGCGGCAAGCCAGACCCCACGTGACGACACTTGAAGAATCCTCTCGGGTCGCGACCTTCGCGCTCCAGGGAGAACATTGTAGAGATAGCGATCGTGTCACCTTCCATACCGGTTATCTCCGCTACTTCCGTGACACGACGTGTGCCGTCCTCAAGACGCCTAATCTGCACGATAACCTGAATCGCTGATGCGATCAGTTCGCGTGCGGCTTTCTGAGGCATTTCCACACCGGACATGAGAATCATGTTCTCGAGACGCTTCGTGCAGTCTCTTGGGTTGTTGGCGTGAATTGT
>CAZCZI010000088.1:0-28701 GCA_964503045.1 uncultured Candidatus Obscuribacterales bacterium
GCGATCATGCCGCTTTTTTCTTCTTCTCTTCTTGCAAAATCTTCGTCAGGCGCGCATTGAGCTTGTTTTGATCTGCCACTGGCAACGTGCTGCGCATCTCGCGGAACGACCCCATGGCTTCAGCAAACTGTTCTTTCGTCATTTTGCCGTCTGCGAGATCCTTGCGCATACGCTCGTAAAGCTTAACCATTTCGTCTGACACTTCTTGGTCGCTGACTTTATGAGCAATGCGCTTGGCGCACAGAAGTTCGGTCTCTTTGCAGAGATCGGTCTTGCCTGCCGCTTTGATGTCAGCAAGTTCTTTTTCAATTGTTTTCAGACGGGTCTCATCATCAACGCGCTCCATCGCTTTGAAGAGCTGCCCAACAGGAACTTCTTTGTGATCGGATTCGGCATTCCATTGATTGTCAATCTTCACACTTGGTGCTTTCGGCGGCGGTCCAGGGCTGCCTGGGTCGTAGTCAGTGATGGTTACAACGTGCTGACCACCATGCCCGCCACCGCTATCCGAACGAAACGGCTCTGCGCCCGTATGCACCTGCACGATTATCGGCAGCCTGCCTTCTTTCTTGAACTTCGCAAGCGCTTCGTTCAAATGTTTTTCGTCTCTGATATAGGCGACACCATCTCTGTTTTCATAAAGGTTTTTCTGCTGCAACGCATCGAGTCGCTCATGCTGGCTCTTCTTGGTTGCGTCATCCGCCTTTCCTTCGTCGATAGCTTGATGTGCCTTTTTCACTGCTTCAGGATCGTCGAGATCAATCTTCTCACCAGTGCCTGTGCCGCCCTTGATCTTGATGTCCAAAGACAGAATCTCGCTGTCGAGGTCGAGCATCTTTTGTGTTCTTGCACTGTCTTTGTCAATGAAAAGTGATGTTGGTGCAACTTTGTCGCCATCTTTAGGATCGGGGCAAATCTCGCGAGTCACTTCAGACAGCTCGTCAATCAGCAAGTTGGGAGCGCGTTTCATCTCGCCATAATCGCCGCGAATTTCCAACGGTTTTTTTCCCGTAGCTGGATCAACTTTCGAATAATCGTAGAGACGTTCACCATTATCGGTACCATTGGGGGCGTGCTGCTCGTAACGAATCTTCTGTGGAGGATTTGCAGCATTTTCCTTGTGATAATGCATGTTGACCGCAGTCACTTCAAATATTTGACTGGCGTATGACCGATGATTCGCTCCGACATCATGCGCGTGTTTTGACTCTCCGACTTTTAGCAAACTGTCGGGATGAATATCTTTGTCTTTGCCGACTTCAACTGTTGTGGGCGGTGAACCGTTGGACGTGTACTTGCCGGTGGTAACAATGTCAGTCACCAGACGCGCTGCTTCTGACGGGCTCTTTGTATAAACTCGGCTTTCACCACTGGCAACGTTGCATGTGTTGTAGCCACCTTGTGAAACATCATCAGGGCTCGCGGCTTGGTGCATAACCTGCTGCGCGAGAAGAATTCTATCTGCACTCTTAATCTTCGGAAGATCGGGATTGTCTCCGGCTTGCATCAATTTTCCGATTTGCTCGTACGTTTTTGCAACTTCCTCGCGAGCCTTCTGTTGAGCCGCTTCTGGCTTCATGCCTTGAGTTTCGTACTGCTTCTGCAGTTCTTTCTCGCGTGCGGCAAACTTGATCATGTCCGATTCAAACTTGGCACGATCCTCGGGATCTTTGATTGACCCTTCCGCTAGATCGTGAAGCATAGCGCGTTCGACGCGAGGATCACGCCACTCGGCTTTTTCCGGGAAAGTCTTTCCGCCGTCCGTACTTATCTGGTACGCACCATCGGCAGTGCGCCGCAGATCATAATTATCGCGAGGATATGGTCCCCAATGATGCTCGGTGTATGAGGCGCCATCCGCCGAGTGCTTTCGGTCGAAGCCAGTGCCGTCCTTGTTGAAGAATACTTGATCGCCATTCAAATATATTGTGCGCTTGTTTCCGTTAGCATCTTCGGTAATCATGCCGCCATACTTGTCGTGTCCAGGTGCAGTTATTGGCTGCCCATCAAGCTTCTCATTCGGCTTCTTGATGTGATTTATTCTGGCGAGTTCGTTGACGTGCTTTTGAATTTCTTCTTCGGTAGGCGGCGGCGTCGAGCCAAGATGGGCGGTCGCTATTTCTCGTAGAGTCTTGCCCTTCGTGTCTTTTACGACTTCTGGCGCAATCTCGCGCTTGATGTCCTCACCGCGATAATCTGCGGTGTAGTGCTGGGTTTCCAGAATCACCCGACCAGTTTGAACCGGGGGACCGCTGTCAGAAGGTGCTGCAGCGACGTCGCTGGGAGCGGCAGGTGACTTCGGCTTTTCGCTGTCTAGTCCTGTTATTTCAAGCGGTGCCAACACACCCTTTGTCGAGTCTGGCAGGGAATTGTTAGAAGAGTCGCCAGGGCGAGAGTTCTTTCGACTCTCATCTCGGTCTTTGTTTACTTCATCTATCAGCGCAGCGCTGGAAGCCGCATTTGAGTCAGAGGTTTTGGAAACGCTGAAATCTTCTACAACGGCCATGTGGCACCCGGGTTTTTAATAATCAGGAATGGTAATGTGCCGATTTTCGGCAACCCTAAATTAGATGGGGGTACGTGAGAAAGTCGTGTAGCCCTATCACAGGTCCCACCAAATATGGTGCCGCTTGCCGCTTTGAATAAAAGAACTGTTAAAACCGGTTGGATGTGCATTAAGCTCGCGTGAACAATCCTATTGCGCCGACGAGAATGATCTAGAATGAATTTGGCTTGATGCAAGGTTGTAACTATGGAAGCCCGTTTTATCCAACTAATTACATTGCAGTCCCCAGGGGTTCAAGTCTCTGTTGGTCCTGGCACGGTCAAGTACTGCAGTAGTCCGGTCTAACTCTGACCGGTGAACTCTTCTTTTTCATTTATAGAGATTGCTATGCCGGTTGTGGCTTCATGTCGGTATTGCAGTTCTTGCAATCTAGCGGCATCGAAGCATGTCTGCCGAAATTTTTGCAGGAGCTGAGTAACTACAATGATTATCAAACTTTTTCAATCACAAACAAAGGGCTGGCTTCTAATTGCGGAGCAACTTGAAGATCCGCCGACTTGGGACCGCTTTCTTCCGTGCCATTCACCTACCTCCGAAAGGAGCCAATTTGAGAACACGGCAAAACAAGTAGCCGGCAGCGAGATCAAACTGAAGCCGTGCAAGGAGTTGCTCAAACGCGGAACCAGTGTTCTTGAATACGACTGGCAGATTGGTGAGGACGACATTCTTTGTCATGCCATCCAGGTAGCAGAGACCCTCGGTTTCGAGCTTATATTGGAGGCGCCAGCAGCATTTAGCGGAAGTTCGGCACGTACTGTCGCCTGATGTCGGTTTTGGAGGAAGTATCGCGCAATGAAGCACTGGACTTCAAGGCTAATCAGAAGAAGATCACGATGACTTTCTACCTTGGATTTGTCCGATTTTCGTGATTACGTTATAGATTGATGAGTAGTTGTCCTCTGGTTTTGGACCCCAATGCTCAGTGCGAGTCATGTAATTGTGAGTAGGCATGAACTTCTTGCTGTAGCCGGTGCCGTCAGTTTTCTGGCACAGCTCAGAACCATCGCTCCAGCGCGTTAAGACGGTGCCTTGAGCGTCGACTTCGGTCAGAGAATCGGACGCTTTATCGTATTTGCTGCTGAAGTTGTCCTTGTCGCTCTTGCCCCACTGCTTGTACTCGTAGCCGCCTTTTCCATCCGGGTTGTACGCGTAGCCGGTACCATCGAAGCGCCTGACGTTCGCTGAACCGTTTGGCCAGAATGTGTAAACACCTTCAGTGTTTACGATTCGCATGGAGCCGTCAGGTTGATTCGGCTTGAATTCGGAAGGAACATCATCGAGCGATATCGCTCTAGCACCTTCGAAACGTCGATATGCCTTTACGCCGTTGTCATTGATTTGAACGTCGGCATCAGAAGGCTTCGCAGGCTGTGCATCCGATGGGATTTGGAGGTCCAAGTTGCGCCCCTTATTACCTTCAAACCTTTTGTACAGAAGTAAGTTGTCTTCTGCACGATGACCCATGCCTTCCGATTCTTTGTACATTAGCAATTCGTCTTCCCGACGATGACCCTTGCCTTCGGACTCTCTGTACAGTAGTAAGGTTTCTTCCCGGTGTTGACCGTTGCCGGATTTCTCGAATTTCTGGTTGCTTGCGAAAATCTCAGTTCCGCTTGCAAAACCAAGACTCTGCAATTTGTCGTCTCCAGCTTTCTGTTGTTTAAACGCTTGGTAGAACAGTTTATTGTCCTCGACACTATTGATGGCAAAAACTTGTGCATCTGTTTTTGCTTGCGTACCGATTTGTCCGTGTTCACCTTCGAATCTATTATTAGACATGCGACGGCTCCTCGCGTAAATACTAAATGGGTGGGGGATGATTGAAGTCTACCTGGAGCTCATAACCGACGCATAACGAACCGGCGCCGAGAAGCGAGTATCATTTCTGACTGTTGGAGGGACAACGGTCATGGAAACGTCGCCGGAACGAATCATTGCGACACTGAAAACGCAGATTCAGAAGGAACTCCGGTTTCAACGAGAAGGCGCTCAGCTGGCGGCACAGCTCGATCAACTTCAGAGTCTGGTCGAATCCATGCAAACGCGCATAGAGTCTTACGAGCAGCGTATCCGAGAGCTGATGGACTGCTTGCCGCTTGGGCTTTTGATTGTCGCCACAACAGGCAAAATTGTCGCGGCCAACCCTTGCTGCCTGACAATGTTCGGCTGCACATATGAGGCGCTATCACAGAAGCCATTGTCAGCGTTTCTCTCTTACGTGGCCAGTCAGAGCAGTCCCATATCGCTGGAACCGACTCAGAGCCCGCTGGAAGTGACCGGCAAGACATTTGAAGGGAAAGAGTTTGCCGCCGAGATCATAGTTCGTCCGTTTCTTGGAAATACAGTGCTTGTTGTTGTCGAGGACATTACACAAAGACAAGAATTGGAAAGAATGAAAGAAGAGTTCGTGTCGATGATGAGCCACGATCTCCGTACACCGCTTACTTCTATTCGCTTGTTCTTGTCGCTGATAGCAGGCGGCGCATACAATGAGAACCCGGACGCAGTGCGCGCTAAGGCAGCAGTTGCTGAAAACGACGCTGACCGGCTGATCAATATGGTCACGAGCCTGCTCGACATTTACAAACTGGAAGCAGGCAAGTTCGACATGCAATTCGAGCCGACAAACTTTCTCGATATTGTGGAGAGCTCGGTCAATTCGGTTTTGGCATTTGCGGAGTCCCACAAGGTTTCCATTGTAGTCACCCCGTTCGACGACTTTCTTTCGGTTGTTGCCGACAGAGATTATTCCGTGCAAGTCTTAGTCAACTTCCTTTCTAATGCCGTTAAGTTCTCCCCGCCTGGCGAAACCGTGTCTGTCTGGGTCGATGTGGATGTTGCATTTGCCAGGCTCTGCGTGAGAGATAGAGGACCCGGCATCTCCAAAGAGTTCCAGACCAAACTGTTCAATCGTTTCGAACAAGCGACGATAGAAGACCGGCGTCTGAAGGGAGGAACGGGACTGGGATTGGCGATAACAAAAGCAATTGTCGAACAGCACGGCGGACAAGTAGGCGTGGATTCGGAGCTTGGTCAAGGAAGCACGTTCTGGTTCTCATTGCCGCGAGCGAGATGACACTAAGAGGCACCGTCGCCCAGGCAAGGTTAAGGAAGGAAAATCCGATCGCCTGTTACTGTGTGGATGTCATCATGAGTGTAGACCTCACAGTTCAAGGACTTTTTTAGATTTTCAATGGACGCAGCTGAAAGAGGGCATTTGGAAGTGTAGAGCCATTTGAGTGTTGTCATTTTCATCAGAGCGTTCAATCCCCTATCCGTTATCTGGCATTTTGAGATATCGAGCCTCTCGAGTGGCAGTTGTGCCACATAGTCGATTGTTTTGTCCGTCAATCCGGAGGATGAAACGCTGAGGAACTTGACCTGTTTGAGAGAAGACAACTCTCTCCAGCCAGCTTCACTCAGCTTGGTGTCTTGCAATGATAGCTTTTCCAGGTCTTTGACATTCTTGAGAACACCCAGTCCTGAGCCGGTTATCTTTATCATTCTGTCGAGGTGAAGAAACCTCAGCGCCGGCAACTTGGCTATGGATTCGAGGCACTTGTCACTGAAGTTGCCATGACTCAAAGATAGAGTGCTCAACTTTTTGAGGTTCGTCAGTTTTGCAATATCATCATCGGTAAGCGCCGGATTTTGACCGATGTAAAGTGCTTCCAACTGGGGCACGGTGACGAGTATGTCGAGTAATTCAGGCGTCAAACCAGTGTCCGGGATTGACAGACCTCGAAGATTCCTATGCGCGCACAACTTGCGCAGGTCGCCCGGAGTAAGCCGGAATTGACGCAGGTTGATGAATGCGAAAGCCGGTGTATCCAGGATTCTCCTGATTGCGTCTGCACTTTTGAAGCCTATCGAGTCCTTCCAGAGAATTCCTTCCCATGGAAAATCCATCCAACCGTTCTCGATTTTGCCTACTTCAACCTGTTTAAAGTCGAAGTATTGATCATCTGGTGTGGTTTGTGCGGGCGAATTGCGGTTGTCCGGCTGATCGAGCCTCGCAGTCTGCGGTTTGGACTTCTCTTTGTCTACAAAAAAGTCGGATGGGGCAAGAAATGCCAGGTACATGAACCCAAAGAACGCGCATGCAGTCGAGGCCCAGACGAGCGATGGGGTGAACCACTTTTTATTGACGGCAACATCAGCCTTGCGCGCCCGAACCGCCTGCTTAACCTCTTGTGCCGTCTGAAAGCGCCTTTGGGGATCCTTCTGCAATAGCCTGGCTACGATTTGTTCTAAATAAAGCGGAAAGTCAACTCCCTTCGAGGTATCCGTGAGCTTGGGTGCAGGTTCGCTCTGGTGACGCATTGCCACCATCATTGCCAGACCGGTGAAGGGCGGCCTGCCCGTCAGTGTCTCGTACATCGTACAGCCGAGCGAATAGAGGTCGGCTCTGTGATCGACAGTGGTACCGCTGATACGCTCTGGGCTTGCATAATAGGGACTGAAAGCCAGATCTTCAATGCGAGTTGTGCTTTGATCGTTGGCGATGTCTTTGGATGTTCCAAAATCAATTATCTTCACGACCCACCCGGAGCCCGTCCTCGCAAGCATGATGTTGCCTGGTTTTATGTCGCGATGAATGATGTGTTTTGCATGCGCATGAGACAGACCATCTAAGACGGCGCAAAAGACCTCTTCGGCGGCTTGAACCGAAAGCACTCCATAGCGCTCGATGTATTGCGCTAGAGTGCAACCCTCAATCCACTCGGTCACCAGATATGGGCGCCCATCAGTCATAGAGCCGAAATCAATGATCGACAGTATGTTGGGGTGCAGCATTTTGGAAATCGACTTTGCTTCTCGTTCGAATCTTTGATTGTCGAACACCTCATTGAGTAAGGGGTTGATCGCTTTGATCGCCACTGTTTTAGCCAGCTTCTTGCTTTTCGCTTTGTAGACTGTCCCGACGCCGCCCGTGCCGGCGACGCCAATGAATTCGTAGGGGCTGCCGGCAATGATGTCATCTTCAGGAATCTGCTGTTCTACAAGCGGGTCGTGTTGCGCATCACACTTGCATTGGGCCGATTGAAAAATCCATTGAGTAATTGAGCCGGAATGGGCGTGCTGCCGTAAGCCGCAGACTGGGCAAAGTTTCAGAACCGCTTGTTCTTTTTGGGGTGTCAGGCAGGAACAGTTATCAACATTGAAAATCCACTGAGTGATCGACCCGCCGGCTTTCTTTTTGCCGCAGGTCTGGCAAATTGCAGATCGAGAGTCCGTTTCTTGAGTCATCCTAAAGCGATATCAACGTGGTCCCAGCTTACTTGGTTTTTCTTGTGAAGACGACATTCTACTTGAACCCGCCTTAAGATCGTGGCTTTGCCATGGGCATAACCGTGTAGTCATAACTTTGAACTGCGCCTACTGTAATCGCAGACATGGTGAGGTTTCCGAAAATGGAATCGGCATTGAAAAAGTTTCTTCCGTACCTGGTCGGCGGCTTGGGACTGCTGTTCATCGGAATTGCCGTTGTATTGAGGAGCGGTACGGCTGACGCCGAGACCGCCATCACCAATGTCGCCAGCACTTTCATGCTTATAGCAGGCGCCATTTGCTTTCTGGCGGGAATTGTCACATTCTTTCTGCGACACGACGAGACCGTTTGGTAGTTCTGATGTGCTAAAATTCCGGCGCAATCAGGTCCGGGGTAGTCTTTGTGCGAGCGACAATCTTTCTGTTTTTGGCTCTTTCCGTCTCATTGTGGTCGAGTGTTTACGCTGCCAATAATGATGGCGGACTAGGCGAGCAAGAAGCGATCGGCCAAGATGCTGGTCAGGGTTCAGGCACTGAGATCGTGAACACATACCCGCATGTCACCGATCTCGAAAATGCAATTCTTGGACAGAGCTATGTCAAAGACGCTCTTTCTGTGCGCCTTGGACGAATGGAAGTGAAAGCTTTCGGGGCTGTCTCCAAAGATCCCGATTTGAGCCAGCGCACTGATGCACTCACACAGTACGCTGACCAGAAGCTTGGGAAGAAGACCGTTTACGCAAGCGACACAGATTCATATGAATCAGGACCTGTGGGCGCTAGTGGTACCGCGGACGCTGGCAGTCCATCCAATGATCGAGCGCCAGTGCAGTCGGACTATCCTCACGTGACTGCATTGGAAGTGGCGATTCTTGCCGGACAGAGCTTTCCGAAAGATCCACTAGCCGACCGGTTGAGCCGCATGGAGACAAAGGCATTCGGCAAGCCTTCGAGCAACCCTGACCTGAGCGACCGCACGGATGCATTGGAAGCATATGCGGAGAAAACCTTGCATGTAACACCAATGGGGCAGCAATCACAAGACTCGGATAGCGGCGGCGCGGATGATTCAAATGGTGCCGCGAGGCAGGGTTCTGGGCGATCCAAAGCACTTCTTGCAGCAGTCGGGAGTTCTTTGCTCAGCATGGCGGTTCCGGGGTTTGCGGGAGTACGCATGCGACCTCGCCAGGCAGTGGAACAACCGGAAAAACCTGTCGAAAGGCAGGAAGATCCGCTAGTGCACGCGCCCATGCCACCTCCTGCCGGTACCAAGCTGATCACTCAAGTGGGTTGGTGCGAGGTTCAAATATTCGGCCACACGTCTGCGAACCTGCACTTGGCCGCACGGTTGGAACAACTCAATTCAGAACTCAAGTTCGATTCGAAGAAAACCGGCTTTGACCTCATGGACGATGTTCCAGCGATTGTCAAAATCGTGCAAGCTCGCAAGCCACCTGTGCCCACTGCACCAGAAGTGGTGGCAGCACCCGCGAGATGAGACTCAAACTTAAGTTGATGCACATGGGGCTGGCGATTGCCCTTGTTCCGCTAGTCTTTGAGTTGTTTTTCCTCGTTGTTCTCGCCGTTTTGTTGTACCAAGTCGAGGTCGAGACCAAGAACTTGGAGCACTCTCGGTCGGTTATTTGCGATGTCGATGCATTAACAGGATGCATAACTGATGCGGGGATGAAACTATTTGACATTGCAGTATCCGGGGACTTCAGCAGCTCAAAGCAGTTCGAGGAAGAGCTGGAGAAAGGTCGAGGAAAGATACAGTCGCTGCATCAGTTGATTACGGACAGGGCGCAAGTGCGAAAGTTGAACGAGCTTCAAGTTGCGGCGAGCAAGCTCATGACTGGATTTGAAAGTGGCAGGAGTGCGATTCAAGATGATGTTGAGAACGGCACAGAGGTGAAGCGCAAGTTTACCCAGCTGACCAGAAGCAAGCAGAGTAAGTTGGATTGGAAGGGCGCAATCGACTCCATTGGCGCGCTTTCCGACGAGTTGGTCGACATGGAAGTGAAGTTACATCCAAGTTCGCAAGCGCAGGTTGAGGAAACTAGAGAACGCGTTAAGCTCTTCATACGACTCGGCTTCATACTAAACGTGGTGCTCGCCCTCGGGCTTGCCGGAGTTTTTGCAACGCGAATTGCTGGAAGGTTGCGCTCGATTGCTGAGAATGCATCGCGGCTCTCACGGCAAGAACAGCTGCTTCCGATGATCTCGGGCAGCGACGAGATCGCAGAATTGGATATGGCGTTTCATCAAATGGCTGGGGCCCTAAAGGAAGCATCAAGGCGAGAGCGTGCAGTTATTGATAATGCTACCGAAGTGATTTGTTCTCTAACGGCTACTGGCAATTTTACCTCTGTAAATCCAGCGACGATAAGTGTTTGGGTGCGACAGCCCGATGAGTTGATCGGCAAACATTTTTCTACCATTGTGCATGCAGATGATGTCGACGCCATGCAAAAAGCCTTGCAAGAAATCGTCACTAGCACGAGCACTGGACAATTTGAATGTCGAATCGTCAGAGGTGATTCAACTATTGGTTATTTCATGTGGTCCGTCCGTTGGGACAATACGCAGAAGGTGTTGTTTTGTGTGACCCACGACATATCTCAACGTAAAGAACTCGAGCGAATGAAGTCGGAGTTTTTGGCAATGGTGAGTCACGATGTGCGAACACCGCTGAGCAGCATGAAGAGTATTCTGACACTTCTTTCGGTGGAGGCATACGGAGATGTCGATCACGAAGGTAAAGCCCGCATCGAGGTCACCGAGCGCGATGTCGATAGGGTACTAATGCTTATTAATAACTTGCTCGATTTGGACAAAATGGAGGAAGGGAAGTTCGCCATCGATGCGGCTGATACTACAAGTGGTGTGATTGTCGAGTCTGCAATTGATGCAACGGCCGATCTGATTGAACTGAAGGGGTTGGAAGTCGAGGTCTTAGATTCGAATGTTGCAATCACTGCTGATAAGAATCGGTTGGTGCAAGCCATGGTCAATTTGCTCACAGCATTGATTGATTCAGCGCCAAGGGAATCAGAAGTTGTTATCGACGTGACCGAAGAAGATGGTGTGGTCAGATTCGCAATCACGGGCGTGGGCACGGCAACTTTGGATAACGAACCTGAAGTGATTTTTTCGAGATTCTCGCAAGTGCCTGATGGACGGGGGCATGGAGCGGGTCTTGGATTGCCGATCGCGAAAGCCATCGTCGAGGCGCACGGCGGGGAGATTGGTGTTTCGAGTGACAATCCGGGCAGTACGGTGTTTTGGTTTACGATACCAAACCCCTTATGTATGGTGCTGGAAAACGATCTGGCTGCGGGCGCGAGCGCGATATCCCGCAAGGAGATTTCTTCATGAATCTCCGTTGGAAACTAATTCATACAGGCTTGTTGTTGGCAATTGTGCCGATGTTTCTAGAAATGTTGTTTCTTGTCGGTCTTAATGGTTTGGTGATTCAAGCCGAAGCCGAAGCCAAAGACAGAACACATTCGCGAGAGGTGATCTCGAAAACGGACGCGGTCATTCGCTGTGTCCGCTCCGGATGGCTTTGGCTCTTGCAGAGTGCTGCCACAGGAGATATTAGCTACCTCAAATACTACGATCGCGATACCAAAAACATGTCCAACTTGTTTCTCGAGATCGGGAAGTTGGTGAAAGATGACGCCGAGCATTTGAAGAGATTGAACGATCTGCAGTCGACGTGCGAAGGCATTAAAGGTGGTCTCGATAAGCTTAGAGCGGCTCTGTACGAGAGCTTTAGCAATCCGGATCTTGATGAGACTCAAAGACTCCTGGTGTTCTTGTCATTGAAAAAAGAAGAGTACCGAATGAGGAGACTGTTGACTGATCTTACTGAGAATGCAACCTCCTTTCTTGAATTCGAGCTGGCTCGTCATAAGAGCACACCGGAATCCGAGGCAGCAACCCGCAATCAGATTAAGTTGCTGCTTGCAGTAGGTTTCGTATTCAACATTTTGTTGGCTGCAGGACTAGCTGCATGGTTCTCTCGAAGTGTTGCATCGAGAGTAAATACGATCAGGGAAAACTCGTTGCGACTGGGGCGAGGTGAGTCTTTGCTGCCGCCGGTATCTGGCGCCGACGAAATCGGACAATTAGATAGTTTGTTTCATAGCATGGCCGATGCGCTTGTTGAATCTTCGCAAAAGGAAAGAGCGATCTTGGATAATGCCTTGGACGTGATCTGCTCCGTCACAGCTGCTGGACGCTTCGAGTCGATCAATCCAGCAGTGGAGTCAGTGTGGCAACGCCATGCCAGCGATCTCTTTGGAGTACATCTCAGCGAGATAATTGCCAAAGCAGATCGCCAGCGTACAGAAGCCGCACTCAAAGAAATCGTAAACAGCAGATCTGAAGGTAAGTTCGAAAACCGCATAATCAAAGGTGATTCAACGACTGCACACATGCTTTGGTCGGTTCGATGGAATCAGGCGGACAAAGTTCTATTTTGTGTAGCGCACGACATTTCGAAGCCAAAAGAATTCGAGCGCATGAAGCAAGAGTTCATGTCAGTCTTTAGTGAAGATGTGAGAAAGCCTCTCGATGAGATGAGAAATCTCCTGTCGCAATTTGCTGTTGAGAAGTTTGGTTCTGTCAGTGCGTCAGGAAAGGAGAGAGTAGCCGCAACTCAAAAAGACGTCGATCGTGTAGGAATGCTTATCAACGATATGCTCGATCTCGATCAAATGGATCAAGGTGGTTTCGCAATTGATTGTGCATCTACTGACTCGCAGAAGGTGTGCAATGCAGCTATTGGGTCTGTCCAAGGACTTTTGGACAAGAAAAAAATCGCAATTACCGGTGCGGCAGTTCCTGCTGTTCCCCTAAATGCTGATCAAAATCGACTGGTGCAAGTGCTCGTCAACCTGCTTTCTAATGCAATCAAGTTTTCTTCAGAGGGAGCCGAAATCGAGTTGTTGGTCGTTGACACTGACAAAGCCATCGAGTTCTCCGTGAAAGACCACGGTCCCGGCATTCCGGAAAGCGCACAATCACTGATATTTGGAAAGTTTTCCCAAACCGAAGAAGGGCGCAAGCGAGGTGGTTCGGGACTTGGTCTTGCGATCTCCAAAGCGATTGTCGAATCGCATGGTGGGGAGATTGGATTCGAGAGCAAGGTCGCGAAGGGCACGCGGTTTTGGTTTAAGATTCCGCACTAATTCTGAATTTCGAATCCTGATCCTGATAGAATTTGCGGTTGCGTCTAATCCACACATTACGGAAGGCGCAGACAAACTTTGCAAGGGGCTTCGCTGGAGGTGCTCATGAGCCGACTGTCTACCATCAACTTCAAGAAGTGGATTGATGAGAATCGTCACCTTTTGAAACCGCCGGTCGGCAACCGCTTGATATGGGAAGATCGCGAGTTCATCGTCATGGTGGTCGGCGGGCCCAATGCGCGCACCGATTATCACGTAAACAACGGCGAAGAATTCTTCTATCAAGTTGAAGGTAATATGGTTCTCAAAGTGATAGATGAGGGCGAGCCGGTAGATATTCCCATCAATGAGGGTGACATTTATTTGTTGCCGGGCAACGTGCCGCACTCACCGCAGCGCCCCGCAAACACGGTTGGGCTGGTGATTGAGCGAAAACGGCTGGAAGGTGAGAAGGATGGTTTTCAGTGGTTTTGTCAGAAGTGCAACACAAAGCTGTACGAAGAGTTTTTTACGCTCACTGATATTTCAAAACAGTTTCCGCCAATCTTCGATCGCTTCTATGCGAGCGAGGAAAACACGACTTGCAAGAAGTGCGGAACCCGCATGACGCCTCCCGTATTGCCGAAAACGGAGTGCAAGTAGCGACGACAGTGGCTCCAAGAAGTTGCGAGTAAGGTGCGATGGAAAAAATTGATATTCATACCCATATTCTTCCGAGAGACCTTCCGAAGTGGAAAGATCGCTTTGGTTATGGCGGGTTTATCACGCTCGACCATCACAAGCCTTGCGCTGCAAAAATGCTTCGCGATGACGGTAAGTTTTTCCGCGAGATTGAAGAAAATTGCTGGGATGCAAAAGCGCGCATGAAAGAATGCGATGGGCACGGCGTTTCGATGCAGGTGCTGTCGACTGTGCCTGTCATGTTTAGCTACTGGGCAAAGCCGCAGGATTGTCTCGATATTTCAATGTTCCTCAACGATCATATTGCAGAGATTGTGCGGGAACATCCGAAACGATTCATCGGCTTGGCGACATTGCCGCTGCAATCGCCTGAGTTGGCGGTGAAAGAGCTTGAGCGTTGTATGAAAGATTTGGGTTTTGCCGGTGTGCAGATCGGCACTCACGTCAATGATTGGAATTTAAATGAAGAAGCGCTCTTCCCGGTGTTTGAAAGAGCGCAGGAGTTGGGTGCGGCTGTGTTTGTGCATCCATGGGACATGATGGGCGAAGCGAAGATGCAGAAGTACTGGCTGCCCTGGCTCGTTGGTATGCCTGCGGAAACTTCACTGGCGATTTGTTCGATGATTTTCGGCGGTGTGTTTGAACGCTTGCCGAAACTGCGTGTGGCATTCGCGCATGGCGGCGGTTCTTTTCCTGCAACTGTCGGGCGCATTGAGCACGGCTTTCAGGTGCGCCCAGATCTTTGCGCGATCGATAATAAAGTGAATCCACTATCGTATCTTGGGAAATTCTACGTCGATTCGCTTACGCATGATCCACGAATGCTGCAATACCTGCTTGAGGTAATCGGCGAAGAGAAGATTGCGATGGGCACGGATTATCCCTTTCCTCTGGGCGAGGATCGTCCTGGTGAAATGATTGAGTCAATGAAAGAATTGAGTGAAAAGACGAAGATGCGTTTATTGAGTGGAACAGCCCGCGAGTGGCTCGGAATTCCCCAGCACGCGAAAGCGCCTGTTTAATTCGATCTATTCAAGCCCTTCGATCTGCAGTGGTGGCAGGTGCTTTATTTCATCCATCGGCTTTTGTCTAACGGTCGGAAGTGTCAACATTCTGTACTCGTTTAGATTTGAACCTTTGTCGTTGATGCCGCCCTTTGCTATTTCGTCGATGTTTTCGGCGCTCAGTCCCATGGGCTTGATACCAATTTCTCTGGGCATTGAATGGATTCTCCTAGCCGAGCGCCGGCCGCCGCCAGCGCTGGCGTTGAGTAGTAAGTGATATGAAGCAGTTGAGCAGTTGAATGCATCGTAAAGATGGTTCGTGGAAGTTACGTGAAACTCCACAAGAATTTTGTGCACGCGCAAAAGACTGTGGATTTACACAGTGACTTTTGAAAATTCGGGTTTACGCTAAAAGCACCCCCACCCAAAAGAGGTGCCAGCATGGACGGACAAGACAAAATCCAGCAGAAGCGCAGAAAAGCCCCCAACACACCGATTTCCCATCTGTTTCAAGATGCATTCAATCTTGCGCACTCCGCGAAAGAATTTGCAGATGAAACGGTTCATGACTTTCAAAAGTATGGACCACCATTATTGAATGGTGCGATTAAAGAGATAAAGGAACATCCACAAGATGCCGCAGTGGCAGCAGCGGGCGGAGCGCTGGTCGCAGTCGGAATCTGCGCAGAGTCACCGATCATCATCGGTACTGCAGGCGCAGTCGGACTAATGTGCATCGGTGGCGCGGCTTTGGATGCGGTTGTTTCGCATGTTCCACCAAACAAGTATTCGCGAAGATTTTGACTTCAATGTTTTTCACTGACATTTTCGAGGTGCAACTTATAAGTTGCTTTGACAACAGCAAGTGCAACCTATAGGTTGCATCGAGTTCAAAATAGAGATCGGATCTCACCTTTCTGGTTGTCAATGCAAACTGAAAGTTGCATTTCGGCTGCGAAATGCAACTTAAAGGTTGCGTCCTCGTTTTCGTCGCCGGCGCGTCCGGCGCGCCCGCTACTTAACTTCTATATCTTCCTTTCTCAAAAATGGCTTCTCGAAAAAGCGTGCGCGATAGATCATCTGCACTTTGCAGTTAGTCAGCTGCAGTAGCTTTATCAAACGGCGCACCACCGGCAGTAAAACGCGCTTCTCGGGATAAGCGGGAACATTGAGATCAACCATCGCCAAATCGCGCATGTTGAGCTTGGCGCGAGATGGTGTTTGCGTTTTGTCTATTTCGCATTGATGAGTAAGCTTAGCCGGCAACGCCCGGCCGGTCGGCATATCGAAGGTCAACTCGCATTGTGCGACGTTGCCCGAGTAGAGTGCCGCAGAGAGATACGAGTCCCACATATTGAAGAAGTTGAGCAAGGGAAATATCCCTGCCACCAGAAGTGCGGTGAGGTGTGGCATCGTCCGTGGTACCAGTATATCGCTCCACTTGATCCATGATGATGATTTCCAAAACAGCAATACAACCAGCACGACCATTTCAACGTTCCATGGCCAAATCACTTTATTCCAATTCATGCCTGACGGGCCGACGCAGGAAAGTACCATGAA
The DNA here is from genome assembly GCA_964503045.1 of uncultured Candidatus Obscuribacterales bacterium. Classification (GTDB taxonomy): domain Bacteria; phylum Cyanobacteriota; class Vampirovibrionia; order Obscuribacterales; family Obscuribacteraceae; genus CAYZJR01. The sequence continues at coordinate 16,284 of CAZCZI010000088.1, forward strand.
GTGAGACAAAAGCACCATCACGATGCCGACTGTGCGGGTTGGCGCAAACAAGAGCAGAATTCCTTGCAAGAACTCCAAACCAATAATGATGCAAGCGATGGTGTTCGTGATGGGCTCAGGCATATTTGGGAAGACAGCGCGGAAAAACCACGGCACCGTCTCAGTGAAAAACGAACTGTTGATCTTCTGAAGCGATGCCCAGAAGTACGTTGCGATGATGGTCAATCTGACTGCATTCGTCGCGCCCTTCGCGTCGCTTTCGCTGCGGTTACCGATGGAGATTACCGCCAGAATAAGAAGGTTGAGATAAAACCATGGCTGCAAGCGAGTCATGTCAAACAGAATCAGAGTGCATGCTATGCCGAGGAGCCAGATAGTTGCGTTGTACGGGCGCCGAGATAACGGCACCCAAACCAACACCCCCAAAAGCACGCAGTACAAAATCTTATCGAACGGCGGTGGAATCCAGAGCACGTCAGGAAACAATAGGGGAATTGGCTCGTACAGGCGACCTTCGGACATCCACAGGTGATTCGACACAAGAATCGAGACAATCATCGAAACGCACACGACTACACGCACGTAGGCGACTAAACTGGTGGACAGACCAGTAGGGGCTTCCGGAGTCTTTTCTGGTAATCGGTCGGGTGATTCTTGGTTCAATTTGAGACTTCAGTTAAGTGTCGACTACATGATTGTATGTGCATTTTCGCCAACACGAACATTTCATGTTTGCCGGTGTAATTTCTGAAGTACCGCGGTAGTTATTCTTGAGTCGCCATTTTTGCCGGAACATCAAATCTCGCGAGGCGTCACACTATAAAGTCGGTATTCGAGGAAAGGACGTTGAGGAAACCCATTGCTTTGGTCGCGCTCGTCTTTTGTGTCACTGGTCAAGCCGCCTTGGGCGAACCTTTGAATTGGCCGGGAGCAGTCGGAAAAGTCGAGATCAGGGCGTCGACAGAGCGGGTTTGGGACGCTGTCCACGAAGAGCGAGCCCACGACCCCGACCTCACGTACAGCAAGGCGCTGCAGCGCAAAGACAATAGAGTCTTGTTAGAACAAAAGTTCAATTCTCTTCCTGTAATCGGGTCGGCAACGTGCCTGCTAGTGCAGGAAGAGACGCCCCTGAAGCGCATCGATTACAAGCTCGTGCGCTCGGATAAGTTTAAAGACCTTTGCGGGAGCTGGGTCTTGGAGGCGAATCCTGATGGGACTACCACTTTGGAGCTTTACTCGCATCTCGATACCGGATTGCCGTATTCGAAGGGCATCATTAACTCGGTTCTTCGGGATAAAATTAAGAAGCGACTGGCTCGAGTGAAAGCCGCGGCCGAAATGCCGCTAGGCCCGGAACTATCAGTTCATATAATCGGGTCGCCTTGATTGAATCAAATCAATCTCGATACCAACTTCATCGCCCGCTCGGAGGTTTCATGGATAAGAAATCGCTCGTATTGGTGGCCCTTGCATTTGGTTTGATCAATTGCGGCGACACCAATAAATGTTGGGCGCAGCAATCTTTGTTCAATCAAAGTGGTGAGGAACTGCTAAAAGGATTCGACGTAGATCCGGAGTATTTGAAGAAGTTTCCAGCCAACCAAGATCAAGCCAAGCAAGGCAGGAACACCAATGCACCGACGGTGAGCCAAAATGCTGGTAGCGGAAACTATCAAGGCAGTGGGAACTTCCAGGGCAATGGCAATGTGCAAGGCAACGGGAACCTCCAAGGCAACGGCAATGTGCAAGGCAATGGAAACTTTCAGAGCAGCGGAAGTTTTCAGGGCAGTGGAGGTTTCAACTTCAATGGCACTGCTGGTAGTGGCAATCCAGGCAGCGCGATTCCGGGCACTTCAATCAGGGGAAGTGATGTGCGAGGGTTTTTGCATCGTCTGATCGATGGCGCCATGCCAACGGTCACGAAGACGCAAGACGGCCGGGTCGAGGTCAAAGCACCATTCGTTAACGTAAATGTTGGCAAGGATGGTAACGGCGTACAGGTGAGGGCACCATTCGTTAACGTCGGTGCAAACGGCGACAACAATGTCAACGTAAAAGCACCATTCGTCAATGTCGGTAAGAACGGCGATCGAAATGTGTCGGTCTCTGCACCATTCACGAAAGTTGGGAAGAGTGGAGACTCCAATGTGTCGGTCTCTGCACCATTCACGAACGTTGGGAAGAGTGGAGACTCCAATGTCTCAGTCTCGGCGCCATTTACGAACGTAGGAAAAAGCGGAGACTCCAATGTGTCGGTCTCGGCACCGTTCACAAACGTAAACAAGACACCAGACTCCGGAGTCTCCGTATCGGCACCATTCACCAACGTCAACGGTGGTTCGACGAACAGTGCTCCTCCTTCTGTACCCTAGAGATCATCAGACCCTAGAGAGCCTCAGACCCTAGAGAGCCTCAGGCCCTAGAGAGCTTCAGACCGGTTGCGTTCTCTAAAGCTCGGGGAGTTGGAAGCTGCCAAGGGATTTTTGCCGACTTTAATACAAAGGATGAGGTAGACTTTTATGTCGCCCCGTTTCCCGTCTATTGGCGCGTGGTCTCGCTGGTCAACTAGCGCGCTTCCCGCTGACCCTCTTTGGAGAGGAACCGACATGTCAAAAGCCGAATCTGCCTCGCAAGTGTGTTTTGAAAATAGTTTGCGATTTGCACAGTACATGGACAGCGTCGATCCGATGGCGAAGTATCGTGAGCAGTTTTTGTTTCCAACGAAAGATATGAGTGGTTCGGGCGAGCCGTGCATTTATCTTGCAGGCAACTCGTTGGGATTGCAGCCGAGGAAGGCACGCACGTACATTCAAGAAGAACTCGATGACTGGGCAAAGCTGGGCGTAGAAGGTCACTTCAATGCGCGTCATCCCTGGTTGCCGTATCACGAGTTTGTGACTGATATGAGCGCGCGACTAGTAGGTGCGCTGCCGAGTGAAGTTGTCGTGATGAACTCGCTTACGGTAAATCTGCATTTGATGCTTGTTTCGTTTTATCGACCCACAAAATCTCGTTTCAAAATTGTGATTGAGTCGGGGGCGTTTCCATCAGATCGATATGCTGTTGCATCGCATGCGAAGAATCATGGTTACGATCCCGCTGAAGCGATTGTTGAGCTAAAACCGAGAGCCGGTGAGTCTATCTTGCGCACTGAAGATATTCTCGAGACTCTCGATAAAATCGGCAATCAAGTTGCGCTGGTTTTGCTTGGGCAAGTCAACTATTTGACTGGGCAGGCGTTCGAAGTGAAGCCCATTGCTGAAAAGGCGCATAAAAAGGGTTGTTTGTTTGGTCTCAATCTTGCACACGGCGCCGGAAACCTGTATTTGCAACTTCATGATTTCAATGTCGACTTCGCGGTATGGTGCAGCTACAAATATTTGAATGCCGGACCTGGCGGTATAGCAGGATGTTTCGTGCATGAGAATCATGGTCACAGTTTCGATCTCCCGCGCTTTGAAGGATGGTGGGGGCACAACAAACAAACGAGATTTGAAATGGGTCCTACATTCGACCCACTGCCGGGAGCTGAGGGTTGGCAGTTAAGTAATCCACCAATCTTTCAACTCGCTGCGCTACGCGCGTCATTAGAACTTTTCGACGAAGCAAGCATGTCGGAAGTGCGCAGAAAGGGCGACTTGCTCACTGGATACTTAGAGTTTTTGTTGGACAAAATTCCAAACAACTTTGCCACCATAGTCACACCGCGCGATCCAAATCAACGAGGTTCGCAACTTTCGATTCGTGTGACAAAAGGAAATCCGAAAGCACTTTTGGAGAAACTAAAAGAGGCAGGCGTCATCTGTGATTTCCGTGAGCCTGATATTGTTCGTGCGACGCCGGCACCGATGTATTGCTCGTTTACTGATGTGTTCAAATTTGCGGAAATTCTGGACACTTTTGCTCAAAAATCGGAGTAGAGTCACTCAATGATCAACATCAAACGAAATGTTCAGGTTGCTGTTATCGGGGGCGGACTAGTCGGCTCACTACTGGCTATATTCCTGGCAAAGCGGGGACTCAAGGTCCACGTTTTCGAGCGTCGTCCCGACATGCGTAAAGAAGAAATCGGCGCCGGCAGATCGATCAACCTTGCAGTTTCAACCAGAGGAATCAACGCGCTCAAGAAGGCAGGATTGGATGAATCGGTGCTCAAACAAGCCATTCCAATGCGCGGGCGCATGATGCACAGCAAGGCTGGAGAGTTGACATTCCAACCTTATGGCAAAGATGATTCCGAATACATCAACTCGATCTCTCGCGCTGAACTCAACAAAGTTCTAATGACTCACGCCGAAGAGAGCGGCAACGTCGAGTTTTTCTTTAACTACAAAGCAACTGGTGCAGATCTCAAAACCAATACGGTTGTATTGCACGATCAATCAAACGATGAGTATGTAGATCTCTATGCTGAGCTGTTGTTTGGAACAGATGGCTCAGCATCAGCGATTCGCCAAGATATGGTGGCACTGCCCGGATACACCTGCTCTGAATCATCTCTGGACTATGGATATAAGGAACTTTCCATAAATCCCGGAGCAGGCGGAAGTTTCAAGATGGAGAAGAACGCCCTGCACATTTGGCCGCGCGGAAACTTCATGCTGATTGCCCTTCCAAACTTCGATGGAAGCTTTACTTGCACACTATTCCTTCCGTTTGAGGGTGACATCAGTTTCGAAAATCTCAAAACCGAAGAGCAAGTGCGCAAATTTTTCGATGAACAATTCTCTGACGCCGTGCCGCTTCTCAATGATCTGGTCAATACCTTCTTCACTAATCCGACGGGGCACATGGACACGGTGAAGTGCAATCCATGGAATTACGAGGGGCGGGCATTGTTGCTTGGGGACGCGGCGCACGCGATTGTTCCATTCTTCGGGCAAGGCATGAATTGCGGGTTTGAAGACTTGGTGGTGCTCGAAGAGTGCATGGACGATCATATTGCGCAGGGCGGCAGTCTTTATCTTGATAGAAGGAACCGCGAAGATCGCGACTCTAGTGAAAGACGCATGCGTGAAGGAACAACCAACTGGCAGGAAGTATTTACTGAATTCGTCAGCAAGCGAAAAGACAACACTGACGCCATTGCCGATATGGCGGTGGAGAACTTCACCGAGATGCGAGACAAAGTAGGAGATCCCAGATTCTTGCTTGCAAAGGCGGTGGAGAAGGTTCTGGAAAAGGAATTTCCAGGTGAATACCGCTCACGCTACTCGATTGTGACTTTCAGCAATGCGCCGTATGTATTGGGGCTCGAAGTCGGCGTCGTTTGCGATGAGATTCTTGGTGAGTTGTGCAAAAACATCGAGAAACCAGATCAGGTCGACCTGAAACACGCAAAAAAGCTAATCGAGCAAAAGCTAGCGCCTTTGCTCAAAAATGCCAAGGAATTATTGTATGGGGCGGTTCGCTAGGGTGACTTACATTACCGCGCACAGAACGCAGGTTCCGAAAAACAGCGTCCATGCCAGCTCTTGAAAGAGTGCATGCGCACCTGTCGCCGGTTTGGGGAGTTTCGATGAATTGGCTACCTTGTTTAGGTTTCTTAGGTGGTGCATAACTGGCTCCTTTTCGGCACTGCCGCTGTGTCAAAAGAAGACCTTCCTTTCGGGAAGGAATTTTTGGAGGGAAGGGGTTGCGCCGCAAGCATTTGCCGTCACCTAGAGGGTTCGGCGTTTTGTGGAGCGTTCGCAAGCGGTGACTGCCACGATCCCACTATAAGTGTGAGATCGCGAGTTGGCAACGACTTTCTTGGGGAAAACCCCCTTTTGAAAACGAAAAAAATTCTAAACTTGAAACGTTCTTTTGAGAGCCGGCCTGAGTTTTCTGGAATTGGCCTAGTCCGGGTGTGACAAATTGGTCCAGCGGGCTTGCCGGCATGCCCGTGTTTTTCGGGCAGAGATTTACCTGAACAAGCCGGATAAGCGCCAAAATTTGCTAGCCGAAATTGCAAGATAGCTGGATGATTCGGGGTTCGTAGGTCAGGCGCTTACGTGGTTTGTTCAGGTGAGTCATTACCTGAACAAGGCGGGTAAGCGCCAAAATTTGCTAGCCGAAAATGCAAGATAGCTGGACGATTCGGGTTTCGTAGGTCAGGCGCTTACGTGGTTTGTTCAGGAACTTCGGCGCGAAAAAAGGAGACCACGTGGGCAGGCGTGTTCTATCCCGATTTTTTTGAGCTGCCGTCGCTGCTTCCGCTGCTCTTCGGCGCGTCAGGCGATTTAATCAGCTCGATATCCAAAGTGATGTCGACATCGTCGCCAATCATTGGTCCGCCGTTGTCGAGCAAGCCACCATAGCTGATACCAAAGTCTTTTCGGTTGATCTTGGTTACAGCCGACGCACCAATGTGCGTTCCGCCCTTTTTGTCCTTGATTTCCGGGCTTGGTCCATCCACATCAAACGTTACTTCCTTAGTCACGCCATGTATCGTCAAGTCGCCTGTCATTTTGAATTTGCCTTTTCCTGCCGGGGCAATTTTTTTCGACTTGAAAGTCATAGTCGGAAACTTGGCAACATTGAAAAATCCGTCGCCGCGCAGATGTTCATCGCGACCCGGTTCGCCGGTGCTGACTGTAGATACGTCGATGGTTGCGTCGGTTTTGATCGATTTTACGTTTTTGCCGTCATACTCAACGTTTCCGCTTACTTTGCTGAAGTCGCCGCGCACATTGGAGATCATCATATGCCGCACAGAAAACGCTGCTCGTGCATGAGCGGAGTCGATGGTCCAAGTGCTCGACGCGGATTTGGGACTCTCAGTCTTCTCGGTTTTGGACTTCTCGGCTTTGGATTTTTCAGGCGCGCAATATCCAGCCTGAGATGTGGCCAACGCGATGAGACCAGCCAAAAGTAGTGTGTTGCAACGCATCACCGAAGCTCCTCTTATAACTTGCCCGACGGAAGCGACCATATTAGGATGGTTAAGTATCCAAAAGCAACAGGGTGTCCCGAGGATACCTGGTATTATTTGGATACCATTGTGAATACACAAGAGGTTTGGCGATGAAAGACACCATCAACACTCCATTCGCCGCCGTTACAGGCGTCGAAGGCAAAAATCAAAACGATCGCCAAGATCAGAAGAATTGCAAAACCAGCAGCGCTCATAAGATGGCATGTCCGGTGATGGCAACGATCGCCATGATTTCGGATAAGTGGAAAGTCTTGATTATTTGCAAACTCAAAAATGGGACCATGAGATTCAACGAGCTCAGACGCGAACTGGAGTCGGTGACTCAGCGCGTTTTGACGCATCAGTTGCGAGAGTTGGAGGCAGACGGGCTCGTTAACAGAACGGTGTATGCAGAGGTTCCGCCGCGGGTCGAGTATTCGCTTACAAACTTAGGATTGACCTTGATTCCGGTGTTGGAAAATCTTGAAACCTGGGCGCGTGAGCACTCTCAAGAGCTGTTAGAGGCGCGTGCGAAGGCAGAGGAAAACAAGCGGGAGTAACGTTAACCGTGTAGCGTTATGCAGCGTTACGTTAAAATGATCTGCGCTGGTGGAGGATGATGATGATGAGCAAGAGAATTTTGACCACGTGTTTGGCGGGAGTTGTATCACTCACATTGAATTTGAGTGGAACGCCACAAGCTTTTGCGGCAGCCCCGACAAAACCTGTTGCCACAAATACTGCGTCAGCCGCAACCAAAGTTGCCGCAACGTCGTCTGCGCCTGCCAACTCGGTTGCCACCATAACTGCTACCAAGACGTACCCCAGAACCGAAGCTGGAATTTACGGCAGAATCAACGATCTACGAGCGCTGACCAAGTCACTAAAAGTCGATGGCAAGGCTGATGATTGGGCAGGCTTTCCCATGATGGTCGATGCGCAAGATGACACTACCGATGCTTCGAGAGACATCGTCAAGACAGCGATTGCGCCAACCGATGACGCGTTGTACATCATGATTGCAACGAAAGGAGCGCCAAGCAAGGATAACCTCGCATTCTGGTTTGATGTCGACTTCATGGGTGGAAGTGAGTACGACTACGAAATCGGGCTCACCACCGGCGACAAGCCGCGATTTTGGATATTTCCGGAAAGGCAAGAACGCATCACTTCCAACCTGGAAGGTGTTGAGTTCAAAGTCGACGAGGTTGTGGAAATAAAAATTCCTCACAGTGCGCTCGTCAAACACCTGATGCAGCAGCCCGTAACCCAGAAGATGACTCAGTTTTTGCATGGTCCACTGGCTCGTTCGTGGGTGCGTGTAAGACCGGCGACGTGGAGCACGGCAACCAATGCGTATATCGATTACGGTGCGGCAGCGGCTAGTTTTCGTTTGGCATTTCCACTTGCGGGGCTAGACTCTCACTCGGTTCATCCCGAGTCACCAATTGCTGCACAGATTGAGGTTCCGGTTAGAGGGAAGTGGTACATATTCGAGGGAACCACACACACCGGCGAGCGCGTGTACCAGTGGAGCTGCAAACTTAACATGGTTGATGCTGCGCACCGCCACGCCACAACCGACAACTACCCCACTAACGAACAGAATTTTTGCTGGGACAAACCAGTGTTTTCGCCTTGTTTGGGCGTCGTGAATCGAACTCGCACCGACCTGCCCGACACTCCCCATGCGATGGACAATAATAATCAGCCCGCCAACGAGGTCTTCATTGCAATGAGTCACAGCCGCTTTCTGGTCTGGCTGTCGAGCCTGCGTAGAGATTCAGTGGCTGTGAAGCAAGGCGGTTCGGTGGCTCCAGGAATTTTGGTGGGAACGGTTGGAAACTCTTCGACACTTGCGCCAATGCCCCACCTGCACATTGACGCCTCGAGATACATTGGAGATCGAACTTCGCTGGTTCCCATGGAGTTCAGAAACGTCCGAGTTGGGCTAAACTTCAGTGAGGATGACCCGTGGGCACGCGATTTAAACTCTTGGGAGCCTCGTGAAGGCTATTTCATCACCCCGCTGCCCTAGAGTAGAGCGCGTTTCTAGCTGTTGACTTCGGCCCGGCACCCTCAGTTAACATGGGGAAAAGTTGCGTTTCGGGCGGTACAGAAATAGTTGAAAAACGGGCATTTATCAAATAGGCAGCACTTAACCCATTGCTTCACCCTTGTGAGGGGCTTAGGACATGCAAAGCGCAAAGCAACCACCCAGTGTGGCATCCAAAATAGGACTGGAAATTCGGGCCATTCAAGATGAAGATAGAGACTGGCTTCGGCACAAAGTTCAAGAGATATGGAACAGTCGCTTCGTCGTCAGTCGTGGCGTGGCACGGGAGCCCGCCAACTTGCCGGGATTTCTTGCGCTAAAAGACGGAAGGACCGTCGGTGTCGCCACCTATTACATCGAAGGTGCCGAATGCGAACTAATTACTCTCGATGCGCTCGTGCAGTGGCAGGGTGTCGGAAGCGCTCTAATCGATGCGGTTGAGGAAGAGGCACGAAAGCAAGCTTGTGGTCGGATGTGGATGATCACGACCAACGACAACATTGATGGATTGCGGTTTTACCAGCGTAAAGGTTACTTCATTTGCAATGTGTACCCCAATGCAATTGAACAGAGCCGAAAGTTGAAACCAATACCATTGGTGGGCAACTATGGCATTGATATTCGCGACGAAATAGAATTGGAGAAGAATCTCTGGTGTTGGATCGGCTGGTAGAGATTCTGCAGGCGAGAGGAATTCGAGATCGAATTGATGCGAAACAAGTTTAAGATCTCAGTCATAGTTGCTTCCATGCTTTTAAGCTTGAGTCCTCCGGCAATCTGCCAGAGCGCACAGCAATACCATGACCAAGGTATTCAACTTTTGCAAGCGCAGCGATATACCGAAGCTGCATCAATGCTTTGGAAGGCCGCCTCGCTTGCACCTAATGACCCGTCTGTTCACTACAATCTCGGGCTCGCATTTCTTGGTGCGAAACGCCCTCGCGACGCATTTACTTCGTTTCAAAAAGTAGTGACCTTAAATCCGAACCGGGCGGGTGGTTGGTTGCGCTTGGCAGAGTGCTATGCAGAATGCGGCGACAAAAAACGCGCAGTGCAAACAGCTCGTGATGTGCAAAATCGCTTTAAGTCTGATGCCGAGGCGCAGAAAGAGGCGATCGATATGATTGCTTATTGGGATGATGGTGCAAATCAATCTGCAAATATGGCGAAAAGTTTGCAGAACAATATGAACAGTGAAGACGCTTGGATAAATCTTGCCGTGTCTCAAGGAAAGTCCGGCAACTATCAAGAAGCGATCAGAACGTTGAAAGCCGCACAACCACGCTTTCCCAATAGTGCTGACATTCGCTCTCGTCTTGCATACTATGACGTTATGTCCGGCAAATTTCCTGAGGCAAAACAGGAATACACGATTGCGATGAAACTAGGCGCGAATGATCCCATGGTTTATAAACAAACCATGTTCTGCCAAGACAAATGCGGAGATCTCGATGGTTTGATGAATACGCGCAACCAGTTTGTGCAGAAGTTTCCTAATCACCCTGATGCAGCCAAGATTCGCGACGAAATCAAATACTATGGCAAAGACTTCCAAGAAGTGAAAGCTCGCGAGTCTTCGAAACAGCAATCTTCTATAAGCAGACCGTTTGACTCATCGGACATGCCGCTTAAGGTGTATGTGCACGATCGTCTGAAGGGACGCACTGTTTGGACCGCGGGTAAAGCTCCTGCGGCTGGTAGCATCAACTATTCAATGCTGATCGAGCAAGCCCTTAATGAATGGTCGAATGCAACGCAGAAGCGGATTACCTTTATGTTTACCAATGATCCTGAAGTGGCAAACATCGAATGCTCGTGGACCGATGATCGAACCAAGTTGCACAATCAATCGTTTGCTGCAGGCGAAACGAGTTATGACTTAAACAAAAACCAAAGAGCGCGAGCAAAGATTGCGTTGCTCAGTAAAACGGAAGGGAAAGACTTCAGCGAAGTTGACTTCTACGACACCTGCTTACACGAGCTTGGTCACGCAATTGGTTTGTCACACAGCTCCAGTCCAACCGATATTATGTATTTCAGCGGACAATCTCGCGCAGCCAATCAGAAGAGGCTGCCGTCGCTTTCTTCCGGCGATGTGTCGCGTATCAATAAGCTCTACGAGGGCATGCGATAGTCCCGTCAGGCAGGGGGGGCAAGGCATGGCGGAAGTGTGAGATTCGATCGCCAATGGGCGAACAGTCGTGATGTAGCAGCGCATTTTGACAGCGCTGAACCCACCTCTACGAGAGCCCTTTTCGAATTAGGAGGGGCTTTTCAAGAAATCTTTTTTGCGCAAGGTGCTTGCTCCTGTAAATGATTGCTGCGCAAGGCGTTGCGGCTTTTGTGGGTGTGCAAATTTGGTTGTTTCTTTTGTTGACAGAGATGTCACTGAGTTGTCTCGATGTGCACCGTATGCTGAATGCGTTGGCAATGGCGACTACAAACTATGGGTCGCCGGTTTATTAAAAGGAGTACTTACCAATCATGGGAAACGAACTAACCACTGCACAGGAGAAACGCGTCAATGAGGCTGCTCACAAGGCATTTGAAGATCTCCAAGAAGGTGCCCAAAACAACAAACTCGAAAAGGTCATCGCTGATGTAGATAAAGCTCGTCAATCGATGGACCCAAAAGAGTATGACGCCTTTCTCAAAGCCTTGACTAAAGAATCACAAAAAGTATTGCCGGACGTCGAGATCGTTGGCGTTAAACAAGTCAATGGAGAAACTGAACTTGTCGTGACAGATAAGAATCACGAAAAGACCACGATGATCGACAAAGACGACGTGTACGAAATGGCACAAGTTCGCTCGGCAAAAGATCATGGCAAAGTTGAGAATCGCAATGGTGTAATAGTCGAAACCAACGACAAGGGTGAACTCACACGAATCACCAGACAAACATCACGTGGCGAAGAAACATGGGCGAAGGGGCCAGATGGAAAATGGATCGTTACAAATAACGGTGGTTCACTGAAGAACGATCTAATTGAAGGCGACGTCACTGTCGACGAGAAAGGCGCCATGCATTACACCATGATCGACAAAACGAAAGTTATCGAGCATGCCGACGGCAGAAATCAATATATTGAGCGCGACGGCTCTGGTATCACATATGGTTCTGGCCAAAACTATGCTCGGCCGGAAGAAACATTAGACGGCAAAGGCCGTGGACGTAAGTTTCAATACGATGACAAAAACCAAGTCCTCGAAATTGACGGCAATCTAGGTCACTGGGAACGCCAAACAAACGACAAAGGCAAGACCGTATGGGTCAACCGAGACACGAAGGCTGTTTGGGAAGGCGATTTCAAAGTCGAGGGCAGCGGCGATTTAATCTTCAAAGGACACAGCGGTGTCACATGGAGATTTACGAGACGAGGCCAAGACGTACTCGAGAAGAGAAAGTCTGCATAGCAAGAACGTGTGCGGCGAGCCGTGTTTGGACAAATAAAATGCGCTCGCCG
>CAZCZI010000089.1:0-3700 GCA_964503045.1 uncultured Candidatus Obscuribacterales bacterium
TAATTAGAAGTCCCCCAATAGACATTTAAGAGTTGCCTGCTTGGCAAACACAAGATGAGCACTGGACATGCGCGCGTCTTCCAAAATTGCATTAACAAGCGCTCGAACCATAAAGCCTGTCCAGCCAGCGCCGATTGTATATACTGCGCGAATCAACTTGTATCTATCTTGCCATCACTTTTGGCACCGAACAGGCAAAATTTCCTCAGCGGTTTTCGAGAAGAACCAGTAAGTGGTTCCGTCGCAATCGCGGTGTAGCCGAGGTTTTCGTCGGGTTCATGGAACAACGCACATCTAATTCCGTTCCTCTAGAGAAATCCAACTGTTTCCACTAACTTTTGTTGGCTCTTCACCTCAAACAAAATCAAGTGCGTGTTCTCAGGATATTGAAACCGCTTTCCTGCCTCAATACAAGCATGACCCACTTGCACAATTTGATCGGCAGTTGAAATATCTGTTCGGATGAAACAGTACAAATATGGAATGGAATCATCACACATTGGCGGGCTCCTTATACGAACGTAAGCTACGCTGCTTGATTGCTTCGAAAATCTCGTCGCGTTCAGGCAAGTAGAGCAAGATTTTTTCCTCGATATTCTCAGAGAGAAATTCTCTGAAGAAATCAAAGACATTGAATTGCGGCGTCAACCGCGCATCTGCAATCTTTTCATAGGCGCGAAAGTATCCCGTTTGATAGAGCAAGTCGATTTTTTTGGCCAAGGTGAATCCCTTTGCCCAATTTTTTCCGATGAGCATCATATAAAGAGCGTGATGTGCAGCTGAGAGTTTCTCTCTCTCCTGCATTTTCTGCGCCCAGAACTCGCGAAGTTTCACGTAATCTTCCGGACTTTTGAAAAATGTGGACGTGATCGATCTACCTAATGTATTCATAGGTTCCTCCAAAAACAAAAAAGACTGAACCAGCACCGAAGTGCAGTCAGTCAGCAGGAGGTCCTCTTTGTCTATTTACCTATCCAGGCATTTTGAATTCTCCGATTTTGTAACCCCCAGCGGGGCTCGAACCCGCACATCCGATTTTAGAGACCGTTGCTCTACCATTGAGCCATGGGGGTATATCCAGATTCTATATGAACATCCAATTTGATGTTCGTTTTTTTCATACTGAATTTATTTCGAGCGTTCGTTTATGTATTAGCTGCGCTTTCCTAAGTTTTGCAAGCCTCGTACACCTTGCCGCCAACGTCTTTCTTCATCTGCTGCGTTGACTTCAGCTCTTTCACTTTCAATTTGGACGCAAGTTTTTTCTTGCCGACACGTGTCTTTGGATTCGAGCTTGCCCTTTTTCCTATCTTGTCCGCCATTTCAGACACCTCATAAGAATCAAAAAGAGAACTGATTCCGCCTTCATACCACAATTGACTTTTGGCGAAACAAGCCCAAGTAGACCTGAATCAGAAAGAGTCTAGTCATGGCTTCTCCTCGATGAATCCAAGTAAGACCGCAAAATAATAGCAGCAGCTTCCATATCGACGAGATCTCGATTTTTTCCAGTTTTGATTCCGCGTTCCACGAGATTTTCAATGGCGGTAAACGTGCTCAATCTCTCATCTTCGAAGTGAAGTGGAAGATTCAACTCTTTCGAAAGTTGATCTGCAAAGGCGCGAACTTTTTGAGCTTGCTCTCCTTCTGTTCCATCCATGTTTTTTGGCAAGCCAATTACAACCGCGCCGACTTCTTCTTTTTGAACTATCTCCAAAATGCGGGCAACGTCCGCTTTTGAATTTTTTCTATGCACAGTTTGGACAGGTGTCACAGTAATTCCCAACGCATCACAAACTGCGACACCAATTCTTTTGTCGCCGACATCAAGACCAAGAATTCGTATTTGATCCGAATTACTCATGCGTTCCTATTCAAACACAAATGCAAAAAGGCGCAAAACAAAAACACCATCCGAATTGCTCCGCGATGGTGTATTTGCTACTGCCTGGCTGCCCATTGCGTTGGGCTCAGTATCTCATTACGCTTCAGTCAGTCCTTCACGTAATGCGGGCTGCTTGCTACGGTTTCCGGTTGGTACCAACCTGTCGTTTCCGCAAAGCCCCTCGGCTCAAAGCACTTAACCTTCGTTCGTAAGTGCTCACCGTTGATGCAATAAATTTATCGCAGACGAACTCATCTGAGAAGTCCCCCAATAGACATTTAAGAGTGATCTCCTTGGCAAACAGAAGATGCTGATGGAATATCCAATGGCGATGCCTGCTTGCATTAACAAGCGCTAGAACCACTTAACCCGCATGGATTGCGGCGATCGGATATGCATCGTATATACGCCTGGAGATTTCTGCGTTCCTCTTATATGGAGAATCGAAGAATTCGGAACGTTACATTACTCGTACGCGGTTCTACCGATATCGGTAATCGCCCCGGTCAGCTTGTTTATTGGCCGCCGCCCATATCCCAATTGCTTTGAGGTTGTTGGTCGTCGATGAATGACGGGTAGCCCGTACCTGGATTGTAGTTGGGTGCTGGTGGCATTGGTGGGGTAAACTGCGGATACGGCGAGCCGGACATGCTGTATTCGGCGCCTGTGAATTCATCGCCGCCCCAAGCATTGGGGAGAACGCTTCCATGACCTGTGGTCATGCCAGCGGCGCGGGGTCCGACGATACCTGAATTGATGCGGTGTCCTTGTGTAAATCCTTCATACGGGGGAAGACCAGAAGCGCCTTCGTCTCCATATATTTGTTCAGCCATGCCGCCGGCATTTAGGACGAAACTGTCCAAGCTAGTTTGAGGCAATCCGTTGCGGCCGCGGGGACCGAACTTCGGTGCAAGATTTTGGGTTCCGGTTTGGTTCATCAGGATGTTTTGTGCCATGGTCGGAAACGAAAAACCGCCGCCCATGCCGGCTTGTCCTTGACCCGTCGGCGCCGACTCGCGTCCGAAATCCCCGGTGTCACCTTGGGAGTCGTATTGAGCAAACGCTGGGCTCGAAAGTCCAAGAACGAGAGCACAACCGAAAAAGAGACGGGAAAAAATTGCTAGTTTTGTCATTGTGGTAAGCCCGAACTGGGGAGATGGGTGACAGGGTGTACTTTATGTACGATTTGTGGCTTTTGTGTACCTCCGATATTGAGGAGCGAAGGTGACCCCGCCTCAGGCGACTTCCCCTAAAGTCGCCTGAGAGCAAGCAGAACCGCCTGAGAGAAAGCGATCCTGTCTGGGAGCCATCCAGCCACGTAGGCTCTGGGTTCTTTTGGCGGGTATTTGAAGATGTTCGAGTTAATGTTCTAACTTGTCCATCAACCGCCTTGTTCTGTGTATATATCAACACCTTTCATCTGAACAAGTCCTGAACAAAGGTACAGCAGCGCGCATGGGCCTCGACGGGGAATTGAACACTTCTACTGCACCAAGGAGTGCGTCAACTTCGCTCGACGAGTATCGGTTCGCCGATAACCAACCCAGGCGCGCTGCCCCACAAAAACACTTACCAGCAGAAGAATTGCAAAAGAATGCTCCACTAGCCGGATGCTTCCAAGCTCAGGCATATGAAAAGCTGATCGCGCAGTACAAAGCAGCCATTGAAGTGCTAAAGAAGAAGACCAACGGCCAGCGTTAAACACTTGGTTAGTGGTCTCGCGGTATTGATCCCGCGGCGCGTGATCACGTGGCGCGTGATCACGAAATTCGTGTCCCATTTGCGGCATTGATCTCGCGTTGCGTGGTCTCGCGG
>CAZCZI010000089.1:3800-28107 GCA_964503045.1 uncultured Candidatus Obscuribacterales bacterium
GCGGCATTGATCTCGCGTTGCGTGGTCTCGCGGTATTGATCCCGCGGCGCGTGATCACGAAATTCGTGTCCCATTCGCAGCATTGATCTCGCGTTGCATTATCACGCAGCACATGGCCACGCCGTTACGAACGCGGCGGCGCTCGATAGCCTTGAATCTCATTGATGCGACGATCGATTGATTCGGCTTCAGGATTGCGCCCTTGCGCGCGCAACAAGTGTGAAAGATGACTGAGCACTGTTGCTAGTTCGGGGTGCTTCATGCCGAGAAGTTCTTCCTTGACTGCCAGCACTCTTCGATAAATCGGCTCTGCCTCGGAATATTTTTTCCAATCGTGATATGTGGTGGCGAGGTAATGCATGGTATTCGCCAAGTCCATGTGTTTTGAACCCAATGCATCTTCTTGAATGACGATGGCACGCTTCAATAGCTCTTCTGCACGCTCGTAATCTTCTTTGTCTTTGAGCAGCGAACCCAGACGCGAGAGAATATAACTGACATGCAAATGTCTCTCGCCGAGGGTTTGTTCGGCGACTTCAAGAGCCTGTTCCAACAATTGCTGTACACGAGCACCATTGCCTGCTTGTCCATAGTGATTCGCAAGTCTCAAAAGAAAAGCGCAGAGGATCTGTCTCGAACCACTCTCCTCTGCAAGCGTCCACACTTCTTTGTAAAGCTTCTCCGCCTCGTCGTATCTCTTCAGCCCGTCATAGCAGACAGCAAGATCGATCATGGCATCGAGAATCACAGAGTGTCCGGCCGGAAACGCCTTGTTTCGCAACGACAACACAGTCTTACAAAGTTCCGCCGCTTCGGTATAGCGTCCCTGTTCTCTAAACAAAACGGCGAGATGATGCATCACACTGCCTGACAGCGGGTGATCGTTTCCAAGTTTCGTTTCAATCACTTCCAGGGCGCTGCGACAAGTTTGCTCGGCTTCTGCCACTCGTCCTTGCATTTGATAGTGCCGGCTCAAGCAAGACAATACATAGACATATCCGCCGCTTCCGACGTAGCGCTCCAGAATTGCAAGCGCACGCAGATAAAGTGGTTCGGACTCTGAATAGCGGCTCTGCACATCAAAGAGCTGGCCCAAAGCACAAAGGCAATCGGCATACTCCCAATGTTCCTCACCTACACATCTCTCCAAAATATCGATGCGTCTGCGCGCCAAAATTTCTGCATCTTGATACCGTCCCTGGTGCTGATAGGCGGCCGAGAGTTTTTGAAGAACATTTGCGCTGCGCATGCTCTCGAGACCGTAGAAACGTTGTGCCAGATGCAATGCGCGCTGGTAGAGATAGGCCGCCTCGTCATAGTCTTCTTCGAGCGATCGAATGTCTCCGATGCTCTCCAACAAACTGACGATAAACGGATTCTCCTTCCCAACCTCCTGTTCTAAAAGCTGAAGTGAATTCTCCAAGAGCTTCAAGGCATCCGATTTCAATTCGAGATTTTTGTAAAGTTCAACCAGCGGACCGAGCGCCGCCTGATAGACTTCGGGATCGAATTTGCTTTTGGCGACATCAACCGCTTTTTGATAGCACTTCTCAGCTTCGGTGAAATCACCTTCCACCTCTTTGAGCGCACCCATCAAAACCAGTACACCTACACGATCGAGCTGATTTGCATGTTCTGCCGCTTCAAGGATTTTGTGCGCCCGATCACACATCATCTGCGCTTCATGATAAAGCTGGTCGACGATCAGCCTGGATGCAATGCACATCAAGCCACGCGCGTAGGCGGGGTGAGATTCTCCCAATACCAGCTTGCGTGTCTCGACAACCTCTTTCCACAAGGCGAGCGCCTCATCACTGTCCAGACTGCGGCACGCCAACAGGTCAGCCAACGCCTCTTTGAGCTCGGTCGACTCGAGAGTTACACCCTGTTCTTCCTTTTCGAGCTTTTCAATAGAGCTCCTCAGAAGCGCTTCCGCCTCTTTCGGGCGGTCTTGAAATTGCAAGAGCTGCGCCAGTTCTACTATTGCAGATACGTACTGCGGTTTGGTCTCTTGAGATTCCTCGGTTTCAAACTTCTCAATCAGGGCTAGAAGCAGTTCTTCTGCCTCTTTCCACTTTCCTTGATGCTTCAACTTGGCGGCGGTCGCCCTGGCTTCAGTAGTTGATGTCATCTCACCCGGACCTACGTAGATTCAGAGATTATACTCCCCTTGCGAAGCGCCCAACCGCAAAACACGGCTGCCAATCCCAAACTGAGCGCAGCCCCAACCATCCACTGGTCGGTTGTAAGCTGCCAGGCGTAAATTGTCGCCAGAATCAAAATGGCGTTGTGCAAAGCATGCAGTAACATGCCAGGAAAAATCGAGCGCGTCTTGAGCGCCACCCATGTAAGCGCCATGCCGGCCATGGCAGTTGGAATGATTCTATAAATGCTCAGGTGGAACGCACCAAACATCAGACCAACAATCAGGATGCAATACGGTTCTTTCACTTTTCGTCTTAGCAAACCAAGAATTGTTCCTCTAAAGAGAATCTCTTCACAAATTGCCGGGAATATCGCAAGTGCAAGAACAATTTCCCACACTGGACGATCTTTGGGCACGAGCTTATCCATGATTATTTTGGAAAACCCCTCGGGACCAGGCATGAACCCGTTTTGTATTTGAAGCCACAAAGAAGCAAGAAAAACTGTGACCGGAGCAAGCAGTGCAGCACCAACGAACAAACGCCAATCACATCTCGAAAGGCGCAACGTCGAAACAATGGGAAATTTCATCAGGCGAAGCAGGCTGACAGCCGGAAGCAGTACGACAATCAGCTGCGTGAGAATCATTCCAAAGACTATGTCCCACGCCTGCAACAGTTGCCCTACATAAAACATCAGGAAAAACACCACAGCCCCAAGACCAGCTAGCTCCGGAAAGAAATTGCCCTCCTGTTGCCGTCTTGCGGGTGACTTCTCAATGCCGAAAAGCAGGTCCTCACGCTCGAGAAGGCGCGCTGCAATCTGCATAGTGTAGGCTGCAAAGACACAAGACGACGTCACCGAAACAACAATCCAAGCCCACTGAAACTTACCTTCACAAGCCTCTTTCAAGCATAATGAAAGATTGGCGATTGGAACAACAGAGATAAATGAAGCAAGCTCGGTGTCGGGAACTGATGCCACCAAAACCGGTATCAGAGTGGCAACCATGAATGGAAGAAACAGTGCCTGACCTTGCTGGAAAGTCCGGGCGCAGGCTGCAACCAGCATAGAAAGCGCACTCAAAGTGACAACCAGCGGAACAGATATCACCAAAGCAAACAAAAATCCTACGGCAGGCATCGACGAGCTGATTCCCTGAGACCCTGGAAGTGTAATCCAGCCTAAACACAGACACGTGTACAGGCTGGTCAAGCCCATCAGCACAGCCAGAAACCCGATAGTCACTACGACCAACAACTTACCCATCATAATTCCAGGACGTGACGTCGGCGCCACCAGGAGCAGTTGCAAGGTTCCGCGTTCGCGTTCGCCGGTGATCAAGTCCAAAGAAGGGTACAAGATGGCAATCAGAATCATAAAAATCTGAATGTATGGTAAGACAGTAGCCAGCATGGCGTCGGTTCTGTCGGCACCGGTCTTCGACTTCACATAGGAAAAGGCCGGGTCATTCAACAGTGTCTCGTCTGATTCAAGCAGCTTCAAACGCTCTTTCAACAACTGGTCTCTAAAGTTGTTGAGAATGTTTTCCACTCTGCCTAAAGCCAGAACCCCACTGGTTTGGCGACCATCATACCTAAGCTGAAGTACCGGCAATTCATTGCGTTTGTCTTGAGCGGCACCATTAGCAGTACCGCCCAGGGTAGGCAGCGTGCCTTCAGTAGCGTCTTGTGGTGCAGTGCCTGGTGCGTCATCTGCCGCCTCCTCAGGCGGCACAGTAGGTGGCGACCCAATTCGCAGTTTGATATCAGAATTTACCTTCTGCGAAAAGTCAGGTGGAACCACCAACACCAAATCCGCCTTGTTTGCACGAATTGCGCTCTCCGGCTCGAGATCACCCAAATCAAAGGCGACCAAGTCACTGCGTCCTTCCAAGCATGATCTCAGAATCTGCCAATCGCCTGACACTGCTACACGGGGGCTATTGACCCTTACTCTAGTCTCAGTGGTTTCCAGCATTTTTTGAGGTCCCGCGAAGTACACGGGATAGAAGACAACTGGAATTACGATCATTGCAAAAAGAGTGCGGATGTCTCTCAAGACCTCTGTCATCTCTTTGAAAAAGACGGTGGTGATTTCAGATGAGTTCACCGACTTTCTCCTGCACTATGCTCACAAAAATGTCTTCCAGATAGTGCTGCCCGCTTTCCTGGCGGAGTTCTTCGAGGGTGCCGTTGGCTAGAATCTTTCCGTGATGAATAATTCCGAGACGGTCGCATAAGCGTTCAGCTTCACTCATGATGTGGGTGGAGAGTAGAATGCACTTTTGTTGTTCGCGGCACGACACGATAAACTTATGCATGGCCTGCGTAGTAAGCACATCAAGACCGGTTGTCGGCTCATCGAAAACCATCACAGGCGGGTCATGCACAATCGCACGTGCAATCGATACCTTTTGGCGCATGCCTGTCGATAGTTTTTCACATCGCACGGAAGCAAACTCCGTCATACCCAACAATGAAATCAGCTCGTTGACACGTCGCTCGACTTTGTTTTCGGGATATTTGCTCAACTGAGCAAAGTAAGTGAGCATCTCCCGCGGTGTCAGCCGATCGTAAAGACCGGTTTCGGACGAAAGAAATCCAAGGCTTCCGCGTGCCTTCGCATCATCGACACAAATGTCGTGTCCATCGACTTCAGCAGTACCATGGCTGGGCTTGAGGATTGTGGCGATCATTCGAAGAGTCGTGGTCTTGCCGGCACCGTTTGGACCAAGAAGACCGAAAATCTCTCCTTTCTTGCATTCAAAGGAGACATTGTCTACAGCAAGAAATTCGCCCCGTTTAGGGTCATAAAACTGCTTGGATAGCCCTTTTACCAGCAAACTCATAATCGTTGTTTCCCCAATCGGCGAAACCAATTAAAGTTGGGACCAAGCACGAACATTTCGCTCGTCACGATGCGGGACAAACACCAAAGCAAAACCCAAGCGCCAAGAAGCGTCGTCGCCCAAACGCAAAAGAGCGGACCCTCAGCTACTGTGCAATGAACCAACGCTTTGATGGCAAGCCCTATATTCAAGACTGGAATTACGGCCGTGGCATAGCTCAACTCGAAGCCCGGAACAATACAACATAACGGAAGCAGCATGATAGCTAGAATCGGCATAGTGAGAACATTTTGGGCTTCTTTGAATGAACTCGAGAACACAGTGACTGCCATAAATATCGCGGCTATTTGAGCCGTTCCCAAAACAAACGTAATCACGATCTCGGACACCGCCAGCGGTGTTAGAAACGACAAGGTGCCAAGCGGATCTTCTGCCCCCTTCAGTTGAATCTGCATAAAAATGAGGAGAAAAACCATCATCATGCTGACAAAGTTGAGGGCACCGGCGGCGAGGCTGACCAACACCACGCAGTAAAACTTGCCGCTCACCAATGCCATTCGTCCAACCGGCAACAGAAATGTTGTGTCGAGCGTCTTCTTCTCTCGCTCTTCAGCAAACACGCAAATTGCAGGGTACATCGCACCCATTGCCACCATTAACAAACTGAATCCCAGGAGCGCAACCAAAAGTGGACACAAAATATCAGTCAACGGCACAATGTTTTGCGCCTTCATCGTGAAGATATTGATGAAATCTTCTCCTAGTCCCCTCGCCTTGCAGTCTGCCAGCAACTTTTCTTTTCTGTAGCCGGAGAAGAATGTTTGCAACTTGCGCTTGGACAATCGCGACCGATCGTAAGAATCGTTGAGCCAGATGCGCATTGTCACGTCGGCGTGCGAGATTACCGCATCTACCTTGCCTTCAGCGAGATCTGCTTGCGGCTCCGCTGAATTTACAAAATCGATCTGCTTCGAAGCCTTGAGTGCAGTTTTCAATTCGTCTGATATGTCATTAACTGCGACTCGCACCGGCTGATGTTCCATTCTGCCGGCATACCAGAGCCCGCCTTCAAAGAGACAGATTACCATCAGTGGATAAAACAAGAGCGGCAACGCAAGCGAATAAATCAACACGTGCGGATCTCTATAACAATGGGTCAACTCCTTTTTCAGGATGAGCCATGATTCTTTGGCTGATGACCCCATTGCTGTTTAAGAACCTCCATATCAAATGGTTGTATACCCAGATAATGCCATTTGGTATTAATGTGTGATCTTCGCGACTGTCGCATAATTGTCGAGCGTTATGTCAGGAAGCACGAATTAGGCGATTATTTCGTCAATCGCAAAAGCGAATCTGCAAATTTCTCGACGGCGACTTTGGAGAAAGCAAAAAACAACGAGGGCTCGACCAATTCGAGTTCGAGGATAACCGGCTTACCATCATCGGTTCTGATAATGTCAACACGAGCATACAGTGGACGGCTGTCGAGTGACGCGATGGTTTTTTTTGCAAGATCCACTTCGTCCGGCTCGGCAGTGAGTGGAAATTCTCCTGCACCGCCAGCGGGTTTTAGAGGTTGAAATGCAGTTTTTCGTGTCGCATGAGTGTACTCGCCATCTATAAAAACAAGTGCGCGCTCACCAAGTTTTTCATCGCCGACTGATTTGAGAAACGGTTGAATCATCACCGTTCCCATCTCCAACAATGAATCGAGATGTGCTTGAGCTTGCTCGAGTTGCCCGGCTATGGTGCTATCGACTGTCTTAACTCCATAGGTTGCAAGTCCGGTTACAGGCTTGATGACAAACCTCTGCCAGTGCTGATCTCGACTGAGTGCATGCACATCGACTGTTCCATCAAAAAACATTGTAGGAACAATCGACAGTCCCCGCTCCTCGAGATCTCGCAGATATGTTTTTCGAGAGTTCCAGACCATGAGCGACAGCGGGTTGAGCAGCTTGCAATCAGCATTGACGCGCGCAAGCCACTGTTGAAACTGATCGAATTTCAGATGATAATTCCAAGTTGATCGAATCACGCATGCAGTTGCTTTCGTCCAATCGATGCGTTCGCTATCACGCTCGTCTTCGTGATCCCATACCACTGCTTGAACCTTCTCTCCCCGCCTCTCGAGTTCGTCGGCGGCCAACCGATCGTCAGGGTCGAGGTTTTTCAGATCGTCATAGGTCGCAAAGTAATAGACCATATTCGGATTCCCGATTCTTGCAGGCGATTACCTTGGATGTCTGGTTCAGAAACAATTTCAAGACAAACAAAAACACCGTCCAGATCCCTCTGCGACGGTATTTCCGCTACTGCCTGGCTGCCCATTGCGTTGGGCTCAGTATTTCTGCGCACTTCAGCCAATCCTTCGTGCACAGCGGGCTACTTGCTACAGTCTCCGGTTGACGCCAACCTGACGTTTCTGCAAAGCCCCTCGGCTCATCGCACTCAACGTTTGCGTGTGTGCTCACCGATTACGCTTACTAGTTTACCGATTAGAACTGAGATGAGAAGTACCCCAAAGGACATTTAAGAGTTGCATTCTTGGAAATGGAAAGCAGCACAACAGTAATAGTTTTGAGCTAGTTTTTGTCATTAACAAGTGCTTGAACCATAGTCACAGCTAGAGTAGTCAGACTAGCTTATACACATGATTACGATTGGTATCTCTAAAGAAATTCGAATATAGATCTGATCGATATACAAGTTCACCATAAGCACCAAATTGTGAAATAGTGAACCAGATCTCAAACAAATTAATTCGTAGTAGATAAGATCTGTACTTTCTATATATAGGATTGGTACATGGGGTACAACGACCTTCGCGACTATTTAGCTGCGCTCGAAAAAGCAGGTGAGCTGCACAAGATCACCACGCCTGTGTCGTGTGACTTGGAAATCGCCGAGATCACAGATCGAGTAAGCAAGAGCAAAGAGCACAATAAGGCGCTGCTGTTCACCAACGTCAAGGGTTACAACATGCCTGTGCTCATCAACGCCTTCGGGTCAATGAAACGCATGTGCCTGGCACTCGAGACCGAGAAGCTCGATGACATTGCCGATCGAATACGGGCGTTGATCAAACCTAAAGTTCCGGAAAGCTTCCTAGATAAGCTCGCCATGCTGCCAATGCTCATGGAGGTTGGCAAGTTTCCACCGAAAATAACGCAGCTTCCTGCGCCCTGCCAGGAAGTCGTCATCACCGATCCCGACTCGCCGATGTTGGACAAGCTGCCCATCATCAAATGCTGGCCCGAAGATGCGGGTCCGTTTGTAACACTAGGAACGGTAATCACGCGCGATCCCAAAACAAAGATTCGCAACGTTGGTGTCTACCGCCTTCAGCGCTATAGCAATAATACAACCGGCATGCATTGGCACAAACACCACGACGGCGCCCGCCATTTTGAAGAGAATCGCCTAAAGACCAAAGACGATTCACAACCGGAAGAACCGCCAAACTACGGCACCTTCTTCGAGAAAACCGAGTACGAGCGCCCAGGAAATCGACTGGAAGTGGCAGTGGCAATCGGCGGCGACCCCGCCGTAACCTATGCTGCCACTGCGCCTTTGCCGCCCGATATTGATGAGTTCATCTTTGCCGGTTTCCTCAGACAAAGCCCTGTTCGATTGGTAAAGTGCAAGACCATCGATCTTGAAGTTCCTGCAAATGCAGAGATAGTAATTGAAGGCTATGTAGATCAATCTGAACTAAAAGAAGAAGGTCCCTTTGGAGATCACACAGGCTTTTACAGTTTGGCTGGCCTTTTCCCGGTATATCATGTGACCGCCATAACTCATCGAAAAGAGCCGATTTACCAAACCACTATCGTAGGAAAGCCTCCTCAAGAAGACTGTTACCTGGGTAAAGCGACAGAAAGAATATTTCTGCCTATGGTTCAAATGCTTGTATCAGAGATTGTAGATATGAATCTTCCTTGGGAAGGTGTCTTCCATAACTGCGTGATAGTGGCTATTGATAAGCGTTTCCCTGGACACGCCAAGAAAGTCATGAGTGCACTTTGGGGTCTCGGGCAGCTTATGTTCACAAAGTTTGCCATTGTGGTGGACAAAGACGTAAACGTTCATGACCTCTCGGAAGTGGCTCTGCATGTCTTTGGAAACACCGATCCCAAACGTGACATGATGTTTGCTGAAGGACCGCTAGATATCCTCGATCATGCATGTCCTATTCTTGGTTATGGATCAAAGGTGGGAATTGACGCCACACGGAAATGGAAATCAGAGGGATTTGATCGCGAGTGGCCTACACCAATAGTTATGTCTCAAGATATAAAAAAACTGGTAGAGTCGCGCTGGGCCGAGTATGGATTTGCAGCAGCCGCGGCTGGTCGCGCCCGAGTCGGAGTTTAATTTTTCGCCGACGTTTTTCGAGATTTTCGTTTTTCGAGATTTTCGCCGCCATGAGTGGTCGAATTTTCCGGAAACGACTTCCGGAGACGATTGCTCCCGTGCGCAAATGTGCCTCCCGCAAAGCTAAACGACGCAAGCGTTTCCAGTTCCGGAAACGCTGCACGGGGCTAAACGTTTCCGGAAACCTCAAGGGAGATTTTCGAACCCCTACAAGAGTCCGGAAACAGGCTCTACCACTGGATTTGAACTAAGCAAATGCTAAGAGACGTAAACAATCAGAGCCGCAAAGTAAGGCCTGTCTGGTTGTCAAGCGGAAACTATTTAATCTAAGGGCGTTGAAACTTCGATTTCTGTGGCATAACAAATTTACGAGCCCTGCTCCGAACATACAGTTCACACTGCTTCTGAAGCGGGCGCACTTACACCATACACCGAGTCTGCATGCTATGAATAACATCAAGCGCATGGGCAGCCTGTTTTTGGCCGTCCTAGCATTAGTAACTATGCTCTACCAACCTGCACAAGGGCATCGCTCTGTTCCGCAGGAAAGCTACCACCGGGCATGGCAGCTCGTTCGTGACAATTACTACGACGACAAATTCAACGGCAAAGATTGGGCCGCGTACGAACACAAGTACGACGACAACATCAAAAACTCGAGCGACGCATTTAAGTACATCAAGACAATGCTCGAAAGCCTCAACGATCCGTATACAAGATTTTTAGATCCCAAAGCTTTCCAAGACGAAAATGATGCGATCGACGCAAGAATCGTCGGAATCGGAATCAACTTGCAGCAAAGCAAAGACAACGGTCGCCTCATCGTCACCAGAACAATTGAAGATGGTCCTGCCGAGCGTGCAGGCGTTCGCTCCGGTGATGAAATCGTTGGCATCGACGGAGTCAATGCAGTCGGCATGACCCCCGAGCAAGCCGCTGAACGCATTCGCGGAAAAGCCGGTTCGGCCGTAAGCCTCTCTCTGCGCACAAACTCGACCACTAAGTCGGTCAACATCACGCGCCAAGAAATCATGATTCACGCTGTAACCTCCAAGATGCTCGATAAGAACATTGGTTACATCAACCTCACAACGTTCATCTCGAACGATACCGCCAAGGAATTCAGAACAGCCCTTCAGAAGCTGTCCTCCGCCGATGGCATCGTGCTCGATTTGAGAGACAATCCGGGTGGACTTCTCTCCAACGCACTCGAAATTGCAGACATGGTGCTCGAAGGTGGAGCGATTGTTTCGACAATCAGCCGCCACGGCCGACACACTGATGTAGCTTCGGGCGACCCGCTCACCCACCAACCAATCGTGGTTCTCGTTGATGAAGAAAGCGCCTCGGCCAGCGAAATTTTGGCAAGCGCAATCAAAGACAACCAACGTGGCGTGCTCGTCGGAACCAAAACCTACGGCAAAGGCCTCGTACAAGAAATCAACCGCCTTCCCGGCGGAGCCGCAGTGCACATCACGGTTTCCAGATACCTCACCCCGAGCGGCAGCGACATCAACAAAGTCGGCGTCGTACCGGATCTGGTCGTAACCTCCAAAGATGAGCAAATGAAAGTTGCGATGACCTACATGAAGGAAAAGATCGCCTCGATGCACAACAACGTAGCGAGCATGAGCTTCTCCAGATAATAGATCGTCGGCAGATTCTCAAAATTTAGCATCAGATCGCAAGATTTTCCAAGGTCTTGCGATTTGTGTTTTCAGCTCTTCATGCTGCGACTGAGATCTCTCATTCGCTCAGCCATTAACAGCCGGCGATAACGCAGTGGATTGTACGCGCCACCAGTTACACTGGCTTCCTGGGTTACTCTAGCCATGGCGCGTGCCTCGGCAGTCATGTCCGAACCAAGACCCAAAAGCGATCTCGAAAGATCGGACACATGAATTGATGGCGCAGCCGTCAATCGCGCCTCACCTTTTAGGTAGCTCAGCGCTTCCATCGCAAATTGTGGTTTTCGAATCGCAACATAGGCGCCTGCAACTGCTAGTGCAGCTGCGGTTCCAAAAATTACTGGATGTTCTGAAACGATCTCAGAACCTTTCGACCATGCGTCTTGAGCCAACTGCACAATTGCATTCGTCTCGTAGTTCGAACTGAGGCTCTTATCGCCTTCTGTACTTATGCGGTCTCCGTGGGGCATGGGGCGGGCCCTCCGCGAGGTGATTTGCGGCAAGCATAGTTACAAACCTGCCGCGAGTATAGTGTGGTTTCTCCCATTAAATTCGTAGTTCCATCCAAAACCCGCCCCTTAAGCGCCGGAATATTCGATGAAATGCGGTCAAAATGCGCGTCTGGTGGCATAATGGAGCTAAGCTGGAATCTCTTTACTATTACATCAAGGCTGGAGAAGCTGATTATGACTAGAGTGCGACGCAGATTCATCGCCTATTCGTGGACTCTAGGAATTTTGGCCACAGCAACTTTGTATGGTGCGGCACAAGCACAAGTCGGTCAATCAGAATGGCAGGCACCAGCCGGTGGCGGTGGCGGCAGTGGAACCGGTGACTTCCAAAACGCACCTCCGGGCTCATTTCTACAATCATCAAAAAAATCCGCACCAAAAGCCAAACCTCTAGCACCGGTTCAAAACACGGGACAATCAAACTGGACACAACCTGCGCAATCGCAACCTGCATCTACCGGTCAATCAGGTTGGATTCAACCAAACGGCAGTCAGCAGTCGACAGGCCAATCAGGTTGGAACCAACCAAGTGGCGGTGGCGGCGGAGTCGGTCAGTCTGAATGGACTCAACCAGGCGGAAACAGCGGCGGCGGCGGTGTCGGTCAATCTGAGTGGACGCAACCAGGTGGCGGCGGAGGCAGCGGAAACAGCGGTGTCGGTCAATCCGGTTGGGTGCAACCTGGTGGCGGAGGCGGCGGAAACAGCGGAGGCGGCGGAAACAGCGGCGTCGGCCAATCCGGTTGGGTGCAACCTGGTGGCGGCGGTGGCGGAAACAGCGGCGTCGGTCAATCCGGTTGGACACAACCCGGCGGCGGTGGTGGCAATACAGTTGGACAATCCAACTGGGTGCAACCAGGCGGTAACAGCGGCGGAAACGGTGTCGGTCAATCCGGTTGGACTCAGCCCGGCGGCAACGGTGGCGGCGGTGGTGGCAACACGGTCGGACAATCAAATTGGGTACAGCCTGGCGGCGGCAACAATAACGGCGTCGGTCAATCCGGTTGGACGCAACCTGGAGGACAGTCGTCGGGACCATTCAAAGATCAAGTTCCAATGCCACGAACACCTCTTCTTGGCGAAGTGCTGGAAGAAAACAACAACGGAATGGATCCATCGATGGGCGGCATGAGTAACAACATGAACAACATGGGCAACATGAACGGCATGGGTAACATGAACGGCATGGGCATGGGCAACGGCATGGGCAACGGCATGGGCGGCATGGGCATGGGTAACGGCATGAACGGCATGAACGGCATGGGCATGGGTAACGGCATGGGCGGCATGAACGGCATGGGCATGGGCATGGGTAACGGCATGGGCGGCATGAACGGCATGGGTGGCATGGGCATGGGCAACGGCATGGGCATGGGTGGCGGAACCGGCGGCGGCCTCATGGACGTGCTCGCACCTAAAGTTGTCAACTTTATGCTGAAAATGAAAGGTCAAGGCGGTGGCGGTAACGGCGGAGGAGGCGGCGGCATGGGCGGCTTCACCGGCGGATTCCCAACTCCTCAAAAAGCAACCGGCGGCGGCGGTGGTGGAGGCGGTGGCGGCGGTGCCATGGGCGCAATCGGAAACACCGTAGGCAAGAGCGTCAACCGCGGCGTCAACCAAGGGATGAACCGCGCCATCATGCAAGGCGTACGCAAAATTCGTTTCTAACAAAATGGCAATTCAAACCTTCTATACTGAAGTATGGTGCACCTGCTTCGTACTTCTCGATCTGTTTGCACCTCCCATCGTTTATCTGTCGAAGCCCAAATCACTAGCGAGTTTTTAAATGAATACCATTACCCTATTAGACGCAGGAAGAAAAGCATTCGACGATGGAAAGTATGTTCAATCGAAGGACGAACTTACAAAGGCAATAGATCAACTTGGTTCAATAAACACCGAAGACAGTGCCAAAGAACACGAGCTGGCGACGTTGCTTGTTCAACGAGCAAAAGCACTGATTGAACTAGAAGAGTTCGATGACGCACAAAAGGATCTCGACCGCGCACTCGAAATTTACGGCAGAGTATCAGACGCTATTGGAAAAGCAGCTGCGCAACACTATCTTGGAATGCTGCATCTGTACAAAGATGAATTTGAACAAGACGAGTCAAACATTGAAAAAGCACTGTCAAACATTGAAGAAGCACTGGCCACAAGACGCAGTCAACTTGGTGCTGACAACGGTGATGTCGGCGAGAGCCTAAATGCTCTGGGACTCGTTTACTGGGCGCAAAAGAAGGACAAAGAAGCAGAGGCTTATCTCAATAAAGGGTTAGGAACAAGGCAAAAGGTATTTGGAAAACAACACAAAGATGTCGCAACATCATTGAGCTATCTCTCAGTTTTTCATAATGCCACCAATAATTTGACTCTTGCAGAACCACTCGGCAGACAAGCGCTTACGATGCGCGAAACCCTGCTTGGAGAGCAGCATCCTGATTATGCGGAGAGCCTCTATAACATGGCGGTGCAGCAATCCCATAAAGGGAAGCCTGACAAAGCAGCGAAAATGTTGCAGCAATCACTGGCAGTGCAAGAAGCAACCTACCCCGAACAACACCGTCGCATAATTATGAGCAAGAGTCATCTGGCGGCCTGCTTGCTGCAAATGGAGAAGACCGAAGAAGCGGCAAGCATGTACAAAGAGGTCATTAGAGTTGTTGAAAAACATTTAGGAAGTGAACATCAGAAACTCTTCGATCCAATTGTTGGTTTGAGCCTCTGTTACTTGCACGAAAAGAAATACGACTTGGCCGAACAATGCATTCAACGCGCGCTCAAGCTTCTGCGCTCATCTAATAGAGATGATGGAAACGCTGAGAATGCCTTGCTTCGCAACCTTTCGACAGCGTATCTCTTCCAGGGTAAGCTCGGAGACATGCTGCATTTGCTTCCAGACACTATGCGAGCCCAACACACAGCAGAAGTCTCGAATACTTTCCACATGCTCTCCGCCATCGGAGAATTCACATCGAGACACCTACCGTGGAACAAAGACAAAGACGACGTGAAGTAGGCGCAGAAAACCCCAGGCGCACGAGGTCTGACTCCAGCGGGAGAAACTTCTGATGGCAAGCTCGAACTCCGGCAACCAATCTAGTCCTGAAAAACCAAACAAATCATTTCCGACCATGGTTGCGTCGGTGGTGACAATTGCAGTGATAACAATTTCTTGTTCTGCATGTACGAAGGTGACAGGTACGCAAGATGCGGCAAACAACCCAATGACAAGGTCCGATTATCATGATGGTGCCCCAATGAACCCTGTGCAGACAGTGGTAGTTGCAGATAGCGATCTAAAAGCAGGTGATCGATTTACTAACTACAACCTAATCGAAAAATCCCAAAAGATAGATCGCATTCCAGAACATCCGGCTTCGAGTTTGTCTGTCGTAGTAGGTCACGAGGTACAGACCGACATCAAGAGCGGCACTATTGTCACGCAAGATCATGTTGGTCCGATCTCGCCATTCAGAGAACTCGACTCTACTCCAGACAAATTTAGCGTGCCCCAGCTACGCAACGTTGTACGCGGGAAACTCGTATTCGCGTTGAAAGACATTCCAGCCGGCGGTATGGTTTTCCCGTACGACCTGGAAGTTAGAGATGCAGACCAATCCAAAGCCCCACCAGATGCGATCAGCGACCTGCGGGATGCTGGATCTAGTTTTAAGAAAAAAATGAGCCGTGGACAAATTGTCCGTCTTTCCGATTTCGAAACCTACGCTGCAACCATTTCTGCCAAAGAACTTCCAAAAGGATCAACGATTTCACAAGACTCTCTTGAAGTTGCAAACTTGTTCGGTAAACGCGGCGGTGGCTTGGACATGAAAGAGTTAGTTGGACGCATCCCGTTATGTGATATCCCGGCAGGATACCAAATCAAATCTGAGTATCTTGAGGCAAAGAAGGGGAAGAATTAAGAGACAAGTGTAAGCTAACGTCCTAGAGTCTTAGCCATCTCCGCTTGATCGCTTCGAAGAAAGCCTATCATTTGCCCATCACGGACCTTTACTCTCATCAATAGCTGATTGAAGTACTCCACTTCAAGGATATCGGCATTCGGGTTGATCTTATGAAACTCGTCATTGACTGCCTTTAGATACTGTTCGAATTGAACCCTGGGCATTTTCTCGTGTGCACGATAAATGTCTATCATGAGGTCAGACATATCACCTTTCTCGAAATTCGCTTTAAGATCAAAAGCTGTAACGGCGATTCGCTCCTTCAGTTCCTTTTCCGAAAGCGGGACTTTCTGCGCATCCAGCAAATCCTCAACTTGCCTCTTGCGCTCATCCTTATCCAACATGCCATCGTTGGTGGTATCGTATTTTTTGAGCTGCTGGTCCTGTGATTTCTTTATGTCCGCTTGGCGCCTTTCTGCTTCCTTGCCATTAATGCTGCCGTCACGGTTTTTGTCATAAAGATGCAAATCGTCGAGACGAAGAATTTCGTAAACTGTCTTGGCATTTTCGATTGCGTGTCGCAACTCGACATCGTCGAGTTTTCCGTTTCCACTTAAGTCATACTGCTTCAGATCCTTCTCATGCTGCTCTTTCTGCGCCTTTTCATCGGGCAGCGTAACTAGATCAATGGCAGTAGCTTTGGCACCAGCTGCAGTGTTTTTCCACGTGTTTCTGAGTTCGCGCAAACTTGTTACTGAATACACTTCTTTTTGCAACGACCTTCCGGATTTATCGTCAGCGGAAACCGGCTGCAGATCAAGATTATCGAAGGCGCCCATTAGAATATGTTCCGCACGCCGAGAGCGAGATCAACCTCATTGTTATCAACGATCACAGTAATATCGCCTGATTTAGATCTCACTTCCATTTGGTGTTTTCCATTTTGTTGAATCGTTCCAACGATGTCAGCATTTGGATTATGTTTGTGAAACTCTTCGTTTACTGCCTTGAGATACTTTGCATATTGGTCTGCCGGCATCTCAGCCTTGGCACGTTCCAAATCCGTAATCACGGCGCTCAGATCTCCACTTGCTATGCCCTTCTTCAGATCTTCAACACCGCGTGCCGTCTCCTCTTTCAATTCCTTTTCCTTAAGAGGTTTTTTCTTTTCATCTGTATCCTTCAAATACTTCGCGACAAAATCTTCGATCTCTTTTTTCTGTTCTTGATCATCGATTGTGCCATCATGATTGGTGTCATACTTCTTGAGTCTTTCCAGGTGAGCTTTCCAATTATCATCCTGTCGTTTCTTATCTTCCTTCTCGTCAATTACTCCATCTCTATTGGTGTCGTACTTTTTGAGATCGGCAAAACGAACCATTTCATCAAGAGTTTGAGCTGAATCCATTGCTTTTTGCAACTCATCATCATCCAACTTTTTGTTGCCGTTCTTGTCGTATTTCCTCAGATCTTCCTTATGCTGTTCTTCCGGCAACAATTTCGCCAAATCAAGTTTGTCACCGCCAACAATCTCCAGTCCAGGGAGCTTATCGTCATCTTTCGCCGGAGGAGACTTCGAGTCAAACTTCAACACTTGATTTGAGTATGCATCGGATTGCAAGGCACCGAATCCCGTATCATTCGATGTTTTTGCGGGCGCAGCATCCAATTGTTCAAATGCAGTCATGACGAAATCCTCAAAGAATCGAGCCACCGCTCTCAGTAAGCACATGCCAACTAATCAGTTGTAGTAAGCTGGTTGGTCACGATGAATGTAAAGCGCCGGTGGTGACAATGCAGTGACAAAACACATGCTCCAAACGGTCGGTTCAGAACAGCTCTATCTCAGATTTCTTTGATTAGCTACGCGCTATATCTCTGCCGACCCGGATAAACTTCTTGAAGCATCTCTTCGATCTTCGAAAGCAATCCACCAAGTCCGGTGCGCTTGACTGCAGATACAATCACGGGATTTGGTACCTGCACACGCAACCATTCAATGTCTTCATCACGCATTTTGTCTGCTTTGTTGATGACAGTGATCATTGGTTTGTCTACGGCACCTAATTCACTCAAGACATCATAGACACTGCTCATCTGTTCCAACACATTTGGATGGCTTCCATCAACAACATGCATGAGAACATCGGCAACAGCTACTTCTTCAAGAGTGGCTCTGAATGCCGCGATCAATGAAGTAGGCAGCTTCTTTATGAATCCCACTGTGTCTGACAACAACACTGGACTGTGATCAGGAAGTGTTGTTCGACGCGTAGCAGGATCCAAAGTCGCAAACAACTTGTCCTCGACAATCACGTCGGCTTTAGTCAGCGCATTCAACAATGTTGATTTGCCTGAGTTTGTATAACCGGTAAGCGCGACGACCGGCAGATGATCTGATTCTCTGCGGCGTCTTTGCGTTTCACGATTGTTGCGAATGCGAACAGTATCTTTCTCCAAATGATTGATGCGATCTCGAATTCGACGTCTGTCGACTTCGAGTTTCGTTTCACCAGGACCTCTTGTTGCAATACCGCCGCCCAGTCTGCTGAGTGACAGTCCCTTTCCTACAAGGCGCGGATAGAGATATTGCAATTGCGCAAGTTCAACCTGGAGTTTCCCTTCTCGCGTCTGCGCTCGTTGAGCGAAGATATCGAGAATTAATTCGGTGCGATCGATAACCTTGACTCCTACCACTTCCTCCAGCATGCGCTGCTGGGTAGGCGAAAGTTCTTTATCGACAATTACCATGTTCGCTCCAAGCTCCTGAACCAAAAGCGCCACTTCCTGCGCTTTTCCGGAGCCAAGAAAAAAGCGCGGATCTGGTTGCGCACGTGTTTGAGTCATGCGACCGCATACGGTTGCACCTGCTGCACGCGCGAGTTGAGAAATTTCATCGAGGTCATCCTCGACCTGCCATTGGTCGTTTCCATCACAAACCAATCCGACGAGAATGGCCCGTTCTTCACCCTCTCTGAGGTGCAGTCCCGGAGCATGTGCGCGAAACTCTTCTTCCAGCGCAGAAATCATCTTCTCGAAATTGTCTTCCTGAGCGCCACGAGCGGTCTGAGGCGGCAGAAGCTTCCACAATTGTCCTTCGCTGTCTCGACCAGGCATCAGGTGCGCTATGTGCACCGCGTCGGCGATCTTCTCTTGTTCTCCGCGACTGCGACTAAATGTTCCTTCCGGATTAACATCAATCTGAGCCAGCAAGTCCAATCTGTTCCTTGCCAAACATAAAAGATTCTCTTTTCGAAACCCATTGCGACTTGAGCCATTGCTCTTGTCTTTGAGTTTGTCCTTGAGCTCGGTGTGAATGATTCTGTGCCCGCAAAGGCGCCCAGGACCGACACGAACACCCCTCAGCTCAGGCATGTTAACCTCTGAGGGTTGACCTACAGTTATATTCACCACGTGCCCGCGGCGATTGACCACAACGGACAATGGATACCCCGTGGCATGGGATATCTCAGCAACTGAATCTGCCAAATCTGATGTGAGTATCTTGTCTTCCGGAATGCGTTGCTGCAAGAGCTTCGTTAACTGCTTGATTTCCGACTTTTTCAGTCCTTTGGCTTTTGCCAAATCTAGCTTTCCTTGCAAACGTTTTTTCCTCCACTTGGGGCTGACAAAGAGAAAGGTCAAACGGGCGAACGCATTGTGGTCTCACACTTCGAATCATACCCGCTACCCACCCCAAATTCACCCATAATTAATCTCGGAACGCCATGCATAGCCTGAATGGCGCTAGAATATTCACTTCGTATTCGCTAAGCGTATCCATCCGCCATAAGCGGTGGATGCTCGTCAGGAGGAGCACATGAAGACTGCGCAAAAGGAAGGCAAACTGTTTACGACCCGTCATGACCTTAAGGAAGAGACGCGGCGTCAACTGATTGAGCTGCTCAATGTCACCCTGGCGACGACTCTCGACCTGCAAACACAAACCAAACAAGCCCACTGGAACGTCCGAGGTGCCACTTTCATCCAGCTCCACGAGTTGTTTGATGAGATGCAAGAAGAACTTGTCGAGTTTATCGACGAAGTGGCAGAGCGCATCACAGCCCTTGCCGGACAAGCTATGGGAACCGCCCGCGTCGCCGCGCACGAATCGATTTTGCCTGAATACCCGCTGGAAACAACAGCCGGTGAAGCTCATCTGAAGGCTTTGAATGAGCGGTATGGAACATACGCAAAGCATGTCAGAGACAACATTGCTAAAACCGCAGATTTAGGTGATGCAGACACATCAGATCTGTACACCGAAATCTCACGTTCAATCGACAAACGTTTGTGGTTCATCGAAGCGCATCTCTCGACATAGATTCAGCGTTAGCACGAATCGATTAAAGCAGCCAAGATCCAGATTTCATCCAAAACCCTGGAGACTCGATTTCCCTTTCAATGCATAATTGGGACATCGGCTTCCGAACGGAGAAATATAAATGGAAGAGGCAAGTGCCAACACTGTCTTGATCTTGGGATGTCCAACGCTGTTTCTCCTTTTCGTTAGCGCTTTCGGCATTTGGAACCTATTACCTCGCATCGAGACGTTTTTCGCCAAACCAGAACATCGCACTTTGAGACTGGCGATCAAACCAATTCTGCTTATCACGTTCGTAGCTTTGCCGTTTATACCTTTGGTTCTCGTATACAGCTTGGTGCAGACAACCATTCCACCGATAGCGAGCCAAGCGTCAACTGATGCGGAAGCTGAAGCATTCTGGGATTGGTTTTCAACCATCGAAAACAAACTGATCGACGTGCGTTCGAATAACGATCCCATACTCTCAGTAGTTGCAAAAAAGCTGAAAACAGTTGATAAGGATCTACGATTCAAACTGGGACCAATTCGCGAAGGGGAAACAGCACGCACGACTAAGAGAGAGCTGGCGATTAGTGGCAAAAAAAACCCGTCAACCGTAAACACCATGGTATTTGTCGGCGCAAATCGGAAGTTCTCAAAATGGATAATCGGACATGGCTTTGACCCTCCCGAGACAATTAACTATCCGGATCTGACTGACACATTAGGCCGTAAAGTTGACTCGAAAGCAGAAAAGAACTACAAGTTCGAGTTGACCAGACATGGTGACACCATTGACGCCACCATATATACGAACAATGAAATTTTCGAATCTGACATCGGCACTCGCGAGCCACTCGACTCAATTCTTCAATGCAGGCTTGGAGGCAGTGCCTATCATTCTTTGCTCGGTACTGTAACGCTCAAGAAGATCAGCAAAGATAAGGGCAATGGGGCTTATCTAAAGACGATAAGAGAAATCTGGCCAGAATTTGAGAAACTCCTCACAGCAGCGGAAAAAGAAGATCTATCAGGTATAGTCAGCAAACGGCTGCCGGCCGTGTTTCAAATTCAAGTCGATGCCGCCATGCGAAAAGTTGGGTTTGAACCCATCATTACTGAGAACATTTATGCGATGGATTTGCACGCTTCAGGAACCGGTGTCGACAAAGTATCTCAGACAAAAGTCAGTTCTAGGACTTACACCTATCGAAAAAGCGAACTGGACCAATGCCAGACACCAAAAGATTGTTTGCATTGGGCGACTATCTGCTGGAAAACCTGCCAAATCGCATCGGCTCGAATGCTCTTAAACCGCGCAATCGCTAACTGCAAGACGCCAGCTGAAAAACAAGTGATGCATGATGCACAACTATTTCTGAAATGTAAATTGCCGCCGCACGACGTTTCTTCTGAAGCACGCAAGGTATTCAATCAAGCAATGTTGGAAATTTCGAACGACGAACGCGGCGCGGCTCGGATGCATCTGAAAGAGTGCCTCAAACTTGACCGGAATTTCGAATGGCCGTATCGACATCTTTCAACAATCTATCGCACGGCTGGAGATCTGGACAATGCTGCTATCGTGGCTCGAAAGGCAGTCACTATTAATCCCAACTATGCTCGCGGTTGGGCAGAACTTGCCTTAGTTCTGACGCACAAGGGTGACCCGGAGTTCAAAGACGCTCTGCAAAAAGCTGTGAGTCTTGATCCGAGTGATGAGATAGTGTCGACAGCTCAGAGAATTTGTCTGGAGATTCAGCAGAAGCAAAACATTAACTGCCAGGCAGGAGTCAAGTCCGTCATGACAGAACAAAATAGTCTGCAAGCACGAATGCAGCAATTCGTGAATTGGGCCAAAGAACTTCCTGTGATAAGAGAACTTCTTCAAACTTGGGGCTAAACTTCTACTCCGCGGATCTGAATCCGCACAAAAGTGTGCAGAATCAGATCCGCTTCGTGTCTCCTGAAACTTGATCGTTTGTCCGCTATCCACTCACCGTTATATTCTGCGAGTGAAGCGTAGTCGACGCATTGAAAGTAGATCACGCGCGGCAGCAACTTCAGCTGTGGCAGCGGGTTCTCCAGCACCACCGATTTCGATATCGAGGGCTAAGCCACCACTGTAATAGCTTCGTCTTGGTTGCATGGCAATGCTATTTCCCTTTCCATTTCTGAACAATGTATTTGTCGGATCATTAGCAGATATTTTCAGAGACTGACCAAATGGATCTGCGATAGTCAAACCGGTCGCAAGATGCCCTTTGCCAAGTCTCAAAGCCATTTGCTCGTCTCCGCCGAAATCAGGCAGTTCACACCAATTGAGAGGATAGCCAGGCAGCGGCTGCCCAGCGTGTTTACCACCAAGCGCGGTACCGAGATTCTTGACGTTGTTGCGGAAGACAATAATCGGACTCATTCCATTGTGAATGCTTGTGTCAACCACTGAATGAAGCTGTGACTCACAAGTGACTCCAACAGGGAAGGGGTCTCGAGACAATACTCTTCTGGAGATAGTTCCATTAGTCGCAAACTCATAGGCATAAACTTCTTTTGGTCCATTTCTAAACGGTTCATTCACCATCGAGAGAACCGCATCAATTCGCGGGCGCAAATGCCCGTTTCTCAGCCAATAATACAGATGCTCGGAGAATTGTTGGGAGGTGCTTGCTTGTAGTCGCGGTTGTGATTCTGACATGCGAGCTTGCACGTCGGTTGGATAATCACCACCGACTACATCGTAAGTCGTGATCTTCTTGTCTTGGAAGTTGTTGCCTAAGAATGAAGCCCACGAATCCAAGCCAGATATCGCACCCGCAGAGAATCTCAACGTCATTACCCCGAGAGGTCCATTATCAGCGAGAGTGTACGGTTGGCAGCAAGCGGTAGTTTGGAGTTTAGACAGATTTTCGAAGCCAATTGCTTTCAGAAGGTCTAGCCCGGGAGCTACACGCGAAAACGTGCATTCCACTTTCACGATAGAGCAAATATGGTTTCCATCAGCTTCTCGGAAGTGCGTCGAATTTACCAACGTAGAGGAGGATCCGATGGCACCAAACGTGAATGATTCCTTTTCGACTGGGATATTCACAAAAGGTTTGTATTTACCGTTGAGAGTTGTGCCAGGCTTCAGTTGCGCAAGGTGCTCTGGCTGTGGAATTGGAATGGTGGTGGATCCTCCCTCATCAATCCAACCGTTCGTCAGTTTGATAGTCTCCAACCGGAAATTGTTCGGCAAGTTGGACATCAAAAACTTTTTCGCGTCGGTGACGGGATCTACTTTCACTCCGTGAATGTTGGTTCCCAGTTTCTTTTGATCTTTGCCAAGAGAATTTTGCAGAGTACCGTTAAGTTCGCGAATCGTTCCCTGAAGCGCATCTCTATCGTCATCGGCAAGCGATGCCATAGTCTCATTTCTCAATTCTCTGGCGACTATCGCGTTTTGGCGAATGGTTCCTACCAAAGTATTGATTCCAATAACCGGGAGCGGTTCGCCGTCAGGAGCACAAGTAGCTTCGCCGACTGGTGGATAGTTGCTGAGTGAAACCCATCCAAAACTGGGATCATTCACGATGACTCCCGAAAGATCGTCGGCGGCCAGAATTGAAGCGGCGTCAACCACATACTGCGCGCGATCTCTGTCGGCAAGATAGAGACCCATTTGGAAAAGGAACAGCAAAATCGGTATGACTACAAAATTCACAACAAGAATAATGATGATCAAAAGATTTCCTGATTTCGATCGTGGAGCGTTTCTGTTTGACTTCATTTCTTCACCTCAATAGTTCGGTAATCCTCTGCCCTGACTGCCTGTCCCGGTAGCCAGGACAGAGGCACAGCGTGAGTGCATCACCATCTGTAGTTTTGTACATTTGGTGTGCATGCCGGCTGCGTATCTTCCGACTTTGGTTCGTCCACTACGACATAGCGAGATGTGGGACGATGCTTGTGCTGAGTGACTACACGCCTTCGTGGCTGCGGTCGCACATTGTTTCTGATACGACTGCTGGGTCGACCACC
This sequence comes from uncultured Candidatus Obscuribacterales bacterium, assembly GCA_964503045.1. GTDB lineage: Bacteria > Cyanobacteriota > Vampirovibrionia > Obscuribacterales > Obscuribacteraceae > CAYZJR01. Next base: position 27,608 of record CAZCZI010000089.1, read on the forward strand.
GGAGCTTGCAGATGCACCGCCTCCGGCACCACCGGCGTCGCCACCTCCGCCACCACGGCGTCCGCCGCCACCACCTCCGCCGCCACCACTGCTGCCGCCGCCGCCACTAAATCCGCCACCAGAGCCTGCTCCGGCTCCGGTGCCAAAACCAGGTCCAGCACCGCCTCCTGCTCCAAATCCGCCGCCGCTGCCACTGGATGAACCAGAGCCTTGTGACGAACTTCCACTACCGGAAGCTGACGGAGCTGATGCGCTGGGCCCACTGGAACTAGGAGCCATCGCTACCGTTGGTGCAGCACCGGAAGATGCTGTACCACTCGATCCCGAGGACCCACTCGATACTGTTGAAGATCCGGAATCGCCCGAACCAGACGACCCGCTCGATGCGGTCGAACCACTCGATGCAGAAGATCCACTCGATGCTGTCGAACCGCTCGATCCTGAAGTTCCACTCGATGCTGTCGAACCGCTCGATCCTGAGGTTCCACTCGATGCTGTCG
>CAZCZI010000090.1:0-27723 GCA_964503045.1 uncultured Candidatus Obscuribacterales bacterium
GCACGTGATCACTCGTTAAGGGTAAATCGCTACCTACTGTGCCTTGATGTTGTCTACTGCGAGAGCGCGGCTGACCTCATTGGCGTCGACAAAAGAAGTACAGTCGCCTGAAGCCGAGCGCACCTCTAGCTGATGTTTGCCGTTTTGCTCGAAGGGGCCGACTATGTCTGCCTTCGGATTGTGCTTGTGAAATTCATTGTTGACCGCCGCAAGAACCTTGGCGTATTGCTCTGGGGGCAACTCAGCTTTTGCCTTCTCTAGGTCTTTGATTACAGCGGACAAATCGTTGGCTGCGATGCCTTTTTTGAGGTCTTCGACGCTATGGTCGATTTCCTTTTTCAATTCTTCTTCTTTGACTGGTTCCTTTTTTGGAGTTTTGTCTCCTATGAACTGTTTCCAGATGTCTTCTATTTCTTTCGTCCGCTCGGCATCGTCGATTTTGCCGTCTTTGTTGGTGTCGTATTTCGCTAGTTCTTGGAAGTAGAGGTCGAGTTTGTCTTTCGTTCGTTGCTTTTCTTCGTTTTCGTCAATTTTTCCATCGTGGTTCTTGTCGTAGCGTTTGAGCTCTCCTAGTCTGAAGATCTCACTTAGATCTTTGGAATCATTGATCGCCTTCGAGTACTCGCTGTCATCGATTTTTCCGTCTTTGTTTGTGTCGTACTTGTCGCGATCGACTTTAGCTTGAGCGTCGTCGATTGTCTTTTTTAGATCGGGATCGATCGCATTCTCGAGCGTCACTCCCGGTAGATGGGCAGTGGTTTTGTCTTGTTTGTTTTCCGTCTTGCCTGCTGCAGTGAGCGCATTGTAGGCATCTGAATACAAAGCACCGGCGCTGGTATCAGCACTCTTGGCGGCAGTCGTGTCAAACTGTTCAAACGCGCCCATCTGCGTTCCTCCAAAAGAATCGAAAGTAGTAATGTGACTTCTACAGTCTACGGACGCGAGCGTGAAAAAACTGTGTGAAAATTGCAGAATCAAGCGTGAACTTTGTTATTCCCAAACCCAAATGATTGAGTCGAATGCCCGCTCACCGACTTTGACACTATTGGAGTAGTCGGAGGTGGGTGCTTGAAAAATGAGTTCTTGTATTGCTCTTCCGGTGTTATCTGCATCAACGAAAATGTGTAGACGAGTGATGCCGTCTTGCATAAACTCTCCTTCAATCATGAGCACGCGGCGTCCGTTGAGATTCTCTGTGCTAATGTCGATTAGATTGAACAATTCTTTGTCAAACGCATAAGAGATCATGATGCCGAGCGATTGAATCTCTCTTGTATTTAGTGGATGAGGATCGCTTCGCAGAATGAGTGAGAAGGCTTTTGCAATGCTGTCCTTTATTGGCGTTGCACGATAGTAAAATTCGAAAGTTGTAGATTCATCTTCCGGCGACGCCCATACCTCATAAAACGTTTGCGTGCCGTCCTTATCTTCTCGCTTTTTCATGTTCCAATTGGGCGGCAAGGTCATGAGTCGCACCTGTCCGATTGACTCAATTAGAGTGGGTTCGTTGTCGTTCGGCGCTGCTTCGAACTCTTTTAGTGTCTCCCACAACGGGTCGACAAAGGCAGTCTCAGCGGAGTTAAGCACGTCACTCAAAGGGTCGAAGCCTGTACTTGGCGTAGTGTTTTCACTCATGGCTGTGGCCTCAATGTTATCTCGTCATGAAAGTCGATGACATAAGAAAGTCATCGCATCATGCGAGATTTGTTTGCATAGGTAGGGGAGGTGTACCCCCTCAAGTTAATGGCTTTGACGTGAAAAAATCGTGTGATGGGAATTCCACCACTGACAGCGATGCAAGAGCCATGTACTCTAGGCCTTATTGGTGCTCCAGCCCGCACACAAAAAGCAAAATGGAAAATTCCGCCTTTCAAAACCACGGTGCCGAAACAGCACCGGGTTCGACACCCAATTGGGTTGAGGGTCACGTCCTCAATCCATTCGTCAATGCGGTGGCTATTCACCCATTTAACGCGGCAGCCAACGTCGTTAATTTTGCCGCGCGCCCGCTATATGACGAATTACTAGACAAGCAAGAAGATCTCCCAATCGCCGAAACGACGATGCTCTCGCCGGGCTGGTTTGTGCAAAACGTGTCGAGCGGCTTGGGAATGGTTTTGCCTTACATGATCGCCGGTAAGGCAGCCGGGCGGGCAATGGAGAGCACAGCGGCGAAGCTGGAGATGGCCGGCAGCACGGCAGCGGTCATGAAAAGCGAAATTGCGGCGCAAATGACCGGTGCGGCACTCTACGATTTTTCCCGCGACACGATGCCTGGTGAGACCAGGTTGGGGAACGCAGTAGGTGGCGCGCTCGGATTTTATGTTTTTGGAAAGGGAAACGCTTTGACACTTACCGATTCATTTGCGAAACGCCAGATTGCGCGCGCCGCAGTTGGCTCGGTTGGAGGTATGGCACAACTCACCGGTTCGAGGCTGGTTTCCGGTGAGGGACTTCCGGCGTTGGACGACACGCTGGCGGCTGGTATCAGTGGTGGTGCACTCAACGTTGCCATGTCTCCCACGCAACATGCCATTTCTCGCGGTTTCGAAGCTTCCGGAAAGGTGATCGAACAAGGCTTCAGGTCGAAGCAGCTGTCTCCCATTCGAGACGCCTATTACCGGGCGAGCTGGAAGTATCAAGACGCGAAAGTCGAAGTAAAGAAAGGCACTTATTCGTTGTTGAACAAGATGGACATGCGCCATCCACTGCAGCGTTTGGGAAATTTCCTTCATCAAACTGATTTCTCCGATCGCGCCATACGACCGAAACTGACTGCCGACAACAACCCGGCAGCTGCTTTTGAGACAGAGCTTCCCGAGTTTTACAAGCAGATAAAGCAACAAGAGCAACTGCTTGAAGGCAAGGCTCCGCGCAGCGAAGAAGCCTATGCCATCGACGACAAGATGAAAGAGATACGGACTGACTTTGCGTTCAAGCTACTACAAATTTGGCATGGAACACCTGAAGCTCCCGGCATGAAATCGTATTCTGACAGCGAGCTGGCAACGTCAACGATTAGTGCTCAACGTGTGGCTCAAATTCGAAAGACGCTTATGGAGCCGGTAAGAGTTCACAATGATGATGTCATGGCAGGTAAGCTGCTGCAGCTTGTGCCTGAAGAAGTGAGACCTGACGGGCGTGAGCGCAATCATTCTCTCACGGGTGAATTGGAAACGGCGAAAGAGAAATTCTTCGGCTATGACAATGGAAAGATAATCGGAATGATGTCGATGCCTGGCTTCCAGCACGCGGCCGTTCGACACTTCGAGACCGGAATTGATTGGATGCCACACCATGCAACCGAACAGTTCCCGAACCTGTTTCATGGCACCATGTCAGACGTTTTACCATCTGTGTTTGCGGAAAAGGTGATGTTGCCTGCTAAAGAGCTCAGGCTCAGAGGCATCGAGCAAACTTCGGGCGAAAGTGCGGGCGATAATTTTCCACACCGATCAATTTCAATAACAAGAGACTTTGGAGAAGCTTTTAACTATCACATGCACAGCCCCTTAGCTGTGACCGGATACCCTGTAGTGTTTGGAATTTCAGCTGATGTAATTCCGCGTTCATATCCTGCTGGAATGTCAGAGCCTGGCGAGATTTTGACTGGGAAGCTGAGGCTCGGGAGCTCAGTGCTTACAACGTTGGGTATTCAAGGAAAGGCGATTACACATGTGTATGTGCCCGATGGACAGGTCGCCGATGTCACTAGACAGTTGTCCAATCACCGAGTCAAAGGACTGACGGTACTTGGCTTCGGCCAGCTTACCGAGCCAATTTGGAACACTGCTCACAAGTATTATAAAAACTATGTTGAAAATTACGGCGAAGACAAACCGCGGCAAAACAAGTGAGAACACTGATGTCCGGTCGAAGATCCTACATTTTGTCGATGACGTCGGCTATATTCTGCTCTACCTTGTTCAACAAATCTTTTGGCGCTGCGCTCCCTTGCTCAATCCCGACAACCAAGCAGCCGTCCTGGAGTTCAAATCCGTAAGTGCGCAACGTCCAATAGGGTCTGCGCTCGATTCTTTCCGAGTACCTGTTGGAATTGCGCGCCATGGGTAATGAGTTGTGCGGTGCTATCGATAGTCGGACTAAGAAACCATCACTAGTGGGTCCTTCGACTTCCTTGATTCCGGAGGGATAAATAGGACGAAGTTTCTCATCCACTTGATAGATTTTGGTGCGAAATCCAAGACTTATCCGATTGCTCGCCTCTCGAGTGACTTTGAGCGAATTCCAAGCCGCTGTCTTGAATGAGTCAAGAAGCATGTTAATGCACTGATTGTCAGCGAAGTCGGATGTCTCAAACCAGGTGCGCCACCTCTTTTGATCGAAACCGAAATCCTTTGTCGTTATTTTTTTCAATGCGTTAACAGCATGACTGCCAACCCAGTTATCGCTTCCATGAAGTGCACGTGTATCGGCTAGGCAGTCGATAAGGGCGGGAATGGCTTCTTTAGCCTGCTCTTCTCCAAGTAAATCTATGGCTCTAGCCTTATCTTCCGCATCCATAAAGTCCGCTTTCGGGGGCGCCGAGATTTTCTGTATCAATAAAGCTCTTTGCCCGGCAGCTTGCACAATGTCGGCCTCGCTCAGAAACATCACAGTTATGCAGGCAATAACGATCGACCAGCGCACTTGAAGCCCTCTAGAGTCTAGTGTGTATGATAACACTGTCTGGTTTCGCTTTCTTCTTAATTGGCAAGCGGCAAGGAGATCCAAAAGGAAGCTCCATCAGGCGTATCTGCGATTCCAATCTCGCCACGATTTAGGGCGATGATTGATTTTGCAAGGGCCAACGACAGACCGCTGTATCTCGCGCGCTCGTTGTCGACGGCCTCCATTCGGCGAAACCTGTCGAAGACCGCTCGACGCATCTCATCAGGAATTGATGGACCGTTGTCGGTTATTGAGATTCGTACGGTTTTTTTGTTGGCCTCAATTAGAATCTTCACCGTATCGCAGGTTTGGCTCATGTAACCGTCTTGTTTGCCTTGCGAAAAGTGGATGGCTGCTGAGAGTAGTTGGGTAATCACTTGAATGACTTTGTCAGTGTCAACCTCCACGAATTGATCGTTGGCGCCATTTGCGAGTGTTTCTTTTTGCATCTCTACATCGAAGGAAATCCCTTTCTTATCGGCAGTTTCTGCAACGCGCTCTAAGGACGTTGCGATCAGCTTTTCGACAGACATATGTTCGAACTGCATCGACATTTTGCCGGTTTCGATTTTCTCGAGATCCAAGAGATCGGAAACCATCGCGATCAATCTGTCGATTTCCGCCGAAGCGTTGTTGATTTCTGTCTCTCCGTCCGGGCTTACTTTGCCGTAGATGCCGTCTTCCAGAAGCGTGAGCGTCCCTTGTAGCGATGTCAGCGGTGATCTCAAATCATGACTTACCATCGATACCAGCTCCTCTTTTAGGCGTTCGATCTCATGACGGTGAGTCAAATCCGTTATATTGATTTGATACTTCTGGCCTTCGAGGGTATTGTATCTGCTGGTTCTGACCTCACATGGAAATTCAGTTCTGTTCAGTCTCACCGCCTTCAGTTCGAGTGGTGAATGCTCCCCGTTTTGTGAGGTCAGCAGTTGCTGCAATTGACTGACTGATGACGGTGTAAACAGGCGAAACAAATTTTGCGATTGCAAGTGCCCTGCATTTGATTGGAAGAGCTCTTCCGCCTTGCCATTGACGCTCTCGATGATACCTGTAATGGTTGCCGTAATCACGCCAATGGGCATGCTTTCTACGACCGATCTCGCCCGCATGTCGCTGACTTCGAGCTTGTTTTGGGCGGTTTTGCGTTCTGTGATATCGTGCGCGACACAGAAGAGAGACTTCTGTTCATCGGACCAAGTCACTGACCACAGAGCATCGCGCATTTCATTGTTCTTCTTGATCACGGTGTTTTCTAAAACCAAAGATTTGTCACGATCTTTGATCATCGATGCCACTGCGTCTTGCGTAGCAGCCACATCATCCGGGTGCAAGACCTTGCTCCAATTCTCGCCAAGAAGCTCTTCAGGAGCGTATCCCCAGAGTGGGACTGCTGCCGGGCTTACTTGTGAAAATCTGCCTTTGAGGTCGATTGAGCAAATTACATCAGCAGAGTATTCGACAATCGCTAGTTCTTTCTTGCGAGTTTCCTGCAACACCGATGCCATTTGACGAAAAGCCTTGTCTACGTGTGCGATTTCATCATCGCCACGTTGGGCCGGCAAAAGAGTGGTTCCGTCACGCAGGGCTTTGCTATTTTCTTTTAGAAGCAGAAGCCGCTTCGTCAGGTCATTGAAGAACATGTATGAAAGCAGCGTCGTCACCATGACGGTGACTATGACGCCCCAGAACATAAGGTTTCGAATCTGTTCAGTCAATGCACCGTGCTCGCGGAGTTGATTGTTCTCAACGGTCGATAGATAGGCGACGAGCGCTCTTGCTTTGTGATGCACGCCATCCGACGCAGCAAAGAACGCCGGCAAAACGCGCATATAGCTAAACAAATCTTGCTTGACATAAGCGTCTTGCACGACTTCACCTGTATCGATCCAACTTTTGATGGCCTCATCAAACTCTTTCACCATATGGAATTCGTTTGGACGGCTGCTTGTCAGATCTTTCAGAAGGCTAATCTCGTCTTTGACTCTGAGTAAATTTCTTTGTGCAGTCGAATAGGCGGACATGTCGTGACAGAAGCCGAATTTCCCCAGGGCGATGTATGCATCTTGGCACGACATCGTCACTTCAATAACGTGCGAGATCAAAGAGCGTGCGCGACTCTCTTGTTCGACCGCAGTTTGTCCCTGCGCGAGAAAGGATGCAAGGATGGCGATGAATGCTAGTTCAAAGATAATTGGGACTGACACAAGTACCAATCCCTTCTGCCGGATCGACAATCTCATGATCGCTCACCTCTTTCATTTTCAGGTGAGTCGTCGCTCGTTGATGGTTCAAATCGACGGATGGGGATGGTCATCCAGAATGTACTTCCATGTCCCTCTTCGCTGTTGACGCCGATGGTTCCGTCGTGCGCTTCCACGATTGCTTTTACGATTGCAAGACCGAGTCCCGATCCTTTTCTCTGCCTGCCGTCAGTTCTGTCCACTTGTTGAAACTTTTCGAACATCGTGGGTAAAAACTGAGTGGGAATGCCCCGGCCATTATCGATGACGCTCAAATGCCACTGTCCTTCGATTGCATGCCCTTTGATTGTGATCTTGGAATTGCTGTTCGAAAATTTGATGGCATTTGAAAGCAAGTTTACTATTGCCCGAATTAGATAGTCGTGATCAGCTGATACCTTTGCTTCTTCTACATCGACCACTACTTGAATGTTTTGTTGCTCTGCCTGACTTCTAACTGCCTCCACTGAGAGTTGCACTAACTTCGCGGTGCTGATCTCAGCGCGACACAGGCTTATCGGTCCCCCTTCGACTCTCTCGATGTTCAATAGATCATCTAACAAGCGGCGCAGGCGGTCGATGGTTTGGACGGCTGTGTGGATGCGTGCGGTCCCCTTCTCGTCGAGTTTGACGAGCTCGCGAGTGCTTATTGCCTCGAATGAGCCGGCCAGGGACATTAGTGGGGCGCGTAGGTCATGACGTATCGTGCGGAAAAATTGACTTTTGGCCTCCTCCAGCATTTGGCGCTCAGTGATGTCTTGAACCACGGCAAGAACTTCGTTGCACTCGAATCCCTCTAGTCGATTGAAAGAGACCTCGATAGGAAACGGTTTGTCGTTGCGTAAACCAAGAACCCGATGAAGAGAACCTACGAGCTTTTCGTAGTGATTCGATTCCAGAGGACCGCTGGTTTCTTTTGAGACGATATCGGTAAAAACGCGACCGCAAAGAGATTCAAGTGATTGGTCGAAGATCTGCTCGGCTTGCCGGTTGGCGGAAATTATCTTTCCTTCGTTTGTGAGTATCATGACACCGACAGGCATGCTTTCGATCAACGATCTGGTTCGCTCTTCGCTTAGCTTCAGCCGCTCTTCATCGCTCTTTCTCTGCGTGATGTCGTGTGCTACGCAAAAGAGAGATTTTTCAGTGTCGTTCCAAATTGCCGACCAGAGCGTGGGAATCTCAGTGCCATTTCCCGATGCCACGCGCGCCTCAAAAGGTTCAAGACTTTTGCCTTCCTGTATCTGCTTTATTGCAGATTGCGCTGACTCAATGTCGTCTTGATGCAGCAACGCGCTCAACCGTTTCCCGATCAGATCTTCGGGCATGTGGCCCCAAGCCGCTATGCTGGCTGAATTCACTGATGTAAGACGACCGGAAGAATCGATGCTGCATATCACGTCCTTTGCGTTTTCGATGATTGCGCGTTGGCTTGTGGAAGATTCCGAGAGTTCTCTGGCCATCTGGTGAAACGCCTTGTCGACTTCGGCCACTTCGTCATCGCCTTCAACTGGAGGGTTGATGGGGCGCCCCGTAGCGAGTCTGTCGCTGTTGTCCTTCATTACGCTCAGGCGACTGGTGACTATCCATGAAAACAAAACAGCGACGCCGACTGCGGCAATTAGGTTGATGATGACGACCGCCCACAGCAGTGTTTGGATTTTCTCGCGATCTTTGGCACTGGCCATCGGACCTGCTTCCTGCACCTTGCGGAAGGGGTCCGCCAGCGTCTGCGCCTTGACCGACATTCGATCGGATATTTGATAAATGCGTGGACTGTAATTGTCCAAAATCAAGGCGATTTCTTGAGCATTGGAGCGCTTCATTGCTGACTTTGCAATGGCTGTTTCGGCTAGCCCATCACGCATCCCTTTCTCCAATTCTTTGGCGACTTTCAGCTGCTCGGGCTTGTTCTTGAGCAATAGCGAAAGAGCCTCAAACTCCGGAGGGGCTTCCTTGGCACATGCCTGCCATTTCTCGAAGTGCTTTTCGTTGTGATCGGCGCTGTATCTAAACAGACTGAGTGAAGCCTCAAACGTCAGCAGGCTTAGCTTGCCAATATGCGCCATGACCTGACTTGCGAGGCGTTCTTCCTTGAGTTCGTTTTCCACCTGCAGAAGCAGAATACTGAGCATTCCGACAAAACAAATCTCAAGCAGAATCGGTGTCAACACCAGAGTCAGTCCGCTTTGCCAAAGTTTGAGGCGCAGTTTCATGGAGACAAAGAAAGGTACCGACTGAAATGGCTACGATTACCGCTAAGAATCCTGTCTTTCGAAAATCCATTGCTCTGCGCGCAAAAGCTCTACCGCTATTTCACGAATCTTGTCTGCAAAGAAGAACTGCTTGAGCTCAGACGGAGACAGCGATGCTAGCTTCATATCGCCGTTGTCGTCGCGAACGGGATATTTGAGTGGAGCATTCCAAAACGGCAGCTTGCCCGGACCAGGCTCGCGACAATGAGCCTCTGACATGCTAAACGGAATGTCGCCATGGGCATCGAACCATTCTTGCATGATGGTTCCGATTCGCTGAATCGCTTTGTCTACATACACTTGACCGTCATCCGACAGTGCATATTTCTCTGGCGCATAGAGTTCTGGATGCTTCTCTTGAGCGCGTTTTAGCGACTGCGCTACCTTTTCTTCTCCGCGGGTCGGACCGCATCTTGGACCGACATGCACGCCGTTAAACAGTTCTGACATGATCGCAATTACTCTTGCAACTGCTGTGCGAGTGCGGCGCAAGCCGTGAATCGTAAGTGGTTGCACTTCAGGTTGAAGCACTCTGAATGAATCTGCAAAACTTGCAATTGCCGAATCGAGTGAGTGATGAACAGTCGGATCTTCGAAGATTGCCTCTGTATCAGGACCTCTAAGGAGTGCGATTTTTGCGAAACCCTCAGGATTGTTGTAATTGATTGAGTGATCGCCCGCGATAACTGCTGCTGCAATTTTCGATTCTGGATCTTTAGGGTGTGGAACGCACCAATGTGTAACGCCAATCGTGCTGAGGAGTTCCAACTCTTCGTCGGTGAAGTTGATTTGCAGAAGATCATCGGTCAAATGTTTTTCGTCAAACGGGTTACCGATCTTCAAAAATATCGAGTGAACAGCTCTTTCTTTTCCGCTCAGGGAGTCGATCTCGGCTTGCTTATTTAAACCTTTGAGATTGTTCTTCTTTGTCAAAAGGATTGCCGTCACCGATGCCATAAACTCCGGTGGAGCAATTTGGTGCTCTTTCGCTGCTCGCACAACACGCTCGATTGTTTTGAGATGTTGCGCATCGGTTGGTTTCATAAAGTAGGAAAGAACCAGTGCAGCCGCCTCTGCGCCGTGCACATTGTGCACGATGAAGTTGGCTCTACTCTTTACTGAGTCGGAGAAGATGGAGGCGAGAAGCGCATCTCGCGTATCTCTTGCTGAGAGTTTCAGCAGTTTCGCTGCTTCGTATACCTGATCGATTTCTGCGCGCGTGTGTTTCCAGTTCATCCACTGATAGCTATTGTAGCGACCGCTGGCAGGATCTTCGGCGCGCATGAATCCTACTCGCGCCATGGCCAAACACTTCCAAACGAGGTCTTTATCTTCGCGGGCTAGGAAATTCTCGCCGTCGATCTTTCGGAAAACATCGGTAACGTGACCTGATTCCAGCACTACAGGTACATCTCTGAGGTCTTTGAACAAATCGGTCAAAAGAGGCTCGAGGCTTTCCGGATGAGGAAAAAGGTCTTTCCACGCCTCGTTGCGTGTGAGGCGTTCGACTTGAGTCTGAATACTTTCGCTAATGCCTTGCTGGACTTTTAGCTGTTGTTTTAGCGCGGCGACTTCCTTGGACCCATCTGTGGACTTTGTTCCGTTGGTGGACTTAGTCCCATTGGCGGACTTGGTTCCGTTGGCGGACTTAATCCCGTTTGTTGATTTAGACCCATTGGTTGCACGCGACTTCGACCCATTACCTTCGCGCGCCTGTTTGGAGTCGTTCGTTTCGCGCGACTGCTTGGCCGGTTTCGATTTTCCGCGTTTGGAATCTGAGGGCATAGAGCCTCTCCCAGGATGCTTGGGATATTCCCGCTGGGCTTATGGTTTAATCCCTAGCGGTACCTGTCCGCCTGCATCTTGTACAGCCTGGCGTAAGTCCCGTCAAGTGCCAAAGCTCCTCATGACTGCCACGCTCGGTAATTCGACCCCCTTCCAGCACTAAAATGATATCCGCCATGCGCACGGTCGAAAACCAGTGAGAAATAAGCAGGGTACTCTTTCCGGCGGTCAGCTCGCCACGGACATCGTAGCAGTTCGACCGTTTTCCGAAATGTCGAGACTCGGATTGGGACGCGCTGTGTTGGCTGCGGTGTCGGTCGATAAGCCGACTCGCACCTACTAGAAGTCGCTATTTCGCGGATGCCTCCGCCTCTTTAACCGCCTTTGCAAGTCGTTGATCGTTGGGACTCAGCTTGAGTGCCTTTCGGTAGTCTTCGAGCGCTCCAGCTTGATCGCCTGTCTTTGTCCGACAGGCGGCACGCCCCTCATATGCACCGGCCGATTGTGGGGCTATGCGTATTGCTTGAGTGAAGTCGTCGATTGCACCTTTGTAATCGTTTGTCTGACTCTTTGCTGCAGCGCGAGCCTGATAAGCTTCGGCGAAATCAGGCTTCATTTCAAGTGCTCGGCTGAATTCAGAAATCGCTTTCGGCCAGTCCTTTTTCGATGTGTAGAAGAAACCACCAGTTTGATGATAGAGAGGATCTTTAGGATTTGCTTTGATCGCAGCTTCTAAGTCTTTCCACGCACCCGCTTCGTCTTTGAGTTGCCAGCTCACGACGGCACGGTTGTGCAAGGCTGGAGCATAAAGCGGCTTCAACCTGATTGCACGAGTGAAAAATTCGTACGCAGATTTGACATCGCCTCTTTCAGTGCTTCTGACACCAAGATTGTATAGTTCCAGTGCCTTTACGGACTGTCCAAATGCCGGTGGCTGCCAAAGCAGCAAATTGCAAGAAGCTGCGCACAACGCGACACTCAACGCCGACCTTTGGTTATTCGGTAACGACATTTGGGTTGGTTCTCCTGCGGTCGTAGTGCTTTCACATTACACCATGGATCGATGTCATCTGCACGTGCTTGAGGTACGTTTTCACGCCACCGATCGGTGAATTCGTCGCAACCAGACTAGCAAGAAAAATCGGGCGAGCCATCGACCCGCCCATCTTCTACACTTCGAAAGTTCTTGTTACTGCCTATGCGGATTTATCTTGATCTTCTAATTTGTCGAGACGTTTTTCAACTATTTCTAAACGATGCTCGAGTCGTCCTACGTTGCGTTCTGACGCAAGAAGGAATGATTGTATGCCGTCTAATTTGCCATTCACTTCGAATTGAAATCGATCTAACTTCTGGTTTGTTGCTTCTAGCTTATTATTCGTTTCGTCAAGCCTGCTGTTCGTTTCATCAAGCCTGCTGTTCGTTTCATCAAGCCTGCTGTTTGTTTCATCAAGCCTGCTGTTGGTTCCATCAATCCTGCTATTTACTTGCGCGAATCCCTCACGCATTTCTTTTGCCAATGTGTCGAGATCCATTTTCACTCACCTCCTTGCTGCGCCTATTACCATTTAACACCAATTGAAGCTCGCTCCTTAGAGGAGTTCGAAAACTATACCTGGTGCTGTTTTGTTGGCGCCATACATATGTATAGCATATATTGATGTCGTGTGCAAGCATATTTGTTGGTGCTTGCTAAAAATTTGGTAGGGGCATTCTTGCAAATGGCGCTGTCCCCTCTTTCCGACGGACCTGGGCACGGTAGCGCTTCCGTATTGCCCAGCGTTTCGGCAATTCCATTTTAACAGCTGAGCGGATCACTTCATCGACTCCAAAATCGGTCTTATTGCCTCGTATATCGTCACCACAGCTGGTCCCAACATCGGCGCCAAGATTAGCGGCATGATGAATACCATGATTACAGGAACCATCTTCACAGGCACTTTTCCAGCCTCTTCTTCTTTCTTTCTCTTCAGCCGATCGCGCAATGCATCCGATTGCTGCTTTAACGGATAGCTGATATCTGCGCCTTTTGCTTCGGCTGCAATCAATGCAGATGCTAGGTTGATTAGTTCATCAACACCGCAGCGTTCTCCCATTTCCTTGAATGCATGCGATGTTCCCTTTGCAAAGATCTTCACGTCGTTGATCAGTTGTTTCATCTCTGACGACAAGATAGGGCAACTTTGATTGACTTCCTGAGCTACTTTATCAACTGCCATCAACAATCCCAATCCTGCTTGAGCACAAACAATAAGCAGATCGATCACCACCGGCAGTTCCCCCAAAATCTTGTCTTTGCGCTTCTTCGCTCTTTGTGCCAACATGAAGTTGGGCAGAAGCCATGCCACCAATCCTGCAGGAATCATCAGCAGAAGCGCCATCGAGTTGTTGACACCTGCAATGAGGCTCAATCCGACAAGTGATGCGACCATCGACGATCTGATTCCTGTGTATATGGCGAGGTGTTCAGGCGTTCTGTAGTTCGCTTGCATCAGAAGCTGCACCGTGCGCCTGTCCGCTACACCTGGCATAACAGACAGAACAATCTCTCCAAGCGTGCGTGCGATGAGAAGCAGCTGCGAGTCTTTTGGTTTTTCAGCTGCAGTTCCGTCTAATCGCGGACGTGTGCGAATCCTCACTGAGTAAGCATCTACGTACTGCGTGAATACCGGCTGCAAAATCAATCCTGCCGCGAGCAATACCGTAACAAAAGTCAGAAAAGCTAATACCGTAACAGTCATGTTGGAATTTGCACCTCGAAAAAACGAACCTGCAAGCATCGTATTGAAGCGATGTTGCAACCGTGCTGCGAAAGTGTTGAGAATTTGTGGATATGCTCAAGCGATAGCTATTGCCGTTTCTGTGGAACAATGCAGGCGTCGGAAACCTCAGTCAAATCGGGGCATGGGTCATCAATTGAATTTGAAGCTCATTCATAAGGGATTGCTCCTGCTGTCGCTTCCGTTGATAGTTCAATTTGCCTTTGTGATATTTGTTGAGTCGACGTTGTCTTCGGCGCGAAAAGAGCGCAGAGCCATCGAAGACAGTCTGGAAGTTACAGTCAGATGCAATGACATAGTCGGAAGACTCGTAACTGCGAGAACCGCGCTCTTGCTGCCCGATAACACAGTCTTCAGTACGCAATCTGTACTAAAGGAAGATCTAAAGTCGCTTGAAGCTACAGTCAAAGATGTTGTGGACGATCCCGAGAAGCAAAGACAATGCAATTCGGCATTGTCGGAGGCGTCAAAGCTCATCGAATCAATTAAATCAGATCCGGTAAACCCTGCTGCCAATCAACAAGAAAACGATAAACGCTTGATGCAAGCGCAGGAGCTTATAACGAGTATTCGCACCATGCAGCCTCCGGCAGCAGCGTTGGATCTAACATCTTTAAAGCAGAAAGAGCTACAAATTCAACAAGTGCTTGCATTTGGTTTGGTAGCAAACGTGGTGCTATGTCCGGTGCTTGTCCTTCTGTTTAGTCGTGACGTCTCAAGCCGTCTTTCACTGCTGGTTTCAAACAGTCAGAAGCTTGCGCGAGGCGAACAGCTGATTGAAAGCAAGACCGAGGGAGAAGATGAAATTGCGCAACTCGACTCAGTGTTTCGCAATATGGCGAAAGAGATTTCGGACGCGCGAAACACTGAGCAACAGTTCCTTTCTATGGTAAGTCATGACCTGAAGACTCCTTTGAATTCTGTATATGGAACACTGACTTTGTTGAGCGAAGGTGTATACGGCGAGCTCTCGGACACGGCCAAACAAAAGATCGAAGCAGCAGAAAACGGAATCTGCAGATTGCTTCTTCTCACCAATGATCTGTTGGATTTAGAACGAATTCGTACAGGCCGCATTGTCTTGAACATTGAGTCGAAACCATTGAAACCCATACTTGAGAGCTCATGCCAAGCTGTTTCTGGCTTTGCGCAGTTCAAGAGCGTCACCATGAAGTGCGATAATACCGAGTTGAGAGTGCTGGCTGATGAACAGCGACTGACACAAGTGCTTGTCAATCTCTTGTCCAACGCTATCAAGTTTTCCACTGACGGTGACGAGGTCTCAATCTCAGTTAAAGCAGACGGTGGCGCTGTTGAGATCGCGGTGAAAGACAATGGCCCGGGAGTTGCTGATGCAGTGCAGAGAGAGATTTTTCAAAGGTTTAATGCACAGGCGGTGACGAATGCAGGCGCTCAGACCATACATGGAAACGGTTTGGGACTGTCAATCTGCAAGGCGATAATGGATGAACACAAAGGAACAATCGGCGTGAAATCGCAAGTCGGGAAGGGAAGCGTGTTTTGGATTCGGTTGAAACTGGCGACAACTTGAGGGAGCTTGACTGATGGCCAAAATCTTGGTTGTCGAAGATGATCGAGAGTTTTCCAATCTCATCAAGGACTGGCTGTCGGCGCAGGGTTACTTGATTGAGTCTGCACACTCGGGACCTGATGCGTTGCATCTGCTCAAGCTTGGTTCGTACGATCTAGTCGTACTCGATGTGAATTTGCCGGGGCTCAGCGGGCTTGATGTATGCCGAACTTACCGACAACGCGGCGGCAACTCGCCTGTGATTATGCTCACCGTCAATAAATCAATCGATGACAAGGAGGGCGGCTTCGACGCCGGCGCAGATGACTATCTGCCAAAGCCTTTCAACTTTCGAGAGCTGTCGGCGCGTATAAAGGCATTGCTGAAGCGTGGACAGGCTCCTTTGAGTAGCAATCAATTAGAGGCATTTGGTATTGTTATAAACTTGGCGGAACATTCTGTGAGCAAAGATGGAGTCGAGATTAACTTGATGCCAAAGGAGTTTGCGATTCTCGAATTGTTGATGAAGAACGCCGGTCAAGTATTCAGTGCCGATGCAATTCTGCAGAGACTGTGGGCTGATGAGGCGGCTGCAACGTCCGAAACAATTCGCAGTTACATCACGAAGCTCAGAAGCAAATTGGATCGACCAAATCAAGACTCGCTTATCGTCACCGTCCATGGTGTTGGCTACAAGTTTCGCAGAGAACAATAGAGGCGTACGTGCCGGGAAAAAACGAAGAAGTTACAATCGAAGTCAAGCCGCATGAATCCAACGGTTCTGCGGCGAGCTCCTCTATAGAGCGCACGTACATGATTCACGTTCCTAACCGTCGGCACGAGGAGTCGCAAGTACCGTATCCTCTCATTATTGTCATGCATGGCGGCGGTGCTACTGCTCGCTATGCCATTCGAGATACGGCATTTACCAAGCTTTCGGACGCCTTCGGATTTCTTTGTGTCTTCCCTGAAGGACTTCGAGCCAATCCTAAAGAGCCACCGCTTATGGTGCGCAATGCCCAAACTTGGAACGACGGTTCCGGCCGATTCTTCTCCGGAGAATCAGACGTGGACGATGTCGGTTTTCTAGATGCTGTGATTGCTGATGTTAAAGCAAAATTCGATGTTGATCCAAAGAGAATCTTCATGACCGGATTTTCCAACGGCGCTTCGATGACCTTTCGATACGCGTTAGAACGTCCAGGCGTGCTGGCCGCCATCGCGCCCATTGCCGGTGGTTTTTGGGTGGAGCCGCCACATGCGAAGGTGCGTATCCCTACCGTCTACATTACCGGCACCGACGATAAATACAATCCGATGGAAAGCAAACCAGGCCATTTCGATGAGCCACGCGCTTGGGATAATCCGAGAATCTCTGCCAACGAGACTGTTCGCAGGTGGGCCGATGTTCTTGGCTGTTCCACAAATTTCAACGTCATCAAAGACCAACCACCGCTGCTCGTCACCAAGCTTGATTGCGGCGACTCCGACTGCGAGTTTCTGTTCATTACCGTCAAAGGCATGGGTCATGTCTGGCCGGGTGGGCACAAGCCGCTGCCTGAAGAGCGCGTCGGCAAGTACAGCGATTGCATTTATGCTACTTCGATCGCCTGGGAGTTCTTTTTGCAACATTCTCCCAAGCACTCTGTGGTGCCAAAATGTTGAGTCCTTTCGAGGTCATTCAGGTGACCTTCGTCACTCTGCAAAACTCGCTGCATGGGTATAAGAGAAGCTAGTCAGGCATAAACTAGAGTTCCGCCCGTCGTTGAATGGAACATTCACAGAACAAACAACTCGAAAAGGAGTCCAATGTCGAGCTGATCGTCGATGATGCGACCGTCTCTACCCACTCAGCAGAGTCCGCCGGTAGCAACGCGCCGAGCACTGGCTCGATGGATTCAAATTCCGCTGAGCCCGAAGAGATCGATCTCGGCGACCGCTACACCGTAGTTTCAAAGCTCGGCGAAGGCGCATCGGCAGCTGTCTACAAGGTTCTCGACAAAGAGCTGGGAAAGACATTTGCGGCAAAGGTGATGCGCAAAGAAAATGTTCCTGACGAACTCGCCCGCAGGCGATTTGCACTTGAAGCTGAAGCTGCGTCGAACCTGACACACGCAAATCTGGTCGCGATTTATTCACATGGCGAAACGTCGGACAATGCTCCATTCTTGGTGATGGATTGTTTGGACGGAAAGACGCTCTCCCAGACTCTGAAACTCGACGGCGCCATGGACAGCAATCGTGCGATCGAAGTTGGCGTTCAAGCCTGCGAAGCCCTTGTGCACATGCACATGAAAGGCGTCGTGCATCGTGATTTGAAGCCGAGCAACATGTTTCTCTCCACCGACGAAAACGGCATGGACGCCGTAAAAATAGTTGATTTTGGTATTGCCAAAATGCAATACGGTGCCGAAGAACGCACGCAACTTACCCAAACCGGAGAAGTCTTCGGCAGCCCGCTGTATATGAGCCCTGAGCAATGCCGAGGCGAGCAGCTGGATTGTCGCTCCGACATTTACTCACTGGGTTGCGTGCTCTATGAGCTCGTATCAGGCGTTTCGCCCTTTGCTGCGCCAAATCCCATCAAGTCGATTCTGAAACATGTGACCGGAGTCGTACCA
Source organism: uncultured Candidatus Obscuribacterales bacterium (assembly GCA_964503045.1). Lineage (GTDB taxonomy): Bacteria > Cyanobacteriota > Vampirovibrionia > Obscuribacterales > Obscuribacteraceae > CAYZJR01. The sequence goes on from CAZCZI010000090.1 coordinate 17,887, forward strand.
CCATTCAAGGAAACTGCGCCTGGACGCAACATCCCAAAAGGGCTCCAGTCGGTAATCTTCAAGTGTCTCAAAACAGATCCGCAAGACCGATACCAAATAGTGGAAGAGCTGCTCAACGATTTGAAAACACTTAGAGACTCAGGAAAAGTGGAGGCTGCTCAAAGTGAAGTCTATGCCTCGAAACTGAGGCGCGTCACCGCAATGATGCTTGATGCCGGCATAATTACTTTGCTGACAGCGGGAGTTTCGTGTGCCCTTGGTCTCTTTCAATCCAGTCCAGGCTTTTGGATGTTTACCGCCGGCATGGCCTCTGCCATAACTGTGTTCTTGGGTCCAGTTGGCGCAATTTACATCACCTGGTCATTGGCTTCTTACCAACACTCAGAGTTGCCAATTATGATTTTCGCAACATTGGCAATGTTTGTGGTGCACTGGCTTTACTATGCGTTGTTCGAATCGTCCGAGCTGAAAGGCACACCTGGCAAACTGGCACTAGGTCTGGCTGTAGTCGACGACAATGGAAAGAGGCTGCCGTTTCGCAAAGCATCAATGAGATTTCTGTCTCGAGCCTATTTGATGTCTTTAGGTCCGCTTGTTATTCGACTTAGAACCCTTCAACTGCCCTACTTAAAGCGTATTTGGCATGTCTGGGTGGAAATGTTCAGAAACATCGATCACCCTGCGACTGATGACTGGAATCACTGCTATGTTGTCAATTCTTCTATGTTGAACAATCCATATGTTCCCAACCTTGCTCAAAAGTTCAAGCAAGAGAAGCTTGATCTAACGGACATCCATGTGAGAATGAAGGAAATCAAGAACCATTTCTTCGGGAAAGCATGGATGATGCTGTGGACCTTTGGGCTGGCAGCAGTGTATACGTGGTTGACCATCGATGGTAAGGAACAAACAAGCGTTCAGGTGCTCATATTGATTTGGGTAGCGGTGATTTACTGCAACTTTGCGATGACCTATCCTGCGATTGTTCTCTATCGCCGGTTGAACGTACAAAAGAAAGAGTTGATCGAGTCTCGTAAGAAGCGGATTCAAGCAGGAATTTCTGAATGAAATTTCGACAAAAAATGAAGCAACGACTGAACACAAAGTGTTCTTCTTGCGGCAACACAGTGGGCGGCGGATTCACCGGCAATTTTTCGAGTTGGTTGTTTCATCAACAATTGTGCCAATGTTCTGGTACTACAAGTGGAGTCAACCTCGTCGTTTCTCCTGATGCCCATACCTCTATCGAAATCTCGGCTGAAGATCAAATTGATTTGGGGGAACGATTCGAGATCCTCGGTTTGATCGGCGAGGGCGGGATGGGGAGCGTCTATAAAGCCATTGATAGAGAATTGAACACAATGGTTGCAGTGAAAGTCTTGAGGCAGGCGTTGGTAGGAGACATGGTCGCGCAGAGGCGATTTCAGCAAGAGGCTGACGCTGTCAAACGGCTCAGCCACCCCAACTTAGTGGCCGTTTTGGACGTGGGAACCACCCAGAGTGGCGTTCCATTCATCGTGCACGAATACGTCGATGGAGTAGATTTAGCTGGGTACATTAGGGCTCGCGGTCACTTATCGGTGTCCGAGTCTACGCAGATCCTTCATCAAATGACGCATGCGGTAGCCCATGCTCACGCACACGAGATTATTCACAGGGATTTAAAACCGAGTAACGTCTTGCTTTCCATGTCCGCCGACGGCAGGCACCAGGTGAAGATTGTGGACTTCGGAATTGCCAAGGCGACCTCTCCGGATGAACAAAGCGGGCATCTGACTCAAACCGGAGAGGTCTTTGGAAGCCCGGCATACATGAGCCCTGAGCAGTGTCTTGGTGAGTCCGTTGACGCACGGAGCGATATTTATTCGCTGGGTTGCATCACTTATGAAATGCTCACCGGCAGAAACCCTTTTGCAGCTGAGAGTCCAGTCAAGACTATTCTTAAACATTTAGAGCAGAAACCGGAGGCGTTTGAAATAGAGTTTTCATCGTTGAAAATTCCAAAATCAGTGGAAGACCTGGTATTCAAGTGTTTGGAGAAAGATCCGAAGAAGCGTTTCAAATCCGCGTCAGATTTAGAAGTTGAACTTCACGGCGGTCCGGCTCCTTGGCATACACGGTTTTTTGCTGGTTTCGTCGATTTTGGCATGATCACGTTTTTGGCGATGATCTTTGTTTCGAATTTCGGCCATTTTGATGGTTTGGTGGAGTATGCACCGATCATTTTTTGTGTAGTGGTTGTGGCTTTCCTCACGATCCCGGAAGGATTGCTGGGAAGGACCATCGGCAAGCGTTGCTTCAATCTCGTTACCGTTGACAGCAAAGGAAGAAAGCAAGGATTTCTCAGAACTCTTGTAAGATGCCTCATGATTATGGCTGTGCCAATAACTGTCTTTTGGGGAAACTCAATTGTAGAGCTCCTATTCGCCATAAACGGGCACCCATTGACACTCCACGCAGAATGGGTTTGGTATGTCGTTGGTGCTATGTTTGTCATTCTCAACCTTCAGGTTGCACTTACGAAGATGAAACAAAACAGTGTCGATAAGATGTTTGACCGTTTCGTCGTGAAATGTCCGGTTGTGCAACCCGCCACTGCAGGTGGTGCAAGCGGCCGGCAGCTGGCGATAGGGCTTCTGTCGGTCGTTTTACTCGTGGGGCTCCCGAAGCTTGAACAAACCTTAGAGGAAGAAGGGGCAAAAAGAGGAGTTATTCACCTGTCTGAGGTTGTTTATGCGACCAGAGATATTCCCGAAGATGGGATAATTCCAGCCAACGCACTAGTGAAGAGATCGATTCTTGGACGGAAGGTTCCAATGGATGCGATCATCGATGCGACGTATGCAGTTGGAAATCGTGCCAGGCATGGAATCAGCGCCGGTCAAATCGTCAAGGTGGCCGACATTGCACCAGTTGATAAAGATAATGTTGAAAGAGAGTACAGTTCGAATAGCGCAGACGATAGTAAGCAGCCCGCGAAAAAGCCGACTGCCGTCAAGGGCAAGCTGCTCGACGAGTTGAAAAAATCGAAGGACAAGGTTGGACAGTCTAAATAGTCCAGCCCTGATCGATCACCCAGCGAATGCTTCGGCGCATGCCTTCTTCCAGGGCTACCTTCGGGTCGTACCCTAGTTCTTTCTCGGCGCCTGCGATTGAACATGCGATGTTCTTGTTCATCTCAGACAGCACATGAATCTTTTGATGATACAGCCCAAGTCCTTGAAGGGTTCCATCGACCATCAACGCGACCTCACTGGCGATACCAGGCAATCGCATTCTCTTGTGTGCGACCTGCATCTTAAACTCAGTCTCCAATAGGCGTTCAACAGTATCGATGATTTGATTCATGGTGTAGGGAGTGCGGTCTGCAATCCAATAAGTTTTTCCTTTCGCCTCTTCCACGGTTTGGCAAAGAAGCAGACCCTGACAGATGTTGTCGATAAATGCCATTGAGCGCAGATTGTTTCCATCACCGACGATTGGACCCTTGCCGTTCTTGATCATCGTAAAGAAGAGCGTCTGTCTTGGTGGTTGTCCAGGGCCATAAAACCATGGTGGGCGGATGATTACGGTTTCGATTTTGCCTTCTTTGAACTGCTGATTGACGATATCTTCGGCTTGTTTTTTGCTGGCTCCATAACCCATGTAAGGGTTGTAGGGGCTCGATTCAGTGAAAAGATTTGATGGGGAACTGTTGCAGCCGATCGGTGAGTTTGAGGAGACATGGATGAATCGTTTCGCACCAGATTTGATGGCTAGCTCTATTAGGTTTCGCGTTCCCTCCACATTGACTGATTGAAACTCTTTGACTCCTTTTGTGGGGTGAATAATTCCAGCGACATGAAACACGGTCGCTCCTTGCGCGCCAGAAAAGGCTTGTGCCAGCGCGTTTGCGTCGGAGACATCGGCCGTGTAAGTCGTGATCGCATCAGCGTTGCTCAACTTCTTTAACGATGCACCGTCGACGCCAGGCTGCGTTACAACTCGTACTGCGGTTGCTTGGCGCGCCGACAAAGAGGATACATCGGGCAGTCCGTTGAGAAGGCAGTCGACGAGTCGAGTCCCTAGCCAGCCTGGGGCTCCGGTTACGATTGCGAGTTCTGAAGTCATGCCGTTCCTTCTTTCTTTGTCGGTGTATTAACACGCTGCTGATGAGCACTTTTGATGTGTCATGAATGCACTTGTATAAAGCGTTGGGCGTTTCTTCTGGCGATTGCCATGATTGTTCCTTGCGGGTTGATGCCTGGTGAATCCGGGAGCATGCTTGCGTCGTTGATGTAGAGATTTTCGAATCCGTAGACTCTGCCGAATGAGTCGGCGGCGCAGCGTTCTTGCCGCTCGCCGAAGGGGCATGTGGCGAAGGCGTGAACGGTAGTGAGACTGAGAGCCGACTTGGGGAGGAGTTGGTCGAGCCAGACGACTGCGTCAAGTTCTGATTTAATCGAGGGTAATCCGTAGACGCAGGGATAAACTTCTTTTGCACCCGCAGCCAGAAGCATGGTCGCCATGCGCGCCAACCCCTGGCTCAAGTGCCTGAGGTCGTGTGCAGACAGCTCGTAGCTTAAGCTGGCTTCGCCTTCACCCAACAATGACGGGCGGACACAGCCGCGACCGGTACCACGAGCGGTGACATAATAAGTGGCGATGTTTCTGTAATCTTTCATCGCCGAAGACACTTGTGGCCAGTTGTCGCCGAGGTTCATCGCCAGATGACCGATGGTAAAGAACGAACCACCCATCGAAATGTCGGGCCAAAACTCTTTGACTTGCAACAGCGGCATCACTGATTTGTGCGCGTCGATTGTTTCGTCAAACAGCGCGGAAACCTTGAGCATTGGGTGAATCTGGAATGTGTCACCGACGTGTGTTTTGATGCCGGAGCGCCGCAATAACGTGGGGGTTTGCGTCACCCCGCCGCAAAGAATAATGTGATCGGCTTCGATGCGAACCAAGTCTGTCGAGCCATCAGGCCGCTTGATCTCGGCAAGAACCCCAGTTGCTTTTGGTCGTTTTTTCAATAGCAGCTTCACTTTGCACTCACTGTAGAAGTGCGCGCCTGCTGCTTCTGCCATCGGAATGAGTTTGAGACTAACGCCTTGCTTCGCGCCTTTCGGGCATCCGGACGGGCATGAATTGGTGTTTTGGCAGGCTGTGGCAGCGCGCGCAACCTCCTGTGACGACCACCCCATCGCGTCCACTCCGCGTTGAAAAACACGCGTGCTGGCAGGCCAATTGTCGGATCGTTTTGTGACTCCGAGCAGCGATTCGAGCCAATCGAAATGAGGCTCCAGAATTTCAGGACCAAAGTCGAGCAAGCCAAACTGCGCTTTCCATCGCAATGCAAATTCCGGCGGTAGTCGGTGCCAGAAGCCGCTGTTGATTTCGGTGGAACCACCAATGCAGCGTCCTTCAACGTACCCGATCGGTACCGAGCCCATGATCGGAGTCATGCCCTTGTTGCGATATAACGCTTGCATTCCTTGGGTCGCAGTGGTGCCGTATTCGGCTATCGATCGGCGCTGCCCTTCTTCGAGCACGACGACCTGAAAGCCGGCGGAAGCGAGTTCATAAGCCGTCATGGCACCACCGGCGCCGGAGCCGATGATTAATACCTGTGCTTTGATCGAGCTGTCCACTTACTGTTTCTCCGCCTTTTCTGGTGTGGGTTTGCTTTCAGTCGTGCCGTCTGATTCGGAGATGCTTTCGATTTTCTGTTCAGACTTGTCCTCGGCTTTGCTTTCTGCCAGCACCTCATCGTGCATTCTGTCGAGACATTTGACGATCTCTTCATCTTCAAAAAACACCAGTAAAGCCAAACTTCTCACTGGTCGCATCAGTTTGCGTGTCAAAGAAAGCTGCCCATATGCCCATGAACTCGCGATTTTCAAGCGCTTGGCGCGCGGCAGGGACTCGAAGGGTCTGAGCGTTTCTAATATCACCCACGTTCTAAACCCTGTAAAACCAATGGCTTGCAGCAGCCTCAAGGTGGGGGGCAGGCTGTTGAGTTGTTCGATTACAAATGCGGAAACGCGCTCACTGGAGGCATTTTGTAATTCATGGGACAGCTTCAGCTCTTCATAGGGGAGAAACGCATCACACATGCACTTCCAAAACGGTGAACCCACAAACTCTTGTGATGTTGCAGCAGGAACGGATGTGATGAGCGAGAGCGGATGTTTGGACTGTTCGGGAAGCGATTTTATTGGTTTTGCTTCCCATGCCAATGCGGCGGTGGTACCCAGTTGCAATCCGTAGGAGGCCATGGCAATGATGCCCCAAATCGTTGTAATCGTGAAGAAGATCAAGTGCACGACAACTGCATAGCTGATTGCTGTTTCGTCGCTCAGCATCTGGCTTGGCGGAGTTTTGACGGCTGTCACCAGTGTCGGATTTCCCATCACTGATGACACCGCAATTAGTGCCTGCGAACAACAATAGTGGTATGGTCCGACAAACCCTGGACTTGATGGAATAAGGATTCCCAGGTTCGTGAATGACATCACCACTGCCGCTTTTAGTGTACTCATCTTGAGACCGAAGCAGGGCAGAACGAACATGAACATCAAAGCTTCAAACGACCACACAACGAGGCTGCTGACGAAAACGAGGAAGGCACTGAGTGGTGTTCGCAGGCATCCGAACCCTCGTATAACCTGGGTCATGAGCGCCAAAACGCGGTCGTGCCACTTGGACGTCAGCCGCATGGTCAACCTTGATGCGAGTGCTAAACAGGTTTGGGGCGCCAATGCCACGAGAATTACTCCGGCAATCGCCACGGAGAAGATGATTCCCGCGATGCTTGCAGTGGTCTTCATCCAGACTTCGACGGGAATGAACAATGTTCCTCCCACAAAAAGAAGTAGCACTGCGATTCCGTCGAGCAGCCGTTCTAGCAGGGTGACGGTCAATGCGAGTGCATAGGGCAAGCCTGTTCGTTCGCTCAAAATCGCGGCTCTGACGAATTCTCCGAGGCGCGCCGGCAGAATGTTGTTTGTCATGTAACCGATGCCGATTATGTTTGTTGCCGTCAGCGTTGGCAGCGTGGCCTCGCCAGTCACGAGAAGGCGCAGCCTGAAACCGCGAACAAACATGCCGATAATGTACGCGATGATGGCAAGTGGTAGCCACGGAAGCCAGGTGCCATGGCTGAATGCGTTTTGGACCTGGTCCCACTTGATCTTCTGCAGAGTGATAACCAGAAAGACGATACTTACAACAAAACCTGCAGCGACAACGGCTCCTCGCGACTTAATCGCGCTTGCCAGCGAGCTCTTGTTTTGGGGCGTTTCGTTTCCGTCAGGCATTATTATTAGACGCTTGCGGGCTCCAGGACTTGCAGTCCTCTTATCCTTGTGCCCACTTATGCAACGCAATTACATTCAACTACATGAATATATTAACTAACGCGAGAATGCCTTGACGACCGATAGAAGCTGTTCTTTTACACGTTTTCTGTGCGGCGAATTGGTTTTAGCCGCCATGAGGCGGTCGTAGTTTGCGATGAAAGAGTCGTAGTTTTCCGCCAACATTTCGTCGTTGGAGTATTTTGGCTTCCAGCCAAGGTCTAACAGTGGTTTGACGTCGAAGTAGAAGTCTTCGCCATACGTGAGATAGTGCCAGGGAGCGAGTGGGCTCAGTCCAAGTTGATCGAGGGCTGACAATGTTCCTACCGTAAGTGACTTGGGCAGCCTCCGAACCTTTGATTTTGTTCCTGCATGTTGAATCAGATGCTCGAGAGATTCGCCAATGGTGCCGAAACGATCGGTGCCGATGTTGTATAGCCCGGGCTTTTTCAAGTCGTGGAGCAGCAAATAGCCCGCAATCAAATCATCTGCATGTAGAAACTGAATTTTTGTTTGGCCATTGCCAATGACGTAAACGTCGACGCCTTCTTTGATCCACTCAAAGAGAATTTGAAAGATGCCGAGTCTTCCTTCGCCGATAATCGTACGCGGACGAACGGAGATGAGTGGCATGCCTGTGTTTTGCGAAACTTCTCTGACTGCGAGTTCGCCGTCGAGTTTGCTGCGACCGTAAATTTCTAAAGGCTGGAGCGGAGAATTGTTGTCTGCTGGGCAGGGTGGTGCGCCGAAGATTGCAGACGAACTTGTGTGTATGAAGTAGCCGACCTGCGCGCGAGCGGCTTCTTCTGCGACGATTCGACTTCCGTCAACATTAACGTCTCGAAAGCGCTTTCCGGATTTTGTGAGCGGAACAAGTGCAGCAGTGTGATGCACCACGTCGACGCCCTTCATGACTTTGGCGACACCGTCGCGATCCATTACATCGCACTCGACAAATTCAACTTCGGAAGGAAGCGTTTCGTCCTTCCAAACATCTATGATGCGCACTTCTTCCTGTCGGGCGCTCAGATGCCGAGCGATGAGATTGCCGAGAAAACCGCAACCGCCTGTTACTAAATGCTTCATGCCCCTTCTTCTTGCTGACCCGGAAACATTATAGCGGGTATTGAACTTCGTTTATTCTACTAACTGAGCTTCGGAGTCAGTTGTGAGCGGCGCTCGCGAGAGAGGCATCTCATAATGCAAAGCGAAGCAAAAGGCGTTCAGTGCCTTCCGTTTTGTTCTATCGAGGCAATCAGCGATTTTGCCTGTGCGGATAGCGCCGGTTCTCCAAAATATTTCGGAGTGCGCAAGATACGCACGAACTGAGGCAATCGTTGTTCCTCATCAACCACTTGCTTTGCCAGGCTTAGCGCTTGCTTGTCGGAATTCGATTTGTGCAGGAGCACGGCTCGTTGTAGTTTTGACTGTTGGTCTATTCCCAATGCGTGTGCCAATTTGTGGGAGTTGAGGTTGTCTGATTCATCGAGTGCTTTGAGAGCATTTGCGTACTGCTTGTGTTCCTCCAGAATGTCGATTTCCGTTTCTAGAGCCACTTTTGCAATCGATCTATTGGATTTCCTATAGCGTTCCAGCACCGCGACTGCTCCATCAACATCACCGTTCTTACCTTTGACATACGCCAATTCGGTTGCGGTTGACGAGTTGTACAACTCATTTGATAACGAGAATGATCTTTCCAAATCCTTCTGCGCGTCGCGCCACCGCATCAATTGTTTATTGATGGTCGCCCGTGCCAACAAATATCCGATATTGTCAGGCTCTGACTTCAGCAGCTTCGAGGTTTCATTCAGTTCTTCCAGCAAGCACTGCTGATCTCGTTTGTGCTCCTCGGCCGCTGGAAGCTCGGGCGTTTCCTCTTCATTTTTCGATGGATGGGAACTCTTGGAATTTTCCCAGTATCGCTTCTCCCATGCCACTCTCTTAGCATTGAATCCCTCTTCCCACTTATAAGAAGGAACATTTGAGGAGTCGGTAATGTTGAAGAGAATGAGTATCGGTATTGAGGCACCAACTGTAATGGCAGTCCATTTCTTGTTCATCGCACGAACTTTTACAACTCTTCGACCAAGCACCAGGTCATACAATGTTCTCTTCATTGCAAAAAGCGGCACTGCATATAGAAGACACGCAATTAGTGTCCCGGTAAACTGACAAATAAGCAAAAAGATGAAGAAGACAAAAGTCTTCAAAATTGTTTGTATCGGGGAAATTCGCCGACCCTGGTTGTCCTCGACTCGCAGTCCAAGAATGTACTTTCCTGGGCTCGCCTGCATTGGTGTGCATTCAAACACTGAGACAAACAGGGCATAAATAAAGACCAGAATCAACCCGAAAAAGAGAAGGGCGTATAGGATGTTGACACCTTCGGGAACCAGCGAATAGAGCCCCTGCCTGAATGACATCATGACCGGCACAATCGGGCCAAACAAAATCATGCTGTCTATCCAGCCTGCAAACAACCTTTCAAACA
>CAZCZI010000091.1:0-27659 GCA_964503045.1 uncultured Candidatus Obscuribacterales bacterium
CGCTGATTATCGCTTATTGCCACTGCATCGCCCATGGTATCAACATGACAAAGGGCATGAACCAGCAGAAGCTTGCGGTTCAATCCGGACACTGGCCCCTCTATCGCTATGATCCGCGTCGTATCGAAAGCGGGCAGAACCCATTCCAGCTTGATGCGGCCAGACCGACACTTCCGCTGGAGGAATACTACTATTCCGAGACGCGCTATCGCATGCTCAAGCAGAGCGATCCGGCTGCAGCAGCCGTTTTGCTGAAGCAAGCCAAGCAAGATGTAAGAAACCAGTGGAAAGCGATGGAGGCGATGGCCGCAGGTAGCCACAACGGAGCAGATCATGCCGCCATTGACGGCAATGTGCAAAGCAGTTGAGAAAGGAACTAAGTCATGCCGGATCTTCAAACTACATACATGGGGTTGAATTTAAAAAACCCAATTGTCGCTTCTGCTTCTCCTATGTCTGATTCAATTGCCAACCTTAAGCGGCTGGAAGAAGCCGGTGCCGCTGCCGTTGTGATGTCGAGCCTGTTCGAAGAGCAGATTACAATGGAAGGGCAGGCGCTCAATCACTATTTGAGCTATGGAGCAGAAAGCTACAGCGAAGCCACCACTTACTTTCCTGAGATTTCCTCTTTTGAGATCGGGCCCCAAAAGCATCTTGATTTGATAGCCGAAGCAAAACGCAAATTGGCAATTCCTGTAATTGCCAGTTTAAATGGTTCCTCCCCCACAGGGTGGACCGATTGGGCGCACATGGCTGAGCAGGCGGGAGCCGATGCGTTGGAATTAAATGAATACTACATCCCGACCGATCCTGATGTTCCCGGCTCACACATTGAAGAACGTTATATTGAAGTTTTGAGGATGGTAAAGCAAAAGGTTTCAATACCGGTATCGGTGAAACTCAATCCGTATTTCAGCTCAACCGCCAATATGTGCAAGCGAATGGTTGAGTCAGGTGCTTGCGCTCTGGTCTTGTTCAACCGATTTTATCAACCCGATATCGATCTCGAGAATCTCGAAGTAGTGCCGAATTTGATATTGAGCAGCGCCCACGAGTTGCGCTTGCCGCTGCGCTGGACAGCCATTCTTTATGGAAGAGTAAAAGCGGATCTGGCTATTACAAGCGGTATCCAGTCCGCCTCAGACGTTTTGAAAGCGATGATGGTTGGTGCTTGTGTGACGATGATGGCATCTGAACTCCTGCGTCACGGACCGGAGCGCATTACGGCAATCCTGAGCGATATTGTCGCTTGGATGAACGAGCACGACTACGAATCAATTCGGCAAATGCAAGGAAGTATGAGCCAACAGCACGTCGACGATCCAGCAGCGTTTGAAAGAGCTAATTACATGCGCACTCTGCAATCCTGGCACCTGTGAAGCTGAGCAGCGGTCGCGAGGTCATGGTGCGTACAAGTGGCTATAGAGTTAAGACGCAGGCGTAGTTGGCGCACTTGACGTCTGCGGGCATTTCATCTGCTAAAATGTCAACAACGCGGGTGTAGCTCAGTTGGTAGAGCGTCTGCTTCCCAAGCAGAAGGTCGCGAGTTCGAGACTCGTCCCCCGCTTAGAATCTGGGTTTCACACACACGATCCACCTCTGCAACTTGGAGCATTTGCAGTTCCAATTCCGCCATTTGTCGACAACATCGGCGCGGTATTCTTCAACAGCCGTAAGTTCAACTTCAATGCAGGTATTCCAATGCTATTGGACTGCCGTGAGGGACCCGTGAGGGCATTCTGGCGAGGCTGGTGGAAAAGGGAAAGTATGTGCCAATTGGTGAAAACCATAACTTCTTCGAACTCACGAAAACAGAGCGATTGGTATCCGCTTGGATTTTATTTTGGTACGCTTAGTGAGGCGAATTTACTAAAGAGATTCCAATCGAAACCGTTCTATGGCCCTCACCCTATCGCGCAAAGCTCAGATTCTGGTGGCAGTGCCATTGGCTTTCGAGCTGACGTTTGTTGCGGTTATGGGTGTCTTGCTCAGACAAGTCGAGCAAGAGCGCATCCGAGAGGCCCACGCCAGAGATGTGACTGCGCACGTCAACGCGTTATTACTGGCGGCATTTGCCCGGGACACGTTTTTGATCTTGTCGCACACGGTTGCACACGACACGTTTAAGCATCGGTCGGACGGTTGCAGGCAGCGAATGATCGAGGAGTCGGCGGTTCTTCATGAGCTGACCTCAAGCGATCCCAAAGAGAAAGCAGCCTTTAAGCGGCTCGAAGAGATGCAGGAAGGCTTGGGCATTGCATTTAAAGAAGGTGAAAGAGCGTGGAACGACGGTGACCGCTTATTGGCAGCCAAAGCCTTTCTCAAAATGAATTCGATGTTGGATGGCTTTTTCAAATCTGCAGAACAGTTGGTAGACGAACAGAATTCAGTGCAGATTGCCAGGAAAGAAGCGCAGGCTGAATATCGGCATCAGATGGAGGTTCTGCTCTATCTGGCAGTAATCTTCAATATACTGCTTGCGATTGGCTTGGTTGCGTTTTTCAATAAAGGTACCGGCAATCGCCTCAAAGTTCTTATGGACAATACATTGCGTCTGGCTTCCGAAAAGCCGCTCAATCCGCCGATTCAAGGCGGTGACGAGCTGGCTCACTTGGATAAGACATTCAGGCAGATGTCGGAGACTCTGGCGAGATTGCGGCATAAAGAACGTGCCATCGTCGACAATGCCGTCGACGTGATTTGCTCTCTCGATCGCTCCGGCGAGATTACGGCAGTCAATCCGGCGTCTGAAACGCTCTGGGGGCGAACCTCGGCGAGTCTGGTGGGAACGAACCTCCAAGATATCGTGCACGAAGAAGATCGAGAACAAACTGTTTTGGCGATGAAAAAAATCATTGACACAGAACATCTCGGCTCATTCGAAAATCGAATCGTCAAAGAAGACGGAACGTCAACAGATTGCTCATGGTCAGTGCATTGGTCGGCAGCAGAGCAGTCTCTGTTTTGTGTCGTGAGAGACGTGACCGAACGCAAAAAGATCGATCAATTGAAACGAGATTTCGTGGCGATGGTCAGTCACGATTTGAGAACACCGCTCACCTCGATTCAAATGGTGCATTCTCTGCTTGAAGCGGAAGCTTATGGAGCCCTGTCGGAAGCGGGGCATGAGAGCATCGCGACCGCAGAAGAAAACGTAAGCAGATTGATTGCGCTTGTGAATGGGTTGCTGGATCTCGACAAGATTGAGTCCGGAAATCTGGAATTGGATATTGAAACATTCAAACTCGATGACGCAGTGAAAGCCGCACAAACAGCAGTTATGGGTGTGGCGGAACGATACGATGTGAAAGTGAACGTAGAAAAGCATGAATCAGTGGAAGTAAGTGCCGACAGAGAAAGAATTGTTCAAGTGTTGATCAATTTGATGTCGAATGCATGCAAGTTTTCGCCGAAGGGTGCTGAAGTGTTGGTATCGGTGGTTGCCGAGTCCGACCAGGCAAAGGTGACTGTTGTTGACAGGGGCAGGGGGGTTCCTAAGAACCTGCGCGAGACCATATTCGAGCGCTTCAAGCAAGTCGACCGATCGGACGCAAAGAAGAAAGGCGGCACCGGTCTAGGACTTGCCATCTGCCGCGCCATCATAGAGCGCCATGGCGGCAAGATTGGCTGCGATTCAGAAGAAGGGCAGGGCAGTACGTTTTGGTTTACCCTTCCTTTTACGCGCTAAAATTGGTTGACTCCTAAGCAGGCGAAATCGTGGCCAAGATTCTGATTGTTGAAGACGATGTGCAGTTGTGCAAACTAATTCGCGACTGGCTTTCTCTAGAGCACCACAATGTTGAATTGGAGCATGACGGGCAAGAAGCTCTTAACCGTCTCAAAGTCTACGAGTACGATCTCGTTGTGCTTGATTGGGAGATGCCCGGAGTCTCCGGAATCGATATCCTCAAAGATTTCCGTTCACGCGGCAAGAAGACGCCGGTTTTGATGCTGACCGGACGCGGTTCGATCGATGACAAAGAAACAGGCTTAGACACAGGGGCTGATGACTACCTGACTAAACCGTTTCATGGCAAAGAATTGACAGCGAGAATTCGAGCTCTTCTACGTCGTCCCGAAAGAATGGTGGATAACGTTCTAAAAGCAGGAAACATAGAACTCGACAGATCAACATTCCGAGTCACTCTAAGTGGCGGGGAGTTGAAGCTCGTTCCTAAAGAGTTTGCGTTATTAGAGTTTCTTATGAGACATCCCAAAAGAGTCTTCGCCCCGGAAGCTCTATTGAACAAAGTCTGGAGCAATGACTCAGATGCTACTCTCGATGCGCTTCAAACATGCATTAAGCGCTTGAGAAAAAAGATTGATGCAGAAGGGAAACCTTCGATGATTCGTAACGTTCATGGTGTTGGTTATAGCTTCGAACCTGAAGAATAACTGGACGTAACGCCAAAGATATCTGTATTTTCGGTTTGCCCGCAAAAAGCCCAACTTTCGCCCGTCGCTTGCCCGTAACCGCCGGTAGTTTGAAAGCGTCAAACGGCTGGCGAGCGCAGACAAGCGCCAAGATGAGCGGAGCAAGATTGATGAATTCAAAGAGAATTTTGCGAACAAATCTTTTGCTTGGTGCAGTTGCTCTTGCTCTTTCAACATTGGCACCATCGATACCTTGCAGTGCCGCAAACTCATCAGGCTTCGATCTAGGCAACATGAGCTTTTCTTCGGCGCAACCTGTAATGTCCACACCGAGATCTCTGCCTGGAATTTCAATCATCGAAGACAATATGCCTATCGATCGTTTGCCGCTTCCTATGCCGGTTTTCACACCGAAGCCGTCTGATGGTCGCAATTCGGGTTTTACTTCCAGTCAAGGATTCTTTCTTCCTGATGCGCGCACGAATTTGATGGCACCTCAGAGTGTAGATATGGCGCCAATTCCATCGGCATCTTTCAAATACGGTTTTGCTGATTCGGGTGCAGCTCCTTACAGAGGAGTGTGTTTCACCAAGACCGGCTCACCATCATTTGGCGGAATTTTGCCACCCTGCGCAACATCATCAGTAGACATCAACATTGTTGACGGCCCAACCCGAGCCACCGGCGGCAACTCAATCGGCGCAACCGACGGTGGCTCGGGGTCTTCATCCGGCACAGGACAGCAAGGAATGCCTGCCTTGCCTCCAGGGTGGATTGGCGTTCAAAACTCCCACACCGGCGCCTACATGGGTGCGATACCTCCAGGTGGAACGCTCGAAGCCTTCTTCAGAGGCGAATACGGAATCGAGCCCGGGCAAGAAGCCGAAGCCGCGTGGATTCTTGAGCATCAGTTGCCACTTCTAGGCGGTGGGTGGCCATAAGACTCCGCCACAAAAAGGGTCTTGCCAAATAGAAGTTTTGGCTGGAAATTTTCGCTGCCCGTAAAAAGCCCGTATTCCGCCCGGAAGAAGTCCAAACTCCAAACTATATTGCTTGCATGGTCGTTCAAGTCGGGGTGCGCAAGATGAAACTCAATCTCCAACAGAGCCTTAAACTCCTGGTTTCACTTTCGATTCTTTGCTTAGTATCCGCCAATGCCCAATCAGCCAATGCTCAATCCGCTGGCGTACGCAACGGTCTTCCGCCAGTCAGATTGGACAGCTTCGTTCAAGAAGCCGGAGCCCATGCAGAGCACATTTATGGCGACGAAGGTGCTGACGGACTGCCCCCTTACGAAGGTTTCGGCAAGCCGCATCGCATTAACACCGGCATTATGGATGTTCGCGACGCTGGATTGACCACCGGTCACGGCACTTTGATGCCGGATGCCTGGGGGCGTGACGAGTTTTTGGGGCAAGAATGGACGCAATCAGGCGCTCGCGGTCGCACCGCAGACCAAGGTTTTGTTGATGGAACCCCGAATGTCAACAACGGCGCGCCAAATGGCAGCAACAACGGACCAAGCTTACCCCCTCCTCCTGGCGAAGGTTACCAACCCGCCTACACTTGCGAAGGTTTCGTCGGCTATTACTCCCCTGAGGAAGTGGCAATGTCGCAATACGACTTCCCCGCAGCCTTTGAACACTTTGTTTACAGCGACCGCTACACAGGCAGCATGCTCAACGCAATTATGATTCTCGAGTTGCAAATGGGACGCCCGCAGGGAGGCCACTAATCAAGAGAAAGACAAAACGCCCATTGCGGCAAGTAGGTTTATTTCGGTTGGGGAAGGCGCTCGAATGGGCGCCTTCGGGTTTCCAAAAGAAAAATGCCACGGGGCAGATTTGAACCGCCGACCTGGCGCTTATGAGACGCCCGCTCTAACCGACTGAGCTACCGTGGCACGTATAAGGGTGTTCAAGAAAGCTTACAGCACTCCTGGGTATTTCGCCAAGTTGCCGAAAGTTTCTTTAAGGGCGCCGGCGGCTGAAACGCCCATCTTTCCGCTGCAACCCCAAGTGCAAAAAGGAGATCGGTCAACAGCAGCTATTGGCGCCGCAAAACGTAACCAAGGTCTTTGTCCGGCCAGTTGGCATCCTTCAGAGGCAGGATGTGCGACTCCACCACTACGTCTTGCGCTTGTTGGATTAATTCGAAGACGAACTCTTTTTCAGAAGAGAATCGCTGATCGCTTACCGAGAATGCACCACATACAGTGCCTTCATGCACATAGACATAGCAAGAGTCCTTCTCATGAGGTAGAGCAAAACAGATGCATCCTGTCTGCCCACGACTCTCGCACCATTGAAGCCAATGTTCTCCCCAAGCCAATGGGTCGAGATTTTCATTTCGCCTTACCGAATAACCAATGAATTGTGCGGACATTGCAAGCACGAGGTTGGGCGGCAAGTCGTACTGAATCGTGAAGGCTCCTTCCTCTACGTCTTCGAGCATCATCTGTATAGCTTCGGCAGTGCGGGCGCGAATCAAGCTCGAGCGGTTCGAGTAGATACATCCGACGGCACGCCCTTTGTACAACAGCGCTGCAGCACGCGATTTTTTCTGGTCGCAGGCCACCTTGATGCAGCCTGTAAACTTGCCGATTTGCATTTCATCGAGCCACGTCAAAAGCATTTCTATCTGAGCACTGTCGATTCGAATCAACGAAGAAGTCGAGTTTGATAATGGTGGAACAATGAGGTCGGTAGAGCGGCGATAGAGCAGCTGCGCCAGGTTTGATTCCGGATCGTCTTTGGGGCTGGAGATGGCACTAAACACATTGCGTTGTTCGTGAACACAGACGAACGTCGCGCTCACGAACTGGCCAATCTCGAATTCCTCCATGGTCGCAAGAAATCCGGTCTGCACTTGATTGTCCTGGTCATAGGTAATGCGAATCGCATAGCCGCCAGATTCGCGCCTGACGACCTTGCAGAGCAACTCTTGTCCCGGCCTAAATGCGAAATCTTCGTGTGCGTGTCCGAACGAAGTCATTGTGATTCTCAGATACCAGACTATTTCCAGGTTAGCAGATGAAGCTTGCTACTAGCTGTTTATGCCCATTCGAATCGCCGAAATCTCGTAAATAGCCGGAACCCAATGGAGCTGAGTGCAGCATCAGGAGGTAAATGGCGCGATCACAAGTTCAGTACTTAGCAATGACCGAAACCCGCACGCCTGCACCCGCTTGTGTGGTCCATGATGTGACCCGAATTTATCGACCCAAAAGAGCATCGGCTGTGGCGCGATCTTTCTTTGCTTGGTCAAGCTTGCCGAGTTTTTCTAGAGCCCTTGCCCGCGAACCATAGGTAAATGGAAACTTCTTTTCTAGCTTGATTGCTTTATCGAAATCATCAACAGCTTTTTGATATTGTCCAAGCTTGTAGTAAATCTCACCTCTGTCGTGATAGATCCCTTCGTAGGTGGGCGCTATCTCAATTACCTTGTTGTAGTCAGCGAGTGCCTCTTTCAATTGCCCTTTCTTGGTGAATAATTTTGCTCTTCTTTCGCGAGCAATGGTATTTCCTGGATCGACCGCGAGTGCCTTATTGTAGTCTTTCAGCCCGTTTTCAAAATCTTTGGCGAGGCAGTAAAAACGTCCGCGACGCATGTATAGCGAAGCTGATGTCGGGTCTAATTCGATCGCTTTTGTGTAGTCAGCGATAGCTTCTTTGGAGCGAAACGTGTCGTGCAGCAGTTCGGCTCTGCGTGAGTAACTGTGAACATCTTTAGGATCTAGCTCGATTGCCTTTGAAAGGTCTGCCAACTGTTTGTCGGAGTCGAAAAGTTGTTTCCACATCTTGGCGCGTACGGTATAAAACTCAGCTCGGTTTGGGTTGATTTCGATTGCTTTGGTGCAGTCGATTGAAGCCTCTTTAAACCGCCGGAGATCTTCATATATCAGCGCTCGTTGAACGTATGCATCGGCATACTTCTTGTCTAAAGAGATTGCCTTTGTCAGATCGCTAATTGCTCGATTGTTATCGCTAAGTGCGCGGTGGCAAAAGCGAGCTCGAAAATAATAGAGAGAGGCATCGTTGGGATTGATTTTGAGGCCCTTATCAATTTCGGAGAATGCCTTAGGCGCGTCCGAGCGGCTGGCTGCGAGCGCGTCTGCACGCAAACCGTAGAACTCAGTTGCGGTTGGGTATTGTTTTAAAACTTCGCCGGCGAGTTTCAAGCACTGAGCGCGTTCGTCATTTCTCAACAAAGACAGACAAGTTTTGAAGGCGTTGACTCTATCTAAAGGTTGCGCGGCACCTGTCGTCGCAGAATCCTGCGACTTCCCTTGCGAAGCGGCAGGTTTAGCCTGCGCTGCCGGCTGAGTCAAGCAGATAAATATAAACACGGCAAAGGGAATCAACACAAGCAAAGTGAGATGCGCGTATTGAAGATGCCGGGTTACTGCGACGTGCAGGCGCAATGCCGTCTTCTTATAGGCCAAGGAAGTCCGGACCACTGCCTTGAGAAGTTGGTTTGACCCGCAAGTTGACTTCAGGGCACACGATTTCGCAAGTGCGGCAGTGGATGCAGTTTTCCAAAGACATCCCATGTCGTTTCACGTCGGAGACGATGTCGATGCGGTGGACTTCGGCGGTGCAATCTGCAACGCAAGGCGTGGTCTTGCCAAAGCCTTCGAACTTTTGGATGCACTTCACACAAGTATCGGCGTTGAATTCGTCGATGTGCTGATTGCCCTCATGATACTTGGTACCAGCATAAAAGACCGCATCAGGGCGGGAGTAGATTGTCGCCTTGTCGAAGGGCGGTTCATCATACTTGGGCTCGACAAAGGAGGGAACTATATGTTTGCAATCGATCTCATATTTGATGGGACCAATGTCAAACTTACCTTCGATCAATCCCAAAGACCTAATACCGTCCTTAGTGGCACCGAAGGGGTTCTTGAAACCAATCTTCAGCATGCCGACCCACGGGCTGGACTTGTCGATGCTCTTTGCCATGTCGGGCAGGTACTTGCCGAGGAGTTTGGGGTTTTCGATGAATGCCCAGCGGAAGTATCTGTTTTGATAAGACTCTTTGACCACGAAGCTGTTATTGAGTCTTTCTTGGTACGGAGCCAGAGCGGCTTCGCTTGTGTCGCCCTTCGATAGGGCGTCATGCAACACTTCCGCGGCCACATATCCGCACTCCATTGCGCGATCGATACCGGCAAGGTTTTTCACGTCCAACACGCCGAGTGCATCGCCCAGAAGTACGGCACCCGGTGCATAGAACTTTTTGGGAAGGCTGTAATAGCCGCCTTCAGGAAGAAGTGCCGCACCATACTTGAGTAGCTTGCCGCCGGCGATCATGGATTGAATCCACGGGTGCTTCTTGTATTCTTGCAGTTTGAGCTGCGGGTTCATATTTGGATCTTGGCTGTCCAAGCTGATTACCATACCGATGGTCAACTTGTTGTCTTTCATGCCGTAGACGAAGCCACCACCGAAGGTTCCATCAAGGAGGGGCCATCCGAGAGTGTGCCAAACCTTGCCTTCGTAGCTCTGGTTGCACTGCCATACTTCCTTGACGCCTACAGACCAGATCTGCGGGCAGTCTCTCAGTTTGAAGTGATCGATGACGTCTCTGGAGATGAATCCTTTGTCGCCGAAACATGTGTATTTCCCATACACGTAATCGTCTTCGGATTTTGGATCTTCGCTTACTGCAACTCCTACCACCCGTCCGTTTTCGAAGACGGGTTTGTGGGCTGAGAAGCCAGTGTAGATGTCGACTGTCACGTTTGGAACTTCTTTGCCTTTTTCAGCAAGTTGCTTGCCCATCCACATGGTTACGAAGCTGAGGCTAAGTACAAAATATCCATTCTTGTGGAGAGACTTAGGCTGCAAACTGTTGGGAACATCCCATTTCTTGTTCGTTCCCAAAACTGAGAAAAAGCTCTCGGTGCAGGTCGCTTCGATTGGGAAACCGATCTCCTTATAATTCGGCCAAACCTTTTGGATTACGTGGGGATTGGAAACCGCACCACTCATGACGTGGCTGCCTATCTCTTTGCCCTTTTCCAAAATGGCAATCGAGAACTCTTTTCCGCTCGCCTTAGCCAACTCAAGAAAATGGTACGCCAGCGTTAGGTTGGAGGGACTTGCTCCGACCAGAAGAAGATCGTATTCAATGCGTTGCGACAACTGCCTTCTCTCCCTGCTTCGATTGTAGTTCTTTGAGCTGCTTGATCACTTCAGGAATTACCTGATAAACGTCTCCGACGATTCCATGATGGGCGAATTTGAAAATCGGCGCATCAGGATCTTTATTGATTGCGATGATCAGACCTGACTTCGACATGCCGACGCGGTGTTGAATGGCGCCTGAGATTCCGCATGCAATGTAGAGTTTGGGACGAACAGTTTTGCCGGTTTGACCGACTTGGTGGTTGTATGGAATCCAACCAAGATCGACTACCTTGCGTGATGCACCGACTGCGGAATTCTCGAAGCACTTCGCGAGTTCGTGAAGCAGATCGAAGCCTTCCTTGGTGCCTAAGCCAAAACCGCCACTGATGATCACTTCGGCTTCTGCTAACTTTACGCCTTTTGCCATTTCTCTTACGGTTTCCGCAACCTCAAGCCTGAAATCTTCCGGCTTAAGTTTGACAGGAATCTGAATGACTTTGCCTTTGCGACCAGGCTGCGGCTTGAGTGGAATCATCACCCCAGGCCTTGTCGTGGCCATCTGTGGGTTCTTCCATGGTCCCAAAATGCGAGCCTTCAGGCTCTCACCAAAACTGGGTCTAATTGCATACAGGCAGTTAGGATACAAACCAATCTTGGACGGATCGACTTTGCTTTTGTGTTCGTACGGTCCGATATCGAGTTCGGTGCAGTCCGCGGTCAAACCTGTTTCGAAGTGTGCCGCTATCCGTGGTGCCAGGTCGCGACCGGTTGTGGTCGAACCAAGAAGCGTAGTGTGCGGCGGCTCCGGCAAAGACTCGAGCCAATCGCAAATCACGCGCCGGTAAGGGAGCGTGCGGTAATAGTACAGAGCTTCGTCGCTAGCCACATACACTTCATCGGCGCCGGCTTCAATCAATTTTTCAGGAACATCTCCCATTTTGTGACCGAGTACGATGCATTTGAGATTGCGTTCCATCTTGTCGGCCAGGATGCGTCCGGCTCCCAAGAGTTCGAGAGTGACCGGCTGCAGCTCGCCCATGATCAATTCGGCGACGACCAACACATCACCTTTTGGTGAGAACTGTGAGACATCGATTTCTTGTGGCTCTTGTGGTTGAGTTTCCTTTTCGTCGCTCATGATTACTTCCCCGCCGCTTG
Source organism: uncultured Candidatus Obscuribacterales bacterium (assembly GCA_964503045.1). Taxonomy (GTDB): domain Bacteria; phylum Cyanobacteriota; class Vampirovibrionia; order Obscuribacterales; family Obscuribacteraceae; genus CAYZJR01. The sequence goes on from CAZCZI010000091.1 coordinate 11,667, forward strand.
CGTGAGGTATTCGGAAATGTTTGTTCCTTTAACAACCTCGCTCACCATCTGGTCGATCGAGTGCCCTTCGTGCATGGTGCAGTTGCCGCCTATTTCGCCGACCTTTTCGGTGTGAGCGACGATCGTAGGTGAACCCTTCAATCCGCAGCGATCGGAATCAGCTCCAACCACATCCAGGTCAACCGTTTGAATGAATTGTTTGAGTTCGTCCTGATTGCGCTGCAGCTGTTGAACCCGCCATGCGCCTCTGAATGACTTGTATTCGAGGTGATGATAAGAGTTGGCAACGGTGACGAGCACAGGAAACTCTGTCACGACTTTCTGATAGCCGCCCTCGATGATGCGGCGGGCATGCACTTTTCCGTTTTCAATCGAAAAGTCTTCGCAGTATGTAATTTGTGGCAAGCCCAAACGTTCTGCGAGCTGAGGACCGACCTGCGCGGTATCGCCATCGGTAGTTTGCAAACCGCAGAAAAGGATGTCAGGTTTACCGACATGAGTGACCGTCTTGAAAAGGGCATAGGCTGTCGCCAGCGTGTCGGATGCTGCCAACCTCCTGTCAGACAACAGAACGCCACTGTCGACGCCATGCTCCAAAGCTTCTAACAAGACTTCCACGGCCGGCGGTGGTCCCATCGAAATGCAGGTGACCGTGCCGCCGTAGAGTTTTTTGGTATGCAGCGCAGCTTGAAGCGCATACCGGTCAAAAGGATTGAGCATCCTCTTGGCTCGTGCTCGGTCGATAGTTCCGTCCGGGTTTAAGCCGGCTTTTGAGCCTTGATCCGGTACTTGTTTGACCAGCACGAAGATGCTGTAAGACATAAGATTACCCTTGAGATATCCAGGTGAAGATTTTTACACACATTAATGAGCTTGGATGGCTTTTGTAACGCTCGTTTTTGCGCTTTTACATAAGCTTTCCAAGAGTGTCCTTCGAGCTGCGCAGCGAAACGCTGATCAAAGACATTGCAATGATTTGAATCTGTATTTTCCTACTAAGGCAATTCTGTAATGCTTTCTTTGCTTTTGATACGTGCATAAGACTCAAGCGCAGTAATCTATGGTCTTGCAAAAGGGCTCCTGATTGTTGGGCGCCTATGTCGATCACAAGGGGAAGAACATGATGAAAGTCAGTCAGGGACCATCTTTTATGGCTTTTCTGGCGATCGCAGTATGCGCGTCTCTAGCGTCGAGCTCAGCCATTGCCACCTTTGCAACCGAGCCGACCGCTGCCCCTGACGAGGCCGCAGGCTCGAAGCCCGAAACTACAAGAAATCAGCTTTCCAGCAAACAGTTTGAGTCATTGGTTGATGACTACTTTGATTCTGAATTCCGGTTCAACCCAAGCTGGGGAACTCAAGAAGGTTTCCACCAATTCGACAACTTACTTGGCGAATACTCAACCGATTCGGTAACCAAGCGGACAGCACAGCTCAAAAAGTTCGAATCAGACTTCAATGGATTTGATGCGTCTAAACTCTCACCGGCTGAGCGCATCGATCGCGAGATGATCGTCAACCATATCAAAAGTCAGTTGCTGACCATCGACCAACTCGAGGAGTGGAAGAAAGATCCCGATCTTTATACTCGCACTGTCAGCGATGCCGCGTTCAGTCTTATCAAACGCGACTTCGCACCATTGTCTGAGCGGCTCAAAAGTGTCATAGAACGCGAGAAAAAGATTCCTGACTTTCTTGCGCAAGGCATGAAAAACTTGGACGCGCAAAAAGTTCCACCTGTTTATCTTGATATTGCCTTTGAGCAGCTGCCAGGAATCATCTCCTTCTTTGAAGATTCCGTGCCAGCCGCGTTTACATCAGTTGCGGACCCCGAATTGAAAAAACTATTTGCAAAAGAGAATGCAGCTGTCGTTAACGCTTTGAAGGAATACGATCAGTTTCTCAAAAAGAAGTTGAAAGGAAAGTGCAAGGGAACATTCCCGATTGGCGCAGATGCATTCAAGAAAAAACTCGCATTTGAGGAAATGGTCGAGGACAGCCTGCCGGACCTTTTGAAGCGAGGTTATGACGAGCTGCACCGGCTGCAAAAAGAGTTCATCGATCTTGCCAAAGAGATCGATCCGAAGTCCACTCCCACAAAAGTTTTTGTGAAAATTGCTGCCGAACATCCGAAACCAACCGAACTCATCAAATCGGTGAAGAACGTTCTGGAAGAAATTCGCACCTATTGTGTCGAGAAAAAGATTTGCACGATTCCCTCTGAAGAACGTGTGCGAGTCGACGAAACACCGCCGTTTGCGCGGGCCTTGTCGTTTGCTTCGATGGACACCCCAGGTTCATTCGAGAAGAAAGCAAAGGAAGCCTATTATCACGTTACGATTCCCGAGGCAAACTGGAGTGCGAAACGAACCGAAGAACACATGCGTTCATTCAGCAACGCTGACCTTCTAAACACCAGTATTCATGAGGCTTATCCTGGGCACTATACTCAGTTTCTTTGGGTGAGGAACGGACCATCCAAGACGCGAAAAATTTTGGGTTGCAACTCAAATGCAGAAGGTTGGGCGCATTATTGTGAACAGATGATGCTTGATGAAGGCTTCCATAAAGGCGATCGCAATCTTAAGATGGTGCAGGTTCATGACGCGCTATTGCGAGTTTGTCGCTACATCGTCGGCATTGAAATGCACACCGGAAAAATGACACTTCCTCAAGGAATCAAGTTCTTTATGAAGGAAGGCTATCAGGAAGAGGCCAATGCAGATCGCGAAACGAAGCGTGGAACCATGGACCCAACTTACCTTGTATACACTCTCGGGAAGCTGGAGATTCTGAAGCTGCGCGATGACTACAAAAAGCTGAAGGGCGATAAGTATTCGTTGTGTGACTTCCACGATCGATTCTTAGGTGCAGGCTATCCACCATTGAAAATAATTCGGCAGGAGCTATTGTCGGCGAAGAACTAAAGTGATTGGACGTAATCACAAACTCAATCTCTTGGTTTCGGCGTCGGTCATGGCGTTACACCTAGCAGTCGGACTGCCGGCCGGGTGTTTCGCGCAAGGCGAGCAAGTGGAACGCGATGAGGCGATAGGCGGTGTGACCAGCGGTGTAACCGGCGGAGTAGACTTGCGCAACGTGGCATCGGAAATCTCCGGCAAGGTCTCATACGGCATGTATGTCGGTGACCTGAAAGTGGGTTATCGAGTCGAGAACATGTATGTTTCCAAAGAAGATCCTGATGTTTTGATTGAAGAAATCGATCAGGAAATGTCGTTCTACTCAGGAAAGGGAAGGTCTCAAGAAGTCTTCAGATGGAACGAAAACAGCCGCACCATGTCCTCACTAAAAGACGGGTTGGTGACCAAGTTCGACTTCTTTGAAAAGATCAATGGTCGCGAAAGAACAATTGTCGTTGATCGAGAAGAAGATCACTACAACGTGACGACAACGATTGGCGACAAAAGCAAGAAAGATAAGTACGGAGTGTACGGAAATTACTTGCTCAATGATTTCTACGATTTTGCACACTGGCTGACATCTCAACCTCCAATTGGGTCGACTCTCTTGCTCGACGGCAACTCGTTTACCGTAGAAGGAGGCAGAGCAGTAACCACGATTACTTATCGCGGCAAGGTCGCTTCGAAGTACAAAGAGCATGACTGCGAATACTTCGTCGAGAAGGTAGATCACACGCAAGACAAGCAACAAGAGTGGTACGACAAGCGAGGTCGCCTCATTCATGCTTTCAGCGGTCGTTTCGAGCTGCGCAAAGAAAGCGACTTGGCCGCGCTCAAGTACGACCCACCCGAAGCTGCAGATTTGTCTCGAATTCCAATCGATGGATTGCTCGATGAAGATCAGAAAGAAAAGATGGTTGTGCTATTGAGGAACTCATCTGCGATTTCGCTTCATCAAGATCACAGACAGAGAATCGATCGTTGTTTTGATGGATATAGATTTTTGGTCGCCACAATCTTGAAAGACTTTCGAACGAAGCTGCCTGAACCACTGCGTTTCAGCGACAAAAAGAAGTTTTTGTCGTCCACAAAAACCATTCAAGCTAGCGATTCCAAGATAAAGGAACTTGCAGCAACGATCACAAAAGCGAAGAAGAATCCGACAGTCCTGCAGAAGGCAGACATGCTTCAACGCTGGGTTTTCGACAATCTAAAGAAACAGCAAGCCGTCGATCTTCCGACTTCTTTAGAGGTCTTAGAGAAGAAGCGTGGCGACTGCACCGAGCACGCATTGCTTCTGGTTGCACTCTTGAGAGCGGCAGGAATACCCGCTCGTGAGGTGCATGGGCTCGTCTACTCCGACCGAAAGAACGTGCCGGGTTTTTCCGGGCACCGGTGGGTTGAATTTCATGATGGTCATCAGTGGGTTTCGGCGGATCCTACAGTCGGTAAACTTTACGTTTTAGCGACCTACATAAGCTTTGGCTCTGAAAACCCCGTCGTATACGAGCTGTTGGGTTTGTCTATCAAAGTGCTCAAGACCCAGCCTGAAATAGACGATGCTAAACCTTAGCGAACGAGACAACACATATGGTGCGTCGAAACAATTCGCAGCGGAAACAAGTCCCCCATAGGCAAAATCCGCACCCAAAAACCATTGTCTCGCAATCATTTTCAGCAGAGGAAAAGTTGCACCAGGGAATTTGTTTCCGCTCACTGCCGCTTAATTTTTCCGTCCATGATTAAGGTCGGTACTCCGGGTTGAAACCCAAACTCCTTTGCCTTTTTCCTGTCGTCGGAGGCAGCGGCGTTCTTGCCTAGCTTTTCGTTGGCTTGGCTGCGGAAGTAGTAAGCCTCACCGTTGTCGGGAACAAGTTCTATCGCCCGATTAAAGTCCGCGACCGCTTCGGCGAACTTTCCAAGTTGAAGCTTTGCTTGTCCGCGATTTGAGTACAAGGACGTGCGGTTGGGGTCGAGCGTCAGTCCTTTGTCGCAGTCTGCTATGGCTGCTTGAGCCAAACCCAGTTGATTGTAGGAATCTGATCGGCAGGCGTAGGCAAAGACATTGTTGGGGTCGAGACTTATGGCTTTAGTACAATCCTCAATCGCTTTTTTGTTGTCGCCCAAGTAGCTGTAAGCATTTGATCGGGCAACGAAAAGATCAGAAGTTGCTTTGTGCCGTTCAATCACCTTGTTGCAAAACGCAATTGCCTTTTTGTATTTGCCCTGCTCTACCAAACCATTTGCAGTGTCTTCGTCGCTATCTTGACCATAGGCACCATGCGCGGTGGTAATGGAAAACGAAAGAACCAATGCCATGAATGAGAAGAGTCGGAAAGTCATTTTAAGTGTGGTTGCTTAATCTTTGTGTCTACTGGAGTCATGCTGCCTTGCTTTGGCAAAGAAGGAACACCCCACCCTTCTGCAAGCGCTGGTGCGGCTGTCAGAGATACCGTAGCGGCAACAATCAATGAAATGTTTCGCATTTGGATAGTTCTCGAGCTGTTAGGTTAAAGAGGGGTCCACTTTTTGTATTGTTTGTTTTGAGCGAGCTGTGCCGCTTGCTGAACATCAGAACGTGCTGAGTTGATGTGCGTTTGAATAAATTGCTGCACGTCGGGACCATTCCATCCAGGTGCTGCTGCGAGTACCCAGAAAGGAAGACCACTTCCGTTTGTGGTCAATTTGGAAACACCAGAAATTATCTCGGCAATGATTGCTTGATCTGGCTTCATTTTTTGCATTGCCATTGCTCGCAGAGCTCCATCTAATGCCATTGCCTTTCGTTTGTCCGACGGACTGCTCATCGAAGCGTTCAAAAACTGCAACACGGGCGTGGCATCGTGATCGGAAGTTCTCTCCAGTCTAACAATGGCATCGCCAAGCGCGACATACTGCATAAGTGCATCCCCGAAATCATGCTGGTTGTTCAGCTCATGGAGAAACGGTAAAGCAGCTTCGTACTCGCACTCACCGATTGCCATGATCTGTTGATATTGTGTCTCCCAGGATCTCTTATCCATTACCTCTGCCTTCAGCGCTGTGAGAAGCGCGCTGCCGGCTTCTTTCGCTCTCAATTTACGCAAGTTTTTCGCGGCAGAGCGACGCTTGTCGGATTTCGAGTTCGATAGTTGGTCGATCAGTGTCTGAAGATCTGTTGGCATTTTGTTCCTACAAGAAGGCTTTCGTTACATCCTTACCCATTTGAAGATTCAATATCACGTGATAGCCTAAGGCCGCTGCGGTTTCGGCAAGAGGAAATCTTTTCTTTGGCGAACCGCCAGTGCCTGGCAAAAATACAAGCAATTGCTCGCGCTGAGGTACTGTCGGCAACCAACTCAGATGGGGTTGATCGAAGTCTTTAATCTGGGCGTCTGTAACGCTCGGAAGGGTCGCAGTCGGGTTGCGCGATAGCGCCGGCTGTGCGACCGACAACAGGGCGCAAAGCAATAGCGGCAATAGTCTTAGACCCATCACGGCGTGAGTTTACCAGGAATCGCTGCTATTACACTGATGTGAGTGGGTAAGTATAGATTGACCAATTTTGTTAAGATCGAAAATATCCCATTATTGTTCGAGTATTGATGAACAAAAAGATTTTACTAGCCGCAGTGCTTTTGTTGTGTGTGCTCTGTTCATTTCGTCCGACCTTTGCAGACGAGATCTACAATTCGGCTGTTGCAGCGTATCGAGAAAGTAGGTTTCAAGAGGCGTTCGGTTTGCTGCAGCAAGCAATCGCAAGAGATCGCAACAACGCCGACGCTTACTACGTTATGGCGATGACGTGTCAGCAGCTAGGTAAATTCAGTGAAGCTCGCGGATATTACCAATTCATAGTCGACCACTTTCCCGCTTCCAAGGCCGCTCCACTGGCGAAGAAGGGCGTGCAGGCATTGGCCAGTGTCAAAGCGACGACACCACCACCGCCGGGACACACGATAATCACTGCCACTGCTGCTACTGCTGCTGCCGCTGTGAAAGGTTCTGTACCGACCAAAACCGAAGCTTCAGCGGGTGACATTATTCCAGACGAAGAATATGTGCCGTACGACAGAGAGCATGGTGACAAGCTTTTCGTCAGCGGGGCCTTAAACGGCAGACGCACCAAAATGCTGATTGATACCGGTGCCTACACTGTGTGTGTCGGCAAAAATATGCTCACCAAACTGGGCATCAAACCTCCGGAAGGAAAAGCTACTGGTGTTGCTGGTGGCGCGTCCGGTGCCATGGCTACCTGGAAAATGGACCTGGACGTTTCGGTAGGTAAGATCAAAATTCGCGTCAATGCCGATGTAATTGACGAGGAAGACATGATTCTTCTTGGTCAGCCGTTTCTCAGCAAAATGCACTACCAAATTGATTCAGCGCACAACTACATACACTTCACCAAAATCGGTGGCAAAACAACCACACATGTTCCGTATGGAACAATCGATGTGCCCTTCAAAATGATTGATGGCAGTCTCATAGTCGAGGGCTCGGTGAACGGAATTCCATGCGAGATGAACTTCGATACCGGTGCGTCGACCTGTTTGTTTTCTGTTCGCGATCTGATGCGATTGAGACTTCAGCCCAACTCGGAAGTCTATGAAACAAGCGTCGGCGGCGTGGGCGGTGGGTCTGTCAGGAGCTTGCTGTTTACAGTGCCAAGTATCGAACTTGGACCAATAAGCAAACGAGACGTGATTGTTCACGTAAGCGCCATAGGCGGCGGCGGGTACCCGCTTTTAGGACAGTCATTTTTTGGAAATTCGCGCTTTGTCGTAGACAACGAGAAAAAGGTGATTCACTTTTATCGTTGAAGCTAGATTTGGAATTTTCGTGGGCAAGTATAGACAGGTACCAATTTGCTAAAATCGTACTGTTCCCGTGTTTGAGAGTTGGGTATGTTCTGGAAGTTTGTTATCGCCTTTGCGTTTGCTATTGTCGTTGGAGTGTTTTCCTTCGCACCAGCAAAGGCAGATGACGATTTCAATGAAGGAAAAACCGCCTATCATCAAGGCAAGTTTCAAGAGGCATTTGAGAAGCTAGAGAAGGCGATCGACAAAGATCCGAACAATCCTGACGCTTATTACTACATGGCAGTGACGTGCCAGCAGCTAAGGAAGTTCTACGAGGCACGCGGCTACTTTCAGTTTATTGTGCAAAACTTTCCTAAGTCCAAGGTTTATCCAAACGCTAGCAAAGGCTTTGCTGCTCTAGCCAATGTTCGTGCCCCTGCACCTCCTCCTGCCAAGGCAAAGGTCGCATCCACAGTCTCGAATTCACCACATAACTTTGTTGTGGCTAACGCCAACTCCACTGCTGCGGGCTCGAAGGTAAACGTATACGGTGATCGAGCAAAGCTGGAAACGGCTTCTGAAGAAGATGTAATTCCTGACGATGAGCGAATACCGTTTACGAGGAAACTTGGACGCACCATGTTGATCGAGGGGCGGGTTAATGGAAAACCTATACGAATGCTTCTTGATACGGGTGCCTACAAAGCAACTTTCGGAAAAGAACACCTTAAGCAGCTCGGAATAAAACCTCCTGAAGGAAAGGCTACTGGAACAGCTTATGGTGCAGCTGGTGCCAATGACACATGGGAGATGGATGTCGAATTGGTTTTGGGACGTATCAAAGTTAAGCTGCCGATTGACGTGATTGAGGAGATGGGTGGTCAACCGGTGTTGGGCCAATCATTTTTGAAAAAGCTGAATTATCAAATCGACAACTCAACCAGTTATATAAAGTTCTCGAATAAGAATCGGCACGTCGCCGGCGAAACCACATACAACAGCGTCGAAGTGCCATTTAGAATGGTCAATAACAACATGATTGTAGAAGGTAAGGTAAATGGAATAGTCTGCGAAATGAATTTTGATACTGGGGCGTCCAAGTGTGCATTTTCCATTTACGATGCTCGCAGACTCGGATACTTCAAGGTGGTATCAGACATTTCTGTTGAGTATGCGCAGGCTGTTGGTGGAGTGTCCAAGAATTATGCATTCAACATTGACTGTATTGAATTGGGGCCGATCAGAAAAGTGAATGTACCTGTGTGGCTTTCTGAAGAGCCCGGTGGTTATCCACTCATAGGCCAATCATTTTTTGGCAGTTCAAGATTTGTTGTCGATCAAGAAAAGAAAGTTATACGCTTCTGGCGTTAATACAGCTTAAAGCGTTGTTTAACCCACTTGTAGCACTTGGGAAAGTGTTCAAAGACGCGCTCGTTCATGTTTCGTGAAAGATAGTTTGCGACCGCCTCTGCTGCCACTTCGCTTGGTCCTACTTTTTCTTGCGAAATATAGAAGTTTTCTTCCTCTTTATCTTCCGGTGACATCGCCTCTACGTCCTTTTTAAACTCTGCCATGAACTCCTTGTCTTCATTGACGTGACTACACTCACAAACTGCGTGAGCAATTTGACCATAGAAGAATATTTTGCTGAGAAAGAGCGGAAATTGCGAACCCAGCTCATTCTTGCCACCCAGCAGCAGTGGGCGTTCCCACATATAGATGTCTGTGCCATAAGTTCGTCCAAGATCTTGCGACAGTTTTACCTCCTCTTTCCCCGGAGCAGATTCGTTGCCGGAATCGGGCCATTTGTCGACAATATTTGGTGCAAGCGTAATGCTGCAGTTGCCCTTATCAATGACTTTGTAGATGTCCGGTGGCAGATTGGCAACAGTAGTTTTGATCATTCCGATGAACTCGGTGCTGACAGGAGGATGACCGGCCAACGGTTCTAGAACGGTGATTCGATTAATCAATCCTCTGTAAGATTGCCCTTTTTCGGACTTTTCTTTCGGTTTGAGTTTATCGATGCAAACTTGTGCGTATTTAGCCTCGGCTGATCCAAAACCGTTACTAATTACCTCTTGATAGAGCGGAATTGCCTTATCGACTTCCTTCAGCGCGGCATAGCAGTGAGCAAGATAGAGTCTTCGCAAAGCGTGTGAAGGTACATCCGGCGCCTTTTCTACAGCGGCCTTGAAATGTGTCGCGGCCGATCTGTATCTTCCTTTCTGGTAGTCCATGATGCCCGCGGCATATTCGAGCTGAGCCTCTGAACGATTGGCCAGGGCTCTTGGTTGAAAACTAAGAAATATTAGGCCGCAGCCGCAGAGCGCTGGCACAAGCCGCCTAGAAAGCATGATCATTTTTGATGGGTACATTGTAACTAGGCCCATGTATCGATCTTACACGCCTTATTACCGATCTGCCAGAATTGTTTATAGTAGACCGCATACGAGATCTTTCCTTTTGATGCACATGCGTGTATTCATCTCAATCTTTTTATCAACTGTATTGATTTGCGCACCGATGAATGCGCAAAGCTCGCAAAGCACAACGAATACGCAGTCCGCTGCTTCCAAAGAAGTTTCAGCGTACAACGAAGCAATGAGAGCCTTCCTACGCGGAAACTACCAGGAGGCCATGGACGGATTTGAAAAGGCGGTCGACAAGAATCCAAATAACTCAGCAGCATATTACTATCTTGCAGTCACCAGCCAGAAGTTGGGAAACCTTAAACAAGCGCTCAGCTACTATGAGTTTGTCGTACAGCATTTTGCTCAGTCCAAGGCATATCCGCTTGCTTTGAAGGGAGCGCAGCAACTTGCGTATATCAAAGCGAGAGAGGGTGCACCGATGGTACCGGACTCACCAGAAAACGCGAATGTGGTGGAGAAAAAGAAAGAAGTGGCATCGACTCCGCACCCGATACCTCATGTGACTCAGCACGGAGTTCCCAAGGCAGAGCCTCCACTTAATTTCATGCCTCAAGAAGAGAAAATTCCGTACACCAGATACGGTGACCAGATCTTCGTGCAAGGTTATGTCAAAGGCACCGCAATAAAGATGGAACTTGATGGACGCCATCCTTTTTCTGTGTTTGGTAAGCATCACTTACAACAGTTGGGTCTAAAGGTGCCGACCGGTCCGCCAACAAAAGAATGTCCCGGAGTCAGTGCAGAACCTGTGCCCGGCTGGGAAACAGATGTGCCAGTCGCCCTTGGAAAGTACAGGGTGAACCTTCATGTGGATGTTGTGGAGCGCCTTCATGCGCCCATATTGGGGCAAACATTTTTGAATCAAATGCCGCACATTATCGATCATCCACTAATGAACTACATCACTTTCACTCATACCAATACGCCTGCGCCGAAAATTCCTCGCAACGATGAGAGACCAACGTTTGATCTTCCCTTCAGAGTAACATCAGGGCGAATCGTCGAAGCCCTAGTTAATGGAAGACAAATAGAAATGAATTTCGACATAGATACACCGACCTGTGTTTTTTCACGAGCGGATATTCCAACGTATAATCTGCGCCCAGCTCGAGAAGCAGCGCTCAATGAAGTCGGTTTACGGTGGGTGCCGGAGCTATATTACGAGATTCCGAGTATACAAATTGGTCCAATCTCAATGCAAAATGTGATTGCAAAAATCTGTCCCATTTTCTTAGAAGGGCAACGTCCAATTATTGGTCGCACTTTCACCGAAAAACTGAAATTCGACATAGATGAAGATAACAAGATCATTCACTTCCATCTGAAAAGAAGTGAGAAACCTTAGAGTCTAAACTTATTTCTAATCCACTCATAGCTTCGTTTGAAATACTGGTTTTTTAGGTCGTCTCTAAAATCCTTTGAAATGTAATTTTCGAGTGCTTCGGCAGCTAGCTCTCCCGGACCCATCTTTTCTTGTGAGAGAAAGAAATAAACACTTCGATTGGATTGCTTCACATCTGCAGGAATCTCTGCCACGTCCTTTTTGTATTCAATTAGGAAATCCTTGTCCTCATTTACATGCGCGACTTCGCAAACGACATGACCAAGTTGAACGATGAATGTATGTCGAGACATATCTATATCATGCGGTTTTCCCAGCTCTCTTTTTTCTCCCGAAAGTAGTGGGCGTTCCCACATATAAATGTCCATTCCATAGGTTCTTCCGTAGTCCTGTGAGAGCTTCATGTACTCCTTTCCGGGAGCGGACTCATTGTAGGCGTCCGGCCATTTGTCGGTTATGTTTGAACCAATGGTAATCGTGCAACCACCTTGATCGATGATTCGATAGAGATCACCAGGCAAAGTGGAGATGGTGGACTTAATCATTCCAACAAACTCACTGCTCACCGGTGGATGATTAAACTTAGGATTTAAAACCGTGATGCGCTGCATCAGCCCAGTTGACAAAGATTTTGCCGGTGTGGTGCTCGGGCCGGATTTTGGCTTTAATTTGTCGATGCACTCTTGTGCGAACTTTGCTTCAGGTGAACCAAATGCGTTATTGATGCACTCTTGATAAAGTTCAATCGCTTTGGCATTGTCTTTCAGCCCGGCATAGCAATGGGCTAAATAGAGCCTGCGCAGCGCGTGGGAAGGGACATTGGGAGCTTTTTCGATCGAAGCTTTAAAATGAGCGGCTGCAGAACGGTAGTTGGCTTTCTGAAAGTCCATGACGCCGGCTGCATATTCTAATTGTGCTTCGCCGCTGCTTGCGAAAACTCGCTGTGGTGCGACTGTCGAAACTATGAAGAGTGAGATTATTGCCAGAATCAGACAGCCAATCTTGCGGTGCGAGTTTTTTGCCATAGAAGAATTGACTCCTAGCGAGCTTGCTCTTTCATGATTTTACACGAGGAAAGTAAGATGACCATTTGTTAGAATCAGAATATTCCGGGCAATTGATTGAGCATTAAATGTTGCGGCGACTTTTCGCTAATATTTTGGTGACATTCTGCTTTCTGTGCGTTTGTGCGCTACCCGCATTTGCAGATGAAGATTTTGATGCGGGAATGCAAGCATACAACGAGCGAAAGTATCAGGATGCATATGATTGTATGCTTAGAGTTTTGGACAGAAATTCGAAGAACGCTGATGCGTATTATGTAATGGCATTGTCATGCCAGCAGATGGGCAAGTTGCTGGAAGCACGCAGCTTTTACCAATACATAGTCGAGCATTTCCCAAAATCAAGGGCGTTTCCAATGGCAAGCAAGGCTGCGAAACAGCTAGCTAATGTACGTTCGAATCCTGTCAGCGTTGCTGCCGCCAGTCCCGCGAGCGAAAAGAAGCGTACTACAAAGATCAACGTTTATGGGCGTCCGGAAATCGAAGAGGCCTATGAAGAGATTCTGCCTCAGGAAGAGAAAATCGCATTCACTCGCGAGATGGATGACAAGCTCTTTGTCATGGGCAAAGTCAATGGAAAGCCGCAAAAGATGTTGATTGATACCGGTGCTTACAGAGTAATCTTTGGAAAGAAAACTCTAGTTAAGCTTGGAATCAAACCGCCAGAGGGAAAAGCATCGGGCTTCGCAGTTGGTGCCGTTGGAAGGGTTGAATATTGGGAGACGGACTTGGAAATTTCGCTGGGCTCGATAAAAGTAAAGATGCCAGTCGAAGTTGTAGAAGAGTTGGAATACCCGCTACTTGGACAACCTTTCTTGAGAAAGATGCATTACGAGATTGATAATGCGCACAACTACATTTCTTTCACGCATACAGATTCGAGTACTAGAGATAAGGTGCCGGAAAATTCATTCGTCATTCCGTTTCGAATGGTTTACTCCGGTTTGATTGTCGAAGCCGAAGTCAATGGTTATCCGCTCGAGATGAACTTTGATACCGGGGCTGGTGACTGCCTCTTCTCGCTGGAAGAAGCTCGTCGTTACAAACTAAAGCCCGTTTCTTCAGTCAAGTATGGTTCTCTGGGTGGAGTAGGCAAAGGCTTAGTGGACGCGGTAAGCTTCGATGTTGACAGCATTGAACTTGGTCCGATTCGTAAGCGTAATGTGACGGTAAGTGTTACCGAGTTGGGTGGAGGACCATACCCGGTTCTTGGACAATCATTCTTCGGGAAATCTCGATTTGTCGTCGACAATAAGAGGCGAGTGATTCGCTTTTATCGCTAACAACCTAGAGTTTGAATTTCTTTCTTACCCATACAGTGCTTCTGGGAAATAACTCCATAGTCCTGCCCTTTTTTTGCGACAAAAGCTCTTCCAATACTCCAGCTGCAACTTCGCCGGGCCCCATCTGTTTTTGAGTGGTGTAGAAGACCACCGACGGATCGTCTCGTTCAAACTCAGGGATACCCTCGCAATCCTTTTTGTACGCATCAATCAAGAGTGGATCTTCATTTACGCCGTCAATTTCACAGACAACGTGTCCCATCAGAGTATAGACCCACTCTCTGACTAAGGCGCTGTCGAAGGCCGGTCCGAGCATTTTCTTGCCGCCTGGTCCATCGACAAGTGGACGTTCCCAAAAATAGACATCCATTCCATACGTTCGTCCGACATCTTCGGACAGCTTTGTTTTTTTTCCAGGTGCCAGTTCGTCGCCGCAGTCCGGCCATTTGTCCACAATATTGGGGCCGATTGTAATTGTGCAGTTGCTTTGATCTAATGCGCTGTAAATAGCAGGAGGAAAGCGTTGCACAGTGCTTTTAATTAACGCAACAAATTGTCCGCTGACCGGCGGGTGCTTTGCGATACCTCTGCTTTCAATCGGAGCCAGAATCGTGATTCTATTCATCAGACCTTTTCCGAGGTTGATCTTTGCAGAGGGTTGCAGGCGCTCCATGCATTCTTTTGCTAGTTTCGCTTCTGGTGAGCCGAAGCAATTGTTTATCAAGTCCTGGTAAAGCGGGATTGCTTTATCTAATTCTCGCAGTGCTGCGTAGCTGTGCGCAAGATAGAGTCGTCGCAAGCAGTGTGATTTGGCTTGAGGATCTTTATCGACGGACGCTTTGAAGTGTTGTGCTGCTGACCGGTAAAATCTCTTTTGATAGTCCATTACTCCAGCAGAATATTCGAGTTGGGCTTCCTCCGGCGTTGCCATTGCCGGTGGTGCGCAAGGTCCAAGTGAGCATAATGTCACAAGGCCAAGAACACTCAGATGAATGACACATGTGTTGTAGAAACTAGACATCACAGCTTAAGCCTCTTTTTTATCCATGCGTAACTCTTGGGAAACATCTCTTCTAGGACGGGACTTACATCTTTGTGCAAATAGTTTTCGACGATGCACCCAGCTAGTTGCGCCGGGCCAGCGACCTTTTGGTCTATAAAGAATCTTGCAAGCCAGTCGAGTTTTCCCTCTGTCTTTAGTTTTTCCACATCTTTTTTGTATTCTTCCAAATATTCTTTGTTTTCATCAATACCGTGAACGTGGCACGCGACCCGGTACAACTGTATTCGCAAATATGCCTGGCTATAATCGATTGGAAATGGCTTCCCCAATATATTTCCGACATAAATGGGGCGTTCCCAAACATAAATATCAAGGCCCTGCGTTAGTCCATAATCTTGTGAAAGCCTGAGGTGTTCAGCGCCGGGGGTAGATATGTTATATGCATTAGGCCATTTGTAGATTATGTTTTGAGCGACAGTGACGTTGCAGCCGCCTCTGTCGAGCACTTCGTAGAAGTCGTGTCTCAAGTCGGCTACCGTTTTTTTGACCATGTGGATGAACGACGGATTGATTTGCGGCAGATGCTCATAGACATCGAGAACTTCGATGCGTTGCGCAAGAGCAGTCCTAGATGATGCCGGTTGGCTTGCATTTACGGCGCGCGCCTTAGCCGGGTCCATAAGGTCTTCAATGCACTTTGTCGCCAACTTAGCTTCAGGCGAGCCGTGGCAACTTGCCTCGATGTCGCGATAAGTCTTCACAGCCATTCCAAGCTCTTTCAAGCCGACATAGGAATGGCCCAAATAGAGTTTGCGTATACAGTGATTGGAAACCGAAGCGGTTGCTACCGCCGTTTTGAAGTATGCAACTGCACGAGCGTAGTTTCCCTTCTTGTATTCGGCGACCCCTAAAGCATAGTCCTGATCGCCTCCAGCTTGCGCACGTGCTGGTGCACAAAGAGCACCAAGAAGCGAAAAAATGCAAAGCAGTGCAATTATGCGCAAGCGAGCAAACCAGCGAGAAGCCTTCGTAGCCGAATATCTTACCTTGCACGGTTACTATTTTGCTTAAATCGGCTAGACTGCCAAGAAATTATCGTAAGTTTGCGGAGTGTTTTACGACGCCTGCTCCGGTTGCATCACCTGTTGCATTGTTTGCATTGCAA